>JAUHTP010000099.1:0-2095 GCA_031332935.1 Candidatus Pantoea bathycoeliae | reverse complement strand
ACAATCCGGGCTGAGTTCCCTTAAAGTGATCTACTATTCTGCGCAGCTATTTAGGGGGCAATTTTCAGAAAAAATACGGCTATCTTGAGTCAGCCGATAACGTCGTGACATGGTGATACGGGCATCTCCTCAAATCGATTGAGCCGGAAGCGTATAATCCCGCTTATGCGCAGTGGAAAGCGGAGGATTTGCCATTGCAGCTTTACCCGCTGCGCTATGAGCCGATTGCCGGAAAGGAAGCGCATACCCAAACGGTGATTGACCTGATTAAGCGCGCGAATGTGATTGTCCACGCAGGCGACCCAGACGACGAGGGGCAATTGCTGGTTGAGGAGTTGCTTGAATATACCGGCAACAGCAAGCCGGTTAAACGTTTGCTGATAACGACAACACCGACGCCGCCGTTAAAAAAGCCCTGTCTCAACTGAAAGATAATCACCAGTTCAAAGGCATTTACCGCAAAGCCTTGGCACGGGCTGCTGGCGATTTGATTTACGGCATGAGCATGACTTGCGCCTATACAATCGAAGGACGTAAAAATGGCTATCGCGGCGTCTTGTCCGTAGGAAGGGTACAAACTCCAATTTTGGGTTTGATAGTGCGCCGCTACCTCGCCAATCAGTCGCACACGTCGAGTTTTTACTACCAGCTTATCGGTGACTTTGCCGTTAACGGCCAGACATTCGCCGCCCACTGGAAGGTCAACGAAAATACGCCCCAGGACGACAAGAAGCGCCTTACCAGCAAAAGTTATGCTGATGCACTGGCAGCACGTTTGCGCGGCAAGGACGCTGATATAAAGGCCGCTGGCGTGCAGGAGAAAGAAACCGCACCGCCACTCCCGTTCAATCTGGTGAGATTGCAGCAGACGATGAATCGTCAGCACAAAATGACGGCGGCGCGAACGCTGGAAATCACCCAGCAGCTACGCGAAAAATACAAAGCCATCACCTATAACCGCTCCGATTGCTCCTATCTGTCTGATGAGCAGTTTAAGGAAGCGCCACAGGTGCTTGAGGCGCTGCAAGGCATTGGTGATTTTAACGGACTGGCGCTTGATCGGAGCCGTAAAAGCAAGGCGTTTGACAGTGGCAAGGTAACAGCACATACCGTGATTATCCCTACCGCCAACGTACCGGAATTAAACGCGCTCAGTGAGCATGAAAGGCTGGTTTATCTGGCAATCGCACAACATTATCTCGTTCAGTTCATGCCCAACAAGCGTTATCTGGAAGCCTCGGTTGTCGTTGTCGTTGAGGTTGAAAGTGAAACCTTTAGCGCACGTGCAAGGAAAACCACCGAGGCCGGTTTTAGCGCCTTTCTCAAAGGTGAAGAGTCAGACGCCAGCGATGAGGATATGCCGGACAGCGCGTTTGATGTACTACAGGCATTACGCACCGGGGAAACCGGCAGTTGTGATGCGGTGACCGTGAACGAGAAGAAAACCACGCCACCGCCGCTATTTACCGAAGCCACGCTACTGGCAGCACGGGTGCGGGTAGCAGATTTCGTTGAAGATGCAAAAATTAAACAATTGCTGAAAGAAAAGGATAAAGACAAAAAGGATGAACACGGCGGCATCGGTACACCCGCAACACGCTCGGATATGCTGGAAAAACTGAAAGACCGTCAGTTCATCCGTGAGGAAAAAGGGAAGCTTATTCCCACTGAAACCGGCGTTGCCTTTTTCCGCGCCCTGCCGGATTCAGCGACACTGCCCGATATGACGGCGCTCTGGTCAGCACAACAAAGCGATATCGAAAATGGTAATAAAACCGTTGATGAATTTGTTAATGAACTTGTCGGAGAATTGCGTCAACAGGTAAATAATGTTAGCGTTGGCGGAATCAAAGGTGAATCTAAATCTCATAGCGGACAGGTAGAAAGGTTAGCAACGCCCTGCCCTCATTGTGGTAAAGACATTGTGATCCGCCCCAAACTGTTTGCCTGTACGGGCTGTGACTTTAAAATCTGGTCAACAATTGCAGAGAAAAAACTCACCATCAAACAGGTTGAAACACTCATTAGTAAGGGGAAAACATGGCTTTGTTGAATAAATCAGAATTAGCCGACAGGATGGCTCTCTACTACACCT
>JAUHTP010000098.1:0-2147 GCA_031332935.1 Candidatus Pantoea bathycoeliae | reverse complement strand
CTGATAACCAAAATCGCCGGGAGAGTACTTTATCAGTTCACGTAACAATGTGCAGCAGAGTGTTCTGGCTATGTCACTGACACGGTCACCCCGGTGCAGCATCAGCATGGCGGTCAACCTACGGGCATAGTTCTTGTCACGTGTTTTATGGATCGCTTTCTGCATCAGGCGTCGTTCGTCGTGGGGTATTGGTGCTATGATCGGCATCGCTCAGTCCGGTTGATGATTTGGGATATTTGGCGATTGATCAGATCGCACAATCCGGGCTGAGTTCCCTTAAAGTGATCTACTATTCTGCGCAGCTATTTAGACTAAATTGTTGTGTTTACCTTTATAAAAAGATGCTTTGCCAGGGGGCGCCTGAGTGAATGATTTATTTATGAATAAATTAGAATTTATTGAATTCTCAGATCTCATGATATTGCCCGATGAACGAGCTTTCTTAAGGCATGTTGTCGGATTAGCAGGACCTTTAACAGAGATTCCAGCCAAAACAGAGTTATTTGATGAGATAAATCAAATCAAAGTAGAGCTTGATAGCGAAAGCAGCAATGAGTTTTTTTATCAAACTCAAGGTATACCCTTCCGTGCCACACGTATTAGAACTTTAAAAGGTATCGGGTATTTTTTAAGGCGACCAAAGTTTCCTGTGCCAAATATAGAGTCACTGGGTTATGTGACTGCATTGAGTAATGCATTATGCTCTTTGGGGGATAAACAGGGGCTGGTTGTTTTTGCTGGAGCAACGGGGAGCGGTAAATCAACTTCGGTATACTCTTTGTTATCCAAATTGGTATCTACATATGGAGATATTGTTGTAGGTATAGAAGACCCCCCAGAAATTCCTGTCCAAGGAATCTATGGTGAAAAAGATAATGGATTGTGGTACCAATTAGATGCTGGTCAGTCTGGTGGATATGAAACAGCTATGATCGCTGCAATGCGATACAATCCTAGGTACATTATGATTGGGGAGATCCGTTCACCTGCTGCTGCAAGAGAGGCAATACGTGCTGCGGTAAATGGTCACTTGGTCATAACAACAGTACATGGTGGTTCTATCACAGGAGCAATTCTCGCGATCCAGCAAATCGCAGCATCGGGTTTTCAATCTCAGGAACTTGCATCATCAATTCTGGCTGATGGTTTAACAGCGGTGATCTATCAAAAATTGGTTAAAGGCAATCAATTAGGTAAGCGAGTAGTTTCTGCTGAAGCTTTCTTTGTAAATGATGACCATGGTATTAAGGCTAAAATCCGATCAGGGAAGTTGGAATTCCTCAGCACAGATATTGCTAATCAAAATTATAGAATATCAAAGGGACAGAAGCCGTTTTAAAAATTAAATACGGGCTTTGTTGAATAAATCGAACTTTTCTGGGTCTTCCCCTGTTGTGGTGGCTGAAGGCATGATAATGCGGGCCGTTAAACGCGGTCTGTCAAGAATAAAAAAGCCTTTAGCTGCCCGGCATATGAATGTGGATGAGGTCGCCTTCAAAAAGGGCCATCGTTATATAACCGTTATCTCCGATCGTGAAGGACGGGCGCTGGCGCTGACGGATGATCGCGGAACTGAAAGCCTGTCGGGATACCTGCGCACACTGACAGACCGGCAACTGGAGTCGGTGAAAACACTCTCAGTGGATATGAACACAGGCTATATCAGGGTAGCCCGAATCAATCTGCCCAGTGCCGTTGAGAAAATCGCCTTTGACCGCTTCCATGTGGCGAAGAAGCTGGGCGGGGTCGTGGATAAAATGTGGCAGAATGAGCATCCCCGCCTGCCGGCAGAGAGCCGCCGGCAGGCAAAGGGCACCCGCTTCCTGTGGCAGTACGGTGAAAAATGTATGACGGAGTCACGTCAGGAAAAGCTGTCATGGCTGCGGGAACAGATGCAACTGACCAGCCAGTGCTGGACGCTGAAGGAGCTGGCCAGAGAAATCTGGAGTCGCCCGTGGAGCAATGAGCGCAGGGCAGACTGGCTGCGCTGGATAGCTCTCGCAGAGAACTGTGATGTTGCGATCATGAGGAATGTGGCAAAAACCATCTGCAAACGGCTTTACGGCATATTAAATGCGATGAAACACCGGGTTGTAGTGGTCAACTAATACTGGCCACCGCATTAGACTGTATGTAGAACAGCCGCT
>JAUHTP010000097.1:0-2245 GCA_031332935.1 Candidatus Pantoea bathycoeliae | reverse complement strand
CATCCTTGCGGAGTAGTGCCATATCTGCCGCGGCCTCTTTGCGGGCATCGGCGATGTCAAAGGTCAAATCCTTGCGGACTTCCGCGATTTCGGAGGACAGGTCTTTGCGCACCTCAGCTATCTGGGCATCGACCTTATCGAATCTAGCCCCGATATCCTTCTTCGCATCCTCAAGGTCACGCCGGGTCGCCAAATCCGCCACTTCATGAGACTTGCGCACGGCAATAGAAATCGCTCTCGCCTGGTCTTTCGGCAAACCGGCGTTCTCCAGCGTCTCGACGAACTCTTGCGTATCAAATGCGACTTGACCCATGTGCGGACTCTCCTGTTTTCGGGAAGTATAACTGAAGTTCTTACACGTCGGCAAAGATTGCCTTGTTGTCTGAAAGGCTGCGCCGCGCAGGAGTCCGTCCTATGAGCGTCTGTAGGCCCGCCAGTGCTGTTAAGCCGTCTTTTTTGTCTCAGGTAACTCCGATCACCAAAGAATCGCTCCCAAGCCATTACAACGCGTTTTAGAGCCAAAGAAAACCTTCCCGTTAAATGTCACCGCTCGCCGCAGTCTTTGGCTGAGGCGTACCGCAGGAGCGGAGCGACGAGGAACGAACAGCCAAAGCGAGGAAGCGGAAGAGCATCTGTAGTGACAGGAAGCACGTTCACACTGTTGCTTAAAAAGCGCACGATGATGACAAACAGTGGTGTTTAGCGAAACTCCGCGAATTGTCCCTTCGTTGCTGCCAGAGTTATCCACAGCTTCAGGGGGCAAAATCGGGGTTAACAGATCAGTTATGTATGAGTTAAAACAGTTAAGGTTTTTTTTTGCTTGTAGTATACTGAAATAAAAAGAGTTTTACGGCATGTTGGTTTTTAAAAGCCGATAGTTGGTTTTTAAAAGCCGATAGTTGGTTTTTAAAAGCCGATTCAAAAGTTTTTAAAAGCCGAATGATTTTTACGTTATCCACATCTTGGAGCGGTGTTTTTTCTTGCCTTGGTTTTTAAAAGCCGATATATTATCGTTGTGGTTTCTAGAAGCCGATATATTCTCGGTTTTTAAAAGCCGAATAGCGAAACGGCTAGATGTTACTAGCACCTAACCGTATCTAACCAGCAACCCTAACGTAGATAGGGGTTGAGGCTATGGCCGATCATACTGACAAAACGAGAGCGCGCAACTTGAAAACCTTACGTCCCCGTAAGCACGAGCTAGATTTTTTTATCGCAGATGAGGTTGAGCTATCCAGCTTTCGTGATGAGATGGCTAGCATGGAGCATCCGTTTTTTGCCCTTAAAGGGGGCGACACGAATGATAGGGAATATCGACAAGGAAATGTTAGCCTTACTATAAAACCTAACTCGGCAGGTATAGCGACTGTTTTTGACAAGGATGTCTGGATTTATGCGATATCTAAGTTGCAAGAGGCGATGAATAATAACGAGCCAATCAGTAGAACTGTCTGTTTTACACCTTATGATTTTTTTGTTACGACCAACAGAGATAAAAGTGGTAGAGCATACGATGATTTAAGAAAGGCATTAGCTCGTCTTGCAGGGACTAGAATCGAAACAAATATCATATACTCTGATGATTCTAGGAAAACAGAAAATTTTGGACTGATTGATAAGTGGGTTATTTTAGAAGAAAAAAAAGGCAAGCTCGATATCGGCATGGTAGAGGTAACCTTACCTGACTGGCTGTATCAGGCATTGCATAAGAAGAAGGTATTGAAAATCAGTCATGACTATTTCAGAATAAGAAAGGCGATAGATCGGCGCATCTATGAAATCGCCAGAAAACATTGTGGCAGTCAGGGGGAGTTTACTATCTCTCTTGAGAAGTTACATATGAAAACAGGTAGTTCAGCCCTTCTTAAGATGTTTCGACATAATGTCAAACAACTGGCAAAGACAAACGACTTACCTGATTATGCTCTTCGCTATGATGCAGAGCGCGATGTAGTGATTTTTAATAACCGAAACTTGACACCAGAGCAGGAAGAAAAAGAGCAGCATAGAGAGAAGGGCAAGCGAGAAATCTACAAGATTAAAAAATCACTGGCGGAAAAGAGGGGTGGGAAATGAGTAACATTTATCAGTTTCCGCAGGGAGAAGAAAAAGCGCAGGTAAAAGCAGCAATCGCCAGAATCAGAAACGCGCCCGTGGTGGAAAAACGCAAACGCTGGCTGTGGCGGTTTTGTCGGGTCTGTAAATTTTTTTGTGTAAATGGCTCCATCGCTTAACTGGAGATTCG
>JAUHTP010000096.1:0-2315 GCA_031332935.1 Candidatus Pantoea bathycoeliae | reverse complement strand
TTATGGAAACTGCCAGCACATTCCCCGGAGGGAAACATGGTCTGGCAAAAGTGTAAATATTTTTACAAACAAACACAATCTCTACATGGATTTGCAACATTGTGACTTCTCTTGAGATAGCGGACACGCCGCAAAAATCCTTGTCCTGTTGGCCACTGGCGTTCAGCGCGGGGCTGCTTGGCGTCGGGCAGAATGGCCTGCTGGTGGCGATCCCGGTTCTGGTCATTCAGACAAACCTCAGCCTGTCGATTTGGGCGGTGCTATTAACACTTGGCTCAATGCTGTTTCTGCCGTCGTCGCCGTGGTGGGGAAAACAGATTGCGCGCCGGGGCAGCAAACCGGTGGTGCTCTGGGCGTTGGGGGGATACGGCGCGAGCTTTGCGCTGCTTGGCCTGGGCAGCGCGCTGCTGGTGATTCACGCCATTCCTCCGTGGGCGGGCATCGGGTTGTTAATTATCGCGCGGATTATTTACGGGCTTACCGTGTCGGCGATGGTTCCGGCCTGTCAGGTCTGGGCCTTACAGCGCGCCGGGGAAGGGAAACGAATGGCGGCGCTGGCGACCATCAGTTCGGGATTAAGCTGCGGTCGACTGTTCGGGCCGCTGTGCGCCGCGGCGATGCTGACGCTGCATCCGCTTGCACCGATGGCGCTGTTGATTGTCGCGCCGCTGCTGGCGCTTATTATGCTGCTGCGTTTACCGGGTACGCCGCCGCAGCCCGCAGCCGATCGCAAAAGCGCGCGCCTCACACCTGCCTGCCTGCCGTATCTTCTCTGCGCTTTGCTGCTGTCGGCGACCGTCAGCCTGATGCAGCTTGGCCTGTCTCCCGCGCTCGCCCGCCAGTTCGCCACAGATACCGCCGCGATTAGCCATCAGGTGACGTGGCTGCTCAGCGTGGCGGCGGTGGCATCGCTGATCGCCCAGTTTGGCGTGCTGCGCCCCCAGCGCCTAACGCCGATGGCGCTGCTGTTAAGCGCCGGCGCGCTCATGTTATGCGGTCTGTCGTTGATGATAGCCGTGCCGCTGTGGCTGTTTTATCCCGGCTGCGCGCTGCTCTCCTTCGGGACTGCGCTGGCGACGCCCGCCTATCAGCTTCTGCTAAACGACAAGCTTGCCGACGGCGCGGGCGCAGGCTGGGTCGCCACCAGCCACACGCTGGGCTACGGGCTTTGCGCCATGCTCGTGCCGCTGGTCTCGCAAATCGGCATCAGCGTAGCGCTGCTGGTCACGGCTTTTGTCACCGCTGCTCTATTCACCGGGGTGTCTGGCGTTATCTGGCGCAGCCGTCGTCGTTCACCGTCTTCCGTAATCTAAGGGTAAGGAAAAGTTATGGCTGGAGTTCAGGGCTATCGCCTGTTCAACGTGCAGCTGGCGCGTAAAACCGAAATCTCACCGTCGCTGCTAAGCCTCGTGTTCAGCGGGCCGGAGGTGGCGCAGATGAAATCGGATTCGCCCGATCAGCGTATCAAAATGCTGTTTCCATCCGAAGACGGCACGCCGCCGTCGCTGTCGGGAGACGTGCAGTGGTATCAGGCGGTGCAGAGCATGGAAAAAGCCAGGCGACCAGTGGTTCGTACCTACACGCTGCGCCACGTCGACCCGGCAAGCCAGGAAGTGACCGTTGAGTTTGTCCGCCATGGCTTGGAGGGGCCCGCGTCGGCGTGGGCAATCAACACCGCGCCGGGCGACGCGATTCAAATTGTCGCGCCGAACGCCGCCCATGAGGCGGACAGCGGCGGCTATGACTGGACGCCGCCGCCGGGGTTACGCAATACGCTGATCGTCGCTGATGAAACGGCGCTGCCCGCCGCGCGCGGGATCCTTGAACGTCTTGCAGCGCAGGCGAACCCGCCGCGCGTACAGGCGTTTTTCGAAGTGCCGGAAGCGGGCGACTGCGTTGATTTAAGCGCATTCTCCTTTGCGCAGATTACCTGGCTGCCGCGTAATCCTCATGGCGCAAGCCACGGCGAATGTCTGATTGACGCGGTGAAACGCGATGCCCGCGTGCTGGAAAGCGTGCATCACGTTCAAGTGCAGGAAGAAGGGGATGGCGAACTGCTGTGGGATAAAGCGACCAGCAATAGCACCGCGTTTTATGGCTGGGTGGCGGCGGAATCCACGGTGGTGAAGCTGCTGCGACGTCATCTTGTAGGCGAACGCGGCGTGGCGCACGAGGCGATTAACTTTATGGCGTACTGGGCAAAAGGACGGGATCGCTGAACGCGCTGTGCAGGGATACGGCCAGGATGACAAAACCTGAAAGTGTAGTGGCACACTGATACTGGCCACCTGATCGGAGGTGATATTCTCACCTCA
>JAUHTP010000095.1:0-2367 GCA_031332935.1 Candidatus Pantoea bathycoeliae | reverse complement strand
TGATTTACTGAATACGATTAAATTGTCCATGTAAATCTGGCAGAAATCTTCCCCCAGACCGCGCAGAAATTCGTCCATCAGGCGCTGAAATGTTAGCGGCGCATTTTTCAATCCGAAGGGCATCCTGAGAAATTCGTAATGGCCGCGGCCGAACGTAAACGCCGTCTTCTCGATATCCTCCGGGCGCATGCGGACCTGATGATACCCCGACTTAAGGTCAAGTGTTGAAAAAACCCTAGCGCCCGATAACTTATCCAACATGTCCTCTAGGCGGGGTAACGGATAGCGTTCGTCCACCGTGTTTTCGTTCAGCCGGCGGTAGTCTATTACGAGGCGATATGCGGCTTCCGCTTGTGGATCCGGCTTCTTCTTCTTCTTCACTATCCACAGAGGACTATTAAATGGAGAAGTACTTTCCCTAATGATTCCGCTGCGCAGCATTTCTTGAATCTCCTTCTGAATAATTGCTGTGAGGGACTGAGGGTATCTCCTGCCTTTTGTATACGTCACCTTATTTTCCTTTAGGTGGATCTCGTGTAACGTTCGGCCCGTTGCCGGTAGCGGCCCGTCCCCTTGGTAAAACGCGTCTCGGAATTCTTCAAGTAACGCTTCAGTGTCTCCGAGTTCCGCCTGCAGCGTGGCTGCCCTCAAACCTGCCCGTACCGCACAGAACTTTCCCCGATGTGACCTGTTTCCTAACTTGACCTCCCATCGTCCCCGACTGCCCCGAAACTGGAACCCGACTGTGTCAAGGACGTCGCACTTGATCAAGACATTATATTGGGGGGCAAGCTCTTCGAGAACGTGCACGGTTGCCTCTGCATCACACCCCGTTAGCTCATACAGGTTCCACCTATACTCCCCCAGTACTGTACAGGGGCCGCTCAAGGTTGTGACTGAGCACTTACATTTGCGCACCTCATCAGTATCCCTCAGCATCCCCCTGCTTACAAGAGTACTCGATCAATTAGCGCTCTCACTCCACTACGCCTCCCCTCTACTATGGGCAACCTATCCCATACGCCCCACACATTATGAATTTCAAGTCTCTTACCTTGGTTGCCCGCGCCTCCTCAAATCTGGGTTTCCTTTCTGGCTCCTCCCCTCCTTGTCGGCTGCTCTCCTCCTCTCTGCTCTCTCCTTCCTCCTCTTCTCTTCACGATCTGATTCACTTCCATTGGCTCTGGGCGAGTTGGTTTCCTCTGGTACAACCACGGACATGCCCTAGTGACGTGACCTTTTTCCCCTCACTCAAAGCATTTTACAGGACAATTGGCCGTAATGTGGCCCGCTCTGTTGCACTCATAACAGCGCCTCTCAACTCTGCGCGGCCTCCTATTTGGTTTCCTTTTCACCTCTTCTTTCCTCGGAGATACCCGCTCCTCCCTCCTGGGTGGGCGTGACTGGACTGGGTTCGGTGACGTGGGCCTGCGGAAGCCCCTACGATGCCTAGGGCTGGGCTGCCTCCACTCCTCTTCCCAATGTCACTCGTCTTCTTCTTGCTCCTTGGCTTCCTTGTCCATGGTCTCTCTGACGCAGTCTAGAAACGTCTTCTCGGCGGCAAACTTTTCCTTGGCTCTACTGTTTTTCGCCAGCTGGACCTTCAATATTTTATCAAATATCGCCAGCTGATGGTCTGCCTCTGCCTGTCCGATAGTTTCAACTAACTTTTCTTAGATGGCTATGTACTGCGACAGCATTTTATTAGCAAACGCGTAGTCTGACTGTCCGGACTGCCTTACTTCAGTGAAGAGTCGGTAAAGATCTTCTTCAGGAGACCAACGCCCACCTCCATAGGCCTTCTTGAGCCGCCTTACGATCTCCTCCCACCCTGTCAACTCATCCGCCTGAATATGGTTCAAGACATTACGTCTCACCCTTCCTGCTTGCGACGCTCTCAGTTCTAATGCGTCCAGAGGATCTACCAGGCCAGCGGAGATCCTGGCTTCCATTAAGTTGTTTATCTGCTAGCCCCTTTTTAAGAAGTGATTTAGGTGTCCCAACTCACCACCAAATCTTTCCAACTCAGATATGGAGTTCTTGAGGTACGTAGCAGTAGCTGTACGTACCCGCATCCACTCCAGCTGCATCATGTCTGAACTCGCTTCTGCGGGCGGCATCTCTTCGGGTGTTGCTAGTCCGAGCTCTTGCTGAATCTCACGTACTACTGGAGACAGGTACTAGGCCGGAGCATGCCAATGTAGGTAAAAAAATGAAGTGTGGAAAAACAAAGCAATAAGGAACCTCTTATTACATTCCCGGGTTTCTCGGCACCAGTTTAAATACTAAGATGTAAATACTTTTAAAAAAAGAGAGAAACTTAGGGAAATAATAGAGACGCACACACTTCAACTTCTGAACAAATAC
>JAUHTP010000094.1:0-2424 GCA_031332935.1 Candidatus Pantoea bathycoeliae | reverse complement strand
TTCCAGCGCCCACGGCAGATAGGGACCGAACTGTCTCACGACGTTCTAAACCCAGCTCGCGTACCACTTTAAACGGCGAACAGCCGTACCCTTGGGACCTACTTCAGCCCCAGGATGTGATGAGCCGACATCGAGGTGCCAAACACCGCCGTCGATATGAACTCTTGGGCGGTATCAGCCTGTTATCCCCGGAGTACCTTTTATCCGTTGAGCGATGGCCCTTCCATTCAGAACCACCGGATCACTATGACCTGCTTTCGCACCTGCTCGAGCCGTCACTCTCGCAGTCAAGCTGGCTTATGCCATTGCACTAACCTCCTGATGTCCGACCAGGATTAGCCAACCTTCGTGCTCCTCCGTTACGCTTTGGGAGGAGACCGCCCCAGTCAAACTACCCACCAGACACTGTCCGCAACCCGGGTAACGGGCCTACGTTAGAACACCAGCCATTAAAGGGTGGTATTTCAAGGACGGCTCCACGCAGACTGGCGTCCACGCTTCAAAGCCTCCCACCTATCCTACACATCAAGGAACAGTGTTCAGTGTCAAGCTGTAGTAAAGGTTCACGGGGTCTTTCCGTCTTGCCGCGGGTACACTGCATCTTCACAGCGATTTCAATTTCACTGAGTCTCGGGTGGAGACAGCCTGGCCATCATTACGCCATTCGTGCAGGTCGGAACTTACCCGACAAGGAATTTCGCTACCTTAGGACCGTTATAGTTACGGCCGCCGTTTACCGGGGCTTCGATCAAGAGCTTCTCCTTGCGGATAACCCCATCAATTAACCTTCCGGCACCGGGCAGGCGTCACACCGTATACGTCCACTTTCGTGTTTGCACAGTGCTGTGTTTTTAATAAACAGTTGCAGCCAGCGGGTATCTTCGACTGGCCTCGGCTCCGGGAGCAAGTCCCCTCACCTACGCGCCAGCGTGCCTTCTCCCGAAGTTACGGCACCATTTTGCCTGGTTCCTTCACCCGAGTTCTCTCAAGCGCCTTGGTATTCTCTACCTGACCACCTGTGTCGGTTTGGGGTACGATTTCGTATTGCCTGATGCTTAGAGGCTTTTCCTGGAAGCAGGGCATTTGTTGCTTCAGCACCGTAGTGCCTCGTCGTCACGCCTCAGGGTAAAGTGAACCGGATTTGCCTGGAACACACACCTACACGCTTAAACCGGGACAACCGTCGCCCGGCCAACATAGCCTTCTCCGTCCCCCCTTCGCAGCAACACCAAGTACAGGAATATTAACCTGTTTCCCATCGACTACGCTTTTCAGCCTCGCCTTAGGGGTCGACTCACCCTGCCCCGATTAACGTTGGACAGGAACCCTTGGTCTTCCGGCGAGCGGGCTTTTCACCCGCTTTATCGTTACTTATGTCAGCATTCGCACTTCTGATACCTCCAGCATGCCTCACAGCACACCTTCGACGGCTTACAGAACGCTCCCCTACCCAACAACGCTTGCGCGTCGCTGCCGCAGCTTCGGTGCATGGTTTAGCCCCGTTACATCTTCCGCGCAGGCCGACTCGACCAGTGAGCTATTACGCTTTCTTTAAATGATGGCTGCTTCTAAGCCAACATCCTGGCTGTCTGGGCCTTCCCACATCGTTTCCCACTTAACCATGACTTTGGGACCTTAGCTGGCGGTCTGGGTTGTTTCCCTCTTCACGACGGACGTTAGCACCCGCCGTGTGTCTCCCGTGATAACATTCTCCGGTATTCGCAGTTTGCATCGGGTTGGTAAGCCGGGATGGCCCCCTGGCCGAAACAGTGCTCTACCCCCGGAGATGAGTTCACGAGGCGCTACCTAAATAGCTTTCGGGGAGAACCAGCTATCTCCCGGTTTGATTGGCCTTTCACCCCCAGCCACAGGTCATCCGCTAATTTTTCAACATTAGTCGGTTCGGTCCTCCAGTTAGTGTTACCCAACCTTCAACCTGCCCATGGCTAGATCACCGGGTTTCGGGTCTATACCCTGCAACTTAACGCCCAGTTAAGACTCGGTTTCCCTGCGGCTCCCCTATACGGTTAACCTTGCTACAGAATATAAGTCGCTGACCCATTATACAAAAGGTACGCAGTCACCCCACAAAGAGGCTCCCACTGCTTGTACGTACACGGTTTCAGGTTCTGTTTCACTCCCCTCGCCGGGGTTCTTTTCGCCTTTCCCTCACGGTACTGGTTCACTATCGGTCAGTCAGGAGTATTTAGCCTTGGAGGATGGTCCCCCCATATTCAGACAGGATATCACGTGTCCCGCCCTACTCATCGAGCTCACAGAAGGTGCATTTTTGTGTACGGGAGTATCACCCTGTACCCTGCGACTTTCCAGACGCTTCCACTAATGCACAAACTGATTCAGGCTCTGGGCTGCTCCCCGTTCGCTCGCCGCTACTGGGGGAATCTCGGTTGATTTCTTTTCCTC
>JAUHTP010000093.1:0-2554 GCA_031332935.1 Candidatus Pantoea bathycoeliae | reverse complement strand
GCAGTCCACGCGATCAGATAATGACCATTGGGCACGATGCCGTGCCGATCATTGTCGCCAGCAGGCTGCGCTGGAGGAGGATGCCGAATAATTTTCGCCATGACCCGTCTTCACTTCAACACCTGACAGGCAGCGTTGAGCGGGTGACGTTTCACAGTGAGGAAACGGGATTTTTTGTGGTCAGGGCTAAAGTGGCGGGCCATCGGGATCTGGTTACCGTCACCGGCAATACCCCGTCCATTACGACCGGCGAGTATATTGAGTGCCAGGGTGTCTGGTTTAATGATGTTAACCACGGCATGCAGTTCAAGACCCACCAGGTGAAAACCATTATCCCGACCACGCAGGAAGGTATGGAGAAATACCTGGGATCTGGCATGGTAAAAGGGATTGGACCGGGCTTTGCCCGCCGGCTGGTCCGTTTTTTCGGCGATGCCGTTTTTGATGTTATAGAGCGCCATCCCGAGCGATTGCTGGCATTGTCAGGGATAGGAAAAAAACGCCAGCAACAGATTACCGTCGCCTGGGCCGAGCAGAAAGTGGTCAGGGAGATCATGGTCTTTTTGCAGTCGCACGGTGTGGGCACCGCCAGGGCGGTGCGAATATATAAAACCTATGGTGATGAGGCCATCAGGACGGTGCGCGAAAATCCTTATCGGCTTGCGTTAGATATTCACGGCATTGGTTTTAAGACCGCCGATCAGATTGCGCAGAATATGGGCATTGATCCGCACTCCCTTATTCGCGCACAGGCAGGGGTACGCCATGTTTTACAGGAGTTATCCGGACAGGGGCATTGCGCCGAAGAGCAGACGGCATTAATTCATCAGACGCATAAGCTGCTCGCTATTCCTGAGTTGATTATACAGGAGGCTATCACGACGGAGCTTGCTGCCCGTCATCTTGTTGCGCAACCCGTCGAGGACGATATCTGGCTGTTCCTGACGCCGCTTGCCCTTGCAGAGCAAGGCGTGGCGGGGCATCTGAAACGCCTGGCGGCGGGTCTCCCTCCCTGGGGCGCGCTGGCGTTGAGCAAGGCGATCCCCTGGGTTGAAAAACGCAACAGGATAACCCTGTCTGGTTCTCAGCATATTGCCATCGAAAAAACAGTGAATAGCAAGGTCAGTGTGATCACGGGGGGACCTGGCGTCGGTAAGACCACGGTGATTAACAGCATCTTGCATATCATTCGAGCAAAGGGGATCCACACCACGCTGTGTGCGCCAACAGGCCGGGCAGCCAAGCGGTTGAGTGAATCGACCGGCCAGCAGGCCACCACCATTCATCGTCTGCTGGAATTTGATCCCCGGCTGTTTGATTTCAAGCGTCATGCGGACAATCCCCTCGACACGGCGTTACTGGTGGTTGACGAGTCCTCGATGGTTGACATTGTACTGATGAATAAATTACTCCGCGCAGTGCCGGATCATGCGGCGTTATTATTGGTCGGTGACGTTGATCAGTTACCCTCCGTGGGCCCTGGTTATGTGCTGGCCGATATTATCAACAGCCAGCAAATACCTGTAAGCCGGTTAACAGAAATATTCCGACAGGCGGCCTGCTCTAAGATTATCACCAATGCTCACGCCATTAATGCCGGGCGCGTGCCTGACGTGACCCAAAAGGGGGAAAACAGTGATTTCTTTTTCATCACTGCGGAGACGCCCGAAGAGATCAAGGCCAAACTGCTGAATATTGTTTTATGCCGCCTGCCGGCCCGATTTGGTTTTGATCCGGTCAGGGATATACAGATACTGACGCCGATGAACCGGGGAGGGACGGGCACGCACAGCCTCAATAACGTTCTGCAGTCTCAGCTCAATGGCGACGCCGAGCCGAAGATGACGCGTTATGGCCGGACGTTTTCGCCGGGTGATAAAGTAATTCAGGTAATTAATAATTATGACAAGGATGTTTTTAACGGTGATATTGGTATCATTCTGTCGATAGACACGGAGGACGCTGAGGCGCTTATCCAGTTTGACGACAGGGAAATTCATTACGATTTTAATGAGCTGGATGAGCTTTCACTGGCGTATGCGACGACTATCCATAAAAGTCAGGGGTCAGAATATCCGTGTGTGGTGATCCCCCTGTCGATGCAGAGCTACCTGATGCTGGAGCGAAATCTGATTTATACGGGGGTGACGCGGGGCAAAAAAATGGTCGTGATTATCGGGCAAAAAAAGGCGCTATCGATTGCGGTCAGAACGCAGCGCTCCGGGAGACGAAAAACCTGGTTACTTGAGCGTTTAAGGATGTCGTAATGGTTTGTTGTCGTGCTTTCACGATTAAATGTTTATCTGATAAGGATCATGGCTTCAGCGTCGCGCGAACGCTGTACTGCGCCGATGGCTGATAGCCAGGATGGCGATGACAACGGTTAGAAAGGGGGGCTGATGATTTCAGCCATGACGATGATGGCTTTCTTTGAATTATTTTCGCCGCTCAATACCACACCCTGGTTTTTCCCGGGATGCGAGTGATTGGTGTGCCAGAAGCGGGTCTGTAAATTTTTTTGTGTAAATGGCTCCATCGCTTAACTGGAGATTCG
>JAUHTP010000092.1:0-2631 GCA_031332935.1 Candidatus Pantoea bathycoeliae | reverse complement strand
GGGAGGAGCTTGAGAACTTGAAACGACAGGGCATCATTGTTAATAGCACCTCACCGTTTAATAGCCCATTATGGGCAGTAAAAAAGCAGAGTCCGGACGGGGATAGTCGGGAAAAATATAGGGTCGTGGTGGACTTTCGCAAGTTAAACGAAAATACGTTGGACGAGAAATACCCGTTGCCCAGGTTCGACGATATTCTCGACAGATTGAGTGGAGCCACGGTGTTTAGCACACTCGACCTTAAGGCGGGATACCACCAAATTAAGATGAGCCCGAAGGATCAGCAGAAAACAGCCTTCACCTTTGAAAGGGGGCATTACGAGTTTACTCGAATGCCCTTTGGGTTGAAAAATGCGCCGATCACATTTCAGAGATTAATGGATGAGTTTCTGCGAGGAGTCGACGAGTCCATGTGCCAGGTGTACATGGACGATCTACTCGTATTCAGTAAGACAAGGGAACAGCATATCGGACACCTTAAGGATGTGTTTCGTCGCATTAGGCAGTTTGGGTTGAAGTTGGCCGCAGAAAAAACGTTGTTGGGGCAGGAGGAAATAAAATTTTTGGGGCACACCATTACAAAGGAAGGGGTGAAGCCAGATGTTAGGAAGGTAGAGGCGATAAGCAAGATGGCAATTCCGCGAGATATTAAGGGGATACGGAGATTGTTGGGTACTCTAAATTATTACCGCCGCTTCGTTCCGGAGATGGCAGAACTATTAGTGCCTATAAATAACCTTCTCAAAAAAGGGCAGAAAGTGGTAATAACCCCCGAAATGGAGAACAGCATTCGAAAGTGTATGGAGCGGTTACAGAAGGAACCGGTGCTGGCATTCCCGGACTTCACTAGGGCATTCACGATCACCACGGATGCAAGTGAATATGCGTTAGGGGCAGTATTGTCGCAGGCAGGGGCAAAAGGGGAAAGACCGGTGGCATATGCAAGCAGACGCTTAACTGACGCTGAAACCAGATATAGTGCGCTAGAGCGAGAATTATTAGGCATCGTCTGGGCTGTAGACCATTTTCGCCCTTATGTATTTGGTAGCAGATTCACAGTTCATACTGACCACAGGCCGTTACAATGGGTGGGACGACTGAAAGAGTCTTCTTCCAGAGTCACACGGTGGAAGGAGCTACTCAGTCAATACAATATGGATGTGGTCTACAAACCAGGCAAAGAAAATGTGGTCGCTGACTGGTTGTCTCGCGCAGTAATGGTTAACGCGATTGAAGAAGACAACGCGGAAACATCAGGCGGGGTAAGACAATTTCTGCGTGAATGGACCCCAGAAGGAGAGGGCATACAGGGGGCATCAGGGATCGGGGATGTAGAGCAGTCCGGGGGAGAGGAGAGTTCGGCGAGGGAGAGAGCGGCGGAAATGGAAGTAAGGGAGGAAATCATCAACGACAAACCCCGTCAGATCATTTGGAAGACGAAGACCGCAGGCCTGATGAAAGTGGAATATGGAAGATACGGCAGGGCTAAGATTACCACCATATGGTCGCAGCCGGGAGTGAGAGAGGACCAAATCTGCAGGGCATTAAAGGATGCGTCCAAGCCGGGGAAAATTCATCACCTTTACGTTGGGAATGGGGTAGTGTGGGAGAAGATACAGAGGCTGTGGAGAACGGAGCAGATAGGGGTTGACAGGTCCTTTATACGGTGTGAGCTGATGGTGGAAACAATTCGGGATGCGGAGAGACAACAAGAAGTCACAACGGCCTACCACCAGGGCAAAACGAACCATCGGGGAGAGCATGAGACCCTTCAGGCATTGAAGCGTCGGTATTTCTGGTGGGGTATGACCAGGACAATTAAAGAGGTAATCGCAGCGTGCGAAGTTTGTCAATCGACCAAGTATGATCGGCATCCGCCGAAAGGAAAACAGGAGGAAACCCCCACAGCAGTCGCGCCCCTCACTGACCTCCAAGTGGATACTTTTACGTGGAAAGGACACAAGTGGGTAACGATACTCGACATTTTTAGTAAAGCCGCTATGGCGTTCCCCGTTCAGGAGAAGTCGGCGGAAGCGGTGTTAAAAGCCCTACGTACGTGGGTCCAGTTCTATGGTGTGCCAGATAGGATAGCATCGGATAGTGGTCGGGAGTTCGATAACACCGCCATTAGAGAAGGAATGAAGGCCCTTGAAATCCAATGGCACCTAAATACGCCGGGACACCCCAAGAGTCGCGGTGCCATTGAAAGGCTGCACAGTACACTTAGCGACCATTTACGAGTGTATCACGTGGACAAGTGTTTGCCACCTGATGAGGCGATGCCGAGGGCAATCATAGCATACAATCATTCAATCCATTCAGCGACGGGGTTCTCCCCAGTAGAAATCCTTTTCGGTCTTCGGGCGCGTAGAAGAGACAGCGGGGGCGCGGTAGTGGATGAGGAGGTGGGCAATATGGTTAGGGATAACCACGTGGCACTCGGTAGGATCTGGGGGAAAACGCGGGCCAAAATGGAGCGGGAGAAAAGCAAGCGTGTTACCCGGGAGAACCTATCAATCATTGATCCCATGAACAGACTAAGAATTGGCACCGTGGTGTACCGGAAAGTGGGTACTAACCGGAGTAAGGAGCCGACAAGGTACGAGGGCCCCTTTAAAATTGTTGTGATTA
>JAUHTP010000091.1:0-2704 GCA_031332935.1 Candidatus Pantoea bathycoeliae | reverse complement strand
GTTAAGAGAATCCGCAGCCTTTATGGCTGCGCATCTATTTATTCAACAACGCCTGCCGGAATGTGATAGGAGCACGTAGCAATGCTTCTTTAAGTTCATTGTCCCATTTAGTGAAACCAATATCGCTTCCGGTCATAAATACCGCCTGTTCTTCATCTTTCGATTTAAAATAGGCATAGGCCACGTTAGTCATGACGACACTCCTTCAACTTGCGGAATTCTTCGACCAGACGCTTACCGAAAGCCGTATTGCGCTGGGCGATGTCCTCTAAGCCGCCGGGATAATCCGGCGGATGATGATGTTTTTGCTTGCATTTTTCATGTAGTGGCTTCATGATTCCTCCGCTACTTACGAATATCTTCGCTATGTGTACCTACGCCTCCAGCATGCTCGTGCCGGGGGCATTTTCTTCTGTCCCCACCAGATGAATCCGTGCTAACTCCATCGCTGAACGAAGCAGGTAGCGGTATTCATCCAGCGGAAGCTTCTTCTCGCCTTCAAAGACGAAATCCTGCACACCACTGGCGGCTAAGATATCCATCGTCTCGGTGAGCTTCTCTGAGCGGCGCAGGATGGTTGAATCGGCTACATCAAGTATTTTTGCGATGTTGGTCTGGCGCACCCGTACAATGGCCTGATAGGCTGTTGTAACGAGGTGACGACTGATGAACTCAATCGCAGAGTTTTTGCGTGTCTTTGCGTTCTCCATCGGAGATAATCCTTTGTGTGGTAATCAATAGACGTGACAATGCCGTGAGCTAGTCACAGTGAGTTGGTACTGTGGGATGTTGAGTTCGGCACGTTTCAGTGCCTTCCGTAGGACGAATGTCCGTTGTGAAGGTGGTGCTACTGGTTAGACTGCGTGGCCACCTTGGGAACCATATAGCAGCCAAGATGGGTTGCACTCCAGTGCGCTAGCTATTTCAAGCAGAAAGCGAGGGCGTTTAGTTGAGCCTGATTCAATTTGCTGGATAGTCTGCTGCTTAACCCCCGCGATAACAGCAAGATCAGCTTGAGTTAAGTTCAACTCTGTGCGCCTCCGCTTTAGACGTTCAGAAAGCGTATTCATTCTTGCCTCCATTGACAAACTTAATTGTATTTTATTGTTAATATATCTTGTTTGTCAAGCACAGTATTTCTTGTAATGATCGATGGATAGAAAAATGTCGTGAGGGATTGATGAGCATTGCCGAACGGGTTAAAAACTGTAGAGAGGAGCTAGGGTGGACGCAAGCCCGGCTTGCTGAAAAAGTAGGCACTTCTCAACAGGCAATTCAGCAATTAGAAAATGGAGAAACTAAGCGTCCACGCTATCTTCCAGAACTCTGTGCAGTTTTCAATTGCAGCATCAAATGGCTACTTTCTGGCGAAGGCCCTCCGCCAACGATCCACCATCCAGATTCAAAGATTCCACCAGAGGCTGAGTGGGGAACTGTTGATGCTTGGGATAGAAGAACACCTCTTCCGGGAGACGAAGTCGAAGTTCCGTTTCTTAAGGACATCGAATTTGCTTGCGGGGATGGTCGAATGCATGAAGTTGATTATAACGGTTTTAAACTTCGGTTCTCCAAAGCTACTTTGCGACGTGTCGGAGCCTCTACCGATGGTTCGGGTGTAATCTGTTTCCCTGCGGCTGGGAACAGCATGGAGCCTGTAATACCAGATGGCGCAACAGTTGCAGTAGACATAAATAATAAGCGAATAGTGGATGGTGAGCTTTATGCTATCAATCAGGATGGTCTCAAGCGCATTAAACAACTTTATCGTCGCCCTGGTGGCAAACTACTAATCCGTAGCTTTAACCGTAACGAGCATGAAGACGAAGAAGCTAACGAAAATGAGGTAGAAATTGTCGGATTTGTCTTCTGGTATGCAGTGATCAGATATCGAAAATAGTTCAATATTCCCGGCCGTTGAGCCGGTTTTTTTGTCTGCATGCTCTGTACACGGCTATATCCTATCCCCTTCAGATCCCTTCGCATGCATGATCCTGTTCTTATACTCCCACAAAAAAACAAATAAATAGAAAATATTTTGTTTGAAAAAACAAGAATATAACAATTATATCAGTAGGAAAACAAACTCTGCTGTTTACACAAAGACAATGTTTCTTGTATTCTTGTGGCGTCGAGATTGAACAACATCTCATGATCTTTACAACGAGCCTCGCGCTCTACGGAAGGCACTGAAACGTGCCGAACCTTTGCCCAGATGTTTTTAGGGTGTGGTGAATGCACAGGCGGATGTGCTAGAGACATTGCAGCTATCGCGGAAAAGAGCTGCTCGGCGGGGTGCCATGAATCCCCGTGAGAGTCTGAAATAACCGCAAGCCGGAGATCAGCACCAGCCACCACACCACCAAAACCATCTGTTGGAGGTGAACATGCAAGCAACTATCGTTTACGGTAAATCAATTAATCCTGTCGTAAAAGATAATGCGCGGAGCCGTCGGCAAAAACGGCGCAGGGCCGAAGAAGTCGATAATGGCCTTGTAACATCACGCATTGACAGGGTATTAGGTCTGAAGCCCGAGAAACAGCAATATCCATCCCGATGGGAAAAACTCAGCAAACGCAAACCAGCACCACCGCTAGATTTAAGCCCGCTGACCCAGTACCAAGAGCAAATCACCCTTTCCGCCCAGAAGCACATGAAAGCCAGATATCCACATCGCGGTGCGGTCGTGGAATTTGAGGAGGGGTC
>JAUHTP010000090.1:0-2757 GCA_031332935.1 Candidatus Pantoea bathycoeliae | reverse complement strand
CGAATCTCCAGTTAAGCGATGGAGCCATTTACACAAAAAAATTTACAGACCCAACGGAAGCGCTATCAGGTGCTCACCCCTCGTCTTGAGCACTTAGGCGGCATTCAGCAAAAAGCCTATCTGATAGTCTCGCTTACAGCCGAAGAGGAAAAAGAATAGTTTTTCACGTGAGCAAAAAGTATGGGTTTCATGGGTTTCAGTGGTTTCAAATGTAAGTGTTTTATATAATCTCATGATATTTATGGATTTATTATTTCCTCCTGAAACCCATGCGAAACCCATCTAGGGTGATTTGAAACCACTGAATGCAAAACACATATGCTGACGAAGAGAAATGACTTTACCACTGAGTGGTTTCAAGATTGGGCTGATGGGTTTCAAAATGGGGGGTATGGGTTTCAGTTTTTTTGTTAAATCCATTATATATCAATGGGATGGTTTTTTTGAAACCACTGAAACCCATGAAACCACCACTTTTCGCCTATCTAAATAAATAGGTTTCAGGCAAGAGCAGATTTATCTATCGTCGATGCCGGCACATCAGCCAAGCCAACATCACCAGCCAAAGGAAAAGCCTCTTCTCTGGCTGGCCTACCCAGCTTACAGACGACGCCGGGATACATGATTAGGCACCTCACTAACAGGAGATACGGACATGCCATTATCAGCACGAGAAATACAGCACATGCGGGCAGATTGCCAGACGTTGATTAATAGCGGCGTCAAACCCGAGCATGTTTATCAGGTATTGACGCTTATCGAGCTACAGCGCATTCGCAGCGGAATGGAGAATCAGGAGGTATTGCTTGAATCCATATTCGAGGTCACAAGAAAGATTGAGGACTCGATGCCGATATACGGATAGCCATGCTAAAATAGCCCATCCTCTTTTGACATTAAGGCCCTGTTATGCGGGATATTCAGCTTGTGCTTGAAAGGTGGGGGGCGTGGGCGGCGGATGATGGTATTGATGGCAAATGGAAGACTACCTCGATATTAGCCAAAGGCGTGATTCCATCCAGAAGAAAGTCATTACCGAGTTGCTGTGATGATGACGGAATAAAGATAGATTCAGCTATCAGACGGTTAAAACATTACAACAGTTATTACCATAAACTTATCCATCTGCATTACTTAAAGCGCCAGTCAGTGCGCACCATTGCTAACAGCCTAGGTATCTCTAAGGAACTGTTTATCAAACGACTACAGGCCGCAGAGGGCTTTGTCGAGGGCTGTCTTGCGATGGCAGATATCACGCTTGAGATGGATAGATTCGTACAAAAAGAGAATATTTACGAGCGCTGACGACAAGTTTAATCGTCTCTGGATAAATAAATGCTTTTCATATTCTTTCGTGACTGTTTATTTTCGTTCACTTTGAATAAGAGCCTCGGTGATTATATTTATTTCTGCATTCGACAGTTGTAAAATATCTTCAGCTCAGACATAGCTAAATCCTTGCAATACTTTTTGGGATGGCGGCGGTTATCCTCAGACAGTAACCGCTGCGCTTTTTTCTGGTGTTGCAGGTGTATTCCCAAACAGACAGAGATATCATGAAAAAACTAATCGAGTTACGCCAGCAAAAGGCGGCTGTCGCTGAACAGATGCGGACCCTATTAACGCACTCTGAGCAGGAAAAGCGCAGCCTGAATGACGAAGAAGCGAAACAGTTTGATGAATTACGTTCACAGGCTGACGCGCTGCATATCGATATTTCCCGCTATGAAGCTATTGCCGAGGAAGCGCGTTCAAAGGCCGACACCACTACCCCGACGAGCCAACCGCTCACCAACGAAGAATTACGCCACTATGTAATGACCGGCGATACCCGTTCATTATCAACCAGCGTTCCGGCTGATGGTGGTTACACGGTTATCCCCGAACTCGATAAGCAGATTATGCGCCGTCTGATGGATAACTCCGAGATGCGCCAGATTTGTACCGTGAAGCGGGTTCACAGCAACGAATATAAAAAACTCGTCTCCGTAGGGGGCGCGGCGGTAGCGCACGGCGAGGAAGGGAAAAAGCGTGGCGAAACCGCGTCTCCGAAACTGGAAGAGGTCAGCATTAAGCTCTTCCCGATATATGCCTACCCGAAGACTACGCAGGAAATTCTTGATTTCAGCGATGTCGATATTCTCTCTTGGCTGACCGAAGAGATCGCCGACACATTCACCGAGACTGAAGAAACAGACTTGGTTACAGGTGATGGCAGCAAGAAAGCAAAAGGTTTTCTGGTCTATCCCCGTGATGCCAAAGGCGACAAGGAACGGGCATTCGGCACACTGGAAAAGTTGGTCACGACCGGGACTGCACCAACGTCTGATGAACTCATCGACCTGATATTCAAGCTGAAGAAGCAATACCGCAAAAATGCTGTATGGGTGATGAACTCCAATACCGCCGCCCTGCTGCAAAAGCTGAAGAACGGTAACGGTGATTATATCTGGCGCGACCGGATGCAAGCAGGCGACCCGGATATGCTCTTAGGCCACCCGGTGCATTACCTCGAATACATGCCGGATGCGGCAGCGGGTAAGCCCGTATTGGCGGTAGGCGACTTCAAACGCGGTTATACCATCGTTGACCATGAGACTGGCACCCGTACCCGTCCAGATGCGATTACCGAGCCGGGCTTCTTCAAGCTGCATACCAGCAAGTACCTCGGCGGCGGACTCATTGACCCCAACGCTATCAAGGTGCTGGAAATCAAGGGGGCATAAGATGGCCTCGACGGATATCGAAATCCGCACA
>JAUHTP010000009.1:43203-89674 GCA_031332935.1 Candidatus Pantoea bathycoeliae | reverse complement strand
ACCATTAGTCAAAAATCAGTGTTGCAAAAATGGGGGGGACCATAGATTTTTTCATTAGAGCCTCAATGACCAGACGGCCTAGCTGGCCGGTTGCGCCTGTTATTGCAATCATTTTCTTTATCCTTTGCGTTTAACGTTGTTGAAAGCAAGAGTAGGAGATAAGAGAACTTTTCGTAAGTACCTACAGATTTATTAGTTTGAGAAAAGAGTGCCAAATGTCTGAAAAGATGAGTGAAAAATTTAGCCGCGGCGAGCTGCTGAACGTAAACTGCCCGTCGCGCGAGGTGCTTAAGCGCGTAACCAGCCGCTGGAGCGTGCTGATCTTTCTTGCGCTGCGTAATAACAGGCTGCGTTTCAGCGAGCCGCGCCGTGGGCGGCGTCAGTGAACGTATGCTGGCGCAGACCCTGCGCCATATGGAAGAAGATGGCTTCGTCGAGCGCATCGCCTATAATGTCGTGCCGTCGCACGTCGAATATTGCCTGACGCCTCTGGGCCGCGGCTGGAAGGGCAGGTCGTCGGGCTGGCGGACTGGCTGGAACTCAACGTTGACCGTATTCTGGCGCAGCGTGATAAAGCCTTATGGCGTGCCGTTGCCAGACGGCGCACATCTCCCTCAGGCGAGATAACGCTTAACGGTCCCAGGCGAGTTTCGCCGCCGCACGGTCATAGCGCGGCGTGGAGTCGTTGTGAAAGCCGTGGTTCACGCCGGGATAGATCCAGGCCTCATACACCTTGTGTTCTCTTTCAGCGCCGCCTCATAGGCAGGCTAGCCTGCGTTGATATTGGTATCCAGTTCGGCGTAGTGCAGCAGCAAAGGTGCATTGATGCGCGCCTTTAGGCTGGCGACCATAGAAGGGCACCGCACACGCCAGCTCAGGGAACGCCACCGCCGCAGCGTTTGAAACACCGCCGCCGTAGCAGAAACCAGTGATGCCTACTTTGCCGCTGCTTTCTGGATGGTGCGTCAGGAAATCAACCGCAGCGAAAAAATCGTTCATCAGTTTGACGGGATCGACTTTCGCCTGCATTTCGCGGCCTTCATCATCGTTACTAGGATAGCCGCCCAGCGAACTCAGCCCGTCTGGTGCCAGCGCGATATAGCCCGCTTTTGCCACGCGCCACGCCACATCCTCAATATAGGGATTGAGTCCACGGTTCTCATGCACCACAACCACGGCAGGCGTTTTGCCCTGCATTTGTGCCGGACGCACCAGATAGCCGCGTACCTCGCAATGCCCTTGCGGGGATGGGTAGTGAATGTATTCAGGCTTAATGGCGGGATCGGTAAATTCCACCTGCTGTGCTAATGCGTAATTAGGCCTCATCAGGCTAAGCAGCGTCGCGCCGGTCATGCGGCCAATCGCCAGCTTACCGGCAATTGAGATGAATTCGCGCTTGCTGATCCTGCCGTGCGCGTAATAGTCATAGAGCTCGAGCAGTTCTTGGGGAAAATAGTGTGCGGTCAGACGTGCCATAGGGGTTCCTTAACGTAGATTAACCAGAGGCTCTAACAGAGCACAGCCAGCGTCGGCTGGCAAACCCGGTGCCGCAATCTGTTAACAGCGTCCGCTCGCCCAGGGCCAGCGCACAATGCAGGGAAATTGAAGAGGAAATAAGCAAGGCGAGAATGCGCAATAACAATTTATGAAAACGGGCGCGATGAATCTCTTATTAACGCAGCGTTATGTTTAACCATTATTAACAACTTTATTTCATCCATTCCCGCCGCACTAATTAAGCGTGGCGGAATTACTGAGAATGGCAGGGTGCAATAAGTGGTGTTTTTTAAACGTAACGCTTTAAAAAGGGTTTTTCACAGGCTAAATGCTTAATTTGCATTAATTATGGGCTATACTAAACTTCAGGATTGACCGCTTTTCTGTTGCCGATATTGATAAAGTAATACGCCAAAACAGGGCATTGTAGACTTACAAAGTGCTGCGCGCTTTCTGCCGCTCCCTTCTATAATCATGCAACAACAAATAACAAGAATGTCACATTAAGGCTTGTGAATTAACCTAAAACCTGGTGTTGAAATAGGTAATTACGGACAAAAACAATGACCAAAATCAAAAAAGACTATTATAGTTTTTGCATCCCAGACTGTTTCTGTTTGTCAGGTGCGAGTTCTTATAAATTCGCGTCAGCAATTGGCTTAAGCGTCGCGTAAAATTACCGCTGTGCTTTGGTTGTTAATTATAGTTTGATTAAGAAAGGCCCGTTTACCGGCGAAGGCGTTGATGTGCGCCACGGTGGTCCAGGCTAGGATAAAACGCCGATGCGTCTGCTGTCTGCTGAGTCTGAAAGCCTGCAACATCCGGAAACGGAAGGGAGAAAGTAAGATGATCGATTTTTCCATTATCTGGTTTGCGATTATCGTTTTCACCACCCTGATGTATATCGTGATGGATGGCTTCGATCTCGGTATCGGATTGCTGTTCCCTTTTAACAAAGATCCGGTTGAGCGCGACATGATGGTGAATACCGTCGCGCCGGTGTGGGACGGTAATGAAACCTGGCTGGTGCTGGGTGGCGCGGGCTTCTATGGTGCCTTGCCGCTGGCTTACTCAGTAATTGCCGATGCGCTCTCTATCCCGCTGACGGCCATGCTGATTGGCCTGATTTTCTGTAGCGTGGCTTTTGAGTTCCGCTTTAAGGCTACCGAATCGCACCGCGCATTCTGGGACAAGTTCCTTTGTAGCGGGTTCCATTCTGGCGACCTTTAGCTAGGGCGTCGCGGTCGGCGCTATGCTTGACGGTATTCAGGTGACGGGCCCCCATTTCAGCGGTTCCGCGCTGGACTGGCTGGCACCGTTCCCGCTGCTCTGCGGCGTGGGTCTGGTCATCGCCTATGCGCTGCTGGGCTGTACCTGGCTGATTATGAAAACCGAGCATGACCTGCACCGTAAGATGTCTGCGCTGGCAACGCCGTTGGTGATTGCCTTGCTGGTGGTGGGCATTATTAGCCTGTGGACGCCGTTCAGCCACGATGCGATTGCGCAGCGCTGGTTTACCCGTCCGAACCTTTACTGGTTCCTGCCGGTGCTGGTGCTGCTCTGCTCATGGGGCATTATTCGCGCTATTAAGCGCGAGGCGCACTATTCGCCGTTCCTGCTGACGCTGGCGCTGATTTTCCTCGGCTTTTCCGGTCTTGGAATTAGCGTGTGGCTGAACATTATTCCACCGTCCGTGACGATCTGCTGGCAGGCAGCCTCTCCGGCGATTAGCCAGGCATTTATGCTGGTGGGCCGTTTGTTGATTATTCCGATGATCCTTGGCTACTCCTTTTGGAGCTACTACGTGTTCCGCGGGAAAGTCAAAGCAGACGAAGGATACCATTGATATGCAGACTGAGGCTGGCAGCGTGAAAAACCGCAATGAACCTAAGGCCCCATGGTGGAAGCGTATTCTGTGGCTGGTGGTGATCTATGGAGCAAGCGTGCTGGCGCTCGGTGTGGTGGAGACGCTGTTCCGGATGATGATGACCGCAGCGGGTATGCGAAGCCACTAGTCCCTCCGCTCCTGTTAAAGGCCGCAGAGTGCTAACTGAGCGGCTGGCATGGACCGAAGAGCAAAGCGTCCCGCGACAAGGATGTCGCGGGACGAGCGAGCAGGGATGCGTAAAGCGACTTTGCGATCGGCCCATGCCATCCGCGCGTGCACCTCTAATAACAGACAACGTTTTGTACTTCCCTTCGCAGGCTAAGCCTTAAATGCCTTTTCTCTGCTTTGCTTGCGATTTCTTTACCTTTCCTTACATGCATAAGACGTTTTTGTTATATTTATGTGACTAATGTCGCAATACTTTCTACGACCCTCACCGAAATGCTCAGCCTGAACGTAAAAAAACAGTACATCAGCGATCTGGTGGAGTGGATCGAGGTGAATCTGACCGAGGATCTTAATATCGATCTGATTACCCTGAAATCTGGCTACTCCAAATGGCACATGCAGCGCATGTTCAAAGAGATGACCGGCCAGACGCTGGCGGCCTACACGCGCAAGCGTCGCCTCACCATGTCGGCAATGGCGCTGCGCCTGACGTGCATGCCGCTGATCGACATCGCGGTGCGCTTCGGCTTCGATAACCAGCAAAACTTTACCCGCGTGTTCAAAAACCATTTCTCGCTCACGCCCGGCGCATTCCGTCGCGTGCCTGACCTCCAGCTGCAAAGCCTCCACGGGCCAATCTCCATTCACGGCGAAATGATGCAGGCGCAGCTGGTGGAGCGCGATGAACTGCAACTGCGCGGTGAAGTAGTGGAGTGGGAGTGCAAATTTGGCGACTACGTGCACGACCATGCGCAGACTGTGGCGCAGCAGGCGCGCAGCTTTGTGCGCTTCGCCGGTCAGCACGTCGAGCGCGGCTGGCTGGGGTTTTCAGTACGGGCCGGGACACTCGGCGGCGGAACAGCAGCACATCAGCCTGTTCCAGGCGCTGGAGAGCCAGCACGCCGATATCATGGGGTCACACATCGTTAACTGGACCTCGGCGCGCGGCCTCTACGCCGCCATTCCCTCGCAAGGTGCGCCGGAAGAGCTAACGCGCTTTATTGCCGATCTCTACTATGTGCACCTGCCTGCGCTAGGCGTGGCGCGTCGCCAGGGTAAAGATCTACTGCGCTTGGATATGAAAGCCTCCGCACCCGATGCGCTTGCTGGCATGTTCTCCATTCCCGTCTCGCGCAGTTAACAGTGCCTTTTCGTGCAGTGAAATGTGATTAACCGCACGATTTTATAAAATAAAGACCATATCTGGCGTAAAATTCCTGCCTTAACTTGGAAGCCATGCGGAAATCGTGCATAAGACGTGCCGGGCTGGATATTCATCTGCCTATTGGTTCTTTCTGGACCAGA
The DNA here is from genome assembly GCA_031332935.1 of Candidatus Pantoea bathycoeliae. Classification (GTDB taxonomy): domain Bacteria; phylum Pseudomonadota; class Gammaproteobacteria; order Enterobacterales; family Enterobacteriaceae; genus Pantoea; species Pantoea bathycoeliae. The sequence goes on along the minus strand of JAUHTP010000009.1, from coordinate 84,816 downwards.
CATAAAATGACGAAAACTATGAAACTAACCACGCTGTTCCTTGTTATGGCGCTTTCTGCTTTGCCGCTCTTTGCCAGTGCTCAAATGGCTGAACCCTTCACGCCGCCCGAAGGTCTGCATCCGCACGCACAGCCGACCCAGCATGAAATTCTGGGAGACAATGCGCTGCCGCAGCAGTCGCAAAAGCACTTCACGCCTGACGCCTGGAACGATAACGCCTGATGCCGGCGCGCGCTGATCTGTAGCGCCGCCTCTGTTTGCCTTTTTTATTTTGCATGTGCAGGTCATTGCCTGCGCACCGCTTCGGCTGCGCGTAAATAGCACAATCCATCCTTGCATGTAAGATATATCATGAGTAATCTGAGTGCCTCAAATGAGAATCATTCCTGACTTCTCACGCATTGATGTCCGTAGCTGGTCGCGCATACCGGCTGTGCAAAAGGAGAACCCATGCATCCTAATTACACCCGTCTAAAAGCCGTGCGCCGCAGCGCGTGCATAACGTGCTGCGTTTTCGCCATATTACCGTTGCCAGCAAAACGCTGATTGCTGATGAATTTTGGCGCATTACCTTTCACGGCAGCGATCTGGCAGGCTTTAACTCGGCAGGTTTTGATGACCATATCAAAGTGTTTTTTCCACAAGACAGCGGCGCGACGCTTCAACTGCCGCAGATGACCGATGAAGGCATCGTCTGGCCGGACGGCGTGTGTCCGCCTGCGCGCGACTACACGCCGCTGGCGTTTGACGGTGAATCGTCGCTGACGCTTAATTTCTATATCCACGACGGCGGCGTTGCCAGCGGCTGGGCGCAGCAGGCGAAAGAGGGCGATCGGCTGCTGATGGGCGGTCCGCGCGGCTCGCTGGTGGTGCCGACCTTCAGCTCTACGTCTGTGATGAAACCGGCCTGCCCGCGTTTAAACGCCGCCAGGCGGCAGCCGAGGCGCAGGAGCTGCACCTGTTTGCGTATGTGGATGAGACCACGGGGCGCGGTTACCTGCCAGAGCTGAATGATGTGAACGCCCACTGGCTCGGCAGCGGCGCGATGCAGGCGGATAATCTCGACGCGTTCATCGCCGCGCTGGATCAGGTTGCCGTGCCGCAGGACGATTATTTTATCTGGCTGACCGGTGAAGGTTACTTCGTCAAAGCGCTCGGCGACTACTTTATCGGGCGTCGCGGCCTTGATGCGACCTTTGTACGCGCCGTCGCTTACTGGCACGCAAAATAAGCCGTTACCGCCGCCCGTGTTGAATTTTGCCAGGCCGCGGACTACTATCACCCTCCCGTAAAGACTCCCCTCAGGCAGGCAATGAAACAGGATCCTGCTTTATCATGTCATCAGGATTCCGCTCCACGCGGAGGATGCGGCGGTCGCCGTAAACGTCGTGAAAAAATGCTGGATGCCAGTAATATCCGCCTGTTAATGCTGCACTTCCTTGAACACAATGACGCACATGGCTATGAGCTGATCAAGTCGATTGAAGAGCTTTCCAAAGGCGAATACTCGCCTAGCCCCGGCATTATTTATCCCAACCTGACGCTGCTGGAAGAGATGGACGCCATCCGCGTGGTTGATGCGCAGGCGTCACGTAAAGCCTACACGCTGAATGCAGCGGGCCGAGCGCTGCTGGCTGAGCAGCAGGCGCATGTCGAACATCTGATTGAACGGCTCTCTTCGCTGGCCGTTCTGGTCAATAACCGCAGCATTCCCGACGTTGACCAAGCGATCCACCGCATGTGCACCGCATTGAACACCCGGCTGTTGCAGGAGGATATATCCCCGGAAGCGCTGGAAAAGATCGTTGAGGCGCTGAATGCGGCGGCCGATAAAATCGCGGCCAGCTAATTCAGGGCTTTTTCTTGTCGACGTGACCTAACGAACGATCCGGAAAGCAGACGTCGCGCACGTGCTGTTTCAGCGCCGCCGCGTCTGGAAAACCGCAGTCGCGTTTGCGCTCCCAAATTGTCTCTTCATTCATGGTAATCAGGAAAATCCCACCGGTGCCTGGCTTGAGCGTGACCGCCGCCAGATCGTCCGCAAAGGTGTGCAGCAGCTCCTGTGCCATCCAGGCGGAGCGCAGCAGCCAGTTACATTGGGTGCAGTAGTGAATAGTGACAGATGGTTTTTCAGTCATAGCAGTTTCCCATAGCGGCGTTAAAAGAGTCAGGCACAGCGCAGATTAACAAATCGTGCGGTGTAAGATACATCTTAATGTAAAACTAGTTGGTAATGATTACCACTTACATTACATTTCGCACCAAATAATTTATAACAAAATCACTGTTCTCATTACGGTTTTATGTGCAAAACCGTTATTTAGCTACTGACAGCAAATAGGTGAGTAAATACTAACAATCAATAAGGTATTTGCGCTCATGTACTCAATGTTTCAGGGATTGACCCAACAGCGACTGTTTAAATATGCGCTGCTGGCCTCTTCTATTTCATGCCGCCTGCGGCTATGCCGCCAGCGATACGCTTTCCACGGAAAAGAGTACCAGCGATGCGGTCATGACCGTCACCGCGCCAAAACACAAAGCGGGAAATAAAACCACGATTTCCGCTAATGAGCTGCAGAAGCGCGGGGCGAATGATTTCGGCTCAATCATGCGCTACGAGCCGCTGATCAGCGCAACCGGATCGGCGGGCGGCTCCTCATCAGGTAAAAGCGGCTTCGCCCGCGCAGGCTATAACATCCGCGGTCTGGAGAGCAACCGTGTCGGGCTGGACGTTGATGGCATTCCGCTGCCAGACGCGACCGGCCGTCCCTAACGTTGGCCGCGTGGGTAACAACACCTTCGGCATCGTTCGCGGCGACTACATCGCTCCCTACATGTTTGGCAGCGTTGAGATTGAAAAGGGCGCGACGGCGGTTGACCAGCCGAATGCTTCGATCGGCGGCAACGTCTCCTTCCATAACAGAAGCGCCGACGACTACCTGAGCAGCGCCAAAACCATGTACTTCGGCTATCAGAGCAACTACGACTCCTCCAACCGTAGCTGGCACAACGGCATCACGGCCGCCGCAGGCGACGATGAGCTGCGCGGCCTGTTTGTTCACAGCCGTCGCGACGGCCAGGAAACCGAAAACAACAGCGGCGTGAAAGACGCGTATCCGGCCAACTGGCACTCCAATGCCTTTATGACCTCCGGCATCTGGCAGCCCAACGATCAGCACAAGCTGAGCGCTACCTTTGATTACTAACACAATACCAACCATACCCACTACGACGGCTGGGATACCTCGGGCAACACTATCTGGGACACCTCGCAGCAGCAAAGCGACACGCGCCCTTTCGGCGTCAGCCTGGCGGATGAGTGGACGCCCTTATAACGACCTGCTGGATACCTTGACCACGCGCCTTTACTGGCAGAAAACCGAATTGCACGACAATACGTTTATGCCGAGCAGCGCCGGCGCGTATGAAAGGGTCTATTCGGATTACAACACCGACAGCCTCGGCTTTGACAGCGCGCGACGAAAACCGTGGGCCGCCATGAGCTCAGCGCCGGAATCAACGGCCATACGTAAGACACCGAGCGCCCGTTCCGCCAGTCACCAGCGCCAAGCCAGTACAGCGTGATCATGCAGCCGCAGGCCAACAGCCGTAGCTATATCGTTGCCGGTTATGTGCAGGACAATATTAACGTCGATCTCGACAGCCATAGCTTCGCGGTGATCCCCGGCGTGCGCGTAATGTACCAGAACACCAAACCGCGCAATTTGTCCGATCTCACCACCGGCAGCAGCGTGCTGACCGAAGAGCAGCTGGAAACGTTGTACGGCGACGGCAACAGCGATACCGAAGTGCTGCCGTCGCTGACCTTACAGTACGATCCGACCCCTGCGCTCATCACCTAGCTGCAATATAAACGCGGCGTTGAGTTCCCGACCGCCAGCCAGCTGTACGGCTCCTAGAACCTAGGATCCCGCTACGCGGGCCGCGCCCAGTATGCGCTGGTCGACAATGCCGATCTGCGTATCTTTACCGGCCAGTGGCGCAGCGCGTTCTTTCTGCGCGAGCAGGGTGCGCACGGCGAACGCCAGAGCATTCAGATCTTCGATCGCCACGGCGATGCGGTGCTAAAAATCTACGCTACCGATCACACCGATATGAACGCCTGGCAGGCGCTGGTTGCGCGCTTCATTGACGATGCGGCGGCTGCGCTGAACGTGGAAACCGTTACCGCCGCCAGCTTTGCCCGTGACATCGACGCCGCTGCTATCGACAGCGAGTGGCGCGCAATGACCGACGTGCACCAGTTCTTCGGCCTGCTGAAGCGCCATAACGTTTCCCGGCCGCAGGCGTTCCGTGCGGCAGGCGACGATCTGGCGTGGCGCGTAGATAACGATGCGCTGGCACGGTTGTTGGCGCTGGCGCAGCAGGATGGCAACGAAATCATGATTTTCGTCGGCAATCGCGGCTGCACGCAGATCTTTACCGGCGCGGTAGAAAAAGTGGTGCCGATGGATAACTGGCTCAACGTGTTCAACCCGCAGTTCACCTTGCATCTGATGGCAGACCAGATCCATGAGAGCTGGGTGACGCGCAAGCCGGGCAGCGATGGCTTCGTTACCAGCCTGGAGCTGTTCGCCGCCGACGGCACGCAGATCGCGCAGCTCTACGGCCAGCGCAGCGAACGCACGCCGGAGCAGGCGCTCTGGCGCGAGCAGGTGACCTCGCTGAGCGCGGCGGGAGAGGCGGCATGAAACACCTTATCCCCTAGCTGATGCTGCTGGCGTTGCCATCGCTGGCGGCGGAGCGCGTCATCTCCATCGGCGGCGACGTCACGCAGATCGTCTATGCGCTGGGCGCACAGCAGGCGCTGGCCCCGGTCACCAGCACCGGGCCGCGATCTGGCGTGATGCCCTGTTTTTCCAGCGCCATCACGCACAGCATCGCGGTCAGACCCGCGGTGCCGATGGCCATGGTTTGCATCGGACTCAGCGTGGCGGGCACTTCAACCAGCCAGTCGCCAGAGACGCTCGCCTTTTGCGCTAGGCCGCCCCACTGTTTTTCGCCTACGCCCCAGCAGGTCAGCAGCGCCACATCATCCAGCTGCCATTCAGGATGGCGGCTGGCGGTCACGCGCCCGACAAAATCGATGCCCGGCACCATCGGGAACTGGCGCACAATCGGGCCTTTATTGCAGATGGCGAGCGCGTCTTTGTAGTTCAGCGTGGAGTAAGCAACGTCAACCGTGACGTCGTGATCGGGCAGCTGGGATTCGTTGAAGTCTTTCAGGTTGGTGCGGTAGCCTTGCTCATCATTTTCAATGACTAATGCTTTAAACATGCAGCCTCCGGCAAAAGGGGAATATGCGAGTCAGTCTACTCTTCTGGGCGGGTAAGAGGTACTTTGCCGAAATGTCTGGCTATTTTATTTGAATGATTTTTCACAACATAAAGATATTTAAGCATTTATAATGATGGTACTTGAATAAAGTCATTTAATATCAATCGCTTGATTTGTTTCGATTTTGATGATTTATTTAACAGTGGCGCAGTTGTCCATTACCTAAAAAAATGACATCATTGCGCATGTTTTCCCTTATCTACTGAGGACGCCGTCATGGTCGGAACAATGCGTAACCGCACTTGCCTCCGCTCGCTTTGCCCCGTGCGCAACGCGATCTCCTCTGCTATCTCCGCTAAGCACTTCCCTCTCATCATGCGGTGAGGCCAGCTAAACGTTCGCTGTTGGGCATGCGTAAAGACAGACGCGATCTGGGCTTTACTGATGTCTATCGGGTGCGGCTTTGCCTTTTGTTGCGCTTCCGCCTGACGTTATTCGCGGGGAATTTTCCCCATTGCCGTGCCTCTGGCACCCACTAATCCTTCACCGTTGGGGATTTGTGTTATGACACCACTGAAAATTGCCGCCAGCGCTGCTGTGGCCCCAAGCCTTACCCTGAACACCGGGCGTGACGTAGTGACGCTGGACAATACCGACTTTACTGACGTGGCGGCGGTAGTCGTTTCGCTGGCTGATACGCGCAGCGGCGTGCTGGCGCTGTTGCGCCATACTGCCGGTATTTGTCGCTAACGCTTACGAAGAGGATGTGCTGCATCTGCCTGGCGTGGCCGGTGAGCTGAACAGCTCGGCGGAAGAGTGGGCAGCTCTGGAAGCTGCCGCAGCAGAGTATGAGGCGAACCTGCTGCCGCCGTTTTTCGACACGCTGACGCGCTATGTCGATATGCAAAACAGCACCTTTGCCTGTCCCGGCCATCAGGGCGGTGCTTTTTTCAAAAAGCATCCGGCAGGCCGCCAGTTTTTTGATTTTTATGGTGAGAACGTCTTTCGTTTCGACATGTGCAACGCCGACGTTAAGATGGGCGATCTGCTGATCCATGAAGGCTCGGCGAAAGATACGCAGAAGTTTGCGGCAAAGGTATTTAATGCCGACAAAACCTACTTTGTGCTTAACGGCACCTCCAGCGCCAATAAAGTGGTGACCAATGCGCTGCTGACGCGCGGCGATCTGGTGCTGTTTGACCGCAACAATCATAAATCGAACCATCATGGCGCGCTGATCCAGGCGGGCGCGACGCCGGTTTATCTTGAGGCGGCGCGTAATCCCTTTGGTTTTATCGGCGGCATCGACGCGCACTGTTTTGACGAGGCCTAGCTGCGCGAGCAAATCAAACAGATTGCGCCGCAGCGCGCCGGTGAAGCACGGCCGTTCCGTCTGGCGATCATCCAGCTCGGCACTTACGACGGCACGGTCTATAACGCGCGGCAGGTGGTAGATCGCATTGGGCATCTGTGCGACTACATCCTGTTTGACTCCGCATGGCTTGGCTATGAGCAGTTTATCCCGGTGATGGAAGGCACTTCGCCGCTGACGCTGGAGCTGACTGAGAAAGATCCGGGCATTTTTGTCACCCAGTCGGTGCACAAACAGCTGGCGGGCTTTTCGCAAACCTCGCAGATCCACAAAAAAGATAACTACATTCGCTGCCAGAAACGTTTTTGTCCACACAAGCGGTGAAACAACGCCTTTATGCTGCACGCCTCCACCAGCCCGTTTTATCCACTGTTCGCGGCGCTGGATGTGAATGCCAAAATGCATCAGGGCAAAGCGGGACGCCAGCTGTGGCAGTCATGCGTCACGCTCGGCATCGAAGCACGCAAGGCGATCTTTGATCGCTGCGAGATGATCCTGCCGTTTGTGCCGGAGCAGGTGAACGGGCAGCACTGGCAAGATGCGTCGACCATTTATCGCAAGAACCAGGCGCGCTATAAGGGCTATACCCTGCGCCAGCTCTGCTAGGAGATGCACGATCTCTATGTCAGTTTTGACGTGAAGGATTTGCAGAAGGCGATGTTCCGCCAGCAGAGTTTCCCGGCGGTTAAGGTGAATCCGCAGGATGCGCATCAGGCCTACATTCGCGGCGATGTTGAGCTGGTGGCAATCGCCAGAGCCGAAGGGCGCATCGCTGCCGAAGGCGCGCTGCCTTATCCACCGGGCGTGCTTTGCGTGGTGCCGGGTGAAGTGTGGGGCGGCGCGGTGCAGCGCTATTTCCTGGCGCTGGAGGAGGGTGTGAATCAGCTGCCGGGCTTCTCGCCGGAGTTGCAGGGCGTGTATACCGAGGATGACGGGAAAGGGCGCAAGAAGCTGGTGGCGAATATGATGGTGGAGGGCCGCCAGGCGGGGCGGTAGCGGCGGCGGGTTGCCTGCTGCGCAGGCGGGCGCTGAGCAGGTTTCGTTCGCCTGACAGCGAGGCGGTTTCATTTCGCCGGCTCCGGGCCATCCCATCCGCCCGCTCCGTCAGGATTTCTGACGGACCGCGCAGGACAGGCCGTCCTGGCCTAGCCCGCGCTTTCGGCGATGTCCTGTCGCCTCATCCTGAAATCCTCTCTCCGCTCAGCGGATGGGATGGCCCCCAAAACCTCGCTGTGAGTTTTTTATTTCCATAAGCAGCCTCATAGCTTTCAGCGCGAACCAGCATTCAGACCACACAGCCGTTAATAAAAAAATCAGGGCTTACAGGCGGGGCAGTGTCAGATGCATCCGGCACGCTGAGGCGCGCACGGCGGCCATGACGGCCTGTCCCGAGCGGTCCGTGCGGCCGGCGTAAGCAACGAAGGAACCGCGCGTAGCGCGGCGTGGAGGCTGCCGGAAGCCGGGATTGTTAAAAGGGGCTGGCGAGCCCCTTAACACGCACGCCAGCAGCTGCGCTGCTGAAACTGCCCAAAGCCTGGCGGGCAGAACCTTCTCAGAGCCCGCCTGCGCAGCAGGCTAAACCCGTTCGCGCATCAAACGCCGCCGCGTTGGCGAACGCTCCCGCTCGCCCTCATCAGAACCTGTGATAACTGCGCTGCGCCGTACTCACCTTATACAAATAACGCCGCGACTCCGCAGACGGGTGCTGCCTCGTCAGCGTGTTATACACTTGGCTCGGCGACATATTATTAATCGCGTTAAACGCGCGATCCTTATCACTTGAGAAGACGCGCAGCACGCTGCCCGCACCGCAGTTATAGGCAGTGATCACCGCATAGCGGCGCGACAGCGGATCTTGGATCCCGCCCAGATAGCTCTTCTGCAACAGCGACAGATAGGCCGTCCCGGCGTCGATATTATTCTCGGGATCGAGCAAATAGCTGCGGCTCGGCTTGCCCCACTTGCCCTTCATACGGAACACATCAACGCCCGCAGTATGCTGCACTACCTGCATCAGGCCCAGCGCATCGGCATGGCTGACCGCATAGGGGTTAAAGCTCGACTCGGTCTGCATAATCGCCAGAATCAACGACGCATCAACGCCATACTGCTCGGCGGCTTTACGCACTATCGGCAGGTATTTGTGTGCACGTTTGTCGAGATGGTTGGGCACCATCGGGATAGTGACCGAGTAGATAACATGCAGGCCGGAAACGCGACGTTGCAGTTTGTTTTGCAGCAGATAATCGGCGAAGTTGCCCGTGCGGCCCTGCCAGCGGATTGGCTGGCCGGTGTTGTCCAGCACCTGGCCGTAAAGCAGCGGCTCTTTGCTGATCACAATATCGTTGGCGTCGGAGTAGAGATCGACATTGCTCGGATCGTCGCCGATCAGCAGCGTGCTAACGATCGCCTGGCGCAGGCTGGCCATCGGATCGTTACCGGAAATAGTCTCGATCGTAATGTTACCGCTTTCGAAGTTGATATGGCTGCGGGTATAATAGCTGTCACTGTATTTGACGTAATCTTTTGGTCCGGCAATCAGAACCTCTTTGATACCCCAAATATTCTCAATGTTGGCCGCAAACTGGCCCATCAGAATGTTGAAGCCGTTGGTGTCTTTTACCCACTCTTCATGATACTGCGATGACTTCTTTCCTGAGCAGGAAACCAAAAGTGGAGCGATCACCAGCAGTGCGAGTAATTTCTTATTCATTGTAAATGCGTGCCTGACCCGGAAAATAGAGGGGCCTCAACGCTGAGGCCCTAAAATTTATGCTTCTGGCGGCGTATAGCCTTCGATGTGGACCTCTTTGCCTTCAAACAGGAAATTCACCATCTCCTTCTCCAGCACCTTGCGGTCCTCTGGATTCATCATGTTGAGCTTCTTCTCGTTGATCAACATGGTCTGTTTGGCCATCCACTTCTGCCAAGCTTTTTTAGAGATTTCATTATAGATGCGTTTACCCAGTTCGCCTGGGTAGAGCTGAAAATCCTGACCTTCGGCGTCGCGTTGCAGGAACGTACAAAAAATTGTGCGGCTCATTACTTTTCCTCTTCGATCTCATGCCGGTGCAGGGCCAGCTGTTGCGGATGGCACAGCTCGTGCAGAAGCCGTTCAACCGGTGCCGCCAGCCCCACTGAAGGCGGCTGTGCTAAGTTATACCAGAGACCGCCTGGTTCATCCATTGCCGCCCCGACAGATGACCACGATAGCCACATTGGTACGATATCTAGGTGGAAATGGCTGAAGGTGTGGCGAAACGCGGTCAGCTGCTGAGGCTTTGCATCAATGGCCCGCGCCTGTAGCCAGTCGTACAACGCCTTTTCGGTAGTAAACTGCGGGAAACAGAACAGGCCGCCCCATAACCCCACCGGTGGACGCTGCTCCAGCCAGATGTCGTCGCCATCCTGAAGGAGCAAAAACCAGCCGCTGCGCTCTGGCAGCACCTGCTTCGGCTTTTTGCCGGGATAGCTCGCCTGGCTTCCGTTGGCACAGGCGACACAGCCGCTGTTCAGCGGACATCTTTCGCATTTGGGCTTTGAGCGGGTACAGACCAGCGCGCCGAGATCCATCATCGCCTGGTTAAACTGGCTGACACCTTCTGCTGGCGTCACCTCCTCGCTGATCTGCCACAGTCGCTTCTCGACATCCTTTTTACCTGGCCAGCCATTGACCGCATAACAGCGGGCCAGCACGCGCTTCACGTTGCCGTCGAGGATCGGGAAGTGCTGGCCAAGCGACAGCGACAACACCGCGCCTGCGGTAGAGCGTCCGACGCCGGGCAGTGCCGCAACGTCGTCAAAGTTGCGCGGGAACTCGCCCTGATGCTGTGTGACGATCTGCTTCGCCGCCTTGTGCAGGTTGCGCGCGCGGGCGTAATAGCCCAGCCCGGTCCAGAGGTGCAGCACCTCTTCCAGCGGCGCGGCGGCCAGGTCGGTGACCGTCGGGAAGCGCGCCATAAAGCGCTCGAAATAGGGAATAACGGTGGCAACCTGGGTTTGTTGCAGCATGACTTCAGAGAGCCACACCTTATAAGGAGTTTTCTCCTGCTGCCACGGCAGGGTTTTGCGGCCAAAGCGCTGATACCAATCCAGCACCTGTTGCGCGAACTGCGGCGCTTGCATCATAAGAAGGACATTTTCCGTGATTACTCTACACTCAAGCAGGTATTCCAGCACAGGCGCAGCCCCAGTGTAAACCTGAAGATTGCAAGGGCTTGCTTCTGCAAATTAACTTTGCATAATGCGCCTTTCCCCAAACAGGCTACTCAGCAGGCTACAACATGATTAATGACGTCATCACTTCGGAATTTGATGAGAACGGGCGACCATTGCGCCGTATTCGCAGTTTTGTGCGCCGCCAGGGGCGTCTGACGAAGGGACAGCAGCTTGCGCTCGATCAATACTGGCCGGAGATGGGCGTAGAGTTTCAACAGGAGCCGCTGGACCTGGAGCGTCTGTTCGGTCGCGATGCGCCGGTGGTGCTGGAGATCGGCTTTGGTATGGGCGCGTCGCTGGTCACCATGGCGCAAAATAACCCGCAGCAGAACTTCCTCGGCATTGAAGTGCATGCGCCGGGTGTGGGTGCCTGCCTAGGTTCCGCTAAAGAGGCGGGCGTGGAGAATCTGCGCGTGATGTGTCACGACGCAGTGGAGGTGATGGAGAAGATGATCCCGGACAACTCGCTGCGCATGGTACAGCTGTTCTTCCCGGACCCCTGGCATAAAGCGCGCCAGAATAAGCGCCGCATCGTGCAGGTGCCGTTCGCCGAGCTGGTGATACGCAAGCTGAAGCTGGACGGCGTATTCCATATGGCGACCGACTGGGAAGCCTACGCCGAGCATATGCTGGAAGTGATGAGCAGCATCGACGGTTATAAAAACCAGTCAGAGACACAGAATTACGTGCCGCGTCCAGAGACGCGCCCGTTGACCAAATTTGAGCAGCGCGGGCAGCGACTGGGCCACGGTGTTTGGGACTTAATGTTTGAGAGGATTAAATAATGGCCACACAACGCAGCCGCCGTTTACGTAAAAAACTGCATATCGAAGAGTTTCAGTAACTGGGCTTTTCGGTTGTCTGGCGCTTCGCCGACGGCACGTCAGAGCAGGAAATTGATAAAACCGTCGACGCATTTATCAACGAAGTGATCGCGCCGAACGGCTTGGCCTATGACGGCAGCGGCTAGCTAGTGTGGGAAGGCCTGATTTGCCTGCAGCAGACCGGCAAATGCACCGACGAGCTGGTGCGCAAATGGCTGGAAGATCGTCAACTGAGTGATGTGCAGTTTACCGAGCTTTTCGACGTCTGGTGGGACTAATATTTTACCAGGCGTTAAGCACGCTTCAGGCTGGCTTACTTGCGCTTTTGACTCCGGGCAGTGCTCGCCTTCCTCACGTACTTCAGTACGCTCCGGAGGCTGTACGCTGGCCGTCATCAATAGCGCTGCGCCGCCGACGCCTCACCGTTTAGCGCGTGAAGGCGATTACACGGAATGAGTATTATTATGGTTCGTAAAACTCTTATCGCCGCACTGCTGCTGGCAGCGACGCAGGCGCAGGCTGCTTGGGAATGCAGCGTTAAACCGCAGGATGACGTCGTGATTAAGCCGCAAAACGTGCAGGTGGTCGGCGCGAACGGCAACCTGCTAATCTCCTCGCAGCACGATGTGCAGTTCAACCGGCAGAAAGTTGCGGTGAACAACGCGCAGCGCCAGCAGGCAATCGACTACCAGAACGCGCAGCGCCGCGATCTGCCGTGGAGCGATACCGGTGCCTCATCGCGGCTGAAGAAGGGCCGCGTGGCGCTGGATAAGGTAATCGTTGAGAAGCTTGGCTCCGACAGAAATGTGCGCAACCGCCTGACCACGCTGAACGGCCAGCTGAAACAGCAGATGAACCGCATCATTGAACACCACGACGACGGCCTGACCTTCCATTACCAGGCGATCGATCAGGTGCGCGCCGACGGCGAACGTCATGGTGCAGAGCACTATGGGCGGGGTATTGCAGGACAGCCTGAACGAGATGGGCAGCAAGCAGGCGAGGGGCAGTAATCCGCTTCAGGCCATCATGGGCAACCTAGGCGGCCTGCAACAGTCGATTCAGGCGGAATGGAGCAATCAGGAGCAGGAGCAGGAGCAGGATTTCAAAAACTTCGGCAAGGAAGTCTGCAATTGCGTGATTAGCCTTGAAGATCAACGCAAGAAGCTAGTCGTAAGCGGGATCTGTCGAGGCGGTAATCACCTCGATAGTGATTTAGCGTTGGATGATGCTCGACCATAAGCGAGCCTCAGCACATTACTCATTGCCCCAGCGCTGCGCGTCGATACCGGCTTCAACGGCCATCTCTTGCTGCGCTTCTTCGCTGATCTCTTTGTTATTAATCAAACGCGTAATCAGCAGCTGGAAATAGCGCGCCAGCGATTCACGCTCTGACTCGCTGACCGGCTCGGTGGATTCTGTCGCGTACTCATTCGCAACATCATAATATTTGAATGCAATTTCTTCTTTCATAAATAATCTCCAGCATTAGCGCCTGACTGCATATTTCAACTTTCAGACCTTGAGCAGTTTTACCGTGGCATCAATGTCGATCTCATCTTCCGAGAAGATTAATGTCGTTCCCTGGAAGGTGGTAATCGCCAGTTTTTTCAGCGAGCGCATTTCACCCGCCTTAGCAGCTGTTTTCGGTCGGATATTGTTCAACAGTGTGCCCACAGAGAGCACGGCATTTTCTTTGTCAATGCGGGTATCGGCGGGCACTTCTTCCCTGTAAACCAGGAACGATTTGATCGAGGTAAGCTTGAGGCGCTCACCAGCAATAAAGATGTATTTGCTGTCCGGGATGACTTTCACCGCAAAGGCTGACAGGCCTTTGTTATTGGTGGTGTGCTGGAAAGTCACCGCGGCATTTTTCTTGATCAGCTCAGGGTTGGCGACCTTGATCACATGAAAATAGCGGTTGTCGCCGTTTTCATCTTTGATAAATCCAAAACCCTTGTCCTGAAACCAGGTTGTGATCGTTCCGTTCATCGCCTTACCGCCTGTTTAATCGTTAATCTACTCGGTTTTTGCAGCGCAAAGTGTAAAGCACAATGCGTGCGCAGACTACGGCTTTGGCTAAGTGTGGATGAGAAATTTAGAGGATGCGAGCGGGCAGAGTACGCTCAGCGCGCAATGAATGCAAAAAACCGCACAGGGCGGGTTTTTTTATTATCAGCAGTGCTTCACTGCTCGTGCTATTACCTTCATCGCTATTGTAAGCGTTGCTGATCTGATAATGCTCGTGGCTTACAGCGGGGTAACGTTACCAGCAGCTGGGCCTTTAGCACCATTTTCGATGGTGAAAGAGACTTTCTCACCTTCGTCGAGGGATTTGTAGCTGTCGCTCTGGATTGCAGAGAAGTGTACGAATACGTCTTTGCTGCCGTCGTCAGGAGTGATGAAGCCAAAACCTTTGTCAGAGTTGAACCATTTTACTAAACCAGTCATTTTGTTACACATAGATATTTCCTTAATTTATGAGCCACTAGAAGATGGCTCTGTATCAGAGATACTACTTATGGGCGCTTAGGAGGAGCTCGGGAAGAAGGGTATCTTTGGATAACACTTAACTGAGGACTGCTTCACTAAAACTGCTTTCATAAGGTCTGTATTCCAAACCGAGTACGCTATTAAGACATAGCGAGGTTCATTTAGCAAACCCTAAATGAATTTATTTTAACCACTTAAGCGGCCGGATGGCTGTAGTGAGATTGTTGCCAGTTCACAACTCTGGCTTTAGCCAGTCATCGCTTGCATTATCGCGTGATAGTCTTCCCTGATGTCTCGCTCCCGTTTTCCTATTACAACAGGTTGTATGAAACGCAGATTACCTTTTCAGGTGAAACTCTTTCTCTCTCTGGTGCTGTTTTCCTGCCTGCTGCTGGCTTTGCTAGGCACGATTCTGTTTTACTTTATCAACCGGCAACTGCACCACAATTTGGGGCAGCGCGCGCGTAGGCCAGTGAAATAGCGCTAATGCCCGGCCTGGCTGACAGGGTAGCGAGCCGCGATATTGCGGGTATCGTCAGCATGATCCAGCCGCTGCGCGATCAGATCGGCGACGTGCATGAGCAACATCTCTACCATTCCGAGTCGCCTGAACGCCTTAATTTGCCACTGATTGGCGGCGATAATGCAGATATATTGCCGGGAAAAACCATTATTTCGGTGCGTAAGGGCGGCATCGGCGTTTCACTGCGCAGCAAGGCACCCATCTTTAACGCCCAGCACCAGGTTATCGGCATTGTCTCGGTCGGTTATCTCAACTCATACATTGCCAACATCAACGCCATCCTGCTGTGGCAGGCGAGCCAGTACGGTCTGGCGCTGCTCCTGCTGCTGTTTATTTTTTCATGGGTGTTTAGCCGTAACCTCAAGAAACAGATGTTCTGGCTGGAGCCGAAAGATATCGCGCTGCTGGTGCTGCAACAAAAGGCGCTGCTTGAGGCGATGTATGAGGGCGTATTTGCCGTAAACGCCGAGAAGCAGCTGATTTTAATCAACCGAGCTGCCAGAGAGCTGCTGGAGATTGAGCAGAGCGAAAGTGAACTGCTGGGCAAGCTGCTCCATGAGATAGTGCAGATCCATCCCGCTTTTTTGAGCCAGCGCGACGGGCAGGAAAACGGCCGCGACCACAATCAAATCACCGTCCTCAATCAGCGCTAGGTGATCGTCAACCGGGTCGCTATCGAGCTCGAACCCGGCGAGCCGGGCGGCTGGGTGTGCAGCTTCCGCGACAAAAACGACATCAACACCCTGAGCAGCCAGCTAAGCCAAGTGAAACGCTACGCCGACAGCCTGCGCATCATGCGCCATGAACAGCTCAACTGGACGGCCACGCTGGTAGGCCTGCTGCAAATGCAGCGTTACGACGATGCCATGCGCTATATCCAGGTGCAGTCTGCCGGTGCGCAGCAGGTGCTGGACTTTGTCTCGGCGCGTTTCACCTCGCCGGCGCTGTGCGGGCTGCTGCTGGGGAAATATGTCAGCGCGCGGGAAAAGGGCGTTGAGCTGAAATTCGATCCCGCCTGCCAGCTGACCCGTATTCCGGCGGCGATCAGCGAAACGGCATTAATGTCAGTGGTGGGAAATTTGCTGGATAACGCCGTCGATGCCACGCTCAATGCAGGGCATCCCGCTTCGCCGATCGAGCTCTATATTTCCGATCGCAATCAGGAGCTCTTGATCGAAGTGGCCGATCAGGGCTGCGGCGTGGACGAAGATTTAAAGCCGCATCTGTTTGAGCAGGGCGTGACCAGCAAGCCCTCCAGCGACGATGAGATAATGGGCTCTGAACACGGTCTTGGACTCTATCTGGCTGCGGGTTATGTTCATCAGGCGGGCGGCAGCATTGAGATCGCGCACAACTCGCCGCAGGGCACCATCTTCTCGGTATTTATCCCGGTCCAGCCTACCGCTTCGACAGGAACTTCCCGTGAGCAACGTTAAGCCACTCAATGTCGTGATCGTTGAAGATGAGCCGCATCTTGCCCGTTTGCATCGTGAGTTTATCGAGCAGCATTTCCATTTGCGCGTGGTCGGCATTGCGGGCACGTTGGAGCAGGCGCGCCATCTGATTGAGCAGCATCAGCCACTGCTGGTGCTGCTCGATAACTATTTGCCGGACGGCCAGGGCGTCACGCTGATCGACGATCCGCTGCTGAAGCGTTTTGAGTGCTCCGTGATTTTTATTACTGCCGCCAGCGACATGCAAACCTGTAGCCATGCGATGCGGAGCGCTGGACTACCTGATCAAGCAGGTGTTTTTTAACCGCCTGCGCGCCTCGCTGGAACGTTTTATGCTGCTGGTGCAGACGATGAGCCAGATAAAAAATGTCGACCAGCATGCGCTGGATAAGCTGTTCTATCTGCCGGTCAGTGACGCGCCGACCGCACCGTCAACCAAAGGCATCGAGTCGCTTACCCTGACACGGGTTAAGGGTTTTTTTAGCAACGCGCCGGATAGCAGCTGGTCGGTGGAGCAGGTGGTGGAAAACGTCGGGAGCAGCAAAACTACTGGCCGCCGTTATCTGGAGTATTGTGTCGAAATCGGCTTTATCGGCGTTGATATGCAGTATGGCAACATCGGCCATCCACGGCGGCTCTACCGCAAAATCATCAGAGCTAAATAGTGTGATCGGGCGCAAATGCGTAGCATGAGGTTGCCGTGGTTTTAATGGTGTTAATTGCCAAAAAAACGCCAATAATCACACTTCGGAAAGATAACAATCTGTCACCTCTTGTCTGCCGAAATCGTTCGGCTATGTTGACCTTTAGTTCATAAAGTGTAACTAAAAGGTTAATTATAATGTCGAACATCACTCCTCTGTCTCTGGTTGCCGCTACCGTATCTATTTCATGCTCAGCCTTCGCTGCGCCGCCGCAGGGCTATCCGGCGGACTATCAAAGCGTCATTGATGGCGCGACCAAAGAAGGCAAAGTCGTCATCTATTCAACTACCGACGTTAAAGCCGCCGGCCCGCTGATTAAAGGCTTTGAAACAGCCTATCATGGCATCAAGGTTGAATACAACGATATGAACAGCACCGAGCTGTACAACCGTTTTATCAGCGAACAAGCCTCTGGTGGTGCCAGCGGCGATGTGGTCTGGAGCTCCTCAATGGACACCGGCCTGAAGCTGGCGACCGAATACGCGCAGGAGTATCAGTCGCCGGAAATCGGCCAACTGCCAAAGTGGGCGGTGTGGAAAAACAAAGCGTACGGTACTACCTACGAACCGGTAGTCATCATCTATAACAAACGGCTGATCCCGGCCGGTGACGTGCCCGATTCGCACGCTGCACTGGCGAAGCTGATCTCCAGCCAGGCCGACAAATTCAAGGGCAAAGTTACCACCTACGACATTGAAAAATCGGGCCTGGGCTTCATGCTCTCGGTACAGGCTTCCAAAGCCGATCCCAACTATTTCAAAACCCTAGCGGACGTGGCGAAAGGCGGTTTATCGGTGCAGTCCTCCACCGGCACCATGATGGAAAGGGTTTCATCTGGCGAAAACATGATCGGTTTTAACATCCTGGGTTCTTACGCAGAAGCGCGCGCCAAAACCGATCCGTCGCTGGGCATCGCCTATCCGAAGGATCACACGCTGGTGCTGTCGCGCGTCTCGTTCATCAGCCAGCAGGCGCTAAACAGCCACGCTGCAAAACTGTGGCTGGACTACGTACTGTCTGAGAAAGGGCAGAGCATTCTGGCGAATCAGGCTGACATTCCTTCGCTGCGCAACGATATCGAAGGCAAAAACGATATTGATGGCATGACAAAAATGCTGGGCAATGCGCTGAAGCCTGTTCCGGTAGATGAAAGCCTGCTGGAGTACCTGCAACCGAAAAAACGTCTGGATTACATCAAACAGTGGCGCACAGCCGCCGGTAAGTAACGGCAGTACGGAAGCGCGGCCTGCTGCGTCGCGCTTATTTTTCTCTCGTCTGATTTTGCCATTCAGGGTCTCAATATGAGTGCATTGCGCAGAAAGTGGCAAAGCCTGCCGCGCGGCGTTGTGGTGCTGATAACCGCGCTGGTTATCTATATTCCGCTGTCGTTCATCGTCATACAGAGTTTCTTATCCGCGCCCTTTTTTGCGCCGTCAAAAGAGTGGAGCCTAGAATCTTTTGAGTTTATTTTTACCGATCCCGATTTTTACAAGGCGCTGCGAAGCGGCTTCATCTTGGCCTTTGGGCTGGTTATTATCGCCATTCCCCTGGGCGGCATTCTGGCATTCCTGATGGTGCGTACCGATCTACCGGGCAGACGCATTATTGAGCCGCTGATCCTCGTGCCGATTTTTGTCTCGCCGATGGTGCTGGGGTTCGGTTATGTAGTGGCAGCGGGGCCGGTCGGTTTCTTCTCGCTCTGGGCAGAGTCATTGCTAGGCTTTGTGCCGTGGAATATCTACGACATGTCGAGCATCGTGGTGATTGCGGGCCTGACTCACGTTCCCCATGCCTATCTATATATCTCTTCAGCCCTGCGCAGCGTGGGCTCAGATGTGGAAGAGGCAGCGCGTATCGCTGGCGCATCGCCTTTACAGGTGATGACGGCGGTGAGCCTGCCGATGGTACGTCCTTCGATTCTCTATGCCATCGTGCTGCTGTTTTTCCTCGGGCTGGAGGTGTTTGGCCTGATGCTGGTGTTGGGCGATCCGGAAGGCAACATGGTGCTGGCAACCTATCTCTACCAGTTGACCAATAAGCTCGGTACGCCTTCTTATCATCTGATGGCTGCGGTGGCCGTAGTGCTGATTTGTATCACCATTCCACTGGTGATGCTGCAACGCCGCCTGATGCGCACCGCCAACCGTTTCGTCACCCTGAAGGGTAAAGCGTCACAGTCGCGCGCCCTGCCGCTGGGCAAATGGCGCTGGGTAGCGGGTGCGGTGGTGGCGTTCTGGCTGACGGTGACGATTGGCGTGCCGCTGCTGGGCGTGGTGCTGCGTGCCTTTATCTCTAACTGGGGCGTCGGCGTTTCGCTGTGGGATGAGCTGTCGATCAAAACCTTCCAGACCATCTGGGCGCAGCCAAACCTGCTGCGCGCCATCGTAAACTCCATGGCGATTGGCGTTATCGGCGGCGCGTTAGCGGTGGGCTGCTACCTGTTTATCGGCATCGCCATGCACCGTAAACCGGATAACACCACGCGCTTTCTCGACTACAGCGTGCTGGTGCCGCGTGCGGTGCCGGGACTGCTGGCGGGCCTGGCGTTTCTCTGGGTGTTCTTGTTCCTGCCGCTGTGGCTGGATAACTCGCTTAAATCGGGCTGGCTTTCCGATTTTGCCTGGCCACAGTGGATGCGCGATAACGTGATCGTCTGGCTGCGTTCGCTGCGCAGCACCATCTTTAGCGTCTGGCTGGCCTACACCGTGGTATGGATGGCGTATGGTCTGCGGTTGATCTCCTCCACGCTGCTACAGGTCGGGCCGGAGCTGGAAGAGGCGGCGCGCAGCACCGGTGCCACGCGTGGGCAGATTACGCGTCACGTCACCATCCCGCTCTCGCGCTACGGCCTGATTGGCTCTTGGCTGCTGATGTTCCTGATTTTCGAACGTGAGTACTCCACGGGCGTGTACCTGCTCTCGCCCGGTACGGAAACCATCGGCTCGATGCTGGTTTCTCTGTGGGCCGCAGGCGCTATTGATATCGTTGCCGCGCTCTCCTTTATTAACATCCTGCTGGTGGTGGTAGGTCTGGGTATTGCCCTGCGATTTGGAGTGAAATTACATGATTGAATTAACCGTGGAAAATCTGCATTTAACCTATGGCAACAACCCTGTCTTGAAAGGGGTTTCCATGAGTTTGCAGCGCGGCGAGGTGGTTTCACTGCTTGGGCCTTCCGGCAGCGGCAAAACTACGCTGCTGCGCGCCGTCGCCGGGCTGGAAAAACCGACGCAGGGCACCATCGTCATTGGCAAAAACCAAGTCTACGCCGGTACGCCACGTAGCGAAATTCCGGCGGAAGAGCGTAACCTGGGGCTAGTGTTTCAGTCGTATGCGCTCTGGCCCCATAAGACAGTGTTCGAGAACGTGGCTTACCCGTTGAAGCTGCGTAAGGTCGCCTCTGCGGAGATTAATCAGCGGGTACAGGACGTACTCAATCAGCTGGGGCTGGACCATCTGGGTAAACGCCATCCGCATCAGCTTTCTGGTGGGCAGCAGCAGCGCGTCGCTATTGGCCGCGCGCTGGTCTATAACCCGCCCGTCATCCTGCTGGATGAGCCGCTGTCGAACCTCGACGCCAGGCTGCGTGAAGAGGCGCGCGTGTTCCTGCGTGAGCTGATCATCAAGCTGGGCCTCTCCGCGCTGATGGTCACACATGACCAGAATGAGGCGATGGCTATTTCCGACCGTATCCTGCTGTTAAATAACGGTAAGATTGAGCAGCAGGGCACGTCGCAGGAGATGTACGGGTCGCCTAAGACGCTGTTCACCGCCGAGTTTATGGGCAGCAACAACCGGCTGCACGGTAAAATCACCGAGCTGCGTGACGGTAAAGCGCGAATTGAGGGTAAAGGCTGGGCGCTATGGGGCATGGGCGGTGAGGGCGTACAACAGGGTCAGGACGCCACGGCGGTGATCCGTGTGGAGCGCGTGAAGCTGGTAGGGGGGCCAGGTGAAAACCAGCTGGAGCTGCCGCTGGTCACCAGCATGTATCTTGGCGACCGCTGGGAATATCTGTTCCGTACCGCAGGCGACGATTTTGCTATTCGTGCCTATGGCAATGAGGTACGCGATCCGCAGCACTGTTATCTGGCATTGCCCGAAAACCACCTGTGGATCTTCCCGAATGCGTGATGATGAGGGCGGCTTGCGCCGCCCGTTTTATAGCAGGTCGCGCTTACTAGTACGGTGCAGAGGTAAGATAAACAGGCACAGAAAACAGAGCGCCATTTATCTGGTAGACAGGGGAGTTGTGGAAAGCAAAAATATCTCCTTTGACAGATAGATGGCGTTATTTTTAACCTTTTGGAACGCATTAGGGTCAGCCGTAATTAAAAAAGGCTGTCTGTCAGCGGTCAAACGATTCATGAAATCCTTGTCACTTTTACTGGCGTCAAACAAATAATAGCGATACGAAAAATCTGTGGTTGCGCCTGCATCTGCATCTGCTTCGGTGATGTAGAGGCTAGTAAAGTTATTGACACTTATTTTTCTCAGGATTCTTTGCTCGAGTCGGAAAAGTTGGCTGATTTGATAAAGGATATAAATCAGAATTACTGCCAAAAGTACGACTACTACCCTGTATCGTTTTTTCAAAACTAGCGTGCTTTGCATAATTAATTCCGGCTTTGATCAGGACTGATTATCAGAAGGAGCGCCAGAGATGATATGACTCCCAAATAAGATGGGATTGTTATTTTCGCTGCTCCTTATGTAGCAATATAAGCGGATAGTTTAAATGTGGTCTTTTTGATGTTCGACACAAACTATGCGAAGCATCATGTAAATATATGTTGATCTGTCGGCTTTGAAAAAAGCTAGCTCAAGAAAACCAGCAAATACTCCTTGTAGAACACAAACAAAAAACCGACCCTAAAGTCGGCTTTCCACTTACTCCTCCGCCAGAAACAGCTCCAGCAGCGAGTTCAAAAACAGCTTGCCTTTATCCGTTATCTGCCAGTGCGTCGTGCTTTCCGCCACGTAACCTGCCGCAATCGCCGCATCCATCTGCGGGCGAAACGTCAGCTCGCTCAAACCGGTGTAACGGCTGAACTCGTCGCGCGGCGCGGCTTCCAGCAGGCGGAAGCGGTTCATGAAGTACTCGAACGGCTTCTGCGCGTCGGACACCTCATACTGCTTCTCCTGATAGCGGCCCTGTATAAAGCCGCGCGGATGGCGCGTCTTCACGGTTCGCACGATGCGCCCGTCCGGCTGGATCAGCTTGCCGTGCGCGCCACAGCCGATGCCAAGGTAGTCACCAAAGCGCCAGTAGTTAAGGTTATGCTCGCAGCGGTAGCCCGGCTTTGCGTAGGCCGAGGTCTCATATTGCTGATAACCCGCAGCGGTCAGCAGCCGATCCCCTTGCTCGAAAATATCCCACAGCGCGTCGTCGTCCGGCAGCACCGGTGGACGCGAACCAAACAGCGTATTTGGCTCAATGGTCAGCTGATACCAGGAGAGATGTGGCGGATTGAGCGCAATCGCCTGTTTCAGGTCGTTCAGCGCTTCCTCCAGCGACTGGTCGGGCAGGCCGTGCATCAGGTCGAGGTTAAAGCTGCGTAAATGCAGCCCCTCAGCCAGCTGCGCGGCGCGTTTCGCCTCTTCCGGCCCGTGGATGCGCCCCAGCCGCTCCAGCTTCTGCGGACTGAAACTCTGCACGCCGATAGAGTTACGGTTAATGCCCGCGCGCTGGTAGGCACTGAAGCGATCGGCCTCCACGGTGCTTGGATTGGCCTCCATGGTGATCTCCGCATCGGCGGCCAGCGGCAGACGCGCACGCACGCCATCCATCAGCATCTGCATGGCTTCGCTGCTGAGCAGGCTCGGCGTGCCGCCGCCGATAAAGATGGTGCGTACTTCGCGCCCGTGCGTCAGCGTCAGGTCGTTTTCCAGATCGCGCAGCAGGTGCTGCACATACTCGATGTGCGGCACTTCGCCTTTTAACGCATGGGAATTAAAGTCGCAGTAAGGACACTTCTGCACACACCACGGAATGTGGATGTACAGGCTTAACGGCGATAAATCAGGCATTGCGCATCGCTTCCAGCAGCAGCGTCAATGCTTTACCCCGATGAGAAACCGCGCCTTTTTCCGTTTTGCTTAGCTCAGCGGCAGTTTTGCCCAGCTCGGGCACGTAGAAGATCGGATCGTAGCCGAATCCACCTTTACCGGCTGCGGAGCGGGTGATTTCGCCCGCACAGCTGCCGTGAAACACCAGCGGCGTCGGGTCTTCCGCATGACGCAGATAGACCAGCACACAGTGGAACTGCGCCTGACGTTCGCCGTCCGGCACCTCTTCCAGCGCGTTCAGCAGCTTCTCAAGGTTCTCTTGATGGCTGGCGGATTCACCGGCGTAGCGCGCCGAATAGATGCCAGGCGCGCCGCCCAGCGCATCCACCGCCAAGCCAGAGTCGTCGGCGATGGCCGATAGGCCGGTGATCTGCGCCGCGTGACGCGCTTTAAGAATGGCGTTTTCGATAAAGGTCAGGCCGGTCTCTTCCGCCGACTCCACGCCCAGATCGGTTTGCGCTACAATATCCAGGCCGAAGGCGGAGAGCAGATCCGCCAGTTCACGTACCTTGCCGGTATTACCGGTGGCGAGCACAACTTTTTGCATAGCAGTTCCTTACAGCAGAAACCAGAGACCCGGGAACAGGTCTATGCCGAGGAAATTCAGGGCATAGAGCACCAGAATCACAATCATCGCTGAGAAGTCGATGCCGCCCATCGCAGGCAGAATGCGGCGAATCGGTGACATCAGCGGTTCAGTCAGCTGCACCAGCACATAGTCCAGCGGGCCGCGACCCTGGCTGCTCCAGCTCATCAGCGAGCGAATTATGATCACCCAGAACACCAGATAGCCAGCGGATTTCACCAGCGATAGCAGGCCGACCAGCAGGTTGGCCAGATCGACCGAGAAGGCACCGACTTGAATCAGCAGCAGAATCGGGTATTTTAGCGTGGTCAGCACAAACGCCAGCAGCAGCGAGGCGGTATCAATCGGGCCGATAGCAGGGATAACGCGGCGCAGCGGCTTAATAATCGGCTGGGTGATTTTCACCACAAACTGTGCCAGCGGATTATAAAAGTCACAGCGTGACCACTGCATCCAGATGCGCAGCAGCAGCATCATCACATACAGGTCGATCAGCGTTTTGACTAAAAACGTCAGTGTTAACATGAGGTTCCTCAATTATTATTGTGGGTTGCGCGCGTAATCTCGCACGCCAAAAATCGCGGTGCCGATACGCACCATGGTGCTGCCTGCGGCGATTGCCGCGTCCATGTCGTCGCTCATTCCCAGAGAAAGCGTATCGACGTCGGAATAGTGCTGCTTCAGCTGGTGAAAAGCTTCTGCCATTTGCTGGCATACCGCCAGCTGACGCGCGTAATCGCTCTCCGGTGCCGGGATCGCTATCAGGCCACGCAGACGCAGCTGAGGCAGCGCGGCGACCTGCTGCGCCAGTTCGGGCAAAGCCTCCAGCATGATGCCAGATTTGCCGTTTTCGTCACTGATATTTACTTGAATTAACACATTCAGCGGCAGCAGCGAGGCCGGGCGCTGATCGCTCAGGCGCTGGGCAATCTTCAGGCGATCCACCGTATGACACCAGGCGAAATTCTCCGCCACCAGACGGCTCTTATTTGACTGCAACGGCCCAATGAAGTGCCACTGCACTTCAGGATGTGCGGCCAGCGCCTCAATCTTTTCAACCCCTTCCTGCACGTAATTTTCACCGAAGGCGATCTGCCCGGCGGCGATGGCTTCTTCGACCGCGCTCGCAGGTTTGGTTTTGCTGACGGCAAGCAGGGTAACTTCTTCTGGATCGCGCCCGCATTGCGTAGCGGCAGCGCAGATTCGCTGACGCAGTTGCTGTAGGTTGTGCTGGATTGAGGTCATCGTCAGGAGGCTATCTATGGAGTTGGAGAAATCGTGCGCTTAGTGTAAAGCATAATGCCGCCGAGCTGCACCTGTGCAGCGGACATTTACAGCGCTGGCGACGTCACGGACGGCTTGAGGCTATCCCCGGTTTTGCGCAGCTGACGGCCGACTGGCTGGTGCGCTTCGCCGGAGACTATCTGGACGCGCGGCAGCGCGAAGAGCTGGCGGCACAGGGGCAAACTGACTTTGCCCTTTGCCCTTTGCCCTTTTCCTTGCCAGTGGCCAGCGGCTGCGCGCCAACCTGTTTACACAGCGGCAGGGGATGTCGCTGGCGCTGCGCACGCTGGCGACCTGTTGTCCGACGCTGGAGAGCCAGCACCTGCCGCCTGCAGTGTCGCGCTGGCTGGAGCTGGAGGATGGGCTGATTTTAATCACAGGGGCCACTGGCAGCGGCAAATCCACTACGCTGGCGGCGATAGTGGATGCGATAAATCGGCAGCAGGCAAAACACCTCATCACGCTGGAGGATCCATCGAGTTTGTGCATCAGAGCCAGCAGTCGCTGATCCAGCAACGTGAGATCGGTGCGCACTACGCCTCTTTTAGCCTGGGGCTGCGCGCCGCGCTGCATGAAGATCCTGACGTCATCCTGCTGGGTGAGCTGCGCGACAGCGACACCATCCGTCAGGCGCTCACCGCGGCAGAAACCGGCCACTTGGTACGTACGCAGCTGGCGGGCAGCCTGAAGGCGGTCATGGCGCAAAAACTGGTGCCCGCAAACGATGGCACACGCATCGGGCTGTTTGAGGTGTTAATTGCCACGCCTGCCATTGCCAACCTGATCCGCGATGGCAAAATGCATCAGATTGGCTGGCTGCTGCAAACGGGCGCGCAGGCGGGTATGCAAACCTTTGAGCAGAGCCTGCTGGCGCGGCAGCGGGAAGGGCTCATCGCCCCAGCGCTTAGCGAAGGGAGCTTGCCAGCATAGCGAGGAGGTCAGTGGGTTTCGAACCAGTCCTGCAAAATAATGGCGGCGGACTGCGAGTCGACCGAGCCTTTATTCAGCGCGCGATAGCCACCTCGCTCAAACAGACCGGCGCGTGCTTCCACGGTGCTGAGACGTTCGTCCTGTAGCTCAACGCGGACGCCGAAGCGGCCGTGCAGACGGTTAGCAAACTTACGCGCGCGCGCGGTAAGCGGCTGCTCGGTGCCGTCCATATTCATCGGCAGGCCGACCACGACAAAATCAGGCTTCCACTCTTTCAGCAGGCGCTCTATCTGTAGCCAGTCCGGCGTGCCGTCCTGAGCCTTGAGCGCGGCGAGCGAGCGAGCGCTGCCGGTCAGCTGCTGGCCCACCGCCACGCCGATGCTTTTGGTGCCGAAGTCAAAACCTAGCAGGGTTTGCGTCGTCATCAGGTGTGTCCCGCATCGCTGGCGATGCTGTGAATATCAATGCCCATGCTGCGTGGGGCTTCGCGCCAGCGCTCGGCAATCGGCGTCTGGAAAAGAATATTGCTGTTGGCAGGCGTGGTAAGCCAGGCGTTTTCCATGAGCTCATTCTCCAGCTGATCTTTCTCCCAAGCACAATAGCCCAGCGCCACCAGCACATGCTCCGGCTGCGATGCGGTGCCGAGTGATTCGAGCACGTCGCGCGAGGTGGTGATCACCGTCGTATCAGAGATACGGATGCTGGAGGAGAAGGTTCGCTGCGCGGAGTGGAGAATAAAGCCGCGATCGTCGGCCAGCGGGCCGCCGCTGAAGACAGGTTTATCCAGACGAATCGCGGGATCGCGCTCGCCAGAGACTATTTTCAGCTTATTTAAAATGCCTTCGACCGTCAGGTTTTCCATCGGCTTGTTAATAATCAAACCCATCGCACCTTGTTCATTGTGCTCGCAGATGTAGACCACGGAGCGTTTGAAAAAAGGGTTCTGTAGTGAAGGCATGGCAATTAAAAAATGATTCTGTAAATTCATTCTCACTCGATGTACCAAAAAATAGCCGGTTTGGGTTGATCACGGAGCCTGGCTCCAGGGTCATGCTCAGCCCAGACGCTTCTCGATCGCGTCCATCAACATACCGGTGATGGAGATCGGGAATGCGGCTTCGATTTCACGCACGCAGGTCGGGCTGGTGATGTTCACTTCAGTGAGTTTATCACCAATGATGTCCAGGCCGACAAAAATCAGTCCTTTTGCTTTCAGCGTTGGGCCGACGCGACGGGCGATTTCCCAGTCGCTTTCGCTCAGAGGACGCGCTTCACCGCAACCGCCTGCTGCGAGGTTGCCGCGCGTTTCGCCGCCCTGAGGGATACGCGCCAGGCAATAAGGCACCGGCTCGCTGTCAACAACCAGTACACGCTTGTCGCCTTCTTTAATGGCTGGCAGATAGTTCTGCGCCATACAGAAGAACTGGCCGTGGTTGGTCAGCGTTTCGGTGATAACGCCAAAGTTCGGGTCGTCCTGCTTCACGCGGAAGATCGACGCGCCGCCCATGCCGTCCAGCGGCTTCATAATAATATCGCCGTGCTCCTGCCAGAAGGCGCGCAGCTTCTCTTTGCTGCGCGTCACCAGCGTATCCGGCGTGAACTCGGAGAACCATGCAGTATAGAGCTTTTCGTTACAATCGCGCAGGCTCTGCGGTTTATTCACGATCAGCGTGCCTTGCTCTTCGGCGCGCTCCAGAATATAGGTGGCGTAGATAAATTCGGTGTCGAACGGCGGATCTTTACGCATCAGAACCACGTTGAGATCGGCCAGCTTGATCTCTTGCTGGCTGCCGAACTCGTACCATTTATCATAGTTCTGGTCGACGCTCAGCAGACGCGTGCGGGAGTAAGGGACGCCGCCGCGCAGAGAGAGATCGCCCATCTCCATATAGTGAATTTCGTAACCGCGGCGCTGTGCTTCCAACAACATGGCGAAGCTGGTGTCTTTTTTAATGTTGATGGACGCGATGGGGTCCATAACGATGCCAAGTTTAATCATTGATTTTCTCCTCAGAGAGGCGGTCTTTTCCGCCTCGTTCTGTGCGGTCAGCGGTGCTGAACAGTCAGGGCGCCAGTAAATGCTGCGCGCGTCTTAATATAAACCCTGATTATTCCTTAACCCAGATCGCCAAGCCTCACCTGGAGTGCCGTAATCGCGGTGAGCGCGGTGGTTTCCGTGCGTAAAACGCGTGGACCGAGCAAAATATCGGTAAACCCGTGCTCGCCGGTCATGGCGATCTCGTCGGCGCTCAGCCCACCTTCCTGACCAATCAGCAGGCGAACCCGCTCAATCGGCTGCGGCAGCGTGTTAATGCTGTGCTGCGCGCGTGGATGTAGGTTCAGCTTCAGGCCGCTATCGGCTTTGGCGCACCAGGCATCCAGCGTCATCACCGACCGAATTTCCGGCACGCGATTGCGACCGCACTGTTCACAGGCGGCGATGGCGATCTTTTGCCAGCCGTTCAGCATCCAGCTTAACGCCACAGCGTTCAGAAAAGAGAGGCGTAATCACGCTTACACCCAGCTCAATAGACTCCTGGATAGTGAATTCCATCTTTTCACCGCGCGACATAACCTGGCCGAGATGCAGATACAGAGGAGATTCACGATCGTCAGGGTGGCCTTTAAGGACCCTTACTTTTACACGCTTTCTATCTGCAAGAGTGATCTCTGCCGCAAAAGTCATATTAGTGCCATCAAAGAGCTCCAGACGCTGGCCGCTGGTCATGCGCAGAACGCGTGCAAAGTGGTTAGAGGCGTCTTCGTCCAGCGTGATTTCGCTGCCGCTGGTTAAAGGTTCCGAATGATAAATGCGAGGTATGCACATACAGGCCCTGAAAGCTGAGCGCCGCGCACGCGGCGCGGCGGAATCGAGAAGACGTTAGTGTAGGGTAGTTATTTTAACGCTGGCAAGCCTGCTGCACATAAGGATTGTGATTGCCCTGCATGCGGGCGATGCGCTGGTCACGTTCACACTCCCAGCTGGAGACCGGATACTGCTTGTCCCAGACGGTAAACAGCTGCGTCTGCTGGCGCGACAGGCGCAGGTGATACTGGTCGCGCATATAGATGTAGGTGCGTGCATAGCGCCACGGGCGCGGGCGGGCGGCTCGGCCTGTTTGTTTTTTAAATCGACCTTCATAGCGCACTGGCCATACTGCTGTTCGCCGCCGTTCTACTGGCTGTAGGCGAAGTTGCCGCGATCGCCGTTCACTTCGCCTAGGGCGGGTTGCAGGTTATGCAGATCGCTTTCGATGCTGCGGTAGTCAGCGTCTTTGCTGCAATTTTTGCGGCCGCCATTCTGCCAGCACTGGCGCTGGTGGCCGAACTCCCACGCTGGCATCACATGTTCCCACTCAATGCGGCTGGCGCGGTTGGCGTTTTTGCTTAAGTCAGGGATCCCTTTTTTGCCCTGCCAGTTGATTTTACAGCCGCAGTAAAACGAGCCAGGCGCATCTGCGTGGATGGCGGCGGCGAAGGTTTTCGCCTGCTGGAAATTATTCTGATGGTAGTTGTTCCGCGAGAGCGCCTGGATGGCGAACGGGGAAAGCAGCAGCGCGACGGCAGCGATTAATTTGCGAGACATGTTCCAGAATTCTACTCAGTCGGAAAAAAGGGCGGCAGGGTAGCAGAATGGTGGGGCGAGCGGAATGAGAATTCCTCTCAGGATGGCGAATAGTCGCCAAGTTTGAGCAGGCTTTTGCAGTGCACGCAGCGGTACTCGCTTTCGCCGCGCAGCACGCGGTTATGGCGTCGCACGGTCAGGTGATGCTGCTGACAGCCGCAGCGGTAGGGAAAGGTTTGCGCGCGCACTGAGGCGATCTCAAACTGATGGGTGCGGCGTGCGGGCACGCCAAGCACCTCCTGCATCATCCATTTCCACTCTTTACCGTGCGGCGGCACGCGGCCAAAGACTTTCCACACCAGCAGATGCGCCAGCTCGTGCGGCACCACTTCATCGACAAACGCCTGTTGGTTTTCAATTAGCAGCACTGGATTAAGGTGAATCTCCCACTTCTCCAGCCAGGCGAAGCCTGCCGCCGTACCGCGCTGCTGGTAAACCAGCGCCGGTTCGGCAAAGGGGCGTTCCAGCCTGTCGCTGGCAAGCTGTAAAAAGTGGCGCAGCGAGCGCATTACGGCTTGCTGTACGGCTATAGGAAGGCGGTGCGTTTTCATGTCGGAAAGGATAAGCGGCGAGCAGAGGGAACTCAATCAAATAAAAAGGCGGGCTTTAAAGGCCCACCTTTTTGTGCAGCGCGGGTCAGATGGTCCGATCGCAAAGACGCAAAAACGGCATCCCTGCCAGCTCGGCCCGCGCAATTACGCACCTCCTTCCTGAGGTGCGCCCGTACCGGGCCAACGCGCTGCGTTGTTCAAAAACGCTCCCGGCGTTTTTGTCCCTGTCGCGGGACGCTTTGCTCTTCGGCCCATCTCACCCGCTTGCGAGCATGGTTGCGCGCTGTTGGGAATGACTGTTACTCGCCTGGGTAGCTTAGTCGTGCGAACCGATATCGCGAAGTTTCTTGCCGGCCATCAGGTTACGCTCAATGTGCTCCAGCGAAATGTTCTTGGTTTCCGGGATCAGCATCAGCGTCAGCAGAATAAAGAAGACGTTCAGCAGACCATACACCCAGAAGGTCGGCGCGTTGCCGAGCGTATTCAGCATGGTGAGGAAGGTCGCACCGACGATCATGTTGGCAATCCAGTTGGTCGCTGTTGACACCGTGATACCAAAATCGCGGCCTTTCAGCGGCTGGATCTCAGAGCACAGTACCCAGATCAGCGGACCGGCGCTCATCGCGAAGCCAACGATAAACATCAGCAATATGGCGATAGCAAAGTACTGCGCGCCCTGCGAATGGATGCCCAGATGCAGCATGGTACCCAGCACGCCCATACCGGCCGCCATCACCAGGAAGCCCAGCACCAGCGTCGGTTTACGGCCCCAGCGGTCTACCAGGCCGATAGCGATAAAGGTCGCCAGCAGATTGACCAGACCAACAATTACCGTGCCCCACATCTGCTCGGTGGTATTGGAGAAGCCCGCAATCTCAAAAATTTTCGGCGCGTAGTACATGATGACGTTCATACCGGTGAACTGCTGCATCACCTGCAACAGCACGCCAAGGAACACCGCGCGACGGAAATTGCTGTTGCCCTGGAGCAGCTGCCAGCCAGACTGTTTGATCTTCAGGCTTTCGCGGATCTCTTCCAGCTCACGTTTCGCTTGCTCGCTGGTGTCGCGCAGACGATTGAGAACGCGCTGAGCATCATGGAAATTACCTTTCGCCGCCAGCCAGCGCGGGCTGCTAGGCAGGAAGAGGACGCTAACCAGCAGCAGAATGGCCGGAATAGTGATGATACCCAGCATCCAGCGCCAGTCGCCTGATGCGCTGAACGCAGTATCAGAAAGATAGGCACCAAGAATACCAATGGTAATCATCAGCTGATAAAGCGAAATCATACTGCCACGGATTTTTTCCGGAGCGATCTCAGAAAGGTAGAGCGGGGCGGTATAGGAAGCCACACCAACGGCCAGGCCCAGCACCACGCGTGCCACAATCAGCATTTCCGGGTTCGGTGACATGGCTGACCACAGCGAACCGATAACAAACAGAATGGCACCGGCCATCAGGCTCTTTTTACGACCCAAATGGGATGACATCCAGCCGGAGCCAATCGCACCCACGGCCGCACCAAACATCATTGAGCTGACGATCGACTCCTGCTGGTGTGCCGTTACGTTGAAATCCTTGGCAATAAACGGCAGTGCGCCCGCGATCACGCCGATATCCAGTCCAAATAACAGGCCTGCAAGGGCCGCAAGAAAGCAGACAAAATAGGTCATCGCCTTGTTTGACGTTCTGCTTTTGTGAGTTTTGCCAGGCATTTTGCCTCCGAGTTTATACATCATTGTTATCAATGTTAAAAAAACTTTCCTAGGGAAAAAGTGAGGGCGATCACGTTAATGTAATCGCTTACACACGCCGAACCCCTGAAATTCAGCATATTCAGCCCGAAAAGGTTAAGTAACCAGTAAAGTATAGCACCTGTTAAGTTTCTGACATGGCGTCAATTATCGGCTATCAGAGGACGCTGAAAATAACGCATTTTCAGCGGAATAACCACGGCGGTTAAATCCTAAAGAGCAGAAAAATAAAGCGTTTCAATTTGAAATCGGTAACACGCTTTGCGTTGACGAGTGACAGAAGTGTAGTTGAGATAACAAAAAAAGTTGCAGAAAGGAAAAAGCAGACGCTAAACGCAGCAATAAAGAAAGGCTGCCCCGGGGAGGGACAGCCTGAGGGAAAAGCTTACAGGCCAGCGGCTTCGCGCAGCTGAGCAGCTTTGTCTGTTTTTTCCCATGGGAAATGCTCACGACCAAAGTGACCGTATGCGGCGGTCTCTTTATAGATCGGTTGCAGCAGATTCAGCATCTGGATCAGACCGTAAGGGCGCAGGTCGAAGAACTCGCGCACCAACAGCGTCAGCTGCTCGGAAGAGATTTTCTCGGTACCGAAGGTTTCCACCATGATAGAAGTCGGCTCGGCCACGCCAATGGCGTAGGAAACCTGGATCTCACAGCGGTCAGCCAGGCCAGCGGCGACGATGTTTTTCGCCACGTAGCGCGCGGCGTAGGCCGCAGAACGGTCAACTTTTGAAGGATCCTTACCAGAGAACGCGCCGCCGCCGTGCCGTGCCATGCCGCCGTAGGTATCGACGATGATTTTACGTCCGGTCAGGCCGCAGTCGCCCATCGGGCCGCCGATAACGAAACGTCCGGTCGGGTTGATGTGATATTTGGTGCTGGCGTTGATCCACTCGGTCGGCAGAACTGGCTTGATGATCTCTTCAATTACCGCTTCGCGCAGGGTTTTCTGATCGATATCTTCAGAATGCTGCGTTGACAGCACGACCGTGTCGATACCGACTATTTTGCCGCCGTCATACTGAAAAGTGATCTGGCTTTTCGCGTCCGGGCGCAGCCACGGCAGCGAGCCGTTTTTACGCACTTCAGACTGGCGCTGCACCAGACGGTGCGCGTAGGTCACGGGCGCAGGCATCAGCACGTCAGTTTCGTTGGTGGCATAGCCAAACATCAGGCCCTGGTCGCCAGCGCCTTGCTCCAGCGGATCGGTGCGGTCAACGCCCAGGTTGATATCCGGTGACTGCTTGCCGATAGCGCTCAGCACTGCACACGAGTTGGCGTCAAAGCCCATATCGGAATGGACATAACCGATTTCACGTACGGTATTACGGGTGATCTCTTCGATATCGACCCATGCGCTGGTGGTGATTTCACCGCCAACCAGCACCATACCGGTTTTTACGTAGGTTTCGCAGGCCACGCGCGCTTTGGGATCCTGTTCCAGGATGGCGTCCAGCACGGCGTCAGAAATCTGGTCGGCGATTTTATCAGGATGTCCTTCTGATACGGACTCGGACGTAAAAAGGTGTTTAGCCATTCTGTTCTTTACCTTACAAATAGTTTGAATTCGACTGCATAGCGTAAGTGAGGTGACCCTACTTGACGCCCCTTCAGGCAAAGCCGCGAGCAGTTTAAGAATTGTCAGTAAGTCAGGCGCAAACCGCCTAGATGTTAACCA
Organism: Candidatus Pantoea bathycoeliae; assembly: GCA_031332935.1. Classification (GTDB taxonomy): domain Bacteria; phylum Pseudomonadota; class Gammaproteobacteria; order Enterobacterales; family Enterobacteriaceae; genus Pantoea; species Pantoea bathycoeliae. The sequence goes on along the minus strand of JAUHTP010000009.1, from coordinate 51,451 downwards.
GTTTAGATGGAAAACCATCTGGACGGCTATTTTAGGTTAAGGGGTGAACGAAATGCCAGCCCTTTTTCTGTTACCGCATTTTCGGAAAGAGGGTGCTGGCAAAAAATCGTGACGCGAAACGGCGGCAAACCAGCAAAACGCTTTGCATTTTTGCCCGCTGGACGGTATAAAACGCCGCGGCTGCCTGGCGCAGCCACAAGGATAACGCCGCTGTGCGTAGCCACTGTCATAGCCCTTCTCTGGCATTCACCCAGTTTGTTTCCACATGCGAAAACATGTGTGGAGGTGACAGAAGTAATGAACTACGCTCTCCTTCATTTGCGGTTCTCTGCGCTGTACTGGCGCACTAGCGTTCTCCTTTCCTGCCTTTTCTCTGATTTGCCGACGATTCGCGTATTGCGGTCATTATCCCGACACCCGCGCCGGTTAATCTTTAACGCCTGCTGGCAATAGCTCGTTAGTGAACATCGTGCTGCATTCAGGGTCCATTTATACGTAACTGGTCTGGGTGTTTTACACTTAGTTTTATGCTTTTTTCATCCTGGCCTCGTCGTCAGGTAGACGGGATAAAGCGTTTTATATGGCAACTCATTAACAGACAGGGCGCGAAAAAAGCGTGTAACTGTTTCACATTCCAACAGAAATTCGAGGCTCGTGATGTCTGACGACATGAAGACTATCAAGGGTTCGTCAGCTGGCGAACAGGGTGTGCTCCGCTCGATGCAGGAGGTTGCAATGAACGACTAGGATGCCAGCAAAATGCTGCGTACTTATAACGTTGCCTGGTGGGGCAATAACTACTACGACGTCAACAAACTCGGCCACGTCAGCGTCTGCCCGAATCCGGATGAGCCGGAACTGCGCGTCGATTTAGCCAATCTGGTAAAAGATCGCCAAGCCTAGGGCCAGCGTCTGCCTGCACTGTTCTGCTTCCCGCAGATCCTGCAACACCGCCTGCGCTCCATTAACGCGGCGTTCAAGCGCGCGCGAATCCTATGGCTACCGTGGCGACTACTTCCTGGTTTACCCGATCAAGGTCAACCAGCATAAGCGCGTGATTGAGTCGCTGGTTAACTCTGGCGAACCGCTGGGGCTGAAAGCGGGCTCTAAAGCTGAGCTGATGGCAGTGCTGGCACACACCGGTAAAACCCGCACGGTGATCGTCTGCAACGGCTACAAAGACCGTGAATATATCCGCCTAGCGCTGATCGGCGAAAAGCTCGGCCACAAAGTCTATCTGGTTATCGAGAAGATAACTGAAGTGCGCATGGTGCTGGAAGAGGCCGAGCGTCTGAATATGATTCCACGCCTCGGCATCCGTGCGCGTCTGGCGTTACAGGGTTCTGGTAAATGGCAGTCGAGCGGCGGCGAAAAGTCCAAATTTGGCCTTGCCGCGTCGCAGGTATTACCGCTGGTGGAGATCATGCGCAATGCAAGCCGCCTCGACAGCCTGCAACTGCTGCACTTCCACCTCGGTTCGCAGATGGCGAACATTTGCGATATCGCCACCGGCGTACGCGAATCAGCGCGTTTCTACGTTGAGCTGGCGAATCTGGGCGTCAAAATCAAATGCTTCGACGTTGGCGGCGGTCTGGGCGTCGACTATGAAGGCACGCGCTCACAGTCTGACTGCTCGGTCAACCACGACCTGAACGAATACGCCAACAACGTTATCTGGGCAATCGGCGATGCCTGTGAAGAGCATGGCCTTGATCATCCGACGGTGATCACCGAATCGCGCCGCGCCGTCACCGCGCACCACACCGTGCTGGTCTCCAACATTATTGGCGTCGAGCGTAACAAGTTCATCACGCCGCAGGCCCCACAGGAAGATGCGCCGCGCCCGATCCTCAGCATGTGGGAAACCTGGCAGGAGATGCACGAGCCCAACGTGTGCCGTTCGTTGCGCGAATGGCTACACGACAGCCAGATGGATCTGCACGATATCCATACTGGCTACGCGTCTGGCACCTACGATCTGTCGCAGCGAGCCTGGGCGCAGCAGCTCTATCTGAGCATCTGCCACTATATTCAGCAGCATCTCGATCCGAGCAACCGCGCGCACCGCCACATTATCGACGAGTTGCAGGAGCGCATGGCGGACAAGATGTATGTTAACTTCTGCTGTTCCAGTCGATGCCGGATGCTTGGGGTATCGACCAGCTGTTCCCGGTGCTGCCGCTGGAAGGCCTGCACAAGAAGCCGGAGCGCCGCGCGGTGCTGCTGGACATTACTTGCGACTCAGATGGCACCATCGATCACTATGTCGATGGCTACGGTATCGCCACTACAATGCCGATGCTGGAGTACGATCCTGAGAACCCGCAGATGCTAGGCTTCTTTATGGTCGGTGCCTACTAGGAGATCCTCGGGAATATGCACAACCTGTTCGGCGATACCGAGGCGCTACGCGCGTCAGGGTGGTGAAATTGAAGTGGAGCTGTCGGATGAGGGCGATACCGTTGCAGATATGCTGGAGTACGTGCAGCTTAATCCAGACGAGCTGATGACGCTGTTCCGCTGTGCTGTCGGTTTCCCAGATGCTCTATGACTTCGGCAAGGTCAGCAGTTCAGTGCGGCTCCGCCGAAGCGGGCGTAGCGCAGGGCAGGCCAACGTGCTGTTGAGTATTGATACCGTCGCGCACGACACGGCGGCGCTGCTGCCGGATATCCGCTTTGCCGCCGCCTTTCGCCCGCTGACAGCAGCGAAAGACAGCCGCGTCGACCAGTATCTGGAAACCATTAAACCCGACTGGCTGCGTCGCCTGGTGCTGCGCGATCTGCGGCCCTAAGGCTACGTGATGCTGGGATCGTTTCTGATCAACCTGCTGGAGCTGGTGGGCATTATCTTCTCAATGCAGGTCTACGATCGGGTGATCCCGGCGCAGTCCTATCCCACGCTCTACGTGCTGTACGGCGGGGGGATCATCTCGGTGATCTTTACCTATATCCTGCGTGTCGGGCGCGATCACGTCACCGACCTGCTCGGCAAACGTGCCGATATGCGCGTCTCTGACCGGGTGTTCGGCCATGCGCTGCGGCTGCGCAACAGCGCCGTTCCGCGCTCTACCGGCACCTTTATCTCCCAGCTGCGTGAGCTGGAGGCGATTCGCGAAATGGTGACCTCGACCACCGTCACCTCCATCGTCGATATGCCGTTCTTCCTGCTGTTCCTGCTGGTGATGGCAATTATTGCGCCGCAGCTGGCGTGGATCGCGCCGGTGGCGGTGATCCTGATGATCCTGCCTGGCCTGCTGAAGCAGAAAACCCTGGCGAAGCTGGCGCATCAGGCGTTGAAAGAGTCGACGCTGCACAACGCCGAGCTGGTGGAGAGCGTACAGGGGCTGGAGGACATTAAGCTGATGCAGGCGGAAGGATCGCTTCCTGCAGCAGTGGAACAGCTATATCCGCATCACCGCGCAGTCTGGCGTATAGATGCGCAAGGTGATGCATTCGCTGATCAGCTGGGGCGTGACGGTGCAGGGGCTGGTCTACGCCAGCGTCATCTTTATCGGCGCGCCAATGGTGATTAACGGCGATATCACCACCGGTGCGATTGTGGCGGCATCGCTGCTCTCCTCGCGCATGATCGCCCCGATGGGAACGCTGTGCGGTGTGCTGGCAGCAGGTTAAGGCGGCGAAAACCAGCCTTGACGCGCTGATGGCGCTGCCGGTCGAGAACAGCAAAGATGAAACCCGCATTGACGCGCCGGTGCTGTTTGGCCATTACCACTTCAGCGAGGCGATGTTTCGCTACTACAGCGACTCCACCACTATCACGCTGCGCATCAAGAACCTGACGATGGGCGCGGCGCACGCGCCTGGCACCGGCACGCCGGTGATTGGCGGCCTGACCACCGACAAAGCCACTAAGCTGGTGCGCGGCCTGCAAGGGCTGAACATTGTTGGTATGGACCTGGTTGAGGTTGCGCCGGGCTACGATCACGCTGATCTGACCTCGCTGGCGGCGGCCACGCTGGCGCTGGATATGCTGCACGTTCAGGCAGCAAACAAAGGTTAACCCATCACCACACAGGGCGCGGCGATGCGCCCTTTTATTCACGCTGGAGAACATTATGGGATTACTTGATCAACTTGTCGGCGCGTTAGGCAACGGCAACGGACGTAACACCTTAGGCGAGCTGGAAGCGGTCTGGAACTGGGTGCAGGAGCAGGGCGGCCTGGGCGAAATTTTAGCCTCCTAGATCGGCAACGGCGGCAACCAGTCAGTGAGCGGTGGCGAAATCAAGTCGGCGTTTGGCGAAGAGGCGTTGCAGTCGCTGGGCAGAAGCTGGGCACCGATGTTAACGGCGCGTCCGGCACGCTGGCCGAACTGCTGCCGCACCTGATTGACCGCCTTTCTCCGCAGGGCGAAGTGGACCCGCAGGCGGTGCAAAATAAACAGTTCGATTTGGGCTCAATGGTCGATCAGCTGTTTTAGCGTTAATACCCGGATGATGCGCGCTGTTTCACCATAGCGCACCCTCACACTTATTTGCCGCTGTCTGCCGCAATGCGCTCGCGGATATGCTGTGCGCGCGCTGCCGAGTCCCGATGCGAGTCAAACAGGCTGCTCTGCTGAACCTGCTGCATTTTTGCCAGCTTTTCAAAACTGGTTGCCAGCACCATCGGGTCGATGCCGCGTTTCTTCAGTAAATCGTACGAGTAGTCATCTGCCTGCGACTCCTGTGTTTGCGAGAACTGGGCGTTGACCAGCTGCGACTGCGACCCGATCACACCGCCGACCGAGGCTGGGTACGCGCCGCCGTGGTGCCAAAGGCGACTTGCATCGCTTTGCGCGTATGGCCCAGCGCAACGTGTCCCATCTCATGCCCGAGCATGCCTTCGACTTCATTGTCGTCCATCATGTCCATCAGACCGCTGTAAACGCGGATGCAGCCATTCGCCATCGCCTAGGCATTCACCTCTTTGGTGACGTAGACCTCGTAGTTGGCTGGGGTGCCGTTGATGTTGTCGCTCAGCGCGGCAGCAATCTTATTTAGGCGCTGCTGGTAGGTAGGCGGGCGCGAGCTGGTTCTCTTTATCCATCTGCGCGCAGGATTGATCGCTAAGCTGCTTCACCTGCGCATCGTTGAGGGTATAGGCCTGAAAAGCCTGTGCGCCCGATTGCAGCAGCGCGTTATTGTCCATTCCCTAGCAGCCGCTGAGCAGCGCCGCAAGGCTGAGTGCAACGATTCCTGTCTGGATCTTCATAGGTAAATCCCGTGAGTAACAAGGTAAGAAAAATAGGCACCTGAAAAAGGGTCAGGCACCCTAACGAAAGGGTTATAGCGCGCGACAGGCAACTTCGCTAGCAGGCATTGCCGTAAATGCCAGACGGAGCGGTGAGATTTAGCACGGTGCGGCATGTACTTTTGCCCCGATTTTCATGTACATTGATCAGCGACTTTTTCCTTGTTTTGCCTGATAAATCATTAGTAACAATGAGTTAAAAAGGCGAATCATTCATCCGACCTGGAGTAGAAAATGCCCTCTCGTAAAGAGCTTGCCAACGCCATTCGTGCGTTAAGTATGGACGCAGTACAGAAAGCCAAATCGGGACATCCGGGGGCCCCGATGGGTATGGCAGATATTGCCGAGGTGCTGTGGCGCGGCTACCTGAACCATAATCCGACCAACCCGCTGTGGGCCGACCGCGACCGCTTCGTGCTCTCGAACGGCCACGGCTCAATGCTGATTTACAGCCTGCTGCACCTCACCGGCTACGATCTGCCGATGGGCGAGCTGCAGAATTTCCGTCAGCTGCATTCAAAAACTCCAGGTCACCCGGAATACGGCTATACCCCAGGCGTTGAAACCACTACCGGTCCGCTGGGTCAGGGTATCGCCAACGCCGTCGGCTTCTCTATCGCCGAGCGCACGCTCGCCGCGCAGTTCAACCGTCCAGGCCATGACATCGTCGATCACAACACTTATGTGTTTATGGGCGACGGCTGCATGATGGAAGGCATCTCGCACGAAGTCTGCTCGCTGGCGGGTACGCTGAAGCTGGGCAAACTAGTAGCGTTCTATGACGATAACGGCATCTCTATTGATGGCCACATCGACGGCTGGTTTACCGACGACACCGCGAAGCGCTTTGAAGCCTATGGCTGGCACGTGGTGCGCGGCGTAGACGGTCACGACGCCGATGCCATCGCGAAAGCGATCGAAGAGGCGAAAGCGGTGAGCGACAAGCCGTCATTGCTGATGTGCAAAACCGTTATCGGCTTTGGTTCACCCAACAAAGCAGGCACCCACGATTCGCACGGCGCACCGCTGGGCGACGACGAAGTGGCGCTGACGCGCAAACAGCTGGGCTGGGAACACGCGCCGTTTGTGATCCCGTCTGAAATCTACGCCGAGTGGGACGCGAAAGAAGCGGGCCAGGTAAAAGAAGCGAAGTGGGACGAGAAATTCGCTACTTACGCGCAGGCATTCCCGGAGCTGGCTGCCGAATTCAAGCGCCGCGTCAGCAATGAACTGCCTACTAACTGGCAGGAAGAGTCGCAGAAGTTTATCGAGCAGCTGCAGGCGAACCCGGCCAAAATCGCCAGCCGTAAAGCTTCTCAGAACACCATCGAAGCGTTCGGCAAGTTGCTGCCGGAATACCTGGGCGGCTCCGCTGACCTAGCACCGAGCAACCTGACCATGTGGTCTGGCTCTAAGCCGATCAACGTTGACTTGGCCGGTAACTATATTCACTACGGCGTGCGCGAGTTCGGTATGACCGCTATCGCTAACGGTATCGCGCTGCATGGCGGCTTCCTGCCTTACACCGCGACCTTCCTGATGTTTGTCGAATATGCACGCAACGCGGCGCGTATGGCGGCGCTAATGAAGATCCGCCAGATCATGGTCTACACCCACGACTCTATCGGTCTGGGCGAAGATGGCCCGACGCACCAGCCGGTTGAGCAGCTGGCCAGCCTGCGCACCACGCCAAACATGAGCACCTGGCGTCCCTGTGACCAGGTTGAGTCAGCGGTGGCGTGGAAATATGCTATTGAGCGCAAAGATGGCCCGAGCGCGCTGATCTTCTCTCGCCAGAACCTTGCGCAGCAGGATCGTACCCCGGAGCAGCTGGCGAACATCGCACGCGGCGGATATATCCTGAAAGATTGCGACGGCCAGCCGCAGCTGATCCTGATCGCTACCGGCTCTGAAGTCGAGCTGGCGGTAGCCGCGTATGACAAACTGAGCAGCGAAGGAATCAAGGCGCGCGTGGTCTCTATGCCGTCTACTGACGCGTTCGACAAGCAGGATGCAGCCTACCGCGAAGCGGTGCTGCCGAAAGCTATTGGCGCGCGCGTGGCGATCGAAGCGGGCATTGCTGATGACTGGCAGCGCTACACCGGCCTGCATGGTGCAGTAGTGGGCATGACTTCCTTCGGCGAATCAGCCCCGGCTGAGAAGCTGTTTGAAGTGTTTGGCTTCACCGTCGATAACGTTGTCGCCCAGGCGAAAGCGGTACTGTAAAGCATGAAGGTTCGCCTGGCTGTAAAGGCAGGCGAACCATAAAGGCTATTGTTGCAACAGAGCCTTATGCAGTTGAAATTCCTGACCAGAAGGTTTCATCACTTCTGGTTTTTCTTCTTGCCAGGGTTTAGAAGAACCACAGAAGCGTCCTTGCTGATGAACGGCCAGTGATTCGCACTCAACGGTGCCGTCCATAAAGCCTTCAGCGTTAATGGCGACTTCGCGGCTGCGGCACAATCCTTTTAACTCACCGCTAATTTCTATAAGCTGCGCATAGATTTCACCGTCAACGCGGCCCTGCTTCTGCATAAAAACGGTTTTCTCAGCGTTAATTATCCCCGTCACGCTGCCATTAATATGGACGTCGCCCTCCGCATTAATCTCGCCTTTAATCGCGCAGGTTTCCGGGATAGTGGTGGTGTTAACGGGTGCGGCTTTAAACGACGATCGCGACGGATACGCTTTCCCCGAAATCTTGTTCCTGCGCCATCACCGCACTGGCCGCACCGGTCGTTTCGGCGTAGCCAGGGTTAAAACTGCTTTCTTTACGTTTAAACATCGTCATTCCTTTATTGAGTTTTAATTTCCTGAAAGCTGCCTGAACGATAAGCGTTACAGCCAGCGCCAGCCCGCGATACTAACGTACAAGTGTCAGCATTACGCTCCAGCTCAATACGTAAATCGCCAGAGCGAAAGACCAGATAAACCAGAGATACCAGAGATACCAGAGATACCAGAGATACCAGAGATACCAGAGATACCAGAGATA
>JAUHTP010000009.1:0-43103 GCA_031332935.1 Candidatus Pantoea bathycoeliae | reverse complement strand
CCAGAGAAAGTTGTAATTCATTGATTGTCTGTCACAAAAAAACGCCGGTTGCAGCAATCCGGCAGAGCAGCATAATGAAAACTACGTTACTAAACGAAGCCGCACATGGCGGTCGTTTTATATCCATAATTGTTTTTTTAGTGTGATCAAAGTCAGATTTTTAGATTTTCATTTGATCTGGCGCATTCCAATTATTACTGGTTCTCTTTATTGAAGCTGAATCGTTTCAGATGACGCTGTGGCGGCATTTTTCAGGCGGCGTAACCTTGCAAAAGTGCAATAATTTCCTGTACAAACGTTAACGCTTGGCTCAGGCTAACGCTCCGATTTTGCACTGAATTTAACTGCAGGGGTGATATGACTGTTCGCATTGCCATAAACGGATTTGGTCGCATCGGACGCAACGTGCTGCGCGCGCTCTATGAAACCGGGCGGCGGGCAGAAATTACGGTCGTGGCGATTAATGAACTGGCGGAAGCCGCTGGCATGGCGCATCTGCTAAAATATGACACTAGCCATGGCCGTTTCGCTTTTGACGTGCGTCAGGAACGCGATCTGCTGTGTGTCGGCGACGACACCATATGCATACTGCATCACGCTGACATCGGCATGCTGCCGTGGCGTGAGCTCAACGTTGATGTGGTGCTCGACTGCACCGGCGTCTACGGCAGCCGCGCAGACGGCGAAGCACATTTGCAGGCAGGCGCGAAGAAGGTGCTGTTTTCTCATCCCGGCGGCAGCGATCTTGATGCCACTGTCGTATATGGCGTTAACGAACAGGCCCTTAAACAAACTGACCGCATTGTCTCCAACGCCTCCTGCACCACCAACTGCATTATTCCGGTGATAAAACTGCTGGATGACGCCTTCGGCATTGAGTCGGGAACGGTAACGACTATCCATTCAGCGATGCACGATCAGCAGGTGATCGACGCTTATCACAGCGATCTGCGCCGCACACGCGCCGCCAGCCAGTCGATTATTCCGGTGGATACCAAACTTGCCGCTGGCATTACCCGCATTTTTCCGAAATTTAACGATCGCTTTGAAGCTATCGCCGTGCGCGTACCGTCAATTAACGTGACTGCCATCGATTTGAGCGTCTCGGTGCGTGAGCCTGTAAGGGCTGCACAGGTCAACGCCCTGCTGCGAAAAGCGTCAGAAAGGGCATTTCGTGGTATAGTTGACTATACGGAATTACCGTTAGTCTCAGTAGATTTTAACCACGATCCGCACAGTGCCATTGTGGACGGCACGCAGACGCGGGTCAGCGGTCAGCACCTGATCAAGACCCTAGTCTGGTGCGACAACGAATGGGGCTTTGCTAACCGAATGATCGACACGACGTTAGCGATGGCCGCAAGCGGTTTCAGGTAAGGCGCGGTTTGCGCCTGGCAAAACTTATGAGAATCAACGAGAGGGTTCATCATGTCTGTAATTAAGATGTCCGATTTGGATCTGGCTGGTAAGCGCGTTCTGATCCGTGCCGATCTCAACGTACCAGTGAAAGAAGGGAAAGTGACGTCAGACGCACGTATTCGTGCTTCTCTGCCTACCATCGAATCGGCATTGAAACAGGGCGCGAAAGTGATGGTTACCTCTCACCTGGGGCGTCCGACCGAAGGTGAATATAACGAAGAGTTCTCCCTGCTGCCTGTTGTTAACTATCTGAAAGAAAAACTGAACGGGTCCAAGGTTACCCTAGCGAAAAATTACCTTGACGGCGTTAAAGTTGGTGCAGGTGAGCTGGTGGTGCTGGAAAACATTCGCTTCAACAAAGGCGAGAAGAAAGACGACGAAGCGCTGTCAAAAAAATACGCTGCGCTGTGCGACGTGTTTGTGATGGATGCATTCGGTACCGCACACCGCACACAGGCTTCCACTCACGGCGTGGGCAAGTTTGCGCCGATCGCCTGCGCAGGCCCGCTGCTGTCAGCTGAGCTGGAAGGGCTGGGCAAAGTCATGAGCAACCCGGAGCGTCCGCTGGTCGCCGTAGTCGGCGGTTCCAAAGTATCGACCAAATTTGACGTACTGCAGTCGCTGGTGAAAATCGCTGACACCGTGATTGTTGGCGGCGGCATAGCTAACACCTTCGTGGCGATCGACAACAACGTCGGCAAATCACTCTACGAGCCGGACTTCGTTGAAGCAGCGAAAGGCCTACGCGACCAGTGCGGTATTCCAGTTCCGACCGACTTACGCGTGGGCACGGAGTTCTCCGAAACTGCCCCGGCAACCGTGAAAAAGGTTTCCGAAGTGGCGGATAACGAAGAGATTATGGACTTCGGCGACGAAACCGCACAGAACATGGCGAAGATTCTGAAAGAAGCGAAAACCATCCTGTGGAACGGTCCGGTCGGCGTGTTCGAGTTCCCGAACTTCCGTAAGGGCACCGAGATCGTGGCGAATGCCATTGCTGACAGCGAGGCCTTCTCTGCGGCAGGTGGCGGCGATACCCTGGCGGCTATCGACCTGTTCGGCATCGAAGACAAAATCTCTTACATCTCGACCGGCGGCGGCGCGTTCCTTAAGTTCGTTGAAGGCAAAAAACTGCCTGCGGTTGCCATGCTGGAAGAGCGTGCTAAGCAGTAATCCTTTGGGGGCGACGCGCAGCCGCGTCGCCTGAAGACTTGCCCCTAGGGCGTTTAAAGCGATGTCCCTTATCGGATAGTCGGTCACGAAACAGGACACAATCATGTCTAAAATTTTTGATTTCGTTAAACCCGGTGTTGTCACTGGTGATGACGTTCAGAAGATCTTCCAGGTCGCGAAAGAGAACAAATTCGCGCTGCCAGCGGTAAACTGCGTCGGCACCGACTCAATCAATGCCGTGTTGGAAGCCGCTGCGAAAGTAAAAGCACCGGTTATCGTTCAGTTCTCTAACGGCGGTGCGGCGTTTATCGCCGGTAAAGGTTTCAAAACCGACAAGCCGCAGGGCGCAGCCATTTTTGGTGCTATCGCAGGCGCATACCACGTTCACCTGATGGCTGAGCAGTATGGCGTGCCGGTTATCCTGCACACTGACCACTGCGCGAAGAAACTGCTGCCGTGGATCGATGGCCTGCTGGACGCTGGCGAAGAACACTTCAAGAAAACCGGCAAGCCGCTGTTCTCTTCTCACATGATTGACCTGTCTGAAGAGTCACTGGAAGAAAACATTGAGATTTGCAGCAAGTACCAGGCGCGTATGGACAAGCTGGGCATGACGCTGGAGATCGAACTGGGCGTGACCGGTGGTGAAGAAGATGGCGTGGACAACAGCCACGTTGACGCATCTGCACTCTACAGCCAGCCGGAAGACGTAGATTACGCCTACACCGAACTGAGCAAAGTGAGCAAGCGCTTCACTATCGCAGCCTCTTTCGGTAACGTGCACGGCGTCTACAAGCCGGGTAACGTGAAGCTGACCCCGACCATTCTGCGCGATTCGCAGAAATACGTTTGTGAAAAACATGGCCTGCCGCACAACGCGCTGGACTTCGTTTTCCACGGCGGTTCAGGTTCTTCTGCAGCAGAAATCGAAGAATCAATCAGCTACGGCGTGATCAAAATGAACATCGATACTGATACCCAGTGGGCAACCTGGGACGGTATCCTGCAGTACTACAAAAAGAACGAAGAGTATCTGCAAGGTCAGCTCGGTAACCCACAGGGTCCGGACAGGCCGAACAAGAAATATTACGATCCGCGCGTCTGGCTGCGCTCTGCACAGGCTTCAATGGTCGTGCGCCTCGAGCAGGCTTTCAAAGAGCTTAACGCTATCGATCGTCTGTAATCCGCATCGCTGGTAAGCACTCAGGCCAGATCTTTTGATCTGGCCTTTTTTATGCCTCCGCTGCGGTAATTTGCTTAAATTTACATCGAATTCAACGCGAATTTGGCATAACGCCCTAATGTTGATTACCCTTGTTATCTGGTTTGCCGGAATTTTCTGGCTGTGATTTGACTTTCCCGGCAGGGAATTCAACAATAGGGCACTCAAATAGAAGACTTAAATGTCGTAGACGGCATTCACAACGCTGGTGGCTGGCTGGTACGTAATCAGGCGTTAATTGTGAGCTATGTGGTCAATATCGTAGCGGCCATCATTATCCTCTCCCTCGGGATGATCGTTGCGCGCATTATTTCACGGGGCATTAACTGCGTGCTGGTCGCACGCCATATCGACAAAACGGTCGCAGATTTTCTGTCAGCGCTGGTGCGCTACGGCATTATTGCCTTTACGCTGATTGCTGCGCTGGGTCGCATCGGTGTGCAAACCGCCTCGGTCATTGCCGTGCTGGGTGCCGCAGGTCTGGCGGTTGGTCTGGCGTTGCAAGGCTCACTGTCCAATCTTGCAGCCGGTGTACTGCTGGTCATCTTCCGTCCGTTCCGCGCAGGTGAGTTTGTCGATCTGGGCGGCGTGATGGGCACGGTGCTTAACGTACAGAGCTTCTCAACCACGCTGAAAAGCGCAGACGGTAAAATCGTTGTGGTGCCAAACGGCAAAATCATCGCGGGCAATATCGTTAACTTTTCACGCGAGCCGGTGCGCCGCAATGAATTTATTATCGGCGTTGCCTATGACGCCGATGTTGATGAAGTGATTGCGCTGCTGGAAGAGGTGGTGAAGAGCGATCCACGCGTGCTGCAGGATATGGGCCTACAAATTGGCCTGAATGAACTGGCCGCCTCATCGCTGAACTTCGTGGTGCGCTGCTGGAGCAACAGCGGCGATCTGCAAAACATCTACTGGGATCTGCTGACAGTACTTCAAGTGCGCCCTGGATGCGAAGGGTATCGATATTCCTTATCCGCAGATGGATGTTCATCTGCATCGCGTCAGCCAGCCTGAAGCGGAAGCTAAGGTTCAGTAAAATCTGTCGGTCGGCATTCGCGCCGCCCAAATTAACGCTTCTAATACCCAATTAAATTTTTCAACCTCCTCTAATAATCCTCGTTCTATATACTTTCCGATATCTCACCGATGTAAGGAAAATTCCTTGCTATCCATGTACTTACAAGGGCTTGCCCTTGGGGCTTCGCTTATTTTGCAGCTGGGACCGCAGAATGCGTTCGTGATGAACTAGGGCGTAAAACGTCAATACCATCTGATGACGGCATCGCTGTGCACCCTGAGCGATATCGCCCTGATTTGCGGCGGCATCTTCGGTGGCAGCGCCTTATTACATCAGTCACCGCTGCTGCTGATGCTGATTACCTGGGCTGGCGTGGCGTTTGTGCTGTGGTATGGCTGGAATGCGCTGCATACCGCTTTTAGTGGCTATGTCGATCTGGCCAGCAACAGTCAGCTGAAGCAGAGCCGCTGGCGGATTATTGCTACCATGCTGGCGGTCACCTGGCTCAATCCTCATGTCTATATTGATACCTTCGTGGTGCTCGGTCGCCTGGGCGGCCAGCTGCCGACGCAAACGGCGCGCCACTGGTTTGCGCTGGGCACCATCAGCGCGTCGGTCATCTGGTTCTTTGGGCTGGCAGTGATGGCTGCCTGGCTATCGCCTCGGCTGCGCACCGCCCGAGCGCAGCGGGTGATTAATCTGCTGGTGGGCGCGGTAATGTGGATTATCGCCAGCCAGCTGGCGCTACAGGGAATAGCGAACTTCTGATTTGAATTGTCTGAAAGCGGCAGAACAGGATAAGCAAAGCACGAACTTTTACGGTATAAAACGCTCTCAGCAGTGCATACTATTCCGTTCAAGCTTGCGCCTTTGATGCCGCAGCAAAACAGAGACTTCAGGGAGGACTTTCGTGAAACTGAAAGCACTGGCGCTGGTCGCCATGATGAGCGCTTCGGCGCTGCCGTTAAGCGCCTTAGCGGATGAACTGCCGAACGGCCCGCATGTGGTGGCGTCAGGTCAGGCTACCGTCGATGCGCGATCGGATATCGCCACGCTCTCTATTGTGGTCAACGTCTCCTCAAAGGACGCGGCGGACGCTAAAAAACAGGCTGACGATTGCGTTGCCCAGTATTTTGATTTCCTGCAAAAAAACGGTATTGAGAAGAAAGATATTGATGCCGCCAATCTCAGCACCCAGCCGGAGTATGACTACACTAAAGAGGGCAAATCGGTGCTGAAGGGCTACCGTGCGGTACGCCAGGTGCAGGTCACACTGCGCCAGCTCGATAAGCTGAATAAACTGCTGGACGGTGCGCTGAAAAGCGGCCTGAATGAGGTTCGTTCGGTGGAGCTGGGAGTCACTAATCCGGAAAGCTATAAGGCACAGGCGCTGAAGGCCGCGACTGAGAACGCTAAGCAGCAGGCGGCGGCGCTGGCAGAAAGCTTCGACGCTAAGCTTGGCTCGGTGTACAGCATTCGCTATCACGTTGCCAAATACCAGCCAATGCCGATGGCGCGCATGTATAAAGCGACTGTGCAGTCTGCAGATACCACCGCGCAGCAAACCTATGAGCAGCAGAGCATCCACTTTGACGATCAGGTGGATGTGGTTCGACATTAAGCCGAATACACCTGCACAGTGAGAGAAAAGGGGCGCTTAGCGCTCCTTTTTCATAGCTGGTCTACGCCATCCGTTTTGTCTGACAGCCTGATGTTCAGGCCGCCAGCGTATCCTAGCGCAGCACGCGATGGCCGTGGGAAATTAACGCATCGGTGACGCGGCGCATCAGGCGGCTTTCCGGCGCAAAGCGGTGCCAGTAGAGCATACGGCGCTGGCACAGGCCCGGCGTCAGATCCAGCAGCTCACCGGCCGCCAGTTCGCGCTCAATTTGCAGATGCGGGATCATACAGCAGGTCGAGCCTTGTCGCGCAAGCTGCACAAAGGCTTCGGACGAGTTAACGATATGGCAGGGCACACTGCCAGGCGAGAGATCGAAGTTCTGCTGCAAAAAAGCTTGGTGCATATCGTCGAGATGGTCGAAAGCGACCGCTGGAGCTTTCAGCAGCGCCAAGCGCGTCACGCCGTTAGGGAAATAGCGCGCAGCGAACTCAGGCGAGGCGACGAAAAGATAGTCGAGCGCGCCAAGCTGATCCACCAGGCAACTCGGCAGCGGCTGCGGCTGGATACTGACCGCGCCAACCACTTCGCCACGGCGCAGGCGTTCCTGAGTGCGGGTCTCATCCTCGACCTGTAAATTAAGCCGCACCGGCGAATCCGCCAGCACATCTTTTAGCGCAGGCAGCAGCCAGGTCGCTAGACTGTCGGCGTTGACCGCCAGCGACAGCAGCAGCGGCGTTGTGCCGCCATTCTCATCGCTCAGCCACTCCTCTTCCAGCAGCTCCACCTGATGCAGCAGCGCCAGCAGTTTCTGTCCTTGTTCAGTCGGGCGCGGCGGCACGGTACGCACCAGCAACGGCTGGCCGAA
Source organism: Candidatus Pantoea bathycoeliae (assembly GCA_031332935.1). Classification (GTDB taxonomy): domain Bacteria; phylum Pseudomonadota; class Gammaproteobacteria; order Enterobacterales; family Enterobacteriaceae; genus Pantoea; species Pantoea bathycoeliae. The sequence goes on along the minus strand of JAUHTP010000009.1, from coordinate 35,779 downwards.
CAGATTCTCTAGCTGCTTAATGCGCTGCGATACCGCTGACTGGGTAATGCATAACTTCTGTGCGGCGCGCTCAAAACCGCGTTCGCGAATCACTGCATCCAGCGCCTGAAGCGTTCGATAATCGGGGCGTTTCATTGTTGTTCTCTCTCCTTCAGGATGGACGTTACTATGCCACAAAAATTTCATCTGACGCGTTTCGCACCGATCTTTCCGCGTGGTACGCCGCATAAGCGCTGCGGGGCTGGCCGTTTTTGCGGGCTGGCTTCCAAAGCGGGAATTCCAGCCGAAACAGCCGCGCGCATTCGGCAAGCGTTGCTTTATACTACGCCCACTTCGTTGTCGCACAGGTTTTAAACATACCATGACCCAGGATGAACTGAAAAAAGCCGTAGGCTGGGCCGCACTGGAATATGTGCAGCCGGGCACCGTCGTCGGCGTCGGCACGGGTTCTACCGCCGCACACTTTATCGATGCGCTCGCCACGATGAAACACCAGATTGAGGGCGCGGTCTCCAGCTCGGAAGCCTCAACGTTGAAGCTGAAAGCGCTGGGCATTCAGGTTTTCGATCTCAACGAGATTGACGATCTGTCGATCTATGTGGACGGTGCGGATGAGATCAATCCGCAAATGCAGATGATCAAAGGCGGCGGCGCGGCCCTGACGCGCGAGAAGATCGTGGCGGCCGTGGCCAACAAGTTCATCTGCATCGCTGACGCTTCTAAAAAAGTCGATGTGCTGGGTGGTTTTCCGCTGCCGGTCGAGGTGATTCCGATGGCGCGGGCTTACGTTGCCCGCGAACTGGTTACGCTCGGCGGTCTGCCAGAGTATCGCCAGCACGTCGTGACTGACAACGGGAACATTATTCTCGATGTGCATAACCTGCGCATTCTCGATCCGATTGCGCTCGAGAAAACCATCAATGCGCTGCCTGGCGTCGTCACCGTAGGGCTGTTTGCTATGCGCGGCGCGGATATTGCGCTGATCGGTACGCCAGATGGCGTGAAAACCATCGAAAAATGATCTGTCCGGCGTGCTAAGCGCGCCGGTTATTTCCTTGCGCAAAACATCTTTTCTGACTACTGCCAAATTCGGTGACTTATGTCACATAACCGTCATCGACAGCAGGTTCGTTCTTTGTTCAACGCTCAGCTCCCGATTTTCTGTGGCAATGTGCTGGGCTCAGACTTCCCCATGCTGGCAGCGTAGCAAACGGTTGTCTTGCCGCAGGCGTATTTTTTGATATTTTGACAGAAGGCGCGCTTATGGCGGCCATTGTTGAAATCACTATAGGGTCGGGGAAATGGCAAAGGTATCACTGGAAAAAGACAAGATTAAGTTCCTGCTGGTGGAAGGCGTACACCAGAGCGCGCTGGAGAATCTGCGTGCGGCGGGTTATACCAATATCGAATTTCACAAAGGCGCGCTGGATGCCGAAGCGCTGAAATCCTCCATTCGTGATACGCACTTTATCGGCATCCGTTCCCGCACCCAACTGACCGAAGAGATCTTCGCTGCGGCGGAAAAACTGGTTGCTGTGGGCTGCTTCTGTATCGGTACCAATCAGGTCGATCTCAATGCAGCAGCGACGCGCGGTATCCCGGTCTTTAACGCGCCGTTCTCCAATACCCGTTCGGTCGCAGAACTGGTCATCGGTGAAATGCTGCTGATGCTGCGCGGCATTCCTGAGGCAAACGCCAAAGCGCATCGCGGCATCTGGAACAAAAACGCTGTCGGCTCTTTTGAGGCGCGCGGCAAAAAGCTAGGCATCGTTGGCTACGGCCATATCGGTATGCAGCTTGGCGTGCTGGCTGAAAGCCTGGGTATGCACGTCTTTTTCTACGACATCGAGAACAAGCTGCCGCTGGGCAACGCCACGCAGGCGCGCCATCTTGCCGATCTGCTGAATATGAGCGATGTCGTGAGCCTGCATGTGCCTGAAACAGCTTCCACGCAGGATATGATCGGCGCTCAGGAACTGGCGCAGATGAAGAAGGGCGCGCTGCTGATCAACGCTTCACGCGGCACCGTTGTGGAGATCCCAGCTCTGTGCGATGCACTGGCAAGCAAACACTTGTCTGGCGCAGCCATCGACGTTTTCCCGGAGGAACCGGCCACCAATACCGATCCGTTTAAATCGCCGCTGTGTGAGTTCGACAACGTGATCCTGACGCCGCACATCGGCGGCTCCACTCAGGAAGCACAGGAGAACATCGGTATTGAAGTTGCGGGCAAGCTGGCGAAGTACTCTGATAACGGCTCTACGCTCTCAGCGGTCAACTTCCCAGAAGTGTCGCTGCCGATGCACGGTGCCAGCGCCAGCCGTCTGCTGCATATCCATGAAAACCGTCCGGGCGTCCTGACGGCGATTAACCAGATTTTTGCTGAGCAGGGCATCAATATCGCTGCGCAGTTCCTGCAAACTTCGCCGCTGATGGGTTATGTGGTTATCGACATTGATGCACCGCAGGATCTGGCAGACAAAGCGTTGCAGTTGATGAAGGCGATTCCGGGCACCATTCGCGCACGCCTGCTTTACTAATTCAGCTCTGATATGAAAATGGGCCGTCTGCTGTTTTCCGCAGGCGGCCCATCCATTCGACACCCCAGCGACATCCGCTATTCCCACTGCCATAGCCGCGATGGCGTCAGTACCGCAGGCAACGGCACATCCCATTCAGCAACAGGTAGGCGTTCTACCTGCTGGCAGTCGTGCGCTAGGCCAACCGGTAAAAAACCGTGCTGCCGCCAGTTCTGCAAGGTGCGGTCGTAAAAGCCGCCGCCCATACCGAGTCGGTGTCCAGTCTGGTCAAAGGCCACCAGCGGCACCATCATCACATCCAGCTTATCCAGCGTAATCAACGTACGAATATCGAGCGGTGGCTCGGGGATACGCAATTTATTCGGCGTCAACGGGGTTTCAGGCGTATAGAGCAGAAACAGTAAATGGCCTGAAGCAAAAGGATGCAGCACCGGCAAATAGACCTGCTTTTTCAGCTGCCAGAGCTTAGCGATCAGCGGGCGCGTATTGAGTTCGCCATCCTCTGACAGAAACAGCGCAACATGATTAGCATTAGCAAGGGGAGCGAAGTTAACCGCATGTTCCGCCAGTCGATCGGCGGCCTGTTCCTGCTGTTCTGACGTCAGGGCGCGGCGCAAATGGCGCAAATGCTGGCGAATATGGTGTCGATCGAGAGGTGAGGGCTGAGACATAAGAACCCCGCAGATAAGTTGCTTATTGAGCAACTATATCATTCAGAGCGGGGAATAACAGATGCAGAACGTAGAGAGAGCTCCGAGATGCCGCCGCAGGCTGTAACCCTTGAACCCTTGGTTCAAGGTGAATGTGCCGTCGCAACCATCAGGCTTCTCGAACGGACTGAGCATGCTCACAGGTTACAGAGCGCCACACTCTGTTGGTATGAAATATCGGCTCAGGGGACTGGCCCGCTTGCAAACATCTCAGAGAAAATTGACTTCACCGTTACCGTAACACAGAACCATAAAGTATTATTCGAACTTCGCACTTGGACGGTCGGTAATGCGACCTTGCTCAACAAGAGCCTGTTCAATGGTCTGCTGTAGCATACCGATACGTTGTTCCATATTAGCAGCATAATCGCGCGTTTTCACTTTCTCTTGTGCCAGTTCATGGCAGATGTTTAACGCGGCGATGAACACCAGTTGCTCGGTATTTGTGACTCTAGTGCGAACTTTTAAATCTTGCAACCGTTGATTGAGATCTTCGGCAGCCATATTCAGCGCATCTTGCTGTTCAGGCGGACAATTCACTCTCAATGAACGACCCAAAATTTGTATATCTACCGGTTGTGCAGACATGCCACCTTCCTGACTGTTTACTTCGCCCGCAGCTCCCTTTACTGTCAATGCTTTGGGAGGCGGGCAACTAACTATAATAGACCCGCGAAATAAGTTACAACCCCTTTTCTGGAAACCTTGAGGCAGCTAGTGGTAGCATAACACGAACTTATTCTGCCAACGACGACGAATCCTTATGTCTTTACAGAACGCAACTCCCAATTACAATGCGCTGGCTTCAGCGCTCTCTCAGCAGGGCGTAGGGATGACGCCAGCGGAAATGCATGGCCTGATCAGCGGTATTCTGTGCGGTGGCAATCAGGATAACAGCTGGAAAAAGCTGGTGCACGATCTCGCCAACGAAGGCATGGCGTTTTCGCAAGGTCTGGCGATGCCGCTTGAGGCACTGCATGAAAGCACCGCTAATACACTGGAAGATGAAGGGTTTATGTTTCAGCTCATGCTGCCAGACGACGAAGACATTACCGTATTCGATCGCGCCGATGCCCTGGGGGGCTGGGTGAACCATTTCCTACTCGGTCTGGGCGTTACGCAGCCGAAGCTGGATAAAGTCACTGGCGAAACTGGCGAAGCGATTGATGATTTGCGCACCATCGCCCAGCTTGGCTACGACGAAGATGAAGATCAGGATGAGCTGGAGCAGTCGCTGGAAGAGGTGATTGAATATGTGCGCGTAGCGGCGCTGTTGTGCCACGACACCTTCAACCGCCTCCAGCCGACCGCCCCCGAAGTGAAAAAACCGACGCTACACTAAGCTAGGTATCTCAGGGCGCGGACGTGCCCGTTTCAACAGGGAGTGCAAACATGATTTATCTGGACACTTTCCAGCAGCGTCGTCAGGCGCTACTAGCAAAAATGGCTCCGGGCAGCGCTGCCTTGCTATTCGCCGCGCCGGAAGTGACCCGCAGCAACGACAGCGAATATCCGTTTCGTCAGAACAGCGACTTCTGGTATTTCACCGGCTTCAATGAGCCGCAGGCGTTGCTGGTGCTGATTAAAAGCGACGATACCCATAACCACAGCGTGCTGTTCAACCGGGTGCGCGACCTGACGGCAGAAATCTGGTTTGGGCCTCGGCTGGGCCAGGATGCTGCGCCCGAAAAGTTAGGCGTTGACCTCGCGCTACCCTGGAATTATGTTGGCGAGCAGCTGCACCTGCTGCTCAACGGGCTTGACGTGATTTACCACGCGCAGGGCGAATATGCCGAAGCCGACACGCTGGTATTTGCCGCGCTGGATAAGCTGCGCCGTGGCTTCCGTCAAAACCTCAGCGCACCCGCGACGTTGACCGACTGGCGTCGCTGGGTGCATGAAATGCGTCTGTTCAAGGGGCCGGAAGAGATTGAACTGCTGCGCCGTGCCGGAAAAATCAGCGCGCTGGCGCACACTCGCGCAATGGAAAGCTGCCGTCCTGGCCTGTTTGAATACCATCTTGAAGGCGAAATCCACTACGTCTTTAACCGCCACGGCGCGCGTTTCCCCTCCTATAACACTATTGTCGGCTCAGGCGAAAACGGCTGTATTCTGCACTACACTGAAAATGAGAGCGAACTGCGGGATGGCGATTTGGTGCTGATCGACGCAGGCTGCGAGTTCGACGGCTATGCCGGAGACATAACCCGCACCTTCCCGGTCAGCGGCAAGTTCACCGCACCACAGCGCGCCATTTACGACATCGTGCTGGCCTCACTGTATAAGGCGCTGGCGCTGTTCCGCCCGGGCGTCAGTATTCGTGACGTCAATAAGGACGTCGTACGCATCATGGTCAGCGGCCTGGTGGATCTGGGCATCCTGCAAGGTGAAGTAGACACGCTGATTGCAGAAGAGGCGCACCGTGCGTTCTTTATGCACGGCCTGAGCCACTGGCTCGGCCTGGATGTGCACGACGTCGGTCATTACGGCACGCCTTCGCGCGACCGCATTCTGGAGCTTGGCATGGTGTTGACCGTCGAGCCGGGTCTCTATATCGCGCCAGATGCCGATGTGCCTGTTGAATATCGCGGCATTGGCATCCGCATCGAAGATGACATCCTGATTACCGAAGCGGGCAACGAGAATCTCACCGACAGCGTGGTCAAAGACGCAGAGGCTATTGAGGCGCTGATGGCAGCGGCGCGTCAGGCATGAGTATTATCATTGTCGGCGGCGGTATGACCGGCGCAACGCTTGCGCTGGCTATTTCCCATCTCACGCAAGGCCAGCTGCCGGTCACGCTAATCGAAAACAGCGCACCCGACAGCCGCGTACACCCAGGTTATGACAGCCGCGCCATCGCGCTGGCAGCCGGTACACGCCAGCAGCTGATCGATATTAATCTCTGGCGCAGCATTGAAAAGTGCGCCACGCCCATCACCGACATCCATGTCTCCGATCGTGGACATGCTGGATTTGTCACTCTGAACGCGGAGTCTTGGCAGATCCCGGCGCTCGGTTACGTGGTTGAGCTGTTCGAAGTCGGACAGCGGTTGTTTGAGCGTTTGCAAAACGCGCCGGGCGTGACCCTGCACTGTCCTGCACGCGTGACGGATGCTCAACGGTTGCAGGACAACGTACAGGTAACGCTGGAGGGCGGCGAACAGATTGAAGGCGCGCTGCTGGTCGCCGCGGATGGTTCGCGCTCGCCGCTTGCCGCCTCGCTCGGCATCCAGTGGCAGCGCGAGGACTATCAGCAGCTAGCGTTTATCGCTAACGTCTCTACTCAGCTGCCGCATCAGGGCTGCGCCTTTGAGCGTTTTACCGAGCACGGCCCGCTGGCGCTGCTGCCCATGTCAGGCAATCGGCTGTCGCTGGTGTGGTGCCATCCGCTGTCGACGCGCGAAGAGGTAGAGAGCTGGAGCGACAGCGAATTTCTCGCGCAGCTGCAACGCGCGTTCGGCTGGCGGTTGGGCCGTTTTACCCACACCGGCCAGCGTGAAAGCTACTCGCTGGCGCTGCAAAGCGTGACGCAGCAAGTTTCGCACCGGCTGGCGCTGGTGGGCAATGCGGCGCAGACGCTGCACCCGATAGCCGGGCAGGGCTTCAACTTGGGACTGCGCGACGTGATGTCGCTGGCGGAAACGTTGGCTACCGCGCATCGCCAGCAGCAGGATGTGGGCAGCTATGCCGTGCTGCATCACGACCAGCAGCGTCGCCAGCCCGATCGGGACACGACTATTGGCATTACCGATGGGCTGGTGCGGCTGTTCGCGAATCGCTATGCACCGCTGGTGGCGGGACGAAATCTGGGGCTGATGGCGATGGATCATCTGCCGTGGCTGCGTAATCAACTGTCTGAGCGCACGCTTGGCTGGGTTAAGCGTTAACTAAGGGGCACCGATGCAAAGTTTTGATGTGGTTATCGCCGGCGGCGGCATGGTTGGACTGGCGGTTGCCTGCGGTTTGCAGGGCATCGGGCTGCGCGTCGCCGTGCTGGAGAAAACGGCGGAGCCGCAGTTCGATGCCAGCGCTGCGCCGTCGATTCGCGTCTCGGCCATCAATGCCGCCAGCGAACGGCTGCTGCAAAAGCTTGATGTCTGGTCGGATATTCTGGCGCGCCGCGCCAGTGCTTACCACGGCATGGAAGTTTGGGATCGCGACAGTTTTGGCTCAATCCGCTTTGATGACGAACAGCAGGGGCTGACGCATCTGGGGCACATTGTTGAAAATCCGGCGATCCACAGCGCACTCTGGCAGCGTGCCAGCCGCTGTAGCGACGTAACGTTGATGGCACCTGCGCAGCTTCAGCAGGTTGTGTTCGGCGAAAATGAAGCCTTTGTTACCCTGCAAAATGGCGAGATGCTTACCGCGCGCCTGCTGATCGCCGCCGACGGTGCCAACTCCTGGCTGCGCAACAAAGCAGATATTCCCTTAACCTTCTGGGATTATGACCACCACGCGCTGGTTGCGAATATCCGCACCGAACTGCCGCATGATGCCGTGGCGCGCCAAGTATTTCACGGTGATGGTATTCTTGCATTCTTGCCGATGCAAGACCCCCATCTCAGCTCTATCGTCTGGTCGCTGTCGCCGCAGGAAGCAAGGAGTTTAGAGAGCATGCCGCAGACGCTGTTTAACCAGCAGCTTGCCGTCGCCTTTGATATGCGTCTCGGGCTCTGCCATCTGAAGAGCGAGCGCAAATCCTTCTCGCTGATGGCGCGCTACGCACGTAATTTTGCCGCGCACCGTCTGGCGCTGGTAGGCGATGCCGCGCATACCATCCATCCGCTGGCGGGGCAGGGCGTAAACCTTGGCTTTATGGACGCGGCGGAGCTGACGGGAGAAATTCGCCGCCTGCACCAGCAGGGCAAAGATATTGGTCAGCACCTCTATCTGCGCCGCTACGAGCGCAGCCGCAAACACAGTGCAGCAATGATGCTGGCGAGCATGCAGGGCTTTCGCGAGCTTTTCGCAGGCACAAACCCGGCGAAAAAGCTGCTGCGCGACCTGGGGCTGGGGCTGGCGGATACGCTGCCCGGCGTCAAGCCAGCCATGCTGCGCCAGGCGATGGGGCTGCACGACATGCCTGACTGGCTGCGCTAAACGCTTCTTTTTCTTTTCTGAGCCAGCCCTGAGCTGGCTTTTTATACCTGCCTGTAGATTGCGCACTAAAAAAGTGCAGGCCTGCACCTGAAGCGCGCCTCGTTTGATTTATTCTAATTCCACGCCGTAATTCGCATTACTTTTATTTATGCGTTAGTCAGGGGCGTTGAGTAGCTTATTAACGATCTGCGCAGCCTCACTTATTATTTTGCTTCTTAACCGTTGTCTAATCCTGTTTCCTGCGTAACAAATCACAAAATTGCAGTTAATTATGCTGTTCGCTTTGCGTGCACCATAACAGGCATGCTTCAATTCGACCCTGTAAAGCTTATGGTTAAATCGCTTTTTCAATGGTAACGTCAGGGAAAAGAGAACGTTTGCGCGACTCCATGTTAAAGTCGCGTTAGCCCAAAACTTACCCGCTTCGCGACAGGAGGATTATGACTCAGCAAACCCCTTTGTTTGAACAGCACCAGGCCTGCGGCGCCCGCATCGTGGACTTCCACGGCTGGATGATGCCGTTGCACCACCGCTTTTTTCATCTATTCAATGTGCGCACGCAGGTAGTCAATGCGGTAATCATCTTCAATCACGCCCTGTGTATTGTGCTGGTCAATCGCGCCAAAACCGTTCTCGACAATAAACAGCGGCTTCTAATAACGCTCATAGAGCGCGTTCAGCGTATAGCGCAGCCCCACCGGACGATCTGCCAGCCCCAGTCCGATGCGCCAACGTGCGGGTTTTTCACCACGCCGTCAAAGCCGGTAATCGGATCGTCAACGCCGCTGGCGTCATGTTTCACCGCGTTGCTCATGTAGTAGCTAAAACCAACGTAGTCGGCGCAGCCGTTGCGCACCGTCTCGGCATCATCGGCCTCCATCTGGATATGGTAGCCTTTGCGCGCCCACTCTTTCAGCGTGTAGGCTGGGTAGTAGCCGCGCATCTGCACGTCGCTGAACACATAGCGCTGATGCATCGCTTCCTGCGCCAGCATCACGTCATCAGGATGGCAGGAGTAAGGATAAATCGGCACCAGCGCGATCATGCAGCCAGATCTGAAAGTCTGGGTTAATTTCGTGGCCTAGCTTCACGACTTTCGCACTGGCGACAAACTGGTGATGCATCACTTGGTACATCGCTTCTTCCGGCCGCTCGTGCTCGGTAAATACCACACCGGAGCAGCAGCCAAACAGCGGATATTGCCAGTTGCGTTGGTTATTTATTTCGTTGAAAGTCATCCGGTTCTTCACTTTGTGCTGATAGCGGCGCATCACCACTTCGCTAAAGCGCACAAAAAAGTCCACAACTTTGCGGTTATGCCAGCCACCGTAATGCTTCACCAGATACCAGGGCATTTCAAAATGGGAAAGGGTGATGACCGATTCGATGCCATATTTCAGCAGCTCGTCAAACAGGTCGTCATAAAATTGCAGGCCCGCCTCGTTCGGCTCTTGCTCATCGCCTTTGGGGAAGATACGCGTCTAGGCAGTGGAGGTGCGAAAGCATTTAAAGCCCATCTCCGCAAACAGCGCGACATCCTCTTTGTAATGCGAATAGAACTCGACCGCCTGATGGTTAGGTAGTATTTGCCCGGCTGCACACCGTCAGTGATGACGTGACTCACGCCGTGCGCGCCGCCGGTCAGCACGTCAGCAATACTCACGCCTTTGCCGCCTTGATCCCAGCCGCCCTCAACCTGAGGCGTCGCTACCGCGCCGCCCCATAAAAAGTCCTGTGGAAAGCTTGATTCGTTTTTCATATTTCCCTATCAGCGAAATAAATATTGCCGCGAGTGTAGCAAAGCAAAAAACGAAGTCACGATATAACACCGAGGCGTCATGGTAATATGTTACGCGGCAGAAACAGGCTATTTTATTTAATTAGCAGACGGCCAATGGCTTCGAGAATATACATGACGGGCACCTGCGTGGTGATGTCGTAATTATCGTTAAGGCTGATAATCGGCACATGATAGGCCAGCGTAAAATCGCTCATTTTTGCCAGCGAGCTGTTCTCAGAATGGGTAATGGCAAGGGTTTGGCAGCGGTGCAGGCTGAACTGGCTGGCAAGGCGCAGTATCTCCGGCGTTTCGCCATAAACAGAAAGCAATATTGCCAGCGTATTATTATCCATATTGCCGCTAACCGGATAATAGGGATCATCAATGTAGTCGCTGAAGTTTCCGACGTTAGAGAAGAACCGCGGGCCATATTTAGCGAGACTGCCTGACGTACCCGCGCCAATAAAAAAGATCTGTTCTGCCTGATTAATCATCTCTGCTGCGCGCGCGATAAGCGCGCTAAATTCATCATTATGAATACTTTTAAAAAAGCTCAGCATCTCGCTGACGCCAGTATTGGTTTGCACGGGCTGCGTTTGCTGCTGCGCCAGGAGAAAACAGATGCGGAACTCAGACCATCCGTCGCACTGCATTTTGCGGCAGAAGCGCAGCACGGTGGTGGTGGAGACGCCAGCCCGTTCCGCCAGTTCGCGGATAGTCATATAGCTGACGCTTTCAGGGTGTTTAATGATGTCATGATAGACCTGCATTTCCAGATCGTTCAGGCTGGCAAGATCGTGATGAGAGAACATCTGTACGCGCGCTCATTGAGATAAGATCAGCGGGCAGTGTACCAGATTTGTGTGTCGGCAAAGCTGTAACACGCATTCACAGATTAATTTAAGCGTACAAATGTACTCTCAAATTTTTCCCGGTTATGCTGGTGGTCAGAAAAGCTGCACTTACCAAGACGTTCAGGAAGTTACGTGATGAAAAACCGCTTAGTTGCCCCGGCTTATTCCCTTACTGAGGAGATAGCCAACAGCATCAGTCATGGATTCGGCTGTCTGTTTGGCATTGTTGGTCTGGTGCTGTTACTGGTGCAGGCAGTTGATATGCGCGCCACCGCCACGGCCATTACCAGCTATAGCCTGTACGGCGGCAGCATGATCCTGCTGTTTCTCGCCTCCACCCTTTATCATGCGATCCCTCACCACGGTGCTAAACGCTGGCTGAAAAAGCTCGACCACTGTGCGATCTATCTGCTGATTGCCGGGACTTATACCCCTTTTTTGCTGGTAGGGCTGAAGTCGCCGCTAGCGCATGGATTAATGGTGGTGATCTGGAGCCTGGCGCTGGCGGGCATTATATTTAAGCTCACTATCGCGCACCGCTTTAAAGCGCTTTCGCTGGTAACTTATCTCTGTATGGGCTGGCTGTCGCTGATTGTGATCTATCAGCTGGCGCTGAAGCTGTCGGCAGGCGGTGTCTGGCTGCTTGCTGCGGGTGGCATCGTCTATTCGCTTGGCGTTATTTTCTATGTAGCGCGGCGTATTCCCTACAACCATGCTATCTGGCACGGCTTTGTGCTAGGTGGCAGCGTCTGCCATTTCTGCGCTATCTATTTTTATGTCATGTGAGCTGCTGCAACCTTCCTTATCTGGGAAGGTTGCAGCGGTAAATTACTCGTCCAGCGAGTAGGGCAGCGGCTTAATCAGCAGTCGGCTGCTTTCATCACCTTCAACCCGCAGCACGCTTTCCGGCTCCAGATCATTATTCATCACCACCTGTACCCAGACTTCACCATCCTCAAGCTGGGCAGCGGTCAGCACCGTGCCGGTGCGGCGCCAGCGCTCTCCCATTTGTAACTCCAGCGAATCATTCGCAGCGGGAACCCGGCTCGCCTGACCGGCTAGCCAGTAAAGCGCACGTTTATTAGCACCGCGGAATTTGGCGCGCGCTACCATCTCCTGGCCGGTATAGCAGCCTTTCTTGAAGCTGATGGCATCCAGCGCCTGGAGATTCGTAGCCTGTGGGATCAGCTGCGCAGCGGTTGCGGGCTCGATCACCGGGATGCCGGCCTCGATATCGAGCGCCAGCCACTGCACGCTGTAGTTAAGCTGTGCATCGTCGGCCAGCTTCTTCTGTAACACCTGCGCCTGTTCGCGCGAGGTGACAATCAGGAAACGCTCTGCGGGTGTGGCAAACCACAGCAGCGAGGTTTCACCGTGCTGCACGACCGGATGCTCACTGTCCGGCAAGGTTTCGAACAGGCTGGTTAGCGCGGCACGAGCCTGGAACCCCGCGACGCCGAGCAGCACTGCTTCATCGTCCGGTACCAGCGTGACTTTCGAGAACACTGCGTATTTTTTAAATTCGGTGAGCTGCTGGTCGCGCAGCTCGCGGCGCACCAGATAGGCGTAGCCCTCACCGCGATGGAACAGACGTAGATTGCTCCACATCTTGCCTTTGGCGTCGCAGTGCGCTGCTGGACGGTGCTGATCAGCGCCGAGCGCAGCGACATCCAGCGTGAGCTGGCCCTGCAGATAAGAGGTGCTGTCGGCACCCTGTACCGACACGAGCGCCCAGCCATCCAGCGACATCAGGGTCAACGGCAGACGAGAAGAGGCCACAGGCTGGCGCGGCGGTAAGCTGAAAATAGGCATTGGCTGTCCTGATTAAAAAGGTTAATCCTGAATTTAATGTTAAAAGAGCGCACTGGCTTTGCAACAGGTTTACAGAATCGGGCGCACAAATCGCGAGTCGATGCTGTCACGCTGGCTGAGGTCATGCGGCGCATCACACAGCGTAACGCACGCCTGCAGGCACTATAAAACTAGGTTACACTAGCAGCACTGTCTGAATAGCGGAAATTAAACATATGGACATTCATGAAAAATCGCGCATTCACTGGGCCTGCCGTCGCGGCATGCTGGAGCTGGATGTCGCCATCATGCCCTTCTTCAAGTATGAATATGACACCCTTAACGACACTGACAAAAATGCTTTTGTCGCGCTGTTAAAGGCTGACGACCCCGATCTATTTAACTGGATGATGGACCACGGTGAACCCGCCGATCCGGAGCTTAAGCGTATCATTCGGCTCATCCAGCAGCGCAATCGTGAACGCGGCCCCGTGGCATTGTAAGCTGCGGCCATCGCGCCAGGCACGTATGCTGCACGGCGCGTTTACTGCTGGCGCGCTGCTGGTTGTGGCAGTTGCGCCATTGCCCGCGCTCTTTTGGCTGATAAAATTTCCCCTATTGCTGCTAACGATCCAAGAAAGCCTGCAACAGCAGCGACGGCTGGCGCAGCGGCAGGGAATTTTATAGTGTAAGAGCAACGGCAGCTGGCGCTGGCAAGGCGTACGCTGGCGCATTGCCGGACCAATTCGCTGGCTACCGGACGCGGCGCTACTGGTATTACGCAGTGAGAAAGGGAGGATAGTCAGAATGTGGCTGCTGCAAGATATGATGTCGCAAACCCGCTGGCGTCAGTTCCGTGCCCGCCTGCTGCACGGCACTGACAAATATTAAATCCGCGCTACAGCAGCTCGGCGGTTTCGGTCAGGATCTGCTCGCACCACTGTTCGATACGCTCATCGGTAACGTCAAACTGGTTGACATCATCCAGCGCGAGGCCGACAAACTGTTTCGCATCAGCGCTGAGCGGTTTCGGGCTGGTAAATTCATAGCCTTCCAGCGGCCAGTAACCGACAAATTTTACACCCATCGGCTGTAACAGCTCGTGCAGCATCCCCAGCGCATCAAGAAACCATTCGCCATAGCCAAGCTGGTCGCCCATGCCGTAAAGCGCAACGATTTTATTGCGCAGGTTAAGCGCAGGCAGCTGTGGCCAGATCGCTTCCCAGTCCTCCTGCAGCTCGCCGAAATCCCACGTCGGAATGCCTAAGATCAGCAAATCGTACTGCTCCATCAGCAGTGGATCGTCATCTTTCACGTTATGCAGCGTGACCAGCTCAGCGCCGATAAAGTCGCGAATTTTCTCGGCAGCCATTTCGGTATAGCAGGTGCTGGAGCCGTAAAAAAGACCAATTTTCATACAGATAATGCTCTGAGTAAGACTGACTTTGGCGCAATTATACCAGAAGCAGGGTGGATTCAGGCATAATGAGCACGATTTCACCTTAACGGCGGAGATACCGTGCAAGACAGCGATCTGACAGAACAGTTTCTCGACACGCTCTGGATTGAACGCAATCTGGCGCAAAACACCTTGTCCTCCTACCGCCAGGACTTAAAAATGCTGACCGACTGGCTGACGCATCACGAGCTGACGTTGCTGACGCTGCAAACGGCGGATTTACAGCAGTTCCTCGCTGAACGGCTGGAAGGCGGTTACAAGGCCAGCAGTTCAGCGCGGCTGTTGAGCGCTATGCGACGCATATTTCAGTATCTCTACCGCGAAAAGCTGCGCAGCGACGATCCCAGCACGCTGCTCTCTGCGCCGAAACTGCCGCAGCGGCTGCCGAAAGATCTCACCGAGGCCCAGGTTGAACGGCTGCTACAGGCCCCCAGTACCGAGATTACGCTGGAGCTGCGCGACAAGGCAATGCTGGAGCTGCTCTATGCAACCGGACTGCGCGTCTCTGAGCTGGTAGGCCTGACGCTGAGCGATATCAGCCTGCGCCAAGGCGTGGTACGCGTGATCGGTAAAGGCAATAAAGAGCGCCTGGTGCCTTTAGGTGAAGAGGCGGTTTACTGGCTGGAGCACTATCTTGAACATGGTCGTCCGTGGCTGCTTAACGGGCAGACGCTGGATGTGATGTTCCCCAGCAGCCGTGCGCAGCAGATGACGCGCCAGACTTTCTGGCACCGCATCAAGCACTACGCGGTGCTGGCGGGTATCGATAGTGAGAAGCTGTCGCCGCATGTGCTGCGGCACGCCTTCGCCACCCATTTGTTGAACCACGGTGCCGACCTGCGTGTCGTACAGATGTTGCTGGGACACAGCGATCTCTCGACCACACAAATTTATACGCACGTCGCGACTGAGCGCCTGCGTCAGTTGCATCAACAGCATCATCCGCGCGCCTGACGCGGATATTGCGGATATTAAGGAAAGAAGATGAAGAAATTTATTCTATTGGCTCTGTTGGCTGGAGCCTTTAGCAGTGCAGCTCAGGCCGATGATGGCGCGATTCTGCAATCCCTGAAAAAACTGGGCCTGCAGCAGACGGAAATCATCCCGTCGCCGCTGCCGGGGTTCAAAATTGTCTTGATGGAAAGCGGCGTGATTTACGTGACCGAAGATGGCAAGCATATGATTCAGGGGCCGCTCTACGACGTTAGCGGCGCGCAGCCGGTCAACGTAACTAACCAGCTGCTCGACAAAAAGATCGAGGCGCTGGCACCGCAGATGATCGTTTATAAGGCGGCGAAAGAGCAGCACGTCATTACCGTTTTTACCGATATCACCTGCGGCTACTGCCGCAAGCTGCATGAGCAAATGGCCGACTACAATTCGCTGGGCATCACGGTGCGCTATCTCGCCTTCCCGCGCGAAGGGCCGAATGGCCAGGTAGAGAAAGCGATGAAAGCGATCTGGTGTGCCGCCGATCGCAACAAAGCGTTTGATGAGGCGATGAAAGGTAACGCGCCGCAGATTAGCGCGCCGGATAGCTGTAAGATCGCTATCGACCAGCACTACAAGCTGGGCATTCTTTATGGCATTCAGGGTACGCCTGCGATCCTGACCGATTCCGGGATGATGATTCCGGGTCATCAAGGGCCGCAGGAGCTAAAACAGGTATTAGAGCAGCATAAGCGCGGTGTCTAATTGGCAGTGATAAAATCGGTAGAACTGCGGCGGCGTGATATTGGCGTCGAGGATCAACTCCCGGCGGATCTTCCGCCGCTGCTTAAACGACTCTATCTGCAACGCGGTGTGCGTAGCGCGGCTGAGCTGGAGCGCGGGACAAAGCATCTGCTGCCTTTCACTACACTGAAAGGCGTGGACGAGGCGGTTAAACTGCTGCACCAGGCGCTGCTCGACGGGCGTCGCATTATGGTGGTGGGCGATTTCGACTCCGACGGCGCGACCAGTACGGCGCTAACGGTGCTGGCGCTGCGTAGTATGGGCGGCCATAACGTGCAGTATCTGGTGCCTAACCGCTTTGACGACGGTTACGGTCTGAGCCCGGAAGTGGTCGAGCAGGCGCACGCACGCGGCGCGCAGCTGATTCTGACGGTGGATAACGGCATCTCTTCGCACAGCGGCGTTGCCTGCGCACACCAGTACGGCATCCCGGTGCTGGTCACCGATCACCACCTGCCCGGCAAAACGCTGCCTGAGGCAGAGGCGATTGTTAACCCCAACCTGAACGACTGCGAGTTCCCGTCGCGCGCGCTGGCGGGCGTTGGCGTGGCGTTCTATCTGATGATGGCGCTGCGCACCCATCTGCGTAAGCAGGGCTGGTTTGGCGCAACGCGCGCGGAACCCAATCTGGCGGAGCTGCTGGACCTGGTTGCGCTCGGCACCATTGCCGACGTAGTTCCGCTCGACGTCAATAACCGCATCCTAGTGTGGCAGGGACTGAGCCGCATTCGCGCCGGAAAATGCCGTCCAGGTATTCGCGCACTGCTGGAGATTGCTAACCGCGATGCGCGCCAGCTGGCCGCAAGCGATCTCGGCTTCGCCCTTGGCCCGCGCCTTAATGCGGCGGGACGGCTGGATGATATGTCGGTCGGCGTGGCGCTGTTGCTGACCGACGATATTAGCCAGGCGCGTATGCTGGCCAGCAAGCTGGATGCGCTAAACCAGACGCGTAAAGAGATTGAGCAAGGTATGCAGAGCGAGGCACTGGCGCTGTGCATGGAGCTGGAGCGCAAGCAGACCGACCTGCCGTTGGGACTGGCTTTTTATCATCCTGAATGGCATCAGGGCGTGGTGGGCATTCTAGCCTCGTGGTTAAAAGAGCGATTTTACCGCCCGGTCATCGCCTTTGCGCCAGCCGGTGACGGCACGCTAAAAGGCTCAGGCCGTTCGATCCCCGGGCTGCATCTGCGCGATGCGCTGGAGCGGCTCGACACGCTCTATCCCGGCATGATGCTGAAGTTCGGCGGCCACGCCATGGCAGCGGGCCTGTCGCTGGAAGAAGCGCACTTTGAGGAGTTCCGCCAGCGCTTTGCCGATCTGCTGGGCGAGTGGCTGAGTGAAGAGGCGCTGCAATGCGTCGTCTGGTCAGACGGCGCGTTGCAGCCGGGCGAGTTCAGCTTACAAACCGCGGAACTGCTGCGCGAAGCGGGCCCGTGGGGGCAGGCGTTCCCAGAGCCCGCTTTTGACGGCAAATTTAAACTGCTGCAGCAGCGTCTGGTGGGCGAGCGTCACCTGAAGGTGATGTTGGAACCGCTTGGCGGCGGCCCGCTGATAGACGGCATCGCCTTCAACGTCGACACCACTTTGTTGCCTGACAGCAGTGTGCGACAGGTGGAGCTGGCCTTTAAGCTGGATATCAATGAGTATCGCGGCAACCGATCGGTTCAGTTAATTATCGACCAGCTCTGGCCGTTGAATTAGTTCTGGCTTCAGTGGTGGATTTGCTGCAAATCCACCACTGACAGCCCGGTAATTTCCTGCACCAGCGTGAGATCGATGCACCGGGCCAGCATATTGCGCGCAATTGCCAGCGTCGCCTCGCGCTGGCCTTTGTCGTGACCTTCCTTCAGTCCTTGCTTGAGACCTTGTTCACGTCCTGTCTGCTTTAGCTGCTCTGCAATTGTCATTAGTTCCTCCTTTTGCTGCGGTATGTGCCGGGCCAGTTGCTCAATAAAATGTTTCGCCTGCGGCGCTTCGCCCGCCTGAATCATTAGTTGATCAGCGCCAGCCGCTATTTGCGGGTCACTGATTTCTGCAGCATAAGCGTGACCAGCTGCTCAAACAACCCGGTGAGATCACGCTGGCGAATATGTTTCTGCAACAGCGTTAGCGCCGCCATACTGCGATGGCGCGCAATCTCGCTGTCAGCAATCACGGTAACGTCGACCAGTGGAAAGGGTCCTGCGTAAAGGCGCTCGGCGAGTTCAGGCTGGCTAAAAAGGGCATTCCAGCGCATGCTCCAAGGCTAGGGACTCTGTTTACCATGGTAAAAGAGCAGCGGGATCACCAGCGGCAGATGACGATGCCCAGCGTCCAGATGACGCTGGATCACCGCGATGGCATAGCGCATCAGCCGAAACGCCATAAGCAGGTCCGGCGAGCTCTGATGCTCAATAATGACATAGATTTAGCCTTTTTTACCGATGGTTTGCAGGTAATAGAGGATATCGCTGTAGTAGGCTCGCAGATCCTCTTCGATAAAGCTGCCGGACGTCAGGCGCAGCGTCGAGAGGCAGACGCGCAGCAGCCAGTCGGGAAGATGTCGCTCGATAAAATCGCGCGCCGTATGCGCGTGGGTGAGGAAGGTTTTGAATACCGCATCGTGCGGCGTCACGCTCTTTTTCGCTGCCACTATCGTCCCTCTGCTTTATCCCTGTTGCATGCAGGCTAGCACGACCTTTTTATCCGCTTAGCCAGCAAAAGTTTGACTTGCGGCGTCTCGCGCAGGCCGTTATTCGCCGCTGCTGCAAACGACATATTGACATATTACATATTAAAGGTGCGCTGTATGCCGCAATTTGGGCCACGCGGCGATACGGTCAGCACGCGACTGAAACCCTACAATCTCACGGCTATTTCAGTTAGACTGCTGGGTTTCCAGCCCGACATTCAGCGAAAAGACGCCAAAGCCATGTTTGAAATTAATCCGGTTAAAAACCGTATTCAGGACCTCACCGAGCGCAGCGACGTTCTTAGGGGGTATCTTTTTGACTACGATGCCAAGAAAGAACGCCTCGAAGAAGTAAACGCCGAGCTGGAGCAGCCAGACGTCTGGAACGAACCTGAACGAGCGCAGGCGCTGAGTAAAGAGCGCTCCTCGCTGGAAGCGATCGTGCAAATGCTGGATCAGATGTCGCAGGGCTTGGAAGATGTGGAGGGCCTGCTTGAGCTGGCGGTAGAAGAAGAAGACGAAGAGACATTCGACGAAGCGGTCGCTGAGCTGGATCTCCTTGAGAGCAAGCTGGGTGAACTGGAATTCCGCTGCATGTTCTCTGGCGAGTATGACAGCGCCGACTGCTACATCGACCTACAGGCGGGTTCTGGCGGCACCGAAGCGCAGGACTGGGCCAGCATGCTGATGCGTATGTATCTGCGCTGGGCCGAAGCCAAAGGCTTTAAAACTGAAATCATTGAAGAGTCAGAAGGCGAAGTGGCGGGCATCAAGTCCGTGACCATTCGCATCTCTGGCGACTACGCGTTTGGCTGGCTGCGTACCGAAACCGGCGTGCATCGCCTGGTGCGTAAGAGTCCGTTTGACTCCGGCGGCCGTCGTCACACCTCATTCAGCTCTGCGTTTATCTATCCGGAAGTGGATGACGATATTGATATCGACATCAACCCGGTGGATCTGCGTATTGACGTCTACCGTGCATCGGGCGCGGGCGGCCAGCACGTTAACCGTACGGAATCAGCGGTACGTATTACCCATATTCCGACCGGCACCGTGACCCAGTGCCAGAACGACCGCTCTCAGCATAAAAACAAAGATCAGGCGATGAAGCAGATGAAGGCGAAGCTGTACGAGCTTGAGATGCAAAAGAAAAATGCTGAGAAACAGGCGCTGGAGGACAACAAGTCCGACATCGGCTGGGGTAGCCAGATTCGCTCTTATGTGCTGGACGACTCCCGCATCAAAGATCTGCGTACCGGCGTTGAAACCCGCAACACCCAGGCGGTGCTGGATGGCGATCTCGACCGTTTTATTGAAGCAAGTTTAAAAGCAGGGCTATAAGGAACCGACATGTCTGAACAACAACCGCAGAGCGCTGATGCCGCCCTTGAGTTAAATAACGAACTGAAAACGCGTCGCGAAAAACTTAGCGCGCTGCGTGAGAACGGCGTGCCGTTTCCTAACGATTTTCGCCGTGACACCACCTCAGACGCGCTGCACGCGCAGTATGACGAGAAGAGCCACGAAGCGCTGGAAAATTTAGGCGTTGAGGTCAGCGTCGCCGGTCGTATGATGACCCGCCGCATTATGGGCAAAGCGTCATTCGTTACGTTGCAGGACGTCGGTGCCCGCATTCAGCTCTACGTGGCGCGCGATGATCTGGCGGAAGGTATCTATAACGAGCAGTTCAAGAAGTGGGATCTGGGCGATATTCTCGGCGCGCGCGGTAAGCTGTTCAAAACCCAAACCGGCGAGCTGTCGATCCACTGTCACGAACTGCGTCTGCTGACCAAAGCGCTGCGTCCGCTGCCGGATAAGTTCCACGGCCTTGCCGATCAGGAAACCCGCTACCGCCAGCGCTATCTCGATCTGATCGCCAACGACGAGTCACGCAACACCTTTAAAGTACGTTCACAGATCATGGCGGGCATTCGTCAGTTCATGGTAGGCCGCGACTTTATGGAAGTTGAAACCCCGATGATGCAGGTGATCCCGGGCGGCGCATCGGCGCGTCCGTTTATCACCCATCACAATGCGCTGGATATCGACATGTATCTGCGTATTGCGCCGGAGCTCTATCTGAAGCGTCTGGTGGTCGGCGGCTTCGATCGCGTATTCGAAATCAACCGTAACTTCCGTAACGAAGGTATTTCGCCGCGCCATAACCCTGAGTTCACCATGATGGAACTCTATATGGCCTACGCGGATTACAAAGATCTGGTCGAGCTGACCGAAAGCCTGTTCCGCACGCTGGCGCAGGACGTGCTTGGCACCACCAAAGTGCCTTACGGCGACCAGGAATTTGACTTCGGCAAGCCGTTCGAGCAGCTGACCATGCGCGAAGCGATCAAAAAGTACCGCCCGGAAACCGATCTGGCGGACTTGGATGATTTCGATAAAGCCGTGGCGATTGCGCAGTCAATCGGCATCAAAGTTGAGAAGAGCTGGGGCTTGGGTCGCGTCGTCACGGAGATCTTCGAAGAGACGGCCGAAGCGCATCTGATTCAGCCAACCTTCATCACCGAATACCCGGCAGAAGTGTCGCCGCTGGCGCGCCGCAACGACGAGAACCCGGAAATCACCGACCGCTTTGAGTTCTTTATCGGTGGCCGTGAAATCGGCAACGGCTTCTCTGAGCTGAACGATGCGGAAGATCAGGCGGAGCGTTTCCAGCAGCAGGTTAATGCGAAAGACGCGGGCGACGACGAAGCGATGTTCTATGACGAAGACTACGTTACCGCACTGGAGCACGGCCTGCCGCCAACGGCCGGTCTGGGCATCGGTATCGACCGTATGGTGATGCTGTTTACCAACAGCCATACCATCCGCGACGTCATCCTGTTCCCGGCGCTGCGTCCGACGGCGAAGTAACTGAAAAGCCAACTGCTAACGCTGACGGTTTTTTCAGCAACGCATAAGCTTGAAACGCGGCTGGCCCTGCCAGCCGCGTAAGCACCAGGCTAACAGCCACTAAGGCCGGATTTTCCGGCCTTTTTCTTTGGGCTCTAAGCTAGCACGGCGAGTCGCGTCCGATGCGTTATACACCGCGCCGCCCCACATGCCTTTCACCACGCCCGCGCTAGCCGCCACCACCACGCACTCCGCCTTGTTTCAGCTATTTGCCAGCGAGGTATTGATCAGGTTCTCGCCGCTGGAGCTGACCGGCATGGCGCTGATAAAGCTGTAGCCGTACAAATTCACCTTATCGCCAATATGGCTGTTGCGGAAACGCGGCCGTCAGCGGAATGGTGGTGCCCAGCGTGCCCAGGCCCAGCGCGGTAGGAATACCGGTATAGGTCATATCAACGCGCTTCTGTGCTTCGCTGCTGTACTCATAATGGCCGATAGAACAGCCGCTGAGACAAAGCGCTATCAAGACAACTAGCCGCTGCATTTTGTCTCCCCGCTTAAGAGTGGCTTTACATTACCCGGCAACCCGTTTAGGTATCGGCAACGCTTACTATTCCTTTACCCATTGATTCGATATGCAAAAACCTCTCTTTTAATAACGCGGCAGGCCGATGACATTAATCGTAGCGCGTAAAGGCAGAGAGTATTGTTAAGCTTTCATCAAGCGATTATTGGGTTTACAGCAAAAGTTCCTTGCCGCACGCAGGGTGTATGCAAACAGGCGGCTATGATTTAATACTCGCTGTGACGAAGTTTAAATATTTATAACCGTCCATGCCCGGCGTTCACCTGCTATTAATTGGGAGAGTGTGTTATGCCTGTTGCTTTACTGGCGCTGAGTGCGTTTGCGATTAGAACCACCGAGTTCGTCATTATGGGGCTGCTGCCCGAGGTGGCGGGCGACTTGCAGGTGACGATCCCGTCAGCAGGCTGGCTCATTAGCGGCTACGCGCTGGGCGTGGCGATTGGTGCGCCGATTATGGCGCTGTTGACCGCCAGCCTGCCGCGTAAAAAGACACTTATCCTGCTGATGATGGCCCGCGTAATTATCGCGCTCTGCCATGGTGCCTTCTTCGGTATCGGCGCGGTAGTGGCTTCGAGCTTGGTGGCACCGAGCCGTCAGGCGTCGGCGCTGATGTTTACCAGGCTGATGCTGGCGAACGTACTGGGCGTGCCGCTCGGCACCTGGTTTGGTCAGCTCTTCGGCTGGCGCGCCACCTTCTGGGGCGTGGCAATTATCGGCATGCTGGCTTTCATCGCGCTAATCGTCAGCCTGCCACCAATAAAGAATAAAGAAGAGAAGCCGGTGCATCTGGCAAGCGAAATCAGCGCGCTGGCAAACGGCAAACTGTGGCTTTCGCTGCTGATGACGGTGTTCTTCGCCGCAGCGATGTTCGCGTTGTTCAGCTACATCGCACCGCTGCTGTTGCAGGTGACCGGCATTAGCGCACGCGGCGTCAGCTGGACGCTGTTCCTGATCGGCGCGGGCCTGACCGTCGGCAACATCCTTGGTGGCAAGCTGGCAGACTGGAAAGTCTCCTTTAGCCTGATCTTCAGCTTCTCGCTGATTGCCATTTTCTCGCTGCTGTTTAGCTGGACCAGCCATGCGCTGTGGCTGGCGGAAGTGACGCTATTCCTCTGGGCTATGGCGACGTTCGCCACCGTACCGGGTTTGCAGATCAACGTGGTGCGCCACGACAAAGATGCGCCAAACCTAGTCTCCACCCTGAACATCTCCGCTTTTAACGTCGGCAACGCGCTGGGCGCGTAGGTTCGCGGTGCGGTAATTAGTCAGGGTTACGGCCTGACCGCTGTACCGGTTGCCGCCGCTGCTCTTGCCGCTGTAGGTCTGGTGGTCTGCCTGATCACCTTCCGCAGTTCGGGCGGCGCGACCGCTACTGTGCGCGCCTAAGCCAGCCGCTCGGCGATACGCTGAGTAAAGTCGGCCACCTGGGATTGCAGGTGGTAGACAAATGCCGTCACCAGCGCCGAAGCTGGCCGGTGCAGCGGTCGCACTAGGCTGACGGTAAAGGGCACCGCCACGCTGAATTTACGCATCACCACACCGCTGTCGGCGTAGTCGAGTGCCGTCAGCGGGTTCACCACCGAAACCCCCACGCCCGTGCGCACCATTGCGCACACCGATGCGGCGCTGTGTGTCTCCAGCACCAGCCTGCGCTCCACACCATTTTCATGAAACAGCGTATCCAGCAGCTGGCGATAGCTGTCGGCGCGCGACAGGCTGACATAGTTCTCCCCGGCAAAATCCTGCGGCGTTAGCACCGCGCGCTGGCAGAGCGGATGCTGCTGCGGCAGCACACACACCTCATTGCAGGTCAGCCGCGCCAGCCGCTCGGTGCCGGCAGGCGCATGCTGGGTTTCGGTCAGGCCGAGATCGTAGCGCTGCGCCGACAGCCACTCCTCCAGCAGCGGCGACTCCTGCGGGATAATGTTCAGGCTCACGTCGGGGTAGTGCTGCAAAAAAGGCTGCACCAGCGGCGGCAGCAGCGACTGCGAGAAGACCGGTAAACAGGCGATCGACAGCTCCCCCTGGCGGAACTGGCGCAGCCCGTCCGCCGCTTCCATGATGCGATCCAGCCCGTACCAGGAACGCTGCACCTCTTCAAACAGGCGCAGGCCCTGCACCGTAGGCTGAAGCCGCCCGCGCACCCGGGAAAACAGCCGTAACCCTAATTGCTTCTCCAGCCGCGCCAGTTCGCGGCTGACGGTGGGTTGTGAGGTATTCAGCAGCGTCGCGGCCTGCGTCAAATTGCCGCTCGTAATCACCGCATGAAAGATCTCTATGTGCCGCCAGTTAATTTTCGCCATGTGCTGCCATATCCATTTTGCATAGCAGACATTAAAACAGATATTTTTCAGCATGGCACGCTTCTGGCCTAATAGGCGTAACGACAGGAGAATCCCGATGCCACGCGCTTTAACTGACCACACTACTGCACTTAACGCCGATAACTTACTGCCGCTGGCGCAGCACTACAGCGGCCCGTTCTGGGCCTACGACGCACAGATCATCCAGCAGCGCATTGAGCAACTGCACGCCTTTGACGTGGTGCGCTTCGCGCAAAAAGCCTGCTCCAACATTCATATCCTGCGCCTGATGCGCGCAGCGGGCGTCAACGTTGATTCGGTATCGCTGGGCGAAATCGAACGCGCGCTGGCAGCGGGCTATCAGGCGGGCGGCGAAGATATCGTCTTTACCGCCGACGTTTTCGACCGCCCGACGCTGGCGCGCATCGCCGAGCTGAAAGTGCCGGTCAACACCGGATCGGTAGATATGCTGCATCAGCTGGGAGAGGTCTCCCCGGGACACGCGGTATGGCTGCGCATCAACCCGGGCTTCGGCCACGGCCATAGCCAGAAAACCAACACCGGCGGCGAAAACAGCAAGCACGGCATCTGGCACAGCGAACTGCCGCTGGCGCTGGCGGCGATCAGGCAGCATGGCCTGCGCCTGGTGGGTCTGCATATGCATATCGGCTCTGGCGTCGATTATGGCCATTTACAGCAGGTGTGCGACGCGATGGTGGAGCAGGTTATCGCGCTCGACCACGATCTGGAGGCGATTTCAGCCGGTGGCGGTCTCTCCATTCCTTATCGCTTCGGCGAAGAGGCGATTGATACCGCGCACTATTTTGGCCTGTGGGACGCGGCGCGCCAGCGCATCGCGGCGCATCTCGGCCATGCGGTGAAGCTGGAGATCGAGCCTGGCCGTTTCCTCGTTGCCGAGTCGGGTGTGCTGGTATCACAGGTGCGCGCGGTGAAAGCGATGGGCAGCCGTCACTTTGTGCTGGTAGATGCGGGCTTTAGCGATCTGATGCGTCCGTCCATGTACGGCAGCTATCACCATATTTCGCTGCTGTCGGGCGATGGCCGCACTATTGACGAGCAGACGCTGGTCGACAGCGTCGTTGCCGGGCCGCTGTGTGAATCAGGCGACGTTTTCACCCAGCTGGAAGGCGGCAAGGTCGAGACGCGCGCGCTGCTAGCGGCGCAGGTCGGCGACTATCTGGTGTTTCACGATACCGGCGCGTATGGCGCGTCAATGTCGTCGAATTACAACAGCCGTCCGCTGATCCCGGAAGTGCTGTTTGACCAGGGCAAGCCGCGTGAAATTCGCCGTGCGCAGACCATTCAGGAGCTGCTGGCGCTCGAGCTGGACTGAGACACAGAGTGAAAATTCTCTCTTTGCGCACTACGCTGAACAGGTCGTTGACTGGCTGTGGCGCGCCTTTGACGCAGACAACCGCCGCGAATTTATGGCCAGCGTGGTGAACAGCTCGCTGCAGGAAGCGGAATTTCTCGTCACCTTCGTGGCGATCGACGACGCGGGCAGGGCGGTGGGCACGGTGGGCTTCTGGCGCTGCGATCTCATCAGCCGCCAGGATCTCTTTCCCTGGCTCGCCGCGCTTTACGTTGATGAAAGCGCGCGCGGCAGCGGCCTGAGCGCGGCGCTACAGCAGCACGTCATCGACTATGCGTGGCAGCGCAGCCATCGCCGCCTGTGGCTCTGGTCAACCTTTGGTGGCTACTACGAGCGATTCGGCTGGACGCCTGTGGGCGAGGCGCTGGATTATCCCGATAAAAGCGTGAAGCTTTACCAGCGCGAGCTTTAACCCGGCACGCTCACCGAGTGCCGCCGCACCAGTGTCGGGCTGAACATATAGGTCACTTCGGGCAGCGGCTGCGCGTGGGCCAGCGCCAGCGCCAGTTCCGCCGCCTGCTGTGCCATGGTTACGATGGGATAGCGCACTGTGGTCAGGCGGGGACGCACATAGCGCGACACCAGCACGTCATCAAAGCCAATCAGCGACATCTCTTTCGGCACGCGCACGCCGTTATCGCTCAGCACCGCCAGCGCCCCAGCGGCCATGGAGTCGTTATAACAGGCGACGGCAGTAAAATTGCGGCCGCGAACCAGCAGCTCGGTCATCGCCTGTTCGCCGCCGGTTTCATCCGGCTCGCCAAGCGCCACCAGCCGATCGTTACAGGGCAGGCCATGCTCTTTCAGCGCGTCGTAGTAACCTTGCAGGCGATCTTCGGAGTCGGAAATCGGGTGGGTCGAGCAGATAAAAGCGATGTTCTCATGTCCCTGCTGGATCAGATGGCGCGTTGCCAGCCAGGCACCGTAGCGGTTATCAAGCGCGATACAGCGCTGTTCAAATCCTTTCAGAAGCCGGTTCAGCAGCACCATGCCCGGCACCTGTTTCATTAATATTTCCAGTTCAGCGTCGGGAATTTTTTTTGCATGTACCACCAGCGCCACACAGCGGTGGCGCATCAGCTGCTCAATCGCCTGCCGCTCTTTTTGCTCGTTATGGTAACCGTTACCAATCAGTAAAAAGTTACTGGTCTGTCCAGCGACCTCATCGACCGCTTTAACCATCGCACCGAAAAAAGGGTCGGAAACGTCGCCGACCACCAGGCCTAAAGTCTCTGTGGACTGCTGTGCCAGCGCGCGCGCATTGGCGTTGGGATGGTATTGCAGCTCCTCAATGGCCTGGCTAACGGCTTGGCGTGAATTCTCGCTGGCTTTTGGCGAATTGTTAATCACACGGGAAACCGTGGCGACGGAAACTCCCGCCAGTCTGGCAACATCCTTAATGGTAGTCATGCGTCGACCTGTAGTGGGGAAAACGTTTACACATGCCAGCAGTGTTACGGAAAAGGCTGCTTACATCAAGCCAGCAGAATGTCTGCGCCGTCGCAAAAAGGGGCGAAAGGAGAGGCTTAACCTGGCAAAGGGCTGCATGGTATCCTGCATTTTTCCTTGACCTGCCATGAAACGAAACCATGAAAAGCGAGTGCGACATCTGGCGCACTGGGGAGCATTTACCGCCGTGACTGAAAACGATCGCCTCATCGGCTGCGAGCCGTTTTTTGCTGACGCCGATCCGTCGCCGATGCTGAACACCATCCCTGAGCTGGTCTATTCCGACAAGCGTATCCGCCAGCCGATGGTACGCCGCTCTTGGCTGAAATCGCGTGAGAACAGCGACCGCACGCTGCGCGGCCGTGAAGATTTCGTTGCTGTCAACTGGGAAACCGCGCTGGATATGGTGGCGGACGAAAACCGCCGTATCCGTGACCGCTACGGTACGTCGGGCATTTTCAATGGTTCGTACGGCTGGTCATCAGCGGGACGCGTCAACCATGCGCGCACCCTGATCCGCCGTTTCTACTTTCAGGGCGGCGGCGGTGTCGATCAGCAGGGCAGCTATAGCTGGGGCGCGGCGCAGTTCTTCCTGCCCTATGTGATTGGTACCTATATGCCGCTGACCGGCCGAGTCACCGACTGGCCGCAGGTGGTGGAACACGCCGAAATCTTCGTCGCCTTTGGCGGACTGGCGCTGAAAAATGCCCAAGTGGTGTCGGGCGGTGCGGGCAGCACAGCCTGAAACCGGCGCTGGAGCAGCTGGCGGCCAAAGGCACGCCGATCGTTAACATCAGCCCGATGCGCGACGACTGTCCTGAGTTCGTTAACGCCGACTGGATCCCGATTCGCCCCAACACTGACGTGGCGCTAATGCTGGCGCTGGGCTACGAAATCACCCAGCGCAATGCGGTAGACGAGGCGTTTCTCGCCAGCCATTGCACCGGCTGGCCGCAGCTGCGCGCCTACCTGCTGGGCGAAAGCGACGGTGTGGCGAAAACCGCAGGTTGGGCGAGCAGCATCACCGGTATCCCGCCGGAGCGCATCGTCCGGCTGGCGGAACAGCTGATCGGCAAACGCAGCTTTATCACCTGCTCTTACTCGGTACAGCGCGCCCATCGCGGCGAGCAGCCCTACTGGATGATGATCGCGCTCTCGTCGATGCTCGGCCAGCCGTGCTTGCCGGGCCCAGCTGGGGCTATCGCCGACACGCACGTCTGGGATTGCATTGGCAGCCTAAAACGCGTGAGCTGCAGATGGGCTTTCGCTAGGAGGAGAGCAACGATCTGGTCGCGATCCGCGAATGCCCCCATTCTGACGCCCGAACTTGAGGCATTGCTGTTGCCGCTGCGCGACTGCCTTGGCGCGCTGAAGGCGATCAACCGACTGGGACATGTTGAGCTGGTGCAGGCAGACAACGGTCCGCTGATGGTGCTGCGCCACCTTAATGCGCTGCACGCTGACGATCGCGAAAAACTGGAACGTTTTTCGCATAAGCACAACCTGATGCTGTTTCTCGATAACGGCGACACGCTGGAGAAGGTGTGCGGCGGTGAGCACTTTTACCACTCGCTTTAGCCCGCAGGATTTTATTCAGGTCAATGACGCAGTGAATGAGCAGATGGTGGCGCAGGCAATTGCCTAGCTTGACCTCCAGCCTGAGGATCGCGTGCTGGACCTGTTTTGCGGCATGGGAAACTTTACGATCCCTATAGGAACGTTTGTACAAAATGTTGTGGTGTTGTGGGTGTGGAGGGCATTGCAGCATTAGTGTGGCAGGCAGAGTATAATGCGCAACGAATAATCTTAAAAATGTCCGCTTTTTCCAGCATAACCTGGAGGAAGACGTTGCGCGCCAGCCTTGGGCGGCGCAAGGATTTAACAAGGTATTGCTCGATCCGGCGCGCGCCGGGGCTGCGGGCGTGATGGCGCATGTGGTTAAACTTGAATCTGAGCGCGTGGTCTATGTTTCGTGTAATCCCACAACGCTTGCTCGCGACAGAAAGACGTTACTGTCAGAGGGCTACCATCTGGAAAGGGTCGCGATGCTGGATATGTTCCCTCATACCCGTCATCTCGAATCCATGGTGCTGTTCAGCAAAACAGTAAGCAGCAATTGATGCTACTGTGGCAGGAGAGTATATGGTTGCGGTCAGAAGTGCGCATTTAAATACGGCAGGAGAGTTTGCTCTCGATCAGTGGATCGCCAGTCTTGGCATTGCCAACCCGCAATCATGTGAACGTCTCGCTGCAACCTGGCGCTACTGTGAAGCCCAGACGGAGGTTCATCCCGAACAGTCGCTGCTGCTGTGGCGTGGTATTGAGATGGTGGAGATCCTCTCCATGCTTAGCATGGATATTGAAAGCTCCTGCGCCGCGCTGATCTTCCCGCTCGCTAATGCGGAAGTGGTCAGCGAAGAGGAGCTGAGCGAAACCTTTGGCAACGGTATCGTGACGCTGGTGCACGGCGTGCGCGATATGGATGCGATCCGTCAGCTAAAAGCCATTCATAACCATTCGATGGTCTCTGAGCAGGTGGACAATGTGCGCCGCATGCTGCTGGCGATGGTCGAAGATTTACGCTGCGTGGTTATTAAGCTGGCGGAACGCATCATGAACCTGCGCGAAATGAAAGACGCGCCGGAAGATGAACGCGTACTGGCGGCGAAAGAGAGCACCAACATCTATGCGCCGCTCGCCAACCGGCTCGGCATCGGCCAGCTCAAGTGGGAGCTGGAAGACTACTGCTTCCGCTATCTCCATCCCGACGAATACAAGCGCATCGCCAAACTGCTGCACGAGCGCCGCATCGACCGTGAACAGTACATTGAAAACTTCGTCGACTCGCTGCGCAAAGAGATGATGAAAGAGGGCGTGCGCGCCGAGGTGTATGGCCGCCCGAAACATATTTACAGCATCTGGCGCAAGATGCAGAAGAAGTCGCTGGCGTTTGATGAACTGTTTGACGTGCGCGCGGTGCGTGTCGTCGCCGAACGTTTGCAGGACTGCTACGGCGCGCTCGGCATTGTGCACACGCTCTATCGCCATCTGCCTGCGGAGTTTGACGACTACGCGGCCAATCCTAAGCCGAACGGCTATCAGTCGATCCATACCGTGGTGCTGGGGCCGAAAGGCAAAACCGTCGAAATCCAGATCCGCACGCGCCAGATGCATGAGGATGCGGAACTGGGCGTCGCTGCACACTGGAAATACAAAGAGGGTCCGGGCAGCAGCGCACGCGGCGCGTCCGGCCACGAGGAGCGCATCGCCTGGCTGCGTAAGCTGATTGCGTGGCAGGAAGAGATGTACGATTCTGGCGAAATGCTGGAAGAGGTGCGCAGCCAGGTATTCGATGACCGCGTGTATGTCTTTACGCCGAAAGGGGACGTGGTGGATCTGCCGGCCGGTTCCACGCCGCTCGACTTCGCCTACCATATCCACAGCGACATCGGACACCGCTGCATCGGTGCCAAGATCGGTGGCCGCATCGTGCCCTTTACCTATCAGCTGCAGATGGGCGATCAGGTTGAGGTGATTACCCAGAATCAGCCAAACCCTAGCCGCGACTGGCTGAACCCGAATCTCGGCTATATTACTACCAGCCGTGGCCGCGCCAAGATCCACAACTGGTTCCGCAAACAGGATCGAGACAAGAATATCGCCGCAGGCCGCCAGATCCTTGATAACGAGCTGAACCAGCTTGATATCAGCCTGCGTGAGGCGGAGAAGCTGCTGCTGCCGCGCTATAACGTCACCTCGCTGGATGAGTTGCTGGCGGCGATCGGCGGTGGCGATATCCGTCTTAACCAGATGGTTAACTTCCTGCAGGCGAAGCTCAACAAGCCGAGCGCGGAAGAGGAAGATCGCGAGGCGCTGCGCCAGCTGACGCTGAAAAGCTATTCGCCGCCGTCGCGCAAAGAGAGCGGCCGCGTGGTGGTCGAAGGCGTCGGCAACCTGATGCACCATATTGCCCGCTGCTGCCAGCCGATCCCGGGCGACGATATCGTCGGCTTTATCACCCAGGGGCGCGGCATCTCGATCCACCGCGCCGACTGCGACCAGCTGGCCGAGCTGATTTCTCACGCGCCGGAGCGCATTGTTGACGCGGTGTGGGGCGAAAGCTACTCCAGCGGCTACTCGCTGGTGGTGCGCGTCACCGCCAACGATCGCAGCGGTTTGCTGCGCGACATCACCACCATTCTCGCCAATGAGAAGGTGAATGTGCTGGGCGTCTCCAGCAGCAGCGACACCAAAAAGCAGTTAGCCACTATCGATATGGATATTGAAATCTACAACCAACAGGTGCTGGGCCGCGTCCTGTCGCGGCTGAACCAGGTGACTGATATCATCGACGCCCGACGTCTTCACTGATTTTGCGGGATGGGCGCATGCCCATCCCCGTTTTCCTTCCTGCCATAAAAGGACTTACCATGAACTCTCTCGATCGCCTGCTCACTATTATGCAAACCCTGCGCGATCCGCAGCGCGGCTGCCCGTGGGATCGCGAGCAAACCTTCGTCTCAATCGCACCCTATACGCTGGAAGAGACCTATGAAGTGCTGGACGCGATACAGCGGGAAGACTTTGACATCTGCTCGGCGAGCTGGGCGATCTGCTGTTCCAGGTGGTGTTCTATGCGCAGATGGCCAGCGAGCAGGATCGCTTTAACTTCGATGACATCTGCAACGCTATCAGCGATAAGCTGGAGCACCGCCATCCCCATATCTTTGGCGACGCCAGCGTGGAAAACAGCGCAGAGGTGCTAAAAAACTGGGAGGCGATCAAAGGCGCGGAGCGGGCAGAAAAGGCACAGCACTCGGCGCTGGATTACATCCCTAAAGCGCTATTGGCGCTGATGCGCGCGCATAAAATCCAGAAGCGCTGTCACAACGTCGGCTTTGACTGGACCTCAATCGGTCCGGTGCTGGACAAGGTGCACGAAGAGATCGACGAGGTGATGCACGATGCGCAACAGGCCATCATCGATTGCCATAAGCTGGAAGAGGAGATCGGCGATCTGCTGTTCGCCACGGTAAACCTGTCGCGTTACCTCGGCAGCAAAGCGGAAACCGCACTGCAAAAAGCGAACGACAAATTCGAGCGCCGCTTCCACGCGGTTGAAGCCATTATCGCCGCGCAGGGGTTAAGCATGCCGGACGCCACGCTCGACCAGATGGAAGCCGCCTGGCAGCAGGTGAAGCAGCAGGAAAAAAGCTGATTATTCCAGCGCCGCATATTATTTAGCCGGTCACGCTTACTCGATTCAGCGCAGGAAAATTGTGACCTGCGTCAATATTTTCCGGCCAGCTATCCGCTATGTTACCCGCAGCAATGCGTTGGAGGATGGCGGTGATTCATCAATTGTGGCTGACAGGGGTTTCCGGTATACTGTTTTCCCGTCTTGGTTATTCCACCGTCTTTAAACCTAAACTCTCAGGTTCAGCATGACAACCAATTATATTTTTGTGACCGGCGGGGTCGTTTCCTCTCTGGGTAAAGGCATTGCCGCAGCCTCCCTCGCAGCCATTCTCGAAGCTCGTGGTCTGAACGTGACCATCATGAAGCTGGATCCCTATATCAACGTCGATCCGGGCACCATGAGCCCTACCCAGCACGGTGAAGTGTTCGTTACCGATGACGGGGCCGAAACCGATTTGGATTTGGGTCACTACGAGCGTTTCATTCGCACCAAAATGACGCGCCGCAATAACTTCACCACTGGCTGTATCTACTCCGAAGTGCTGCGCAAAGAGCGTCGCGGCGACTATCTCGGTGCGACCATTCAGGTTATCCCGCATATTACTAACGCCATTAAAGAACGCATTATCGAAGGTGGCGAAGGTCATGACTTCGTTCTGGTGGAGATCGGCGGTACCGTGGGTGATATCGAGTCGCTGCCCTTCCTCGAGGCGATTCGCCAGATGGCAGTTGATGTCGGCCGCGAGCACACCATGTATATGCACCTGACGCTGGTGCCTTATATGGCGGCGGCAGGCGAGGTGAAAACCAAGCCGACCCAGCACTCCGTTAAAGAGCTGCTCTCTATCGGTATCCAGCCGGACGTGCTGATCTGCCGTTCTGACCACTCTGTACCGGCCAACGAACGCGCCAAGATTGCACTGTTCTGTAACGTGCCGGAGAAAGCGGTAATTTCGCTGAAAGATGTCGATTCCATCTATAAAATTCCGGGCCTGCTGAAATCGCAGGGTCTGGATGACTATATCTGCAAGCGTTTCAACCTTAACGCGCCGGAAGCTAACCTGTCCGAATGGGAGCAGGTGATCTACGAAGAAGCCAACCCGGGCGGCGAAGTGACCATCGGTATGGTCGGCAAATATGTCGAACTGCCGGATGCGTACAAATCGGTGATTGAAGCGCTGAAGCACGGCGGCCTGAAAAATCGCGTCACCGTCAATATTAAGCTGAGCGACTCGCAGGATGTCGAGACGCGCGGCGTCGAGATTCTGAAAGATCTGGATGCGATTCTGATCCCCGGCGGCTTCGGCTACCGTGGCGTGGAAGGCAAAC
Source organism: Candidatus Pantoea bathycoeliae (assembly GCA_031332935.1). Taxonomy (GTDB): domain Bacteria; phylum Pseudomonadota; class Gammaproteobacteria; order Enterobacterales; family Enterobacteriaceae; genus Pantoea; species Pantoea bathycoeliae. The sequence continues at coordinate 2,025 of JAUHTP010000009.1, read as the reverse complement.
TGATGACCGCACGTTACGCGCGTGAAAACAACGTGCCTTATCTGGGCATCTGTCTCGGCATGCAGGTGGCGCTGATGGAATTCGCGCGCAACGTTGCCGGGATGGAAGACGCCAACTCCACTGAATTTGTGTCAGACTGTAAATACCCGGTGGTTGCGTTAATCACTGAATGGTGCGATGAAAACGGTAATGTGGAACAGCGCACCGAAACCAGCGATCTGGGCGGCACCATGCGCCTGGGCAGCCAGCAGTGCCAGCTGACGCCGGACAGCAAGGTGCGTCAGCTGTACGGTTCCGATACCATTGTTGAGCGCCATCGCCACCGCTACGAAGTTAACAATCTGCTGCTTAAGCCGATTGAAGCCGCAGGGCTGCGTATCGCCGGACGTTCTGGCGACGACCAGCTGGTTGAGATCATTGAGATCCCGAACCATCCCTGGTTTGTTGCTTGCCAGTTCCACCCGGAGTTCACGTCAACACCGCGCGACGGTCATCCGCTGTTCGCCGGCTTTGTTAAGGCCGCGCAGGATCACCAGAAGCGTTTAGCGAAGTAAGTTTCACGAGCAACGCGCGAACTTTTCGCGCGTTGTTTGTCTTAGGATTGACTAACTTGTAATGAGGAAAATCGTAATGGCCAAAATCGTTAAAGTCATCGGTCGTGAAATCATCGACTCCCGCGGTAACCCGACTGTTGAAGCGGAAGTACATCTGGAAGGTGGTTTTGTTGGTCTGGCAGCGGCACCGTCAGGCGCTTCTACCGGCTCACGCGAAGCGCTGGAACTGCGTGACGGTGACAAATCTCGTTTCCTGAGCAAAGGCGTAACTAAAGCAGTTGCTGCGGTTAACGGTCCGATTGCTGATGCGGTAAAAGGCAAAGACGCGAAAGATCAGGCGAACATCGACAAGATTATGATTGACTTGGACGCTACTGAAAACAAATCCAACTTCGGCGCAAACGCCATCCTGGCGGTCTCTCTGGCAGCAGCGAAAGCAGCAGCAGCCTCTAAAGGCCAGCCGCTGTATGAGCACATCGCTGAGCTGAACGGCACCCCGGGCAAATTCTCTATGCCGCTGCCGATGATGAACATCATCAACGGTGGTGAGCACGCCGACAACAACGTCGACATCCAGGAATTCATGATCCAGCCGGTTGGCGCTTCAACAGTCAAAGAAGCGATCCGCATGGGTTCTGAAGTGTTCCATCACCTGGCGAAAGTGCTGAAGTCTAAAGGCCTGAACACCGCAGTAGGTGACGAAGGTGGCTACGCGCCGAACTTGGGTTCCAACGCCGAAGCGCTGGCCGTTATCGCTGAAGCGGTAAAAGCAGCAGGCTACGAACTGGGCAAAGACATCACCCTGGCGATGGACTGCGCCGCCTCTGAATTCTACAAAGACGGCAAATATGTGCTGGCTGGCGAAGGCAACAAAGCCTTTACCTCTGAAGATTTCACCCACTTCCTAGAAGATCTGACCAAACAGTACCCGATCGTCTCTATTGAAGACGGCCTGGACGAGTCAGACTGGAACGGCTTTGCTTACCAGACTAAAGTGCTGGGCGAAAAAATCCAGCTGGTGGGCGACGACCTGTTCGTGACCAACACCAAGATCCTGAAAGAAGGTATCGAGAAAGGCATCGCTAACTCCATCCTGATCAAGTTCAACCAGATCGGTTCTCTGACCGAAACTCTGGCTGCGATCAAAATGGCGAAAGACGCTGGCTACACCGCTGTGATTTCACATCGTTCAGGTGAAACTGAAGATGCCACCATCGCTGACCTGGCGGTCGGTACCGCAGCAGGCCAGATCAAAACAGGTTCTATGAGCCGTTCTGACCGCGTTGCTAAGTACAACCAGCTGATCCGTATCGAAGAAGCGCTGGGTTCCAAAGCCCCGTTCAACGGTCTGAAAGAAGTAAAAGGCCAGGCGTAATTGCCTACTGATGCCATCGTATGACGGCATTTGCCTGAGACAAATCTATGGTCCCCCCATTTTTGCAACACTGATTTTTGACTAATGGTGGGCTTG
>JAUHTP010000089.1:0-2884 GCA_031332935.1 Candidatus Pantoea bathycoeliae | reverse complement strand
ACGAATCTCCAGTTAAGCGATGGAGCCATTTACACAAAAAAATTTACAGACCCCGTAAGCTGTACTATTTCCTCGCTCATGATGATTCCTTATGCAACCTGAGAATATTTGTCATGGGTAAAAAGCCCGTTCCAGCTTTTCTTCATCGGAAGCTCGTTTTTAAGGTAGTGGCGATACAGCCATTTAGCGCCTTCTTTTAAAAGAATGACTTCATAAAATTTCTTCTTGCCTTTTTCGGTGTTAACGGTGACTACTTTTTCGGTAAAGTATTTGTCGCGCGCATAAGTCTTTACACGCCATTCATAAGGTTTGTTTTCTTCTTGCTGTCCGTCGTAGAGGAAATTACGCTCTGCCAGAAACAGATTCACTCCCATAATATTCACACCGTTAAGTTGCTTGCAGAACTGGACGGGCGTCATTCCTACTTGGAAGAGGTTTTCCAAGCTGTCTACGGTTTGCTTAAGCTCTTCCACCTGTTCGGTATAGTTCAGCAGCATTCCGCGCAACCATGACGGGTCATTGAGCTGCGGCAATGCAACGGCAGCCTTGGCTTGTTTCTCGCACTGGATGAAGTACTGGCGTGCCTCCTTACCTTTCTCGTTGCGCTCAACCATCGAAAGCTCTTTCGCCATGTCGATGCTGATGGCGTAATCTTTGATCGGTTGTTGGCGAGATTTTGCGCTCGCCGATTTTGGCGAGCTCAAATTATCAACAATCACGTAGTCCTGATTTTCGACAAATTCGTACTGTTTTATACGGTCTTTAATCCAGTTGGAGAAATCCTTGCCGACCTTCAGGAACTCGTGCAGGTCACGGGCGTTCACCGTCTGGACGGTTGCGCCATTGATGCTATTCGTTTCGATTGCAATTAATTGCTGTAATTTAGACATGATCAATCTCCTCACAAGTCAATGTGATTAATGAAGCCCCGGCGCGATCCCGGGGCGGAATGACTGGGTTAGTGGCGCGTCAGAAAGTGCTTAACTTCGTCTTCGTGCCAGTGGTCAAGGCGATCTTCCACGCCCCGTTGCTGCTGGCGGTGGCAGCTCTCGAAAAGCCGCTGTATATCGGCCAGCACGGTATGGACGTCTTCACGCTTGCGCAGAATGCGCTTGAGGGTTTGCTTTTCCGCTTCGTGGATGGTTTCACGCAGGGTTTCGGTGACGTAGTAAATGCGACGGCACTCTTCGGCCAGCAGAGGGATGTGCTGCGCTTCAAAGGGCATAGTAAACGGCGTTGGTCCATGCCTGTTCAAACCGGAAGCCGCGGGTAATGCACCAGACTAAACGCGCAAGGTTACGGGTATCTGTGCTGGTAAAACGTTCAGGGGCTTCCGGTTGGTAAAGGGGCTGCGGGTGGCCGACTTCGCGGTCGAGAATATCCAGCACCCATTTACGGAACTCTTTGGCGATCGGCGTGTTGGCGAACATCGCTATCATGTGAGCGCCGCGCAGGGAGAAAATGCGAAGCCCAATCTTACGTAAGCTATTGTTTATTCCATTGGTCACTGAATCAATGACCAATGACATACCCTCTGTGAACTCATCTCGATTTTGGTTGTAAAGATTAGTAACTGATTTGACGCTGGAGTACTCGAGCGCTTTAGCGAGCTCGGCAGAAGTGAACCAGATCTGCCCGTTGTGGTAGATGGTTTCAAGAACAGTATTGCGGAACATTAAGGTAGTGGTCATGGCGACCTCCGATGATGATCTGAAGATAATCACCACCTAGAGTTTGCAGGCTCTGTGCTGGTGGTGAGCTGAACAGGGCTGCAAAAACCGGGATCATCATCCGGCGAGCCTTTCGGCTCCCCCATCCAGCTCACCATTGAGATGTAGCTAGATGTGCGACATAAAAAAACACGCTCGCGGCGTGTTATTCTGTCGCGATGACCCCTACAGGTTTGCAATCCCGACACCTGAATTTGCAGGTGCAGATTGACTATAGCGCATGGGTTATCTCGTCGTCAATGGTTAAAGCACAATGCTGATTAGTATGAGAATACACATAAAAATTGGCATCTAAAGCAATCAAAATGTGGTGAATAAACTATTGTATTTCAAGATATATGCTACATATTATGGTGTAAAATCCATCGCGTTTGAATAATTATGTATGTAAAACTAAGGCATCTTTAATGCTTGTGAATAGTGCTTCTAATTCATCAGGTGATGTTACTCAACTGAAATCTAAACGAGCGTCAGCTCCGATGCTTAGAAATCTGAAAAATGTGCGTAATTCATTTATTAAACTCTTTTCTTTTCACGAGAAAAAAAATGATAAACCACAAAATAAGTGTGAATTATCGTATGCAAAGTGTGAGCTTGCTCCTTTGAGTGAGGCTTGTGTCCAGAATGTTAGCTACAGTTGGGAGCACTTTAATGACCTGCAACGGCTATGAGCATGCAATGTAGTTAGCAAAATTTTGCAGGTTGGCGGTCAGATCGCTTACACTTGGCCTTAACAGGAGGATTTCCCTATGGGCCAAGTCGCATTTGATACATTGCAGGCGTCAGAAGAGCTTGAAACCGCTGGCATCTCTAGAGAGCAGGCGCGGGCGATTTCGCTCGTCGTACGCAAATCTCATGAAGTGGCGGATGTGGCTACCAAGGCTGATATCGCCGAGGTAAAGCGCGATATCTCTGACGTCCGCAAAGAGATAGCCGATGTCCGTAAGGACCTATCCGCAGAGATAGCCGATGTCCGTAAGGATATTGCTAACAGGTTCGATAAGTTGGGATTACAGATGACGGTTCGTGTCGGTGGGATGCTGATTGCTGCCGTCGGCCTCATGACCGCTATTTTGAAAGTGCTGAAATAGCTTCAGCCATGGGTCTGTAAATTTTTTTGTGTAAATGGCTCCATCGCTTAACTGGAGATTCGT
>JAUHTP010000088.1:0-2893 GCA_031332935.1 Candidatus Pantoea bathycoeliae | reverse complement strand
CAGGATTAACCTCGTTGCCCATCTGCGCGGTGGGCAACCCGTTTCTGTATAAATGATGATGCCAGCACTTAACCACACACTTTTCGCCGCGTTGACTCAGGGTTTCGATATTCGCATGCACTTCTACTTTTGCCTGCTGGTCGCCGTTGGCCTTTCGAAAAAACAGGGACGCATAGACTCTAACCGACAGAAGAATGCGTTTATTATTAAGTTGTTAAAAAAAGAGCCCGTGACAACGTGACGTTGTTTCAGCAGGCTGCCAGTGAAGAAATTTCTTGGCTGCGCAGCGAGATTTTACGCAACCATCCCGATCGCGATCTTGAACCTATGTTGCAGCTGATTTACCAGACGGCCAGCGGCATGAAAATGTGACTGCCGCGTCGCATTTTCAGGCTGAAAATCACCAGTGCAGCCAAGGCATTCCTGCATAGTAATTTTTTGATAAACAGACAGTAAAATTGGTTAGAGACAGTGAAAGATAGTAAAAACCCACCATGGATTATTTTTGCTGTATACACACTTTTTCTGTCGGTTATAGCCCTGTGCTGCGGATTTTGGCCGTGGCGTAATCTGTGATCGGTTATCGTTCAGGAGGCCGCATTGACATCGGGTAAAACGGCGCTGTATGAGGATTTAAAACGACTCATTTTGACGATGGAGCTTGACCCTGATGCGGTGCTGGACGAGTCCAGCCGACAACCCAGTACGGGCTGTCGCGCACGCCAGTCCGCGAAGTTTTCCAGCGTCTGGCAGGTGAAGGCTATCTTGAAATTGTCGAAAAGCGCGGTGTGCGCGTCATTTCCATGACGCCACTCATCGCTGCGTAACCTATCTGCAACCTAGCCTGGGCGTTTGCTAATCGATTACTGCCGTATCGGCCATACCTTCTATCGCCCACAAAACTGGTGGTAGGGCCAATCAACAAACAGCGCTGGATCTACTCGGTCTCCAAGCAGCTGCTCGATCGCGTGATCTGGGCCTACGGCGAGAAAGAGGGGCTGCGTTTCACGCTGTTCCGGCCGTTTAACTGGATGGGGCGTCATTTATGGCGTCTGCTGAAGCCGCGCTTCGTGTGGAAGATGCTGCGTTCGCGCGCGGCATCGCTCTACGGCTGGGATATTTTACTAGCCGGTACTGCCTGGCCAGGCCGCGATATTGGTCGTGGCCTGGAAGAGGTGATCAGCGCCGTCGCTGCTCACCATGAGGTGGGACTGCACGCCTGGGATCATTTTGCCTGGCAAACCTGGGCAGGCGTATGGCCAGAAGATAAGCTGCTGGAACAGATTGCGCGCGGTAAACAGCGGCTGGAAGCCATTATTCGTGAGGCAGTCACCCGTTCTGCCGTGGCTGGCTGGCGAGCAGATGGCCGCGTGTTAAACGCCAAACAGCGCTTAGCTTTTCGCTACAACAGCGACTGCCGCGGCACCGGGCCGTTTCTACCCAGGTTAAGCGATGGCAGCCTGGGCACGGTGCAAATTCCTGTGACGCTGCCTACTTGGGATGAAGTGGTCGGCCAGTCGGTGACAGCCGAAGGCTTCAACGACTTTATCCTTGAGCAGATGCAGGCTGCCACCGGTTCGCCGGTGTATACCATCCACGCTGAGGTGGAAGGCATTGTGGGCTTATCTGCCTTCGCCGGGCTACTTAAGCGCGCAGAGCAGCTGGATATTCGTTTCTGCCCGCTAAGCGAACTTCTACCCGACGACCTGGGCACGTTGCCAGCGGGCAGAGTCGTGCGTGGTCATCTTCCCGGACGCGAAGGCTGGCTCGGCTGCCAGGAATAGATGTTGTCGCCCTCTTTTTTTACAGGAATGACGGATGCGTACTGGCACCAAAACCGCGCTGCTGATTGCGCTTTTCGCGCTCTATTATCTGATCCCAATAGAGTTTCGCGCCTTATGGCAACCCGATGAAACCCGCTATGCAGAGATCAGCCGTAAAATGCTGGCGAGCGGCAACTGGGTTGTCCCGCACTTTTTTGGATTGGTTATTTCGAAAAGCCGGTTGCCGGTTACTGGGTGAATAACCTGGGCCAGCTGCTGTTTGGCCACACCAATTTGGGCGTGCGCGCAGGCGCTATTTTATGCACGACGCTCAGCGTCGGGTTGGTTTACTGGCTCGGCAGGAAGATGTTTTCCAGCCGGAGAGTCGCGCTGATGGCCAGCGTCATCTTTATGACGACGCTGCTGGTTTATGGCATTGGTACCTATGCGGTGTTTGACCCGATGCTGCTGCTGTGGATGGTGGCGGAGATGTTGCAGCTACTGGCGGGCAGCGCAGGCCAGCACCACGCAACAGCGTTTCTTCAGCTATTTGCTGCTCGGTGTGGCCTGTGGCATGGGATTTATGACCAAAGGCTTCTTGGCGCTGGCCGTGCCGGTGCTGGCGATTGTACCCTGGGCAATCTGGCAACGCCGTTTGGGTCAGCTGTTGCGCTGGGGGCAGTTCGCCATAGGTGTTCCCGCGTTAATCAGCACGCCCTGGGCGCTGGCGATTAACCAGCAAGAAAGGCAGTTCTGGCACTACTCCGGGTTTGCGAATCGCAGGTGGGCTGATTATGGTCTTCATTGGATTCAGAATGCTTTTCCCGGCTTCAGAAGAGCAAGAGATGCCAGAAGTACAAAGCAAAACTGAAGAGCTGGCGCGTAAACCTGAAACAGGGATCGCTTTCGTCCCGCTGGCGATGCCAAGCACGGCCGGGCCGCCGGGAACCATCGCCATGGTGATCAGTTCTGCATCGACATTAAAACATGGCATTAATTTTCCCGCCAGGGTCGTTCTGGTGCCACCGCCGTTGATTTTCCTCACCGTCGGCCTGATTGTCTGGATCTGTCTTCGCAGTGCAGGCGGGATAATGCGCATCATCGGACAGAGCGGTATTGATGGTGGTGAT
>JAUHTP010000087.1:0-2950 GCA_031332935.1 Candidatus Pantoea bathycoeliae | reverse complement strand
GAGTATATGGAAGAAAAAATATATAAAACAACATCGACAAGAGGCTATGTCAGAACCTTTACAAACGATTATATACAAAATTAAAATAAACTAAATCACATTCCACACTGTAACACTGCTTAAGATAAGATAGGGAAAATAAAAAATAAAATAACACATTCCTTGCACTAAACACTTATTTACTATATACAAAATTAAACCGAAATAAAATACATTCTTATCTGTAAACACCAATTTACTATATACAGGATCTTCTTTACTCTAAATAAAAATTAAGTTTGTAAAAATAAAACAGTTTTCTCATCTTACTATACGATAATTATAGATCATTAATACAATTATGAAGGTTTTTCCGTCTCCAGGGGGATGCGGAGGTGCCTGATGTGGGTGTGCATTTAACCCTTTGTCTACCATTGATTTCCTGGATGGACACAATGTTGTGTTCCTTTAGTGCCACCACCCTGAATGGCCCCTCGTACTTCGGTTCCCCCTTATTGCGGCGTGATGGCGGGCGACAGTATACAATGAGCCCCAATTTAACCCTGTGAGATTGGTCTGGTGACGCTGTAGCGATACGCGCGGCCCGTGTCTCTTTTCCGCGGATCAGTTTCTCCCGTGCCTTAGTCCCGATTTCTACCAATCTTCGGCGCCTATGGGAGACCGTTTCTCGAAGCTGGGTGGTCATCGCGGTCAGGAGGTCGCCCCTATTGCGGGGTGGGTGACCGAACACTAATTCTACCGGCGTAAATCCTGTAGCGGAGTGTATGGTGTTATTATACGCCAATATCGCTCTTGGCATCGCTGCCTCGGGGTTAAGTTCTCGGCTTATGCGGAATAGCCGGAGGTGTTCTCCCAGGGTGCTATGAAGGCGTTCAATGGCTCCCCTAGCCTGTGGATTACCGGGAGAATTGAAATGCCAATCGATCTGAAGCTCCGCGCATTCCGTATCCGTCCGGCTATTGCGGAACTCCCTTCCGCTGTCCGACGTTATCTTCCGCGGGACCGCATAGCAGGAGATCCATTGGAGAAGTTCCTCTCAAATTGCGTCCGCTGATTTTGACTCCAGCTGGTGCACCATGGCCAGTTTACTAAAGCTGTCCAAGAACGTGAGCCACTGGAATCCTTCCCAGGAGAAAACGTCTACCTGTAAGTCCAGAAGAGGGGAACTGGGCGTCGGTGTCAGCTCAGGATGGATAACCACGGGGTGGCGGTCGTACTTGGCCCGGTGACATACTGCACACTCCTTTAACACCATTCTCACCGAGCGTTTCATCTTGTGCCAATAGTAACGCCTCTGGAGCGCGGTCAACGTTTCCGGCACACCCCTGTGGTTCGTCTTACCCTCGTGGTATGCCTGAACTAATTCTCGTTGGCGACCTTCTTCCCGGACCGTTTCCACCATCGTAGAACATAATATAAAATTGCGGTCTGCCCCTATCTGTTCGCCCTCCCACATGTGGCGAATCTTCTCCAGAACCGTTTTATTCCCCACGTAGATATGGTAGGTCTTCCCCCTTTTTGTGAGCGAATCCAATATCGCTTTTAACTCACTCGGCGGTATCGCAGGAAGAGTCCATACTGTCACAATCCTGTGCCGTCCGTATCGCGCATTTTCAGATTTTGAGATGCCTTCTGTCCGCGTCTTCCAGATAATTTGACGGGTATGTCGATTGACCGGGGTAACAGTGAAGGGTATTTGTGTCGGCCTTGCTACCACAGAAGTTTCTTCTGCGTCTAGTGAATCCTCATCTGGCACGGGCGCATCTAGACTTCCAGAAGGGCCTTCTCCGTGGAGAGGGCTCGCATACAACGCTCGAGAGAGCCAATCCGCTACAATGTTCTTGGATCCTTTGTGATGGACGATGGTAAAAGAATAGGCTTGCAATCTCTCCTTCCATCGGCCTATTCTCGCTGATGACTCCTTTAGTCCATCTGTCCATAAAAGTGGCTTGTGGTCCGTGCGGAGCGTAAAAAGTCTCCCGGAGATGTATGGCCGAAAGTATTTTACCGCCCAGACCAAGGCCAGTAGCTCGCGTTCATCGCGCTATACCTCGTTTCCGGGGAGGACAATTGCTTGCTTGCGAACGCCAAGGCCTATCGCCTTCGTCGTCGAACTGTGATAGTACCGCCCCTAGAGTTTTCTCGCTGGCGTCTGTTGTGAGGATGAATTCCCTCGTGAAATCGGGGAACGCCAGTTCCCCGATGTTACCTGTTTCCTAACCTGACCTCCCATCGATCCGACTGCCCCGAAACTGGAACCCGACTGTTTCAAGGACGTCGCACGCGATCAATACATTATATTGGGGGGCAACCTCCTCGAGAACGTGCACTGCATCACACCCCGTTAGCACATACAGGTTCCACCTATACTCCCCCAGTACTGTACAGGGGCCGCTCAAGGTTGTGACTGAGCACTTACATTTGCGCACCTCATCAGTATCCCTCAGCATCCCCCTGCTTACAAGAGTACTCGATCAATTAGCGCTCTCACTCCACTACGCCTCCCCTCTACTATGGGCAACCTATCCCATACGCCCCACACATTATGAATTTCAAGTCTCTTACCTTGGTTGCCCGCGCCTCCTCAAATCTGGGTTTCCTTTCTGGCTCCTCCCCTCCTTGTCGGCTGCTCTCCTCCTCTCTGCTCTCTCCTTCCTCCTCTTCTCCTCACGATCTGGTTCCAAGTAGTGGGTTGTTCCTCCTTACGGTCAGAACTCGACTGCGACGCGTCCTCGGAACTTGATGACGTCAGCGATCTACTCGACCTGGCCCGGTGGGCAATCACTTCCATTGGCTCCGGGCGAATTGGTTTCCTCTGGTATAGCCACGGACATGCCCTAGCGACGTGACCTTTTTTCCCGCACTCAAAGCATTTTACAGAAGGACAATTGGCCTCAATGTGGCCCGCTCTGTTGCACTCATAACAGCGCCTCTCATCTCTGCGCGGCCT
>JAUHTP010000086.1:0-2960 GCA_031332935.1 Candidatus Pantoea bathycoeliae | reverse complement strand
TCAGCCCGATCAGTCACTTCATCTGAAGCAGATCGAGCGGGACATCGTGAAAGAAAAATCTTTCGGGGACTGACGCCGGTTGCTATGCCTTTTCCGGCAGCAGCATGATAACGGAAAAACCTTCCTCATCAGGCCGCTGCTCTGCGCGAAGATGGCATTGCTCAAGTAACGGGAATACGCCTGAAATATCACCGGTGAAGCGGATCTCCAGCGGTTTAATCAGTTCGCTACCGTCACTGAATGCGGGATGGAGTTCTGCTTTTGGGGTATAGACGGCGTTGGCCGTTACTGACTCCCGGTGATAACTGTGCCATTCCTGCGGTGACAGCAGAAAGTCCCGCCAGTCCATTGTTTTCAGTGTTTCGATAAAAAAAGTAAAGCGGAATAACACGCTCTGCTTCAGCAGTTCACCCGAACTGGCACGCCAGATGTACTCCAGCTTGCGGTGCAGCTTTGCACTGAAACCATAGCGTTTTCCCTCATGAATAAGCCAGAGGATGTCCTGTGCAACCGAGCGGGGGAACAGCTTGCGTTTCTGGGCTGTTGTCAGCCACTGCATGATGAACATGTGTATCTGCAAATCTGTGCGAAGTTTGCCCTGCTTCTGCGACAGCTTTACTGCAACCAGCAGGCACCATGCCAGATACGCCAGTTCTTCGGTCGGGCGTTTCTGATAAAAGACAGTCAACCAGTACCACTCCATTTTTTTCGTAGCGCGGAAGGATAGCATATTGCCTCCCCGGTCGGGAGCAGGGCTACCGCCTTCGCTGCGCTCAGTTGGTCAACCCCGGAAACGGGTAAAAGCAAGTTTTACCCGCCACCGGCGTTTCTGTTAAAAATCCAAAGGAATAATGCCCGCCCTTGCAGCGGACTTACGTCCGCGCCGGTTCGACAAAAACAAAGTTACCTCCCGTCGCTGCGCGACAGGCACTGTAAGACATCTGAATTTAGTTACAGCATTCAAAATACGTTCACGCAAGCCCAGAATGTGCATATGTGCATATCTGTTACCTCATCACCGCACCCACCACTAAAAAGCGGCCCCGCCCCCGGCCAAAGGCCGGGAGTGATGTCGCTTTTAATGATGGATGTTGTAACTAGAATTAAGTCGCTTTAAGAAGTATCGCTGGAAAATCTGGATTAACACGCCCGTAAGCGGCCCTCACGGCCCGCTAACGCGGAGATACGCCCCGACTGCGGCTTCGCCTTGTCGTGACCACTCCGACAGCGCACAAAAGCTTCAGTATTGCTTTTAGCGGGTTTGGCTTAGCAGGGCTAGGGATGGGCATAGGTGAAAACTATCAAAGCGGAACCGGCTTCGCCGGGCTACCGGCGCCATTCAGTTCTGGTGCAACATGCGGCTGCATCTGGCGCCTTCATGCCGCACGCGGCATTAGAAAGTGACATTTGGTTTTTGCTATCATTTTTACAAGCAAAACCTGTCAGTCCCCTGCCCTTCTTTTCTGAAACTACTAAATTCATGCGTCACTGCTAAACAGTTAAGAGTAGGTTATTCAGCAAGTTGGAGAGATTTTATATATACCCATGTATATACATGAGCGCTTTTCTGGGAGTTATCGTGTCGTACCGGGCAATGGCCTGCAAGCAGTTGTGTATATGCTTATGTATATACATTGACGGGCGCGCAGGATGCATGTATCATGTATATACCTTTGTATATACATGGTGGTGTGAAATGAAGAAGCCCTACATTATTTCTTTTGCGAACAGCAAAGGCGGTGTTGCCAAAACGACAAGCTGTATTGCGGTTGGATGTGCGCTGGCTTTAGCTGGTTATAAGACCTTGCTGGTTGATCTGGACCACCAAGGAAACCTGAGTGACGACGTGGGACGTGGTGATGAAGATTATACAATCACCGATCTTTTTGAAGACCCTAAGTTCGATACGAATAAACTCGTTTATACCGCCCTTGATGGGGAATCTGCTATTCCTAACCTAGATGTTATCCCCGCCGATATAACCCTAGCAGTTGAGGCGCGCAGCGCCGAACGTTTCCGTCACCGGCTCAGTATTCTGGATGAAGGTCTGGCAAGGCTCAAAACCGTTTACGATTTTATACTGATTGACCTGCGGCCAGCCATTGATCTCAGCATCGAAAACGCGCTGCTGATAACGGATAAAATTGTTGTGCCTGTAGACATGGATCGCAGGGCGGTAAAAGGTATTGATGACCTTTTCCAAGTTGTTCGTGAAGTGAAGCGCAACAACGATTTTGTATATACACTTGTAAAGACAAAAGTTAACGAGTCTCACTCTAAAATGAAAAAAGCTATCGATGGGTACATCAGTGAATCGGGTTACAAAGTTGCGAATACTGAAATACGCCAGAGTGAGCTATTCAAACAAGCAACAGAGGTGCATCGTCCCGTTATGATGTTCGCCAGAAATGAACGCCCTTACCGGGATTACAAAGCCTTCACACAGGAGTTGTTGCAGCAGATTGAGGAGGCCGCAAGTGGCAAGAAGTGATCGTATAGCGAAAGGGGTTACGCGCGTTACCGAACGCAGAAATATCACTACTGGAAAGCAGATGAACCTTCGCCTTACTGGTCTGGATGACGATGCGTTATCTATTCTTGTTGAAAGAATACAGGAAAGGCTACCTAACAAAAACATCACACGGTCGCGTGTAGTCCGGGCGGCTTGCTATATAGAAGATGATAAGCTGATCGATAAGCTGGCTCAGCTTCTTGTTGAAAATACCTGATTTGTATATACAACCCACCCCTAGCTGCATATGGATATGCTTTTGTATATACAAAACTAAAGCTTAATGCCTATACATTTGTATAGGCATAGCTGAGCATCAAACTTATAGAATGTGTGGGGCAGGGGAGGCCTTATGAGTTTCTTCCGGGGTTATAGCCTCAATCTGGCTGGCGGAATCTATCCGCATTTTGCGCGAAGAGGAAATCGACCGCTTCGACTGGAGCCGCAC
>JAUHTP010000085.1:0-3010 GCA_031332935.1 Candidatus Pantoea bathycoeliae | reverse complement strand
CCGTCATCTGTAGTCCCAACTTATCAAACCTGTTAGCAATATCCTTACGGACATCCGCTATCTGCGCGTCGGTCTTCTCGAAGCGAGCCTGCATCTGAGCTTCGTTCTTCTCGAAGCGGGCTTCCATATCCTTGCGAACGTCAGCTATATCACGCTTCACATCGGCAATATCAGCCTTGGTAGCCACATCCGCCACCTCATGAGACTTGCGCACGACGAGCGAAATCGCCTTGGCTTGCTCACTGGTAAGCCCGGCTGTCTGAAGCTCTTCTGACGCCTGCAATGTATCAAATGCGACTTGGCCCATGGGGGAAATCCTCCTGTTTAGGCCAAGTGTAGCGTATCCACCACATCAACGGAAGGAGTTACCTCCATGAACTACAACCAAACGCTTATCGTGCCTAATGGCATTTAACATTGGGAGCCGCGTATCACTGGCCTTGAAGTCTACTCTGGCGAGAGAGACGGAATCATCCTGAAACCCACGGAAATGGGCATTGTCACTGCCCGTTGGTCGCTTACGGCAAAAATGCGTGAGGCATTCATGAAGATTCTGATGCAAGCGTAGTCCCACCTACCACCCTATCGAGGCTCAACCATGCAATTGCAAAAGCGGGAGTTAGCGCTCCCTGCCCTCTCTGCGCCCGAAATCCGGCCAGCAGAGCGCGATATAGCCACTCTACGCCGACACGTCATCTCAGGCGACTGGACGCCAATCAACAACAGCACATGCACGCTAACCGACCTTGGCTGTAATTTTTCTGATGAAAGCTACCTTTCTCAGGCTTTCTTTAATCTACTTGTCCTCTTTCTTGCAATTTAGCTTTTAGTTGTTCCATCACGTTCGGTTTTAAGTTATTTTCGGTAGGCTTAATGTTAAATCGTGTTTGTCTGGACTCTACAGTTCCTGCATTATCCTGTGACAAAGAAGCGAGTCTGATGCTAGGTAAAACATTAGGCATAGGGGGAGGAGTTGGGATACCTTGGTCCTTGTTTATAATCGGCGCCGGCCGGGACTCGTTGATAAATTGAGTTTGTGATGCTGCCGACAATATAACTGATACACAAGGTTGAGTTATACAATTCATCTTGTTTTTTAATAAAGGTAACGATTTAGAAGAGTTGGAATTTGTATTTTTAATGCAAGCGACAACGTTAGCAAATTTTTTCATATCCAATTTGTTAACTTGCCGTAACTCGCGTGTATTATCCTTTACACTATTGGCGTTATATGAAGTTAAAACCCTTTTCTTGTCTGGTTTAGGAGGAACCTGGGGTTTGGGCCTTGCCAAGTCAAACTTTGTATTGCTATTGCTCACTTTATGAGTTCTTGACAATGCTCCTTCCAGCCCTTTATTTAAAGACTGAGACGTAATCACAGCTGTAGTACTAAAAGAAGGTGCTATCCTAGGAAGAATTCGGATCATTATTTTTTCCTTTTATATTAAAAAACATAATAAAAATGAGACATAACCTATTTGGTTATGTGAGCATATAAAATATATTACAATCGATATATCAAAAAACAGGATAGCCAATAGCGGTATATTGAATACACCGGTATCGATGGACGACAATTAACCGGCTACACGGCCAAAGGTATTCCCGTTCAAATGCTGGGCTGAGGAGCTTGCGAGCAGAAGAACCCTCATTCCACAAGGGCTACAGCGATTTTGTGCAGCAGAACACATCACCTTTCATTCCCATAGGAGCACCCCATGATTGAAGTTGAAAACGTTAAAGTCCTCTTACTCGAAGATACCGATTTCCAGCCATGCGAAAACGATAGCGGAGCAGGCCAGCTTACCCCAGAGGCCGACAAGAAGGCCATCCTCGCGGAAATCGTGATTTTCGGCGACCGCCTGATAAAGAATCGCCACGCGCTGTAAGTCCACCCCATTGACGCAAGGATAAACCATGCGCTATAGTCACTCTGCATCTGCAAATTCAGGTGCCGGGATTATCAACCCGCCGGAAGTAACCGCGACAGAATGACACGCCGCGAGCGTGTTTTTTTATGTCGCAATCTAGCTACACCTCTATGGTGAGTTGGATAGGGCAGCCGTAAGGCTGGCCGGGCGGTTACTCCGGTGTTGATAACCCTGTTCAGCTCACCACCCGCGAGATTATCAACTCTAGGTGGTGATTAGACCAAGTAACCATCTGGAGGTCATTATGACCACTACATTAGTTTTCCGTAACACCGTTCTTGAAACGATATCCCTTGACGGGCAGCTCTGGCTAACTTCGGCTGAACTGGCTAAAGCTCTGGAATACTCCATCAGCAAATCTGTTACCGACCTATTTAACAAAAATGCTGATGAATTTTCCCCCAGCATGTCTAAGGTCGTCGAATCAACGACCTTGGGAAAATCTCGAAACAAGACCCGCATTTTCTCTCTACGCGGCGCTCATCTCATTGCTATGCTTTCTCGTACTCCTGTAGCAAAGGAATTTCGCACATGGGTTCTTGATATTCTCGACAAAGAAATCGATATTCCGCAGTATAAACCCCAAGCAGCCGAATTATTCAGCAATGATGATGTTGATAGCCTTACCCGCCTCGTCTGGAGCATGGCGAACGGCTTTCACTTCGACCGGACATGGAGTAACGCCATATGGTACGCTCTGCGCCGCGTAACAGGCGTACCCTCCCCTCAGCACTTTGAAATCCGACAACTCCCCCTGCTGGCCGAGGAGTGCCGCCGTATCTATGGCATTACCAATCAGCTTAAAGGTGCCATCTTCGACGCCGAGAAGCAGACCATGCGCCGCATCCTGCGTCATCGTGAGGATGAGGCCATTGTGCTTGCCGAGATGCAGCGAATGCTCGAAGAGAGCACTCAGCAGCATTACGGCGTGATGACCCACGCGCTCGAAAAATGGCAGCAGGCGAACGTTAACCAGTTCCTGCAACGCCACTAATCACTAATCCCGCCCCGGTAACGTGCCGGCGTTCCATTATCGTTTTAACCAACGAGGTATACCTGTATGCAAAATTTAACCATTG
>JAUHTP010000084.1:0-3092 GCA_031332935.1 Candidatus Pantoea bathycoeliae | reverse complement strand
GTGTAGTAGAGAGCCATCCTGTCGGCTAATTCTGATTTATTCAACAAAGCCCATAAAATGTGTTGCGAAGGTATGACGTAAAGCATGGGTTGCCTGACCTCTTGGCAAGTTCGGTTTCACTGTTTTCAAGTGATTCCTGAAGTCCATGTAACTGACGCTGAATAAATAGCCCGTCTGCTTAGACTTAATCAGCTTGGCAACGTCATTAGCAACAGGTACGGTTCGCGCTTTACCATTTTTGGTTTCAACGAATGTCACCTTATTAGCAACGACATGTTCCGCTTTTAAATTTGCCGCCTCTCCCCAGCGTGCGCCTGTCGCCAGGCATAAAATAGCGACGCGCCGATCATCGCCTTGAAGGTATTGCAGCAACGCACTGATTTCTTCCTTAGACAGAAAAGCCAGTTCCGTATTGTTTCCGGGGAGCTTTTTGACTTCGTGAATGGGGTTTTCGTTGTCAAACTCTTCCGCCTCAATCAGCACGGTGAACATGCCTGACAGGACGCACAAATCCCGGTTAACCGTTCTAGGTTGTGATCCCGCTTGCAATCTTTTCGCACGATATTCAATCAAAAATTTTCGGGTTATCTGAAAAGCTCGGGAATTTTCCATCTCGCGACAAACCTTTTTCAGCCTTGTGTGACTTTCGTCACCGTGTTTTTGATTACACCCGGAGTAGAGCCACCAGAGTTCAATAAGATCTGACAATGCCCGTTTGTCCGCGGGTTTATCTAGCCATTCCTTATTGTGGTAGTTAACCAGTATGTGCTTCTCATACACCTGTGCTTCCGACTTACTTTCAAACATCTTGCGGATGCGCTTTCCTGTCGCACCCTGCGGCCTTACATCGACCTGATAACGTCCGTCTTTGAGCTTCTTAATCGACATGATGAAGCCCTCCGACAACACTGAGCGACTGACTTTCTGCCCAGTCTAAAAATTCATTGTGAAGTGTTAACCAGCCTTCCGGACGGAGCGGGATGATTTCACATCCGAACCCACAACCATTTTTCCTGTTCGTTTGGCGGCTTCCGAACCATCGGAGCCAATATGAGAGAGTTCCGGCGCAATTTGGCCGGTTTGGGGAGTAACCACATCATGCAGTAACCACATTGTATATTTTTGAAATCTATCAACCTGTAATACTTTTTCCATAACCTCAGAACGCGCGGGTTTTTGACCTGCTTCATACCCTCTGACTGTGTTCAGGGATAAGTTAGCAAGATCAGCAAATACTCGCTGAGTTAGTTTTTCGGACTTTCTGATAGCTCGAAGTTTTTGAGCATAGTCTATTGACAAGGTAGCCATGTAGACATTATTCTCCTTCAAAAGATGTCCTTGTAGACATCTATTTATGCAAGCAAATGCCGCCAAAGCTAATCAAACCTTAGCAAATCGCAGCAGGTGCACCCATTCAGGAGGATAACAGATGCCAACTACGCTTTCAGCAGATACATTGCCCGAAACTGAGTCCGCACAGATCGCGGGGTATGGCGATACGGACGACGCAGAGGAGGAAGAGGCCATTAGGCAGGCTCTAGCCTTGGATGCTGAAGAAGACGTGGAAGCGTTGATCGATGAAGCCGACGAAGATAATGGAAAAAAGAAACGCCTGATCTACGAAGGGCCGTTAGCAAAACTGGTGACTGTGGATCGCTTCGCTCCCTACGCTGGTTACACCGTTGGCGCTGTCCGCAATATGTGTCAGCGCGGCATGCTGCCTGCTCACAAGATGAGAAATCCTAAAAATCCAAATGGTAAAAAAACCTGGTACATCAACCGCAAGCGTTGGGACGATCTGGCAGAAGTATTGCCGAACCTGGAGCCGGATGAGTGGCACTGCTGGGAAGATTACTGGCTGTATGACCGTGGGACAAAGAGGTTAAAACTTAAAGATGACTCGTCAAAGCAACGGTGCAGAAAAGCCGCCCATCGTCGCAGTAAGCTTGAAATCATGATGCAGGAGGCGGCCGCCAATGAGTAACTTAATCTTCATTTTGGGCATCCTTCCCTTTCCCTGCCTCATGCTCTATGTGTTTTTCAGCAGGCTGAGAGAGCTTATCCAGCAGAAACGCGCCGACGACATGCGCAAAGCCTATCAGTCCCGCAAGGCAGCCGTTGAACGCCAAGCCAGTCAACGTTTGTAGGGGAAAGCCAATGCAACCGGCCTACGCCACATTGATAAACGAACTCGTGCAGGAATACCACACCAAGCGGGCAAACCTCCGCGCTGCGACAGCCACGCCGCCCGAGTTGCAGCAGCAGCTAGACGACGATTACGCCTACTGGCTGAGTATTGGTCTGGAGGATGCCTTAGAAGATGCCTATGCCGCCGGAGATATCGACAGCGCCAGGCAGATAGACGGCATTATCAGACAGTTTTACACGGGACATCTGCCGGAGCAGCAAGTATGGCAGGTTGCCGCATAAGCAGCGCCAGAAGACTCAGCGGAGCAACATAGGGAACGGACGGACACCAGAGCATGATGCAAACGTTAATCAGAAAAAATCGCTACACGCATTGTTATAAGGGGTTTGTCATTCACTACCGCCCCAAAACCGCCGCGCACCGCGTCGCGCGTTATGAAGTGTTCTGCGGTGATCAGTCGTTCGGTTTGTTTGATGGCAAGGCGCAGGCGATCTGCTACATCGACCAACTTTATCAGATGCAGCGCCTCGGGGGTGTTGAAAAGAGAATGTGTGCATCATAAAGAAATGCAAGCTCAATAGAGCATGAAAGATTATTTCAACGCGAATTAACGACGTTAACTAATTCGGCACACCGCCAGCCAAACCAGACACGGCACGCTCAGTAATGGAGAGTTTTTCCATATGTTTTTTATCAAGACCAAGGGAAATAGTCGCACGATTTCTGGCCGAATTAAGAAGGCAGGACAGCGCCGGGCTATCGAATTCCTCAAGTATGCTAATGCACGCCTGCATTTCATCAATATTAAGACTGTGCATTTCATTAATCAGTGTGCGATAGCGTTTGTTTTGCTGCCGGGCGGCTTCGGCCTTTTTACCAAACTGCCAGGCTATGCGGCTGCCGCTAAGAATGGCGATGATACCGCCAAACAACCAACTGAGAT
>JAUHTP010000083.1:0-3236 GCA_031332935.1 Candidatus Pantoea bathycoeliae | reverse complement strand
TCCGCATGCGTTATCACGGACTGGGGGGACCCTCTGGGGGGCGAAGCCATAATTGGGGTGCTTGATTTTAAATCTGGCCCATCAGAAGAATTTCATAAATGCCGCCGCCGCACCGACAATAGCCAACATAAGGCTACCCATTTTTATCAGCAGCCAAGTTGAGGTGCTTTCAACGTCTTTACGGAGCAAGGCAATCTGCGCATCTGTTTTCTCGAATCTCAGATTCATCTCTGCCGATAAATCCTTGCGGACTTCGGCGATTTTGGCGTCGGTCTTCTCGAACTGGGCCGCCACGTCCTTTTTGACTTCGGTTATCTGTGCCGTCAAATCCTTGCGCACATCCTCAAGGTCCCGCCGGGTTGCCACATCTGCCACTTCGTGCGACTTGCGCACGGCAATAGAAATCGCTCTCGCCTGGTCTTTTGGCAAGCCGGCGTTCTCCAGCGTCTCGACAAACTCTTGCGTATCAAATGCGACTTGGCCCATGTTAAATCTCCTGTTTTATCCGCAGTGTAGCTGATTCCGTGTGTTGACGAAAAGAATCGTTGAATTGGTTAAATGCTGCTCCCGTTTCTCACGCGCAGAGGTTTAGCCGCCAGGCGCAGCCGGGCTTCACAGACGTGCGCACGGTGTGCCGTCCAGTCCAGATTTGCTTTCAGAACCGCCAGCTCATTGGCCTGACGCCAGAGTTTTGCCGCCTGAGTCAGGCTACCGGCGTTCTCATGCAGGGCAGCGGAGCGGGCAATTTCGGAATAGAGGGAATTTCTCATGCGCCACCCCCGAATTTCAGAAGCGACGCACGTTGGCGAACAGTCAGATAGCGCGATTTACGAGCAAATAGCGCAAGAATCGATTGCGGCGCTTCATTAGCGCGCACGCGGAAGGTAGACTTTTTCATAGCCTTACTCCTGGTTCTATCAGGTTTAGGGTTAGCTGGTTGCGAGAGTTGAAGGCTCCCGTAATCAGCGTTTATTCACTTTCTACAAATGGAATGTATGTTAATTTTTCCTTGGATTTCTCTCTGAAATCACTTTCTTGTTCAGTAGATGTAGCAACGACAGTGGCACTGAAAATTGCGTATTGACGTTCATTTCTACCTGCTTGCCACGCTACTTTTTCGTTAACACAATACGCGGTTGCATTTCCAACTTTGATTGTGTCAATCCACTTACCATCTTTTAAAACTCTGATTGCCCTAGCTACGCTTGGTCTACTGTAACCTGTTATTTCCTGTAGCAGCTGATAGCTACATACAACAGCGTTTGTTGTTCTTCCCATTTTTTCCATGAAAAACATCAATATTTCAGCAGCTAATGGGTGTTGGCTTATCAGTCCCCTAAAGTGGTTCATGTATCCCTTTGATAACTGGATGAAGTTATAGTTATCTGATTTCAATTTATCTGATACCTCTTAGTCTCAATCCAGTGCTGATAATCATAAAATACTGACACTTGTTGTGTCAAATATTTTCTTATTTAAAAACCTGAGTATCATAAGCTATGAGACTTGTCAGTATCATAACTTATGAGATCGAAACGAAAAAAATATTTTGTATATCAGCATATTGAAAGTCGTTTCCCCTTCTTATTCTGTAGACTCCGGAGTATACGGCGCACTCTGAACTGACAGCGACAACTACCGCGCTACGCTTGGTCAACGCCTCGGCCCCGCAAAAGCAAGTTTTGCGAGTCCTCGCCGTTCTGGCCTTTCAGGGCTGAGGTTTGGTGCTGGATATGCCGCACCTCCGCTTCTTACGCGCAGAGGTTTAGCCTGAAGCTCAAGCCGCCTTTCGCAGACGTTGGCACGGTGAGCCGACCAGTCACGGTTCGCTTTACGTACCGCCAGCTCATTGGCCTGATTCCACAGATTTTTAGCATCGTCGAGATAGCCAAGACGCTCACATTGGGCCGCAGAATGGGCAATGTGCGAGTACAGGGAACGTGTCATGCCGCACCTCCGAATTTCAGAAGCGATGCACGCGGAAGAAGGAACATCCCCGCCTTTTTCACCCCCCTGGTAGAAGGTATGACAGCCAATCTTCTATTGTCTAGAAAAACTTTGCATTTGGGTAAAATCCATGCTAAGAATGGTTTTTATAGGGATAAAAAAGGTATTTTATATTGATTGTTACAGTATGCAACGAAAAGGGCGGAGCAGGAAAATCCAGCATTGCTCAATCCCTCGCGGTCTACTTTTTGCGCCAAGGAAAAACTGTGCTTTTGGTGGATGCAGACCCGCAGAAAACAACCGCGGACTGGGCGCAAGAACGAAATGAAGGAGAACTGCCTTCGATTTCATGTGTGGAGATGTCAGGTAATATTCGTGCACCTTTGGAAGAAATGCGTTCTCGCTTTGATGTCGTCACGGTTGACTGCGGGGGAACAGACTCAAAAGCTATGCGCTCGGCGTTAGCGATTTCAGATATGGCAGTTCTTCCGTTTCGACCAAAACGCCGGGACTTGAAAGTAGGACCAGGAATGGCCGAAATCATTGAGACCGTGCAGGCATTTAACGACAGGCTCCGCGTATCTTCCATCATCACCCAGGCACCAACTCACCCAAATCAGCGATACCGCATTGATAACGCCAAAAGGCTTTTGGTCGAGCTGGGACTAAATCCATTGCAGTCTTTCACCCGAAACCTGAATGCCTGGGATGACGCTGAAGAGGCAGGATGTTCTGTGCTGGAATACCAGGAAGATAAAAAAGCAGCGGAAGATGCGGCACAAGTATTTGATGAATTATTCAGGGGTATGCATGAGTAAGGGTACTTTCAGTAACATAGGGAAATTAAGGCAGCAGGAACAGGCGCTTGATGCATTCGTTGAGTCCGCAAAAACAGACGGACGTAAGAGCGTCAGAGAATTGAAATCCCGAAGAGGCAAGTATCGCATTGACCCAAAAACAGGCGAGCGTATTGATTTGGGAGGGAAAGTACTTGAAGTTCCACTCAATGCTGGAGAAGCAGAGATTTTGTCTCGTGCCGCAGAAGCGTCGGGGTTGCCTGTCGCAACGTTTATGCGAAGCGAAGCAATAAAAGTTGCAAGGAAAATCCTTAATTGTGATTGATTTATCCCTATAAAAACCCGATTTAAAAGGTATTATATAAATACCAAATATAGGTTTATTCCGTGACATACAGTGACCGACCTCACCTTAAAGGAATAACGCTTTTGCTTTCTCAAAAGACGTGCTGCTCGCGGCCTTCTCTGCGCTGAAAGAAAAGAGCCTGAGCC
>JAUHTP010000082.1:0-3448 GCA_031332935.1 Candidatus Pantoea bathycoeliae | reverse complement strand
AACGAATCTCCAGTTAAGCGATGGAGCCATTTACACAAAAAAATTTACAGACCCTGACCTGCCTTGTCACACTGTCTGCCTGATTCTCAGGGAGATGGTAATGAAAACGCGAAAAAAATTAACCTTACCCCGATTAAAAACCCCGCGATTAAGCGGCTGGTTACTGACCGCTGCCGGTCTGTTGCTGGTGATTGGCCTGGTCTCACCGCAGCAATTGCCGGTGGTGCTCTACAAGCTGGCCTTGATCACCCTGGCGGCGGTGGTCGGTTACTGGCTTGACCGTTCGCTGTTCCCCAAGGCCCGTCCCGGTCAATACCTGCACCATGACCACCCCGAGGTGGCGCAGGGCCGTCATCCGGTGCGCGGCGGCTGCCATCAGGTGTTTGCAGCTGCGCAGCTGCGTCGGGCACTGATTGTTGCAGCCGTTTGCCTTGCTGTGGCTACGGGGCTTTAACGATGACTCTCTATATGTACTGGCCTCAGGTTGTCTGGGCTGCGCTGGTACTGCTAAAACTGGGCATCGAGCTAGCCCTCCACGGGCAGGCCCGTACGAGTAAGCACAGTTTCTGGGGGCAGCTCTTTCGTTCGGCCACGGTAGCCTGGCTGCTCTGGTGCGGTGGTTTCTTTAGCCAGGCCAGAGCGGCACAGCCACCGCAGACGTCCCTGCAGTACCGTGCTGATGTGATCCGCAATGCGCGCCTCGAATGGGGAATGTCTGCGCCAGTGGCAGACTTTGCCGCGCAGCTGCATCAGGAGGGCGGATGGCGAGCAAATGCAGTTTCACCGCTTGGTGCTCAGGGGATGGCACAGTTTATGCCTGCCACCGCCGACTGGATTAGCCAACGGGTACCTGGGCTGAACAGCCGGGAGCCGTTTAATCCGGCATGGGCTATCCGGGCGCTGGTCAGCTACGACCGCTGGCTGTGGCAGCGTGTCAGTGCTGTTGATAACTGTGAGCGCATGGCGATGACCCTGTCGGCTTACAACGGTGGCCTGGGCTGGGTACAGCGTGACCGCCGTCTGGCAGAAAGTCAGGGGTACGATAGCAGTCGCTGGTTTGACAGCATTGAGCGAGTCAATGCCGGACGGAGTATGAGCGCCTGGCGCGAGAATCGCCATTATCCCCGCCGCATTTTAAAAGCCCTGGCACCGCGTTACCTGACCTGGGGAGGGGCAAGCTGTGTTTAGTGTAGTTAGCCTAAAAAGCCTCGGCGGGCTGCTGGTGATGGCCCTGCTGTCGGGCATCTGGTGGCACGGCTATACGCAAGGCAGCAATCGGGCAACGGAACGGGGCGACGCAACAATCAGTCAGCTGCGCGAGACGTTTGCCATGCAGGAGAAACAGCGCGCCGAGCAGACCGCACAAGCCCTAAACGCCCAGCAGCAACGTTTTACCCATCAGCTGCGGGTCGCCCATCAGGCTGAACAGGACTACCTGACACGCATAGCGCAGCTTCGCACTCAAACACAACAATTAACCCGGCGGATAGATGATGTTACCCAACGTTGGCTGGATGAAAAAGGCGAGCCTCATGCTGTGTCCTGCGTATTTACTCGTGGCTTCGTGCAGCACTACAACGCCGCCCTCGGTGTGTCCGACGCCAATGATTCAGGCGCTGCCGCCGCTCCCGGCGGCGCTGGCAACACGTCCAGGGCCACTGCGTCCGCTGGTGAGCAACTCCGCCCCAGCCCGGTCACCCAGCGCGATATCCTCGCCAACATCACCGACAACGGGCAGCAATGTCAGGTCTGGCGGGCACAGGTAAACGGGCTACTGGATTATATTGAAGGATTAATACCATGACATTACAGGTCGATTTTTGGGTGCTGGTGAGCTATCTGTTCGGACTGGCAGGCTTTTTGGGTGGCCTAGCCCGCTGGTTTATCCGGGAGACCGAAAAGCGCCAGGCTGAGCGATTTGCTTCGCTGGAGCGGTTGATGCGCGACGCGTCAGATAAAGGCTCACGTCTTGAGCGTGAAGTGCTGGAGTTCAAAGTAGAAGTGCCGGCGCGTTACGTCCGGCGCGACGAATTTATTCATTATCAGCAGGTGGTGGAGTCACGGCTTGACGCGATTTACCAGAAGCTGGAAACCATACAACTGCGTCAGGTGGCAGGAGGATAAGGATGATAGAGACCGAACAGGCGCGCCGCGAAGGGTTGCGCTGGGTGTTACTGCAGGTGGTCAACAAGGCACGGCCCTATCCGGCCAATGACCGGCTGCTGTGGGATGTGGGCCATTCGCTTTACCCGGACATGACCATGCTGGAGCTGCAAAAAGAGTTGCTGTTCCTTGAGGGCTTAAGTCTGGTTCGCCTGACCCGACCGCCCGCACGTTCATGGACGGCCACGCTGACGCCGGAGGGGGTCAATCTGGTGGAATACGTGACCGACGATATCCCCGGCATTGCCCGCCCGGCCAAATACTGGAGAGAGTGAGCATGGCACCGCGCAGTCATATCGAGGTCTTGCCCCCATCGGTACGTGAATGGCTCGACCGGGCGCTGACCGAGCGTAATTTCAGTGGCTACCGCGAGCTGGAGACGTTGCTGCGGGATAAAGGGTATAGCATCGGGCGGGCGCAGATTTCCCGCTACGGTCAGAAGGTGCAGCGCCGCTTTGCCGCCATTCGTGACGCGACTGAAGCGGCGCGGCAACTGACCAAGGGTGCGCCGGATGACCAGGATACCCGCTCAGAGTCCATTATGGCTTTGGTGCAGACTGAATTACTCAATAGCCTGCTGGAGGCACAAACCATCAAGGAAGAAGCGGGGTCGCCGGTTGAACGGGCTGAGCGCTTTGCCCGCATGGCGAAAAATCTGGCACCCATTATTCATGCCAGCGTCAGCCTGAAAAAACTGCAAGGCCAGCTTAAAAAAATCAGCGCGGAAATGGCTACGCTGGAGCAGGAAGCAGCGCAGCAAGGCAAGGGACATGTCAGTCTGGACACCCTGAAGCGGGTGCGTGAAGAAATTTACGGGATTATCGCATGAGCAAAAATGTTGAACTCTACCCTTACCAGCAGCGCTGGCTGCTTGACCGGTCACGCTTTAAAATCGGTCAGTTTGCCCGCCAGACCGGTAAAACCTTTACCACTACGCTGGAGCTGGTTGACGACTGTCTTGAGACCGAGGCCCGTGGCGGTCGCACCCGCTGGGTCATTCTCTCGCGCGGTGAACGACAGGCCAAAGAGGCAATGGAAGAAGGGGTCAAAAAGCATTGCCAGGCGTACGGTCTGGCCATCCGTGAAATCGAAGGCAGCGTGAAAGGGTCGGGCAGCGAGCGTTACACGATGTTAGAGGCAGTGCTGCCCGGCGGCTCGCGTATTACCGCACTCCCGGCGAACCCGGATACGGCGCGCGGCTTTGCCGCCAATGTGTTTCTCGATGAGTTCGCCTTTCATGCCGACAGCCGCAAAATCTGGACGGCGCTGTTTCCGGTGATATCGA
>JAUHTP010000081.1:2853-3577 GCA_031332935.1 Candidatus Pantoea bathycoeliae | reverse complement strand
ATGGTGTGCCAGAAAGGCCCGACGTGCTTTATCCCAACGCGAGCCATAGATGCGGTGCGCGGTCATTTTTTACGCTGTATAACCTAAAAATAAATCACGCTCATAGGCCCTGCGCCTTATCAATCCAAATAGCACCTTACCACCTGCTTTGTGCCAACGAAGAAACTCATCAGAAGCTACCTGATATTCGCCTGAATTCAGTTTTTTCAGCAAGGTAGAACTTTTAAAATTAGCAGGGCCGAGATTATAGGTAAATGAAACTAATGCATCGAACTGATGCTGATTCAATGTAATACTGACGTTTTCATTCACGGGCTTTTCATACTGCTTCACGCCTTCTCTAAGTAATTCGTCAGCTTTTTCCTGCGTAATAGTCATCCCCTCATGAATAGGCACGCCATCGACAGGATTAGTCCAACCATAGCCTATTGTCCATACGCCAACAGCATCTTTATATGCCGTTAACGAGCATCCTTCAAATTCTTTAATCAGTGACATACCCTTATTACTTATTTGCATTTTGTTACTCCTTTGTTATTAACATGAACATACTAAATGTTTTCACTAAATAACTGTTCCGAATAGTAGATCACTTGATAACTATAAGTGATTATTTTGCTGCTCATCACTACCACTCCTGAGCGTTGATATAAAAGGCTTCTACCCCATTTCCCCCGCCGCGCTTCTCCATGCGTTGCTTGGTGGCGTTATGGTGCAGCGTACA
>JAUHTP010000081.1:0-2753 GCA_031332935.1 Candidatus Pantoea bathycoeliae | reverse complement strand
ATGGTGTGCCAGAAAGGCCCGACGTGCTTTATCCCAACGCGAGCCATAGATGCGGGGTTCAGTCACTTCCGCATTGCCTCAATCTGCCTCAGCGCTGCCTTATCCTGATTGCACATCTCCAATGCCAGCAGCAGCTTCTCGTTGAGTATCACGCTGTCGCCCCAGGTCATGTGTTCCGGGATAACCGGCGGTGGACAATCATCGAGCAGGGTGGTCGGTATCAGCGCGGGCGGGATGGGCAGGTATCTGGTCTGCGTGCGTACGCAGCCGGTTGACAGCACTGGCAGGCACAGGCAGACGAGCACAGCGCTCAGGCGTAATGGCCTCACGTATCTGGATGATACGAGACTGGAAGTCCTGCACCGCTTGCTGATGTGCATCCTGTGTCGCTCCGGCTATCTGGTTAAAGAGTGCTACCGCCTGTTCATAGTGGGTAAACTGTGCGCGGGCGGCGTCACGCTCGGCAACCATCGACTGATTGGCCTGCTTCAGATGGGTGATTTCGACATACTGGACTCTAACCACGACGGCGAGCGCGGTCATTGTCGCGAGCATCGCGGCGAGAATGAGGAGTTTCCAGCGCATCATGCTGCCAGTCGGTGCTGTTCTTCAATCAATGGCTGGCGATGGTTTTTGTTGAATATCCCCATCAGCGTGCTCTTGCGTTGCTCGAAGTCCCAGCCCATGCCAATGAATACCGTATTGGCACGTTGCAATTCGGTAATGCAGTGGATTTGCTCCGGCGTCAGATAGTCACGGATAGACTCTTTCTTGCCGATATCGTGATAGACGCGGAACTTAGCCGCCGTCATATCCAAAGCGATGCGGTTAATCAGGTCAGCTTCGTTGCTAAAGTGGTGCGGTGCAATCGTCTTGCCCTGTGCCTCGCGCTCATGCTTGATTGCATCGGTCATTGGCTTGTATTCGAGACGCGCCGTGTTGCGATCCATTTTCTTGCTCGCCAGTGCTGAACGCATACGAAAGAATTCAGCAACCAGACGCTTCTTAAAAGCACGCACAGCCTCATTGTTTCGCATGTAGGTAATCAACAATGTCGTTTGCTGCTCGTTAAGCAACGCTATTTCTTGTTTCTGCGTCCCTCCATCCGTTTCAAAGGGTCGCATTTCAAATTCTACCCTTCCGAACTCTTCCAAGTCCGACTTGTACTTGCGAACTAGCTGGATTACGGGTTTGTGATCCTTCTTGATGCCTTGTGCAACAGCGCAAGATGTGGTTACTAAGTCAAATTTCTTTATTTCCACTAATTGCATCACTATTTCCTTTTGGTGATAGAGCCTGCCTCGCAGACATGAGTGGCCCAAGAGTGGTTAGTGATGAAACCGCCACTCTGTCTCAGGCTCATATCCCGAAAGACTCTTGGTTTTATGCGCACGAGGATGCGCAGACGAAAAAAAGCCCCGGACGATGCCGAGGCTTACCAAGCTCTAAATATTATTTGGATGAAGTATTAACCTAATTTGGCACGAACAAGGCAATCTTTGGCTTCCAGTAACTTCCGCAATCCCATGGATTTTTCTGCACAATCGGGAAGGTCATCATCCATTGATTTGGCAAGGTCATGCACAACCTTACTGGTTTGCCTCAAGTTTTCTGGAAGATGCTGATATGAAAAATATTTCATGATAGGTGATGGCATCATTAACTCCTTTTGTCAAAATTACCTTACTGCTGATTTGGACAGGCAAAGCTCGCGCTCTACCGCCCGCCGATTGACTAGGCCCCTAGAGACCTTACCGTCAACATATTTCCAGTGCCGCATCTCGTTACAGGCACCGACTCTGTCTCCGGCGTTCAGCTTCTTCAGCAACGTCGAGCGCTCAAACGCCCTGCTCCCCACGTTGTAGACAAACGAGGCTAACGCAGCCTTTTGGCTCTCCGTTAGCGGCACGGTGACATTGGCGTCAACGACCGCCATCGCTGTTTTCAGGTCACTATCCAGCAGGGATTGGCATTCAGCAGCGCTATAGCGCTTGCCGGGAACGATATCGCTACCGGTATGCCCATAGCAGACCGATAACACGCCACCGGAATCCCGGTATGGGGTGTAGCGCACGCCCTCGTGCCATTGAATTAGCACGGTCGCTAATGCGATAGCGCCGCCTGCTGTGGCTTTTATCACTCGGTTACGCAGCTCGGGATTCATTGGTCGCGCTTCGTCCTGAAACGGTATTCCTTGTGTCGGTAAATCCAGTTCAGCAGGAAAGTAGCCAGCGTACAGGCGATACCAGTAATCAATGCCCATTGATTGAGCGACAACGCGCCCAGCAGACACGTGACGAAGCCCCAGCTATAGGCAGAGCCGGTAGTCAGTTTTTCCATGGGTATTCTTGGAGTTATTGCACCACCTCGTCCGGGGTGGCTATCGGTCAGAAAAAAAGGCCACGCCGGAGCGTAGCCTCTACAACAAAATGATTATATAAAACAGTTAAAAATTAATAATATAAAAACATATCTCAAGATGCTCGGTGAGACTGTTCGATAGCCCTACGTTACGCAGATTCTGCTGGATAAGTGGATGCATCTTGAAGTATGTAGAGTATGGTAGTTATCTAATTCGTACTTTCATACTTCTTAAAAGTGAGTAAAGGGTGAGTAAAGGGTAATCTTGCGTCTGGAAATATAGGGGCAAATCTAGTGTGTATAATTAAAAATTTTTTGGGGTTCCTATAATTACTTAACGAAAGATTTAACTCTAAGTCATAATTTTCTTGCTTTTTCTGCGCAATAGCATC
>JAUHTP010000080.1:0-3917 GCA_031332935.1 Candidatus Pantoea bathycoeliae | reverse complement strand
CCGGCGTCTGTGCTGAACTGGCAGAGAATCGCGATCCGCTTGCGGTGATATATGGGCGCGGCGGCGCAGCCGTCCAGCGTGGGCGGGCTGAACAACTGGCCGGGCTGGCGGTGTCGCAGGGGCGTCAGGTTATGGTGCTAGCCGCAAATCGCAAAAATGAAGCTTTTCTGGGCAACAGTGAGGCGTTGTCCGGGCTGATTGCCGGACGTGGCGCACTGAAAGCCGATCTTCCGCTGACGGCTCATACCACTGTGATTGTCACAGAGGCTGAAACGCTGGGGCTGAAGGACAGCGTATTCCTGATGGAAAAAGCGAGGGAAAGCGGTGCGCAGATCCTGCTGATGGACAGCGGTAAACGGCAGGGGACAGGCAGCGTCCTTTCGGTTCTTCAGGAGGAAGGTGCCGCCCACTATCGTTTCAATGACGCGCCGGTGCCTGTGGCACAGCTTACGTCTGAAGCGGATAAAAAAGTCCGCTACAGCCATCTTGCCGCAGAGTATGCCCGCGATATTACCGCCGGGCATGGCGTCGTTGCACAGGTTGCCGGTGAGCGTGAGCAACAGGTACTGACGGGGTATATTCGTGATGCGCTACGTGAACAGGGACGTATCACCGGCGATGATATCCGGATTGAAACATTGTCTCCGGTCTGGCTCGACAGTAAGAACCGCAAAAGCCGTGATACCTACCGCGAAGGCATGGTAATGGAGCGCTGGAATGCCGATGAAAAGAACATGGAGCGCTGGCGTATTGATCGTGTTGGCGCTGAAACCAGTGTTCTTCGTCTTGTGAATGAGGCCGGGGAGCAGCAGCACCAAAAAATCAGCCAGATTGACGCCTCATGGAGCCTTTTCAAACCCCGGACGCTGGAGGTGGCCCCCGGCGATCAGCTGCGGGTTACGGGACGGGAAGCGAAAGGCAGGCTGAAGGCGCAGGATGTGGTCAGCGTCGTCAGCGCCGGTGATGGCGTTGTTGCGCTGGAGAAAAACGGAAAGATTATCCAGGCAGATATCTCCCGGCCCCTGAAGGTTGAACATAACTATGTTGAATCCCTGGGTAAATCGATAGCGCCTGAAGGAAAAGTGCTGGCCGCGCTCAGCGGGCGTGAGATGCGCGATGATGTGCTTAATACCCTGACCCGCAGCGGCAGTGATATCCGGATATTTACCGCAATGGATGCTGAACGGGGCGAGGCAAAACTTGCCCGCAGCCCTGCTGTGCGGGTGATAAGCGCCCAGGTGGAAGCGGCCACCGGCGCAAAAGGGGTTGATGCCGCCCTCGATGCCGCAAGAGAACTGCCACGAACCCCGGCGGCTCAGGCCGTGTATCTGGCCCTCAGTCAGGTGCAGCATGAGAAAACAGCGTTCCTGGCCCCGGAACTGCTCAGTGCTGCGCTCAGTATTAATTCAGCGGTCAGCGTTCCGGCTATCCAGTCCGAGATTAACCGCCAGGTAAAGGACGGTGAACTTATCCGGCTGGAAGCCGGGCTGATGCTGCCAAAATCCACTTTTGAAACGGAAAAGGCCATTCTGCGCCATATCGCGGAAGGGAAAGGCAGCGTCACGCCGCTGATGGCGTCGGTGTCTGAACAGTATCTTACGGGGCTGACGGCAGGGCAGCAGGCCGCCACGCGCATGGTGCTGGAAAGCGCTGACCGCTTTACGGCGGTGCAGGGCTACGCCGGTGTGGGTAAAACCACGCAGTTTAAAGCCATGCTGGCGGCAATGGCGACGTTGCCGGACGACCAGCGACCGGAGGTGGTGGGGCTGGCTCCGACTCACCGGGCCGTTGAGGAAATGAAAAGCGTGGGCGTCCGGGCGCAGACGCTGGAATCCTTTATCTGGGAAGACAGACAGGCCCGGATGAACGGTGAGAAACCGGACTACAGCAATACCCTGTTCCTGATTGATGAGGCGTCAATGACTGGCAACCGGGCGATGAGTGAGGCTTACCAGGCCATCACCACCGGCAGCGGGCGGGCCATCACCAGCGGGGATGATGCTCAGTTGCGGGCCATTGAGCCGGGGCAGCCGTTCCGGCTGATGCAGCAGCGCAGCGCCGTTGATACCGCCATTATGAAGGAGATTGTGCGCCAGACGCCGGAACTTCGGGAAGTGGTGTATGCCATGATTGAAGGGCAACATGCGCTCGCGCTGGAAAAGGCCGAAAATGTCACACCGGATGTGGTGCCGCGGGAAGCCGGTGCATTCGTTCCTGCATCATCCGTTGAACAGGTCAGTCCGGATAAAGAACAGATCCAGGCGTTACGTGATGCAGGAATGCCCGCCAGCGTGACGGAGGCAATAGCGGCTGACTTTGCGGGACGAACAGCCGAAGCCCGCGACAATACACTGACGGTGGCGCATCTCAATACGGACAGGCAGGAAATAAACCGCCTGATACATGACAATCTGTACAGGGCTGGCATAACGATAAACGAACAGGAGATAACCGTCCTTGACCCGGTTCGCGTCCGGCACAATGAGCTTCGGAGCCTGACGGGATGGGCCGCTCTGACGGGAAAAGTTGCCCTGATTAACCGGGAATACTGGACGGTCGGCGGCACTGACCGGCAGAGCGGGCTGGTGACGCTTATCAGCCATGACGGACGGGAAAAAATCCTGTCACCGTTCGAGAACAGCACCGAGGATGCACAGATTTATCAGCCCAGGATTATCAGCGTCAGTGAGGGCGACAGAATGCGTTTTACCCGTTCTGATGCCGAGCGCGGTTATACCGGAAACAGCTTCTGGAACGTGGAACAGATCGACGGACAAAGCATGACCCTTCGCAGCCAGGATGGTCAGCTTACCCGTCGTCTTGATCTGAATGACCCGGCAGACAGGCATACCGACCTGGGGTATGCCGTCACGGCATACGGTGCTCAGGGGGCCAGTTCCCGGTTTGTCATTACGCTTGAAGGGACTGAAGGAGGGCGAAAGCGAATGGCAACAAAGGAAAGTGGTTACGTTACGTTGTCCCGTACAAAAGAGCATGTGCAGGTTTACACCGATGACAGAGCCGGATGGCTGGCTGAACTCAGTAAAAACAAGGGTGATCGTACCGCCCATGATTATCTGATGGCGGGTGAGGATCGGGCGGGCAGGACGGCAGAGGGGATTCTGTCCTGGGCCTCCCCTCTTGCCGATGTTGCCGCTGGCCGGGCGTTGCTGAAAACCTACGGGCTGGCTGAAGGCGAATCACAGGGCCTGTTTGTGCCGGGCGTCAGGCGGCATCCGGAGCCGGGGCTGGCATTCGCGCTGTGGGACAGCAACGGCAACCGTTCAGGCGTGGTGATTCTGACGATAAATGCCGATGAGCGTAACGGCGTGTCCTTACCCGGTGATTTCAGGGTCATTGGCAGCAGTGATGCGAGGTTTGCGGGGATACAGCAGAGCAGGAACGGGGAAAACCGCATCGCGGAGAGCCTGCCTGAAGGATTGCAGCTTGCACAGCAGCATCCCGACAGCGGCGTGATCGTCAGGATGGAGGGCGAGGGTTTACCGCTCAATATCAGCCGTATCACCGGCGCTGATCAGGTAGTCGATGACAGCCTGACCGCGCAGTTGGCCCGCAACGTGGCCGGGAAAACGGAAGACCCGCTTCCCTTCATTCCTGAGCCGAAGGAGAACGCTGAACAGGAGGCGGAACGACTTGCCCGTGAAGCCCTGGAAAAACAGGGTAAAGGTGAGAAGGATATTCGTCCGGAAGAGGTACTCGCCGCCATCAGCGAGCCGGAGGATGATATCCATACCGGGCTGCTGGCCGGTAAGCTGAAAGAGGAGGAATACCCGCTTACCGGGCGGGATATTGCGGCGGCGCTGGGCGATAAATCGCCGGAGAAAGAGCCGGAAGCAGAGAGTCAGCCCGATCAGTCACTTCATCTGAAGCAGATCGAGCGGGACATCGTGAAAGAA
>JAUHTP010000008.1:0-93619 GCA_031332935.1 Candidatus Pantoea bathycoeliae | reverse complement strand
TGGATGCATTATGTTCAGTTCAGCGCAGAGGGAAGAGGTAGTCCATACCATTACAAGGAGACAGACATGCATCACACCACACCGTTGATCACTACTATCGTCGGGGGATTGGTCCTAGCGTTTCTCCTTGGCGTGCTGGCCGGACCTTTTACCCCAGGCTTTGTTGCCGATACGAATCTGGCACCTGAACTGGCGGAGCTGGGCGTTATTCTGCTGATGTTCGGCGTCAGCCTGCACTTTTCGCTGAAGGATTTGATGACGGTAAAGAGCATCGCCATTCCCGGTGCCATCGCGCAAATCGCCGTCGCAACGCTGCTGGGAATGGGACTTTCTGCCTGGCTCGGCTGGTCGCTGATGACCGGTCTGGTGTTTGGTCTCTGCCTCTCTACCGCCAGTACCGTGGTGGTGCTGCGTGGCTGGAAGAGCGTCAACTGATTGACAGCCAGCGCGGGCAGATCCCCATAGGCTGGCTGATTGTCGAATATCTGGTGATGGTGCTGACGCTGGTGCTGCTGCCCGCTATTGCTGGCATGCTGGAGCAGGGCAACGCCAGCCCGCAGCTGCTGGCCTGGAATCTGCTGCTGACCATCGGCAAAGTGGCCGCCTTTATGGTGCTGACGGTGGTGGTGGGCCGCCGCGTTGTGCCGTGGATCCTGGCGAAAAGCGCCGCCACCGGCTCGCGCGAGCTGTTTAGCCTGTCGGCGCTGGCGCTTGGCATCGCCTTTGGCGCGATCGAGTTTTTCGACGTTTCCTTTGCGCATGGCGCGCTCTTCGCCCGGATGGTGCTGAATGAATCTGAGCTGAGCCACCGCGCCGCCCATGACACCTTACCGCTGCACGACGCCTTCGCCGTACTCTTCTTTGTCTCGGTAGGGATGGTGTTCGATCCGATGATTCTGGTGGAGCAGCCGCTGGCCGTATTGGGCGCGCTGGTGATTTTGGTGCTGGGCAAATCCATTGCCGCCTGGTTGTTGGTGACGCTGCTGGGCCATTCGCGCCGCACCGCGCTGACCATTTCCGTCAGCCTAGCGCAAATCGGCGAGTTTGCCTTTATCTTGGCCGGGCTGGGCATTTCACTCAATTTACTGAGCAGCGAAGGACGTAACCTGGTGCTGGCGGCGGCGATCCTCTCCATTATGCTTAACCCCATCATGTTTAGCCTGCTGGAACGTTTCCTGGCGAAAAGCGAAAGGCGCAGGAAGAAGCGATTGAAGAAGAGAAGCAGATCCCGGTCGATATTTGCCATCACGGCGTGATCGTTGGCTATGTCGCGTCGGTAGCCTGCTCGGCCAGAAGCTGCTGGAAGCGGATGTGCCTTTTGTGGTGGTGGAAAATTCACACGCGCGCGTTGAAGCCCTGCGCGAACAGGGCATCAGAGCCGTGCTCGGCAATGCAGTGTGCGCCGATACCATGGAGCTGGCGCGACTCGACTGCGCGCGCTGGCTACTGCTCACTATCCCCAACGGCTATGAGTCAGAAGAGATCGTCACTCCGCGCGCGAGAAGTTCACCGATATTGAGATTATCGCGCGTGCGCACTATGACGATGAGGTGGAGTACATCATGGCGCGCGGCGCAACGCGCGTGGTGATGGGCGAACGTGAGATCGCCAGCAGCATGCTGCATATGCTGGAGGCGGAAATTGCCGAGCGCCCCATCGTGCGCGAGTGCCCTGTCTAATCTGCCCGCTTCCCCCATTTATGGGGGAAGCCTTTCCTGTTTAGCGATCCCAGTAGGACTCTTCCAAGCTATCTTCACGCTCCGGCAGCCCGCGCGTCAGGCGCTGTGAATGCTGGTTCAGCACCTGATAGCTGACGCGGTTGGCGTATTTGCATACCTGCGCCAGCGACGAGTAGGTCAGATATTCGCGCGTGTGTTTGCTGGAATTAGGCACTTTCTGCTTATGGAAGTTATTGGCCGTGATGTCATGCAGCAGCGCCGCCATCGCCTACGCCGTTGGTGTTCATGATCTTCTCCGGGCCGCCCATATACGGCGCGATATGCGAGAAGATGCGCATCGGCTGCTCGCAGTCCTGCTGGCGCATCGCCCGGCTGAACTCGTACTGGTTGAACTCGGCAATCGCACCCGGCAGCAGAGGATGATTGGTTTTGCGCTTAAATGATTCTTCGTTATAGCCGGCCATATAGAGCCCGGTCGGACCGGCAGTACAGAGCACCAGATCGACCCACTCCAGCGCCATATCGGCGGCCAGCAGCGGATCGGATTCACCGGTCAGCGCCAGCGCCTCTCATTCATTCATCGCCACAATAGTGACGTGGTCGCGCAGGAAATCACGCCAGAACTGCGGGTTATCGCCAATGACATATTTGGTGCCTAGCGTAAGCACCACCGGCACGTTATGGCGCTTCGCGTACTCAATTGCCTGGAGCGTCGCCTGCGGCATCGGCTCACCTTCGCTACAGCGCACCAGATAAGAGGTCAGCACCAGCGCCGAGGCACCGGCAATCATCGCTTCGGGAAGGCTGTCGGCGCGCAGCTGGTTCATCTGGCCCGTGCTGATGTCAAACGTACGCTCGCCCTGCGCGCCGATCAGGGTAAAGCAGCGGCCAATCGCCCCGTCTACGCCCTGAAGGTAGTTAAGATCCATGCGGCTTGAGGTGTTGCAGAGGTAGCGATAGGCGTAGCCACCGATCTGGATATTGCTGCACATCACGCCCAGCAGCACCGAGTAGTTGTGCAGCGTGTTGCCGATGGTGCCGCCAGCAAACTGATGGATGATCAGGTTATCCCGCATCAGCTTGTGGTAGAGCGCCTCAGCAACATCGTCAGCAATCACTAAAGAGTGTCCGGCGCTCAGGCCGTAGCGAACCAGAAAGGCGTCATCGACTTTGGCTTCAAAATCCACCAGCGTCTGGTCAATATCAACGACCCAACTGCCCTCTTCCACATCCTGCGAGGCAGTATGCAGGGATCGCGGGCGCTAACGGGGAAATAGTGTTTCGATTTACGTTTGCCGGGAAATTTCATGGTGGGTGCAGTCAGAAAAACAGGCGGAGGATGATAGCACACTCTCCTCCTGCTATTTAACGACGCGCGTTAACCAGCTCTATCATCATATTGATATGTTCGGCATCGGCATTCAGCGCAGGAATATACTCAAACTTCTCACCGCCGCCATGCAGGAAGAACTCGCGGTTCTGCTCGCTGATCTCCTCCAGCGTCTCCAGACAGTCCGCCGCAAAGCCCGGACTCATCACCTGCACATGCTTAATGCCCTTCTTCGCCAGCCCCTGCATGGTCTCATCGGTATAGGGTTGCAGCCAGGGCTCACGGCCAAAGCGCGACTGAAAGGTCATCATGATCTGGTCGTCGCGCAGGCCCAGCGCCTGCTGTAGCAGCGCAGTGGTGTCCGCGCAGCGCAGCGGATAGTCGTCGCCTTCATTAGCGAAGCGCTGCGGAATGCCGTGATAGGAGAGCACCAGCAGATCGGGCTGGCCGTGTGCGGCAAACGAGCGCTCTACCGAGGCTTTCAGCGCGGCGATATAGACCTGATGCTCAGCGTAGTCGCGGATAAACTCAATATCCGGCAGCGTACGCGCCTTTTTAAACGCGCTGTACAAACCATCCCAGACCGCCGCAACGGTGGAGCAGGAGAACTGCGGATAGAGCGGCAGCACGATCATGCGCGTCACACCCTGCGCCATCAGGCGATCCACAGCGCTTTGCAGGCTGGGGTTGCCGTAGCTCATACCCAGTTCGACCGGCATATCGACGCGCGCGGCCAGCGCCTCGCGTTGCTGCTTGCTATAGACCATCAGCGGTGAGCCGCCCTCCATCCAGACAGACGCGTAGAGTTTTGATACGCGTGGCGAACGGAACGGCAGAACGATGCCATTGAGGATCGGCCACCAGAGCCAGCGCGGTGTATCGACCACGCGCGGATCGCTCAGAAACTGTTTCAGATAGCGCTTTACAGCGGCTGTGGTGGGGGCGTCTGGCGTACCTAAATTAACCAGTAACACGCCGGGCTTGTCTTGCCTCATTGTTATTCCTTGATAGCGGAGATGCGTGAAAACAGGGGAAATTGTAGCGGAAGAGGGAAGAGCAATTACTGCAAAAGGGGCTGGAACTGCCAGCCCCGACAGCTTAGCAGAGGATGCTCGCCAGCTGTTTGCTAACGTCTGCAACCGGCTGCGTACCGTTAATTTTGTGGTAAGAGATGTTGCCAGCTTCCGCTTCTTTGCTGTAGTAAGCGATCAGCGGTGCAGTCATCTGATGGTACTCCACCAGACGTTTACGCACGGTCTCTTCCTGATCGTCTTTACGCGTGGTTAGCTCTTCGCCGGTCACGTCGTCCTGACCTTCCACCTTTGGCGGATTGTATTTAACGTGATAAACGTGGCCTGACGGCGCATGCACGCGGCGGCCAACGATGCGATCGACGATCAGCTCGTCCGGCACGGCGAACTCCAGCACGCTGTCAATCTTGATGCAGGCCTCTTTCATCGCTTCCGCCTGTGGGATGGTGCGCGGGAAACCGTCCAGCAGAAAACCGTTTTTGCAGTCTTCCTGCGCGATACGCTCTTTTACCAGCGCGATAACCAGTTCGTCAGTCACCAGTTTACCGGCGTCCATGATGGCTTTTGCCTGGTTGCCGAGCTCGCTGCCAGCTTTTACCGCCGCACGCAACATATCGCCCGTGGAGATTTGCGGAATGCCGTATTTCTCCATGATGAACTGAGCCTGAGTGCCCTTACCTGCGCCCGGAGCACCGAGCAGAATAATACGCATTGCGTAAATCCCCTTGCGAATCGCATTTATCAATCCTAGAAGGCGAAGACCATATCATTATGACCCGCTCACCACAAGAAAGGCGCGGCTTCATAACCCGATGACTGTAGCGCATTAATCCATAACAGGCTGTGGGCTGGCGCGGCTAACGCATTTTTTCAGTGGCAGCCAGCAGTGAACAGCTGTTGCAGCCGTCGGCTAATCTGCGGCGTAAAATTGCTTCGTTTTCGACCGCCGCCGCGCAGGCTGGCCCGCATCAGCAGACGTCCCTGCTGCGGCCACAGCTCCAGGTCGCTGGCTGGCGTCAGCGCAGCCAGCTGTGTCTGCGATAGCGGGAAGCTGGCGAATGGCAAACCCGGCTGATGGCTGGACGCCAGCAGTATCGGCGAGTGGATAGCGATAGCCTCGACGCTGGCATGATTGAAAGGCCGCCAGCCCTGCTCTTTGGTGCGGGCCAGCGCGGCCAGCACCGGCGTATCCAGCGGCAACCCCTGTTCAAACAGACGCAGCTCACTGCGCACCAGCACTGGCCCGCCAGGCAAATCGGCATGGCGATCGAGGCAGGCGACAAACAGCCTGGCATGATTAATAACGTCGTCATGCATTACGCTGGCGAAGCTTTCGCTGACGTCGACCACGCCCTGCTGCTGGCATTCGATCAGCGGATGAACCCGGCCGTAGGGTAATTCCACATGCGCAACAAAATTGATGTTTCCCGCCATGAGCGGCACGGCGGGTAAGACGTTGAGTTCTGTTACCGGATAGTGCGTGGCGTAGCGCGTCTGGTTGCGCTTGCTCCTGACGCAGGAAAAGCTGAGAAAGAAGGATGCGCGCGAAATGCAGCGAAGGGGCGAAGAAGAGATCGTAGTGCTCCATTCTGTAATGCCGTGACAACAGGGTACGTAACCGGTCCCGCGCCTCGGCAGGTCAGTCGGCATAGGGGTGAAGTGCCATCGCGTTGCCTTTCTCTTTTTATCTGTCGGGTGATGGCAGGTTGGCGGTAATACCAGACCATGCATAGCTTTGCCTGCGAGTCAACCCGCCATAATCAGCGGGCAAGGTTAGGGGAATGCTGCTGGACTTTAAAATGATATAGACTAACAATCCCTGTTAGGTTTTTACACAGGGGATGAGTATGACCCGGCTACCCTCCGCTAAGGGCGCTGCACCATTTTCATCAAGCGGCGTTATATAGCACTTTAGCGTGGCGGCCGAACATCTGCACGTCACTCACAGCGCCTTGAGCCACCAGTTCAGCCAGCTGGAGAGCTGGATAGGCAAACCGCTTTTCGTGCGTACGAACGGACGCGTGAAATTAACCTCACACGGTGAACGGCTGCTGCTCAGCTGCCAGAAAGCCTTTAGCGAGCTTTCCACCACCTGCGCCAGCATCCGCACCGGCATGCGCTACCATCTTAATATCGCCTGCGCGCCGAGCTTTTTGTCGCAGCGGCTGATTCCGCGCATCAGCACCTTTTACCAGCGCTATCCCGATATTCAGTTTCAGGCGCAGCTGGAGCTGGATCAGCTGCGCAGCGAGCATGTTGATGTGCTGATCCTCAGCTATGAACAGCCGCCAGATGGTGATATAGACGCGACGCTGATTGGCGACGATTACATCGGGCCGCTCTGCGCGCCGCTGTTTGCCTCGCGCTTTCGCAGCACGCAGGATCTTACCGCGCTGCCTTTGCTGCATGCGGATACGCGTCTGCACGCCTAGGCAGAGTGGTCGAAGGCGGCCGACGTGCACGGCAATTTCTGGTCGGGGAAACATTTCGACAATCTGACGCTTGGCATTCAGGCCGCGAAGAACGGGCTTGGTGTGATTATGGCGCCGCGTCTGCTGGTGCGAAAAGAGCTTGAGGAAGGATCGCCCGGCTCGGCTTTGTGCGCGTCAACCGCGCTACCTGGATGATGACCAAAGAGTTTCGGCGTAATGATGGGGAGATTACGCTGTTTCGCGACTGGCTGCAGCGAGGCGGCACAGTAACGGGACTGTTTAGAAAGTGAACCCTTCGCGCAAGGCCAAAAAAGCGCACGGTCAGGTGTGACTTAAAGGCAGGCAATCAATTCTAGGAGCGAGAGGCATGGCCCGAGGAGCAAAGCGTCCTGCGCGAGGGACAAAAACGCCGGGAGCGTTTTTGAACAACGCAGCGCGTTGGCCCGTTAACGGGCGCACCTCAGGGATGAGGTGCGTAATCCCGCAGGCCGAGCTGGCATGGATGCCGCTTTTTGCGTCTTTGCGATCGGGCCATGCTTCCCGCGACAGCACCGTTTTAGCAAACAATGGCCGGTATTTTCACCGGCCATTTTTTTAGCTAATTACGCCGTTAGCAGTTGATTCATACGGCGGATAAACAGGTTAGGATCGTCCAGCGTGCCGCGCTCGGCCAGCAGCGCCTGATCCAGCAGCAACTCGACCCATTCGCCGAATCGCGCATCGTCTTCCGTATCCGCCACGCGTTTAACCAGCTGATGATCCGGGTTAATCTCGAAAATATACTTCACTTCCGGCACCGCCTGGCCCGCTGCCGCGAACAGTTTCGCCATCTGCGTGCTCATTTCATCAGCGTCGGTGGTGACAATAGCAGGCGTATCGGTCAGACGATGGGTCAGACGCACTTCCTTCACACGCTCGCCCAGCAGCGTTTTCACGCGCTCAACAAACGGCTCCAGCGCCTTCTCGGCCTCTTTCTGCTCTTCGCTCTCTTCATCCGCCAGCTTGCTCAGCGACTCATCGGCCTGGCTGACCGACTGGAACGCTTTGCCGTCGAACTCGGTGAGGTAGCTCATCATCCATTCGTCGATACGATCGGAAAGCAGCAGCACCTCGATGCTTTTCTTGCGGAACAGCTCCAAGTGCGGGCTGCTCTTCGCGGCGGCGTAGCTGTCAGCGGTGATGTAGTAGATCTTCTCCTGACCCTCCACCATGCGGCTGACATACTCCTCCAGCGACACGCTCTGATCGGCGCTGTCGGTGTGCGTTGAGGCAAAGCGCAGCAGTTTAGCAATCGCTTCCTGGTTAGCGCTGTCCTCAGCCGGACCTTCTTTCAGCACAAGACCAAACTCTTTCCAGAAGGTCTGGTATTTCTCTGCATCGTCCTTCGCCAGTTTCTCTAGCATTTGCAGCGTGCGCTTCGTCAGCGCAGCGCGCAGGCTTTGGGTGACACGGCTATCCTGCAGGATCTCGCGCGACACGTTCAGCGGCAGATCGCTGGAGTCAATCAAGCCACGCACGAAGCGCAGGTAGTTCGACATAAACTGCTCTGCGTCGTCCATGATAAAGACGCGCTGCACATACAATTTCAGGCCATGCTTATGGTCGCAGTTCCACATATCGAACGGCGCGCGTGACGGAATATAGAGCAGGCTGGTGTACTCCTGCTTGCCTTCCACGCGGTTGTGGCTCCAGATAGCCGGATCGCTGAAGTCGTGGGCGATATGCTTATAAAATTCGTTGTACTCTTCGTCGCTGATCTCAGACTTGTTACGCGTCCACAGCGCCTGGGCTTTGTTAATATTCTCCCAAGTGGTGGTGTCGTTCTCTTCGTCTTTTTTGGTCTCGATCTCTACCGGCAGCGCGATGTGATCGGAATATTTGCCGATAACGCTGCGCACGCGCCACGCGTCCAGGAACTCATCTTCACCTTCGCGCAGGTGCAGCGTAATTTCAGTACCGCGATCGGCTTTGGTGATATCGGCAATGGTGTATTCGCCTTCGCCCGCCGACTCCCAGAACACGCCCTCGTCCGCGGCGGCACCGGCTGCACGGGTACGCACCGAAACTTTGTCCGCCACGATAAACGCCGAGTAGAAGCCAACACCGAACTGACCGATCAGCTGGCTGTCTTTCGCCTGGTCTGAGCCCAGCGATTCAAGGAAGGATTTGGTGCCCGATTTGGCGATGGTGCCCAAGTTCTCAATCACCTCATCGCGACGCATGCCGATACCGTTGTCCGACAGCGTCAGCGTGCGGTTGTCCTTATCAACAGAGAGACGCACGCGCAGTTCGCCGTCGCCTTCATACAGGCTGGCGTCCGACAGCGCACGGAAGCGCAGCTTAT
The DNA here is from genome assembly GCA_031332935.1 of Candidatus Pantoea bathycoeliae. GTDB lineage: Bacteria > Pseudomonadota > Gammaproteobacteria > Enterobacterales > Enterobacteriaceae > Pantoea > Pantoea bathycoeliae. The sequence goes on along the minus strand of JAUHTP010000008.1, from coordinate 84,803 downwards.
CGGCGGCGTCCGAGGCGTTAGAAATCAGCTCGCGCAGGAAAATCTCTTTGTTTGAATAGAGGGAATGGATCATCAGGTGCAGAAGCTGTTTTACCTCTGACTGAAAGCCACGCGTCTCTTGTCCTTTCATGGTCATTGTTACCTCAACAGGATCAGGTTAAACGAACGTTGAGGTTGATGTGGGGATGGTGCGGAAAATTTCAAGCCGACGTCAGTGACGACGTCGGCAAGCGTTCAGAAAGTAATCTTGTGACGTCCGGCCAGCGAGTGCGACAGCGTGGTGCCATCGACCGTCTCCAGCTCGCCGCCCACCGGCACGCCGTGCGCGATGCGACTGGCATCAACACCGTACTGGCCGCACAGCTCGGCGATATAGTTGGCCGTCGCCTCACCTTCCACCGTCGGGTTGGTGGCAAGGATTACCTCTTTGATGGTTTCACTTTCCAGCCGCTGCTCAAGACGATCGAGCCCGATGTCCTGCGGCCCGATGCCGTCCAGCGGGGAAAGGTGCCCCATCAAAACAAAGTAGCGTCCGGCAAACTGACCGGTCTGCTCAATGGCGTGAATATCCGCCGGACTCTCCACCACGCAAATCAGCCCATTCTGCTGACGCCGAGGATTGGCGCAGATGGTGCAAATTTCCTGTTCAGTGAAGGTACGGCAGTAGGCGCAGTGGCCTATTTCAGACATTGCACGCGTCAGCGCCTGCGCCAGCCGCATGCCACCGCTGCGATCGCGTTGCAGCAGCTGAAACGCCATGCGCTGCGCCGATTTCGGCCCAACGCTAGGCAGGCAGCGCAGCGCCTCCATCAGAGATTCAAGCAGTGGACTGGTTTGCATCAGAACGGCATCTTAAAGCCCGGCGGCAGCTGCATACCGGAGGAAACAGAGGCCATTTTCTCTTTCTGCGTTTCGTCGATGCGGCGAGCAGCGTCGTTGAATGCAGCAGCAACCAGATCTTCCAGCATATCTTTGTCATCTTCCAGCAGGCTGGGATCGATCTCCACGCGACGGCAGTTGTGCGCGCCGTTAATGGTCACTTTCACCAAGCCTGCGCCTGATTCGCCGGTCACTTCCAGCGCAGCGATCTCTTCCTGGACTTTGGCCATTTTGTCTTGCATCTGCTGGGCCTGCTTCATCAGGTTGCCCAGTCCGCCTTTACCAAACATAGTTTTCTCTCTCAGCTGAGGCCGCATCGCTATCCATGAGACAGCGGCAGCGTGGTCAAACGGGTCGGATACTCTCTTCATCCAGATCGGCGTCGAAGAACCGGCACAGCGTCTGGATGTGCGTATCGCTAATGATAGACTGACGCGCCTGCGCAAGCTTCTCTTCGTAAATGGCCTGTCGCCACTCAAGTGGCGTCAATACCGCAGGATTATCATCTTCAATGATAGTCAATTCAACTGGCTGGCTGGCAACCTCACTCAGCGCCGCGCCGAGCACCTGCTGCGCCGAGACAGAATTCAGGTGACGCTGGCTGGAACGCAGATGCAGGCAAACGCCCGGTTCTGTGGTCTCTTTCCAGGCGTTGAGCGCCAGCTGCTGCACCAGTTTCGGCAACGGCAGCGTGGCGATTTCCGCTGCCCAAGCGTCGCGCTGCTGGGCTTCTTCCATCAGGCGCGCCGCCAGCTCAGGGTTTTTCTCATGCTCAAGCGCCGAACGCAAGGCTTTTGGCGTCGCTACCGGTTCGGGCGCTGTTTCAACCGGAGTTTGCGCTTTCCAGCGATAGGCTTCTTTTTTCTCTGGCGCGGCGTCGCGTGGACGCACATGCGCGCGTTCAGTGACGGAAGCCAGGCGCTCCAGCGCGGAGTTGGCCGGCCGCGTCAGGGACGCCGCCAGCTCACTCTTTTTGGGTTTGCTGGCTCCCTGACGTAGCAGCTGGGTGCGCGCCTGCAGGAGCTGGCTGGTGGTATCGGAAAGCGGCCCGTCCGGTGCGGCAGCCGGAGGTGCAGCGGCCGGAGTCGGTGGCGCAGGTGGCGCCATTTGCGGTTGTGCAGCTGGGGCATGCTGCGGCGCAGCGGACATCGACGGTTCGGCCGCAGGCGTCATTGACGGACGCGCCACCGGTTCGGCAATCGCCGTATGTGGATGGAACGCCAGTGCACGCAACAGCGCCATTTCAACGCCCATGCGACGATCGGGTGCCAGCGGCAAATCCTTGCGCCCCATCATCAGCGTCTGATAGTAGAGCTGAACGTCAGCGGGCGGCACGACGCGCGCCAGCTCCCGCAGACGCGGCGCATGGCTTTCCTCTTCATCATTAATTGAGGCAGGCAGCAGCTGCACCATAGCAATGCGGTGCAGCAGGCGCAGCATCTCTACCAGCAGCGCTTCCCATTCAACACCGCGCGACGCGGCCTGGTTGAGCAGCATCATCACCTGTTCACCGCTGCCGTCCACCAGCGCCTGAATCAGGCCCAGAGGCTGTTCATCGTCCAGCGTGACAAGCATCTGGCTGACCACGTTACCGCTGACCACGCCCTGCCCCATGGCAATCGCCTGATCGGTCAGGCTGAGTGCATCGCGCATACTGCCGTCGGCGGCGCGCGCCAGCAGCTGAAGCGCACGCGGCTCGCTCTCGATCTGCTCCTGCTGCAGCACATAGTCGAGCTGATTGCGGATCAGTTCAACGTCCAGCGCCTTCAGATGGAATTGCAAACAGCGGGAGAGAATCGTGACCGGCAGCTTTTGCGGATCGGTGGTCGCCAGCAGGAATTTAACGTGCGACGGCGGCTCTTCCAGCGTTTTCAGCAGTGCGTTAAAGCTGTGGCGCGACAGCATGTGCACTTCATCGATCAGGTAGACCTTAAAGCGGCCACGCGCGGGCGCATACTGCAGGTTGTCCAGAAGATCGCGCGTATCTTCTACTTTGGTGCGAGACGCGGCGTCGATTTCGATCAGGTCGACAAAGCGGCCCTGCTCGATTTCACGACAGTTGTCGCACTGACCGCACGGCGTGGCGGTGATGCCGGTTTCGCAGTTGAGTCCTTTCGCCAGCAGACGTGCAATGGTGGTTTTACCCACGCCGCGCGTGCCGGAGAAGAGATAAGCATGATGGAGACGTCCCAGTGACAGTCCATTTGCCAGCGCGGTCAGGACATGTTCCTGACCGACAACGTCAGCAAACGCCTGGGGACGCCATTTTCGCGCAAGTACCTGATAGCTCATGTGGATTCGATTACTGGATGTGGTTGGAAAGATGAGCGCAGACGCGCTGCAACCCCTGTATATCGTTGCAGTAGTTTAACAGCGACGGCGGGCATTGCCTATCACTTGCTGGCCTCGCGCGCGGCGAGGCCAGTGTCACTTAGTGACCGGGGAAATTGACCAGGCTGTAGCAGTTGATGCCCAGCGCTTTCAGGCGAGATTCGCCGGTCAGATCGAAAAGGTTAATCACAAAAGCTGCATCTTTGACTTCGCCACCTGCGCGGCGGATCAGCTTAACTGTCGCTTCGATGGTGCCACCGGTCGCCAGCAGGTCGTCAACGACCAGCACCACGTCGCCGGGCTTAATCGCATCTTTGTGCAGCTCAAGCGCATCGGTGCCATATTCCAAGTCATAGGATTCGCTGAAGGTTTCACGCGGCAGTTTGCCGGGTTTGCGCACCGGCACGAAGCCAACGCCTAACGCCAGCGCGACGGGCGCGCCAAAAAGAAAGCCGCGCGCTTCGGTTCCGACTACCTTAGTAATGCCCTGATCGCGGTAGCGCTCAACAAACAGCGCGATAGTCGCAGCATAGGCCTCAGGATCTTCCAGCAGACTGGTAACGTCGCGGAAAAGGATCTCGGGTTTCGGGTAATCGGGAATGCTTTTAATGCTATCTTTAATGAATTCAAGCTGCTGCGCAGTTGCGGTCATAATGTTACGCTTGGTAAAAACTTTAGATCGCGCAGCTTCCATTAGAGTCAGATTCCGAAATGAATCAGACGCAGAGAGTAAAAAAAGGGAAGCCACGCACGAAGATGCCCAAATCTAAGCAAATGGCCGGCTAAATGCAACCTTATCCGTGGCGGCGTGCGATCGTCGGGCGATTCTGCCAACACAGGAATTCACCACATCATCTGCAGTAAAACGCAGAGCGTTACGCCAAGCATGAGGCGTATCCACAGAATTTTCACCAGCCAGATAGACACGGCAAATGACACCAGTATCAGCGCGATGGCGTGCCCTTTTGCGCCTGGCGGATCGCGTGGTGGTGCTGTCAGTGGCGTAGATAGCGGCCAAAAGGCGAACGCCACAGCAGCCAGTAGTGAAAGCGCGGCGACGATCGGGCGAAGCACCAGGCTGCCAGCAGCACAAATGGCGTGGTCGGTAATAATGGTAATACAATGCCCAGCGCGCCAAGTATGATGGCCAGCCAGCCGAGAGTCAGTAATACAATACGTTGCATAGCGTTGCCTGGATATTTATGCATGCGCGCTACGTTAGCACAGGTAAGGAAAAGATGATGGCATCTGCTACTACTCAACAGCGCCTGGTCGCCTGCCTGACGGCGCTCAAGACGCAGATCGCCCAGCATCCCGACGGACGCTGCCGCACGCCGCGCTTCGACAAACAGCTGTTTACCACCACCGGCACGCGGCTGGCCGATTATCTGCTGGAAATCGAACGTAATCTGCAACGGTTCGGCAGCTGCCAGAATGCGCAAGAGCGCCCTTGCTTGGCTGGCGGAAAAACTGCTGAACCAGATTGCCGCGCTGCAGCGCTAGGCCAGCACTCAACAGCTGCGCCTGCGCTGGCGGAAAGCCTGGCAGCGCAGCAGCAGCTTAAGCAGGATCTTGAGGTGCTGGAGAGCCGGTTAGCGCGCTGCCGCCAGGCGATCAATGCCATAAAACTGGGCGCTTTCGCTGCGCGGCGACACCATCTAATTGCCTATACTTAGCGCGATCTGTTCAGGAGCCTGAAATGGGAATCATTGCCTGGATTATCATTAGGCTGGTCGCGGGCTGGCTGAAACGTTTTTTGTTGCCCGGTCGGCCCTGCGGTTTTGTTGCCATACTGGTGCTGGCGGTGATCGGTGCGCTGGTCGGCGGCTATATCGCCAGCTACTTTGGCCTTGGCTCGCTGGCGAGTTTTCATCCCGGTGCGCTCGGCATTGCGCTGGCGGGCGCGTTAATGATGATGCTGGTTGCAGCGAAACTGCGCATATGAGGAACCACCATGACACTGGAAAACGCACTTGATGAGGTGAAACTGGCGGTAGATTTGATCCAGCTGCTGGAAGAGAACCGGCTGCCTGCCGAAACGGTGCTGGCGGCGCTGGCGATTGTGCAGCGCGACTTTGAGAAGAAGCACGCCGCTGAACAGCAGGATTAACCCGCAGCGGTTAACGTTGGGCTCAGGCGCAGCATATCCAGGAAAGCCTCGACGATTTGTGGCGCAGCCGCCGCCGGATCGAAGCTTTCTGGCGTAAACAGCCAGCTCTCCATCATCATGCCGTTAACATAATCCCGCAGCAGCAGCGCTGCCTGGCAGCGTGTTGAGCGTAATGGGTAATTGTCCTGCCTCAATGCACTCTTTCAAAACATCTTCTATTTTGTCATAGCACTCAGAAAGCAGGCTTTGCTGCATATTTTGCAGCGCGGCCATCTCGCCGACAAATTCGCACTTATGGAAAATAATCTCCATTAGGGCGCGGGGCTGGGGATCCTTTGCTGTTGCTTCAAAGATATAGATCAGCATGGCGCGCAACACAGAAAGTGGATCGCCAGGGTATTTTGTCTGATACTCAAGTTCCACATCATCAAGCCCAGCGTCAGTGCGCAGCCAGATTTCGTGTAATACATCGGCTTTATTTTTAAAGTGCCAGTAGATCGCGTGACGCCTGCCGCTGCCACAATATCCGCCAGCGAAGTGGCGGAGACGCCCTAGCATGAGAACAACGCAAGGGCGGCATCGAGAATTTGATGACGTGTTTCAAGTGTTTTGGTTTTGGTTTTGGTTTTGGTTTTGGTTTTGGTTTTGGTTTTGGTTTTGGTTTTTCGTGCCATAAGAAGAGAAGACTTTTTTACATACTGGCAAGTCTACATACATTTGTGAATGTATGTACTATAGCACGACCCGGGTTTTAGCGCAGCAATGGGTTTATCGGTTTGTGATCCATTGATCAATGGATATCGGACACTAGAGGTTTATTTATGAATAAAAACAGAGAATTATCGCTTCTGGCGGCCGTCCTGATGCTTTCAGGCAGCTTTGTGTTAACAGGATGTGATGATAATAAATCCCAGCAAGCTGCCCAGCAGCAACTGCCAGAAGTGGGCGTTTTGACACTTAAAAGCGAACCCCTGAAGATCATCACGGAACTGCCGGGTCGTACCTCTGCCTATCGTGTGGCTGAAGTACGACCTCAGGTTTCCGGTATCATTCTGAAGCGTAATTTTGTGGAAGGCAGCGACATTAAAGCGGGTGAATCGCTCTATCAGATCGATCCTGCAACCTACCAGGCGAGCTATGACAGCGCGAAAGGCGATCTGGCGCAGGCGGAAGCCAACGCGCACATCGCGCAGTTAACGGTAAACCGTTACAAGCCGCTGCTTGGTACTAAATATATCAGCCAGCAGGATTACGATAATGCAGTCGCTACTGCCGCGCAGAATGCTGCTGCCGTGCAGGTTGCTAAAGCAAATGTCGAAACTGCCCGCATTAATCTGGCCTATACCAAAGTGACGTCGCCAATTAGCGGCCGCATTGGTAAATCTTCCGTTACTGAAGGGGCGCTGGTGCAGAGTGCGCAGACCACCGCGCTGGCCACTGTGCAGCAGCTCGATCCGATGTATGTCGACGTGACCCAGTCCAGCGACGAATTTATGCGCCTGCGCGCCGAGCTGGAATCGGGTCAATTGAAGCAAGTTGACGGTAAAGCCAGCGTCACGCTGCTGATGCAGGATGGCAGCCAGTCGCCGCAGAAAGGTACGCTGGAGTTCTCTGACGTGACCGTTGATGAAACCACCGGTTCAATCACGCTACGCGCGATTATGCCGAACCCTGATCATCGTCTGCTGCCGGGCATGTTCGTCCGTGCACGTCTGGAAGAAGGTACCAATCCAAATGCGCTGCTGGTTCCACAACAGGCAGTTGCCCGTACGCCAACCGGTCAGGCAACCGTTATGGTTGTCGGTGCTGACAACAAGGTTGAAGTACGCAACGTCAATGCTGCGCAGGCGATCGGCGACAAATGGCTGGTCACCTCGGGTTTGAAAGAGGGTGAACGCGTAATCAGCGTCGGCACCCAGCGCGCCAAGCCAGGCGCCCAGGTCACGCCGCAGGAAGCCTCTGCTGAGCAGAAATCTGAAGCGAATGCGCAATCTCAGACCCAGTCTGAAAAATCGTCGTCTTAACAGGAGCCGTTGATACATGGCTAAGTTCTTTATCGATCGCCCCATCTTTGCGTGGGTAATCGCCATCATCGTGATGCTGGCGGGTGCGCTATCGATTCTCAAACTGCCGATCGAGCAATATCCTAATGTTGCTCCACCGGCCGTGCAGATTCGTGCAGCCTATCCGGGTGCGGATGCGAAAACGCTGCAGGACTCCGTGACGCAGGTTATCGAACAGAATATGAACGGTATTGATGGGCTGATGTACTTCTCATCAAATAGTGACTCTTCCGGTAACCTCCAGTTGACCCTGAGCTTCGAATCCGGCACCGACCCTGACATCGCGCAGGTCCATGTGCAGAACAAACTGCAGCTGGCGATGCCGCTGCTGCCGCAGGAAGTGCAGCAGCAGGGTATTCAGGTTCAGAAATCTTCCAGCAGCTTCCTGATGGTGGCGGGTTTCGTCAGCGATGACGGCAGCATGACGCAGAACGATATCGCAGACTTCGTGGTATCGAATATCAAGGACCCTATCAGCCGTACCACTGGCGTAGGTGATACTCAGATCTTCGGTGCTCAGTATGCGATACGTATCTGGATGGACCCGGCCAAGCTGAATAACTATCAGCTGACGCCGGTCGACGTTATCAGCGCTATCAATACGCAGAACGCCCAGGTTGCAGCGGGCCAGCTGGGCGGCGCACCTGCTGCGCCAAACCAGCAGCTTAACGCCTCGATCATTGCTCAGACTCGTCTTACCTCGACTGATGAGTTCGGCAAAATTATGCTGAAGGTCAACACCGACGGTTCGCAGGTGCGCCTGCGCGACGTGGCGAAGATCGAGCTGGGCGGCGAGAACTACGAGGTGGTTGCCCGCTTTAATGGCAAACCCGCTTCCGGTATCGGTATCAAGCTGGCAACTGGCGCTAACGCACTGGATACCGCTAATGCGGTGAAGGCGGAGCTGGGCAAATTACAGTCCACCTTCCCTGCTGGCCTGAAAGTTGTTTACCCTTACGACACCACGCCGTTCGTTAAGATCTCCATTTTTGAAGTGGTCAAAACCCTGTTTGAAGCGATCGTGCTGGTGTTCCTAGTGATGTATCTCTTCCTGCAGAACTTCCGCGCTACACTGATCCCGACTATTGCGGTGCCCGTCGTACTGCTCGGTACCTTTGCCATCATCAGCGCCTTCGGCTACTCGATAAATACGCTAACGATGTTCGGTATGGTGCTGGCTATCGGCCTGCTGGTGGATGACGCCATCGTCGTGGTTGAGAACGTCGATCGTGTCATTGCCGAAGAGGGCCTGCCGCCGAAAGAGGCGACAAAGCGCTCGATGGAGCAGATTCAGGGCGCGCTGGTCGGTATTGCCCTAGTGCTCTCGGCGGTGTTTATCCCGACGGCCTTCTTTGGCGGCTCTACCGGGGTTATCTATCGTCAGTTCTCTATTACCATCGTTTCCGCGATGGCGCTGTCGGTGCTGATTGCGTTGATCCTGACGCCAGCGCTCTGCGCCACCATGCTGAAGCCGATAAAGAAAGGCGATCACGGCAAAACCACCGGCTTCTTCGGCTGGTTTAACCGCCTGTTCGACAAGAGCACCAACCACTATGTCGACAGCGTCGGCCACATCATACGTAGCACCGGCCGCTATCTGGTGATGTATCTGGTTATCGTGGTGGGTATGGCGTATCTGTTCATGCGTCTCCCTTCCTCGTTCCTGCCGGAAGAGGATCAGGGCCTGCTGCTGGCTCAAGCGCAGCTGCCGGCTGGCGCGACGCAAGAGCGTACGCAAAAGGTGCTGGACCAGGTGACGGACGACTTCCTGAATAAAGAGAAGGATAGCGTGCAGTCGGTGTTTACCGTTAACGGCTTTGGCTTCTCCGGCAGTGGCCAGAACACCGGTATCGCCTTCGTCAGTCTGAAACCCTGGGATGAACGTGGCAGCAGCGATCTGAAGGTACCGGCTATTGCCGGTCGCGCCATAGCCGCGCTGGGCCAGATTAAAGATGCAATGGTTTTCCCGTTCAACCTGCCAGCGATTATCGAACTTGGTAACGCGACCGGCTTCGACTTCCAGCTGATCGACCAGAACAACCTCGGCCATGAAAAACTGACCGAAGCACGTAATCAGCTGCTGGGTATGGTGGCGCAACACTCCGATACGCTGGTAGGCGTGCGTCCTAACGGCCTAGAAGATACGCCGCAGTACAAGCTGACTATCGATCAGGAAAAAGCGCAGGCGCTGGGGGTATCGCTTTCCGATATCAACACTACACTGGGCGCAGCCTGGGGCGGCTCCTACGTCAATGACTTTATCGATCGCGGTCGCGTGAAGAAGGTATACGTGATGGGCGAAGCCAAAGACCGTATGCTGCCTGACGACATCAGCAAGTGGTATGTGCGTAACAGCAGCGGCACCATGGTCCCCTTCTCTGCCTTCTCGTCGGCGAAATGGCAGTATGGCTCACCGCGTCTGGAGCGTTATAACGGCCTGCCGTCAATGGAGATTCTGGGCCAAGCTGCGCCAGGTAAAAGCTCCGGTGATGCCATGAACCTGATGGAAGAGCTGGCGTCGAAACTGTCTGCGGGCATTGGTTACGACTGGACCGGCATTTCTTATCAGGAACGTATCTCCGGCAACCAGGCTCCCGGGCTCTATGCGATCTCGCTGATTGTGGTCTTCCTCTGTCTGGCGGCGCTCTATGAGAGCTGGTCGATTCCGTTCTCGGTCATGCTGGTTGTACCGCTCGGGGTCATCGGTGCGCTGATCTTTACCACGCTGCGCGGATTGAGTAACGACGTTTACTTTGTGGTAGGCCTGCTTACCACCGTCGGCCTGTCGGCGAAGAACGCCATTCTGATCGTCGAATTCGCTAAGGATTTGATGAAGAAAGAGGGCAAAGGCCTGGTCAAAGCGACGCTGGAAGCGTGTCGTATGCGTCTGCGTCCTATCCTGATGACCTCGCTCGCCTTTATTCTCGGCGTATTGCCGCTGGCAATCAGTACCGGTGCAGGTTCCGGTGCACAGAACGCCGTCGGTACTGGCGTAATGGGCGGCATGGTGACGGCAACCGCGCTGGCGATCTTCTTCGTTCCGGTGTTCTTCGTGGTGGTACGCCGCCGCTTCGGCAAGAACAAGTCGGAGCTGGAGAAAGGTCATTCTACCGAACAGAGCCATCAGCACTAATCTTTGCTGTATGCAAAAAGGCCGCGCAAGCGGCCTTTTTTATTGGCTGTGTGCCAGCGCCTTTTTCACTTTTCCTGCTCAATGCCTGAGTCAGGGTTGCAAAAGTGACTCGCTCGCGCCGTACTAGTGTTACCCTATAACATAACAAAAGCGAGGCATTATGAAACCGAATATTCATCCTGCTTATCGTCCGGTCGTGTTCCACGACACCACCGTTGATCGCTATTTCAAAATCGGCTCCACCATCAAAACCGAGCGCACCATTGATTTTGAAGGTGAGACCCTGCCCTATGTGACGCTGGATGTCTCTTCCGCTTCCCACGTCTACTACACCGGCAAGCAGAAAGAATTCAACAAGGAAGGCAGCGCGGCACGCTTCAACCAGCGTTTTGGCCGTTTTCTTAAAAAACAGGGCGAGTAAAAGATGCAGGTACTGAGCTCACTGGCGTCAGCAAAGAAGCGCCACAAAGATTGTAAGATCGTGCGTCGTCACGGACGCGTTTTCGCGATTTGCAAATCAAACCCGCGTTTTAAGGCGGTACAGAGAAGAAAGAAAAAACGTTAGGATGTGTCGTGAGAGCTGGCCGGGGATAACCCGGCCTTTTTATTTCATGCTGCGGGTCATCGTTTCCACGTTATGACGGAACGCTGCGACGTAGGTTGCCGCTAGTCCAGCAGGTTGTGACAGCGCCTCTGGATAGAGCTCGCGCTGCGCACCCGTCGCGCTGGCGATCTGCTTCACCAGGCGCGGATCGGTCTGGTTCTCAATAAAATACGTGTGAATATGCTCAGCCTGTAGCTGTTTGATCAGGCCGCCAACTTCACTGGCGCTCGCTTCCGCCTCGGTCGAGAAGCCCACCGGCGCGAGGAAGGTTACCCCGTAGCGCAGGCCAAAATAACCAAAGGCATCGTGGCTGGTTAGCACTTTGCGCTTCGCCGCCGGTATCGCTGCAAAGGTGGTTTTTGCCAGCTATCAAGCTGAATATACTTCTCGCCGCTGCGCCGGATAGCATCAGCATCCTGTGGGTCAGCTTTGATCAGCGCATTCATAACGTTGGTGGCATATGACGCCGCCGTTATGCATACTGTTCCACGCGTGCGGATCGGTAACGGTTTTCCCCTCCTCTTCCATACTGCGCATCGATACGCCACGCGAGGCTATAACCGACTCGCCCTTATAGCCAGAGGCGCTGACCAGACGATCCATCCAGCCTTCAAGACCCAGCCCACGAACAAATACCACGTCAGCTTTCGCCAGTGCCTGGCTATCCTATGGCGTCGGTTCAAAAGTGTGGGGATCGCCATCCGGTCCCACTAGCGATTTGACCTTTACGTGTTCGCCGCCGACCTGCTGCACAATATCTGCCAGCACGGTAAAGCTCGCGACAACATTAACGGTTTTTGCCATAGATAGCGGGCTGATCAGCAGTGCGCCGATCGCCAGACTCAATGGTAACTTCTTCATAAATACCCCTGTTTAATGGCGACGCAAAATGCCACCGCATGGTCCTGCCAGAATGGAAAGAAAAAAGAGCAAAGCGGCACTCAGCACGACCGCCGGGCTAGCCGGTAGTGAAAAGCGCTAGGAGAGCATGAGTCCGATAACGGCGGCTGCGATGGCCAGCATCCACGCCAGATCGCGGCTCCAGAAGCGGGCACTGGCGGCGGGCAATATCATCAGCCCGACCGACATCAGCGTGCCGAGCACCTGAAAACCCGCAACAAGATTGAGCACCACCAGCATCAGGAACAGGCCATGCACCAGCGGCGCGCTCCATTTGCCCTGGGCACGTAAAAAGTCAGGATCGAAAGCGTCAATAACCAGCGGCCGGTAAATAACCGCCAGTATCAGCAGCGTGAAAGCAGCGATAGCGCTCACCAGCAGCAGCGCTGGGTTATCTACCGCCAGCAGCGAGCCGAAGAGGACATGCAGCAGATCGACACTGGAGCCGCGCAGCGACACCTAACGTTACGCCGAGCGCCAGCGATCCCAGATAAAAGCCGGCAAAGCTGGCGTCCTCTTTCAGCGGCGTGTAGCGGCTCACCGCGCCAAGAAGCAGGGCCACCGCCAGCCCAGCGATAAGCCAGAGCTCAGGTAGCCAATGGCAGCACCCGGCAAAACCGCATACGACAGCGCATCACCAATCAAACTCATACGACGCAGCGACAAAAACACGCCCAGCGGCGTTGCGCTAACGGCCAGCGCTACGCAGGCAACCAGAGCGCGACGCATAAAGCCGAACTCGATAAACGGCTGGATCAACGTCATGACGCCAAGCTCCGTAACGAGACGGAGGCGTGGTCGCCGTGCCGAGGGTGAGCATCGTCCATCGACAAAACGTCGCTGAAATTAGCGTTCCACCAGAGGGCGATCGTGCAGCACGACCAGCAACGTGGTGCCTGCCTGTTGCTGCTGTTGCAGGATAGACATAAGTAGCGTCACGGTTTTGCTGTCGATGCCGTTAAAGGGTTCGTCCAGCAGCCATAGCTTGACGCTGCAGCAGTAGACGGGCAAATAGCACACGCTGTAGCTGGCCGTCTGACAGCGTTGCGGGCTGAGCCTCGGCGAAATCACACATCTGCACCGCGTCCGGCGCGGTGAGTATCTCGTGCTTCATCTCACGGTTGATGCCGCCGAACCAGCCGCAGCGCGGCCAGCATCTTATCGAAACCAGTTCAAAAACGGTCAAAGAAAACGCGTCTCTAGTTCGCTACGCTGCGGCATCCAGCCAATTGCTTTCCGCGGAAGCGCCAGTTCACATTTCCCTGCCACTGGTTTGATCAAGCAGGCAAGGGTTTTTAACAGCGTTGATTTGCCGCTGCCGTTTGCCCCAACCAGCGCCGTCATGCTTCTCTGAGCTATTTCAGCATGAATAACCGGCGTCACCGCTGCGCCCTGATAGCCCGCCTGTAGATGGTTAAAACGCATCACGACGCAACTCCCCATAACATTGCCAGCGCCAGCAGAGCGATAACTGTCAGCGCTATTGCCAGGCAGGCACCCAGTGAAAACAGCATTCAACTTTGACTCATGATCAATCCAATATGTTATAACACAACAATACTCTATCTTATCTTCTGGACGTGCTGGAACAAGAATATGTTTCAAAAGGTATCTGCTGATTTAGCAATGCCAGAATAGTGATATGCCACTTGTCTGATTTACTGAAGAAAAAAGCTTTACGAATAACAACAATAGGTTTTGTCATTAACAGGTAGGTTGTAAAGTAGTTGCATAAGTCTAATGATTGGTTTAACAATCCAGAGAGCCTGAAAGATATGTCACTACAAATTGAAAGCAATATCTGTGCGGATAACCCGGACATCCCAGAATTAACAGCGTTTATCCAACGCAATATTCCCAAAATAGCTCAGCCACTGGTAGGTGATTTACAATGGTATTCTCTACATGCGCAGTTACTTCCTGAGAGTTTTAAAATAAAGTCTGTCGAAAAGTTAGCCAGCAATCGTTTTAAAATGCTTTATCGATTTGATGGACATATATTTAGTCCTTGCCTAGATTTAAACGAAACTTTTACCCGTGAAGAACAGGTCCTGTTCCAGGTTCTTCCCGGTATTGTTGAGTTTGAGCTGCTTGACAATCAGCAACCATCCCCTGCTGACGAATTGTAATATTTGGTAATTAAGGTGAGCAAATTTAATGATTTTGGCTTATATTTACTGTGTCCTTAAATCCGATCGCTATTCATAATTGCTTCCTTGGCCGCTTAACCTTAACTCGCCGCGCTGCGGCATCCGTGCAAGCTATGGAGGGGAAAAAGATGGACGAGTACTCACCGAAACGGCATGATATTGCCCAGCTTAAATTCCTGTGTGAGAGCCTGTTTGATGAAAGTATGGCGACGCTAACTGGCAGCCATCACGGCTGGGTTAACGACCCAACTTCTGAGAACAATTTGCAGCTTAATGATTTAATTGAGCACATCGCTTCTTTCACGATGAATTACAAAATAAAGCATGCTGAAGATGAAGCGTTGATAACGCAAATCGATGACTATCTTGACGATACTTTTATGCTATTCACTAATTACGGTATCAGTGCGCAAGATCTGAATCGATGGCAAAGTTCTGCCCGACGCTTATTTAATCTCTTTAGTGAAGAGTACGCTTTTCTTCAGCAACCCAGCCACTCCATTTAGTTAAACATGAGACCGGTTTATTTATGAACAATCAAGCTCTGACTAAAACTGATTATTTGATGCGGCTGAGACGCTGCCGCTCGATAGATACACTTGAACGTGTAATTGAAAAGAATAAGTACGAATTATCCGATGATGAACTGGCTGTATTCTACTCGGCTGCCGATCATCGTCTGGCTGAACTGACGATGAATAAGCTTTACGATAAAGTGCCCGGTTCGGTATGGAAGTTTGTGCGTTAACACACTGTTTTGCCTTCCCCGTTACAGCAATAAACCCATATTATTCTGAATAAATCAGTCGCTGGCCATGGAATGGCTGTCATAAAAGATGTCTGGAGTTTTCTGCGGAGAGAAAATGGTGGAGGCCCTGCCAGCCACATTCCGGCACACGCGTCACCTGCTGCGGCTGCTTCCTTCCGGACCTGACCGAGTTCACAAGTTAGCATTGCAGGAGGACCAACAGAGCCTCCATTGACAAGCCCTTTTTCGAAGGCGGAGGCATTATCAGGGAAGGGCCTAGCAATTGCAAGGGCCGTCCGGATGACCGTTGTTTTCTTGAACAATACGCAGCGCATCACGCTATTTGCTCTGTGCTAAAGTAGCGTTTTGTTCCCACCGGACTCGCGCCATGGACCCGCACGACAGCTTTCAACAGCGTAATATGGCAGATAGTCGCTGCTATTCCTCCTGGTAAAGTCGCCACCTACGGCGATATCGCCCGGTTCGCCACGCGCTGCGCGTCAGGTTGGCGGCGTGCTGCGTCGTTTACCTTCAGGTAGCCAGCTTCCGTGGCATTGCGTAATTAACCGGCACGTTGCGATTTCGCTCCAGGGCGACGATCTGCTCAGACAGCGTGACGCGCTGGCAGCGGAAGGCATTGAGATAAGCGATAACGGGCATGTTGCGCTGGAGCAGTATCGCTGGCGGCCCTGACTGCGGGGCTAAAGCGCCCCGCCGCCAGCGGATTACAGACTGGTTGGTGCAGGAACAGAAGAGGACGGTGTCACCTGCGTCGGTGAAGTCGATGGTATGGTTGTTACCGCGCCCGGCTGCATAGGCAGCGCAGTTTGCGGCACCGGTACCAGCAGCAGTTCTGCTTTGGTTCCACCCTGATTAATGACCAGTTTAACCGCATCGGTAATAAACGCCAGCTTACTGTCGATGGTAATCGCTGCGCTCAACAGAATTCGCGCGTTGGGCTGAATATCTGCCGGGTTAAATGGCAGCACGAACTGGAACGGTGCCTGCTTGCCCTGCGTATGAACGGCACGCTGCGCCAGAACTTTAGACGGCGCATCCGACAGCGAGGCGTCAGAGAGCGTAACGGTTAATACTGCATCCGGCGGCAGCGCGATGCGCTGACGGATATAGACCGAACCACTGACATTAGGCTCCGCAATCGCCGCCTGTTGTCCTGCTGCACTTGCGCCCAGCGTTGGCACCGGCACCGGTTTGCTGTGATCGGCACAACCTGCGGCGGCTGCAATTAAGGTGATACCACTTACCAGAGTTTCATTGATGTCGTCTCCATCTGATCACTATGATTATTGGCTGCGATTATGAGCCAGGCGCTGCAAAATCTGCTGAATTTATTAAATCTGGAAAAGCTGGAAGAGGGTTTATACCGGGGCCAGAGCGAAGATTTCGGCCTGTGCCAGGTATTTGGCGGTCAGGTCGTCTGCCAGGCGCTCTACTCAGCCAAATAGACCTTACCGGAAGAGCGCATTATCCACTCGTTCCACAGCTATTTCTTACGGCCAGGCGACAGCAAGAAAGGCATTATTTACGACGTCGAAACGCTGTGCGACGGTAAAAGCTTTAGCGCGCGTCGCGTCAGCTTTTTTCCGGCCTGACGCGCTGGCGTCGGAACAGGATCTGGCGCAAAAGATGGCGCATCTGCTGCCGGAAAAGGTGCGCGAGAAGTTTATTGCTGAACGTCCTTTAGAGATCAGGCCGGTGCAGATCCATAACCCGCTCAAGGGTCGCGTCGATGAGCCGGTGCGCCAAGTGTGGATTCGCGCCAACGGTGGGCTGCCTGCCGATCTGCGCATCCATCAGTATCTGCTGGGCGATGCTTCCGACCTCAATTTCCTGCCGGTGGCGCTACAGCCGCACGGCAAAGGCTTTCTTGAGGCAGATATGCAGGTCGCCACCATCGACCACTCTATGTGGTTCCACCGCCCGTTCAACTTCAGCGACTGGCTGCTCTATAGCGTGGTGAGTACCTCTGCTTCCGGCGCGCGCGGTTTTGTGCGCGGCGAATTCTATAACCAGCAGGGCGTGCCGGTTGCGTCCACCGTGCAGGAAGGCGTGATGCGCCAGCGCAGCGAATAGCGGTTCAGGCGGCTAAAAGGGCTCGACACATCAATAAAAAGGGGCGAATCATCGCCCCTTTTACTTTTTTATTATTTAGCGCACTGCTCTTCTTTGCCCGACGGCTTACTGGTTGTAAGCGTTCTCGCCGTGGCTGTTGACATCCAGACCTTCGCGCTCCTGCTCTTCCGGCACGCGCAGGCCGACAATCACATCCGCCAGCTTAAAGGCGATAAAGGCGACGACGGCAGACCAGACGATGGTGACAACGACGCTGAGCAGCTGTACCCATACCTGATCGCCCATGGTCACGCCTTCTGCATAGCCGACACAGCCGAGAGAAGAAGAGGCAAACACGCCGGTCAGGATACAGCCGACGATGCCGCACACGCCGTGCACGCCGCATGGGTCGTCCACGCGCAGCATTTTCTTCAGGGAAGTTACGCCCCAGATCCCTGCCAGGCCGCCGATCAGTCCGATAATTAGTGCGCCACCGACGCCCACATAGCCACAGGCTGGGGTAATCGCCACCAGACCTGCGATAAAGCCAGAACAGGCACCTAACAGTGAAGGCTTGCCACGCTACTCACCGAAGGTCCAGGAAAGAACTGCGCCTGCGGTTGCTACCACGGTATTGAGGAAGGCCAGCGCAGCAATTTCGTTGGCGGCAGAGGCCGACCCGGCGTTGAAGCCAAACCAGCCCACATAAAGGATTGCCGTACCGGTAAAGACCATCGGCAGGTTATGAGGTTTGAACGCCTCTTTGCCAAAGCCAGCGCGTCTGCCTACCAGGTAGGCACCCACCAGACCCGCGACAGCCGCGTTGATATGCACGACCGTACCGCCAGCGAAGTCCAGCGCGCCATCCTGTGCAAGGAAACCACCAGCCCAGACCATATGTGCAATGGGCAGATAGGCCAGCGTGGCCCAGACGACGACAAAGATCAGCACGGCAGAGAAGCGAATACGCTCGGCGATTGCGCCGACGATCAGCCCGACGGTAATACAGGCAAACGACGCCTGAAACGCAACGTGAATGTACTGGTAGAAGCTGCCCATTACCGCAGTCAGCTGAATGTTTTTCAGCATCGCCCACTGGAAGCTGCCAAAGAAGGCGTTGCCTTCGCTGAACGCCAGCAAGTAGCCGTAGACACAATCCACAGCACGCAAACCAGCGCAAACCTGTGTCAGCATGGAAAGCACGTTTTTACCGCGAATCAAATCACCTTAGAACAGCGCGATCCCTAGAATTGTCATAAACAGCAGCAGCGCGGTGCAAATCATCATAAATGCGTTATCGGCCTTATCCGCAACGGCAGGCGCAGCCATCGCCAGCGACGGTAACAGCGCCAGGCTGATGAGGCCCAACAAGGTGAGTGCTTTATTCATTTTTTTTCACATCAGATTACTTAGCCGAAATTACAACGCTGCTTCGTCGGTTTCACCTGTACGAATACGGATCATGCGCTGAAGCTCAGCAACAAAGATTTTGCCGTCACCGATTTTGCCGGTGTAGGCCGCCTTACTGATCACGTCTACCACCTCGTCGAGCTGGTCGTCAGCAATGGCGATATCAATCTTGACCTTAGGAGGAAGTTCACGCTGTATTCAGCGCCGTGATAGAGCTCAGCGTGGCCTTTGACGGCCAACCCTTTCACTTCAGAGACGGTCAGTCCCTGAATACCGATAGAGGAGAGCGCTTCGCGCACATCCTCCAGCTTGAACGGTTTGATAACCACGGTAACCAGCTTTATTGCATCCCCTCCGGGTAGTAGGCAAATACGTCAACTCAGATATGAGATATGTAGAGACAGAAGCAAAGGCTGTGCTAGGAATGAAAAAGAGTGGGCAACGCCCGCAAAATGCAGAGCAGCACGGCTTAGCATCACAGGGATAAAAAGTGGGATGAAAAAAGCGAAACGATACGGCGGAGAAGCTGCACTTCTTTGGTGCTCGTGGCCTCAAAGAAGTGCAGCGATACAGAACATTCTGATAATTGCGCGAAAAAAAGGTGCAATTTACTCGGCTGTGACGGCGGCTTTGCCCGACGCGAGTTCATCACCCGCCTGCTGGAGCTGGTACATCTGCCAGTAACGTCCCTCATGCGCCAGCAGCGCGGCGTGATCGCCCTGCTCAACCACCTGACCACGATGCAGCACCAGAATGGTATCCGCTTCCGTAATCGTGGAGAGACGATGAGCGATAACCACCAGCGTGGTGCGCTGGCGCAGCTGGCGCAGCGTCTGCTGAATCGCCTGCTCGGTGCCGGAGTCGATATTAGCCGTTGCCTCGTCGAGGATAAGGATTTG
This sequence comes from Candidatus Pantoea bathycoeliae, assembly GCA_031332935.1. GTDB lineage: Bacteria > Pseudomonadota > Gammaproteobacteria > Enterobacterales > Enterobacteriaceae > Pantoea > Pantoea bathycoeliae. The sequence goes on along the minus strand of JAUHTP010000008.1, from coordinate 65,503 downwards.
CGGCATCTCCACCAGCACGCGCGCCAGCGCCAGTAGCTGTTTCTGCCCGACCGACAGATTGTTGCCCTGCTCGCCCAGCCGCGTGTGAATGCCTTCGGGCATATCGCGCGCCAGCGAAGCCAGCTGCACCTGCTCCAGCACCTGCCACACCGCCTCCTCGCTAATATCGCGACCAAGACGCACGTTGGCCAGCAGCGTGTCCGCTAGCACTACCGGATCCTGCTGCACCATAGCGATCCCGCGGCGCAGCGTCTGATGACTGAGCTGGCTAACAGGACGATCGTCCAGACAAATTTCGCCACGCGTCACCGGGTAATAGCCCATCAGCAGACTGGCGAGCGTACTTTTTCCGCTGCCGGTATGCCCCACCAGCGCGACAAAACTGCGCGCGGGCACGTCGAGGTTAATATCGCTCAGCACGTCACGATCGTCGCGGTAGGCGAAGCTCAGGTGGCGCAGTGCGATGCGCCCTGACATTAGCGGACGATCGTCGCTGCCGTAACGCTGCTGCGCAGCATCCATCAGCTCGAAAATACGCTCGCCCGATACCACCGCCTGTTGCAGCATCGACTGCTGCGTCGTGAGTTCGATCAGCGGTTCATTGAGGCGACCCAGATAGGTAATAAACGCATAGAGCACGCCGACTTCAAAGATGCCGGGCGAGGAGAAGCTAAACAGCATCAGCAGGCCGCACAGGATCATCGCCGAGAAGAGGCTGAGCAGCGGGCGCAGCAGAAAACCGTCAAGGCGCAGCGTCTGCATACGTGCCATATAGTGCGAGCGGCTGGCTTCGTTCATGCGCTCGCCGAAGCGCGCCTGCTGGCGAAACTGCTGGATCACGCTCATGCCGTTGATCACTTCGTTAAAGCCGTTGTTGATGTCCGCCAGATAGCTGCGCACGCGACGCGCAATCGGCGTGCTGTAGCGTTGATAAATCAGCATTACTGCCAGCACCAGCGGGAAAATCGCCATCGCCACCAGCGCCATGCGCCAGTCAAGGCTGAACATCGCCACCATCATTGTACCAATCAGTGCCGCGCTGCGCAGCACCGTTGCCACCACGGTAACGTAGAGATCTTTAATCACTTCAGTGTCGTTGGTGACGCGTGAAATGATCTGCCCGACCGGTTGGGTATCGAAGGCGCTGAGCGGCTGGCGCAGCGCCGCGTCCATGATGTCGCTGCGCAGGCGTTGCACCACGCCAATCGCCGCGCGGTTAAACAGCAGCGCCTGGAAGTAGTGCAATCCTGCCGCCAGCAGTTGTAACAGGATAAAGCTCACCACCAGCCCTGCGACGATGCCCCAGGGCATCTGATGTTTTGCCACCAGGCTGTCGATAAAGTAGCTAACCAGCACCGGCCCGGTCACTTCTGCTGCCGCCGCAATCCACAACATGCCAACCGCCAGCCCCAGCGATTTGCGCCACGGTTTGCCGTAGGCCAGCAGCCGCTTCAGCGTCGGCCATAAGCGTTTAGACTTCGCCATGGGATGCTCCTTTAACGACTTCTTCTTCATCCAGTGCGGCTTCAAGCTGCTGGTAGCGGTACATATCGCAATACCAGCCAGGCTGGGCAGCCAGTGCATCATGCTCGCCGCGCTGCGCGACTGCACCCTGTTGCAGCACCAGAATCTCGTTCGCCTCCGTCAGCGCCGACAGACGATGCGCGCTGATAATCAGGGTGCGTCCTTTACCCCACAGGCGCAGGTTATGCAGAATGTCGTGCTCAGTGCGGCCATCAACCGCCGATAGCGCATCGTCCAGGATAAGAATCTCCGCGTTAAGCAGTAGCGCACGCGCGATAGAGATACGCTGTTTCTGACCTCCGGAGAGCATGACGCCGCGCTCGCCTACTTCGGTCTCATATCCCTGCAGCAGGCGCAGGATGTCTTCATGCACGCAGGCCATCTTCGCTGCACGCTCGATCTCTTCCTGGCTGGCATCAGGTTTACCCAGCGCGATATTGCTCGCGACGCTGTCAGAAAAGAGGAACGGCGTCTGGCTGACTACCGCCAGACGGCTACGCCAGCTGTCGATACGCAACTGCGTTAGCGGCGTATTGTGATAGCGAATATCGCCCTTATCGATATCGAAGTGGCGCTGTATCAGGCTGAGCAGCGTGCTTTTCCCGCTGCCAGTGGGCCCGCACAGGCCGAGCATCTGACCGGGCTTCAGCTGGAAGCTGAGGTTTTGCAGCACCGGCGCAGCGCTGGCCGGATAGCGGAACTCCCCTATCGCCGCCTGCAATACGCTAGGCTCCGCAGGCAATTCTGTCTCGCCATCTTTCACCGCAGGCGCTTCCGCCAGCAGCGCGCCGATGCGGCTCCAGGCCGCGCTGCCGCGCTCGACAATATTGAACATCCAGGCCAGCGCCAGCATCGGCCAGATCATCAGGCCGAGATACATGACAAAGCTGGTGAGCTGACCGAGCGTCAGCTGGCCGTGCCAGACCATCCAGCTGCCGCCGCCAATGGCCAGCAGATTCGACAGGCCGATAGCGATGTAGATGGTGGGATCGAAACGGGCGTCAACGCGCGCGACGCGCAGGTTTTTTGCGCCGGTGTCGCACGCGATAGCGGAGAACTGCTCAGACTGGTGCGACTCCAGGCCAAACGCCTTGATCATGCGGATACTGGTCATGCTCTCCTGCGTCTGGTCGTTCAGGCTGGAAAAGGCCGCCTGCGCCAGCTTAAAGCGGTCGTGCAGCTGGTTGCCGTAGCGGTGGATAAACAGCGCCATAACTGGCATAGGTACCAGCGACAGCAGCGTCAGCTGCCAGCTGATTTGCAGGCTCATCACCAGCAGCACTACGCAGCCCATCATCAGCGAATCCACGAGCGTCAGTACGCCCTCGCCTGCGGCAAACACCACGCGATCCACATCGTTAGTGGCGCGCGCGATCAGATCGCCGGTGCGATGGCGCAGATAAAAGGCGGGATGCTGGCGGCTCAGCTGACGGTAGAAATCCTCGCGCAGTTCAACGGCCAGCTGATAGGAGGCCCCAAACAGCAGTAGGCGCCAGACATAGCGCAGCAGATAGGTCGCCACCGCCGTGACCAGCATCACGCCGCTCCACATCATAATGGTGCCTGCGCTCATGCTGTGGTGTGTGACGCCATCGACGATCACACCCACCAGATGCGGCGGCAACAGTTGCAGGATAGCAATAATAATCAGAAGCGTGACCGCGCCCAGATAGCGCCGCCATTCGCGGATAAAGTACCAACTTAACTGGCTGAATAATCGCACTACGCTGTTCTCTTTCTTTTGCCTCAAGGGGCAACGGGTAACGCCGTGGTGTATTTGATCTCCTCCATGGCAAAGCTGGAGGTCACGTCAATCAGGCCCGGCACGCTGTTGACCAGACGCTTATAAAAGTCGTCGTAACGCTTCATATCTGCTACCTGAACGCGCAGCAGATAGTCAAATTCGCCCGCGGTACGGTAGAACGACAGCACTTCCGGCATATCCTGCACCGCCGTGACGAAGCGTTGATACCACTCGCGGCTGTGCTGCTGCGTTTTCACAAACATGAAGGCCGTCAGCCCTAGGCCAAGCTTTTCGGCATCAAGCAGCACGACGTGAGCGCGGATAATACCGTCATCCTCCAACTTTTTCAGTCGCTTCCAGCATGGCGTGGTGGTGAGGTTAACGGCATCGGCCAGCGCCTGTAGCGATAACGTACAGTCGCGCTGCAGCAGATCCAGTAAGTGGCGGTCAGTTTTGTCTAACATTTTCCTCTCCGGGAGAAATTTTTTCTCCAGTCATGCCATTATACCCGGAATAAAGCAATCTCTTTTTCCTGCCCGTGCCTTACAATCAGCGCATCTTTTCTGCCGTAATTGCCCTATGAGTAACTGGACTCGCCACGCCATCAATGAAATCAACGCCGACTTTCAGCGCTCAGCCGAAACCCATCTGATCCGCTTTCGCCTGGCGGATTATCCCGGAATCTGCTTTTATCTGAAAGATGAGAGTACGCATCTCAGCGGTAGCCTGAAACATCGTCTAGCGCGCTCGCTGTTTCTCTATGGGCTGGCGAACGGCTGGATCAAAGAGAATACGCCGATTATTGAAGCCTCATCCGGCAGCACGGCTGTGTCGGAAGCCTATTTCGCCCAGCTGCTGGGTATAGCCGTTATGCCCGCAACGACAGCGAAACGCAAAATCGAGCAGATCCAGTTTTACGGCGGCCAGTGCCATTTCGTCACCGATCCCTGCGAGCTTTACAGCGCCTCGGCGCAGCTGGCGCACAAGCTGAACGGCCATTTTATGGACCAGTTTACCTATGCCGAGCATGCCACCGACTGGCGCGGCAATAATAACATTGCAGAGAGCATTTTTCGTCAGATGGCGCATGAGCTCTTCCCGGTGCCGCACACGCTTATCATGAGCGCCGGAACCGGCGGCACTTCAGCAACGCTTGGCCGCTATATTCGTTACCAGGGGGTAGATACCCAGCTGCTGGTGGTTGATCCTGAACACTCTGTGTTCTTCGATTACTGGCACAGCCGCGACGTGACGCTATGCAGCCCGCGCGGCAGTCTGATTGAAGGGATTGGCCGCCCGCGCGTTGAGCCCTCTTTTATGTCGGACGTGATCGACGAAACGATGAAAGTGCCGGACGGCGCAACGCTGGCTGCGATGCTGAAGCTGAAGCTGAAGCTGAAGCTGGCACAAATTATTGGCCGCAAACCTGGTGCCTCAACCGGCACAAACTTCTGGGGCATGATGCAGGTAGCGAAACGGATGGTGCGAAAGGCTAACAGGGTGCGCTGGTCACGTTGATGTGTGACAGCGCGGCGAATGCTATCCGGACAGCTACTACAACGAAAACTGAGTGGCACAGCAGACTGGTGACATTAGCTGCTGGCAGCGCGAACTGGAATAAAATAGCGGACGTCCTGTCCGCTTCACTGTAATCCCCAGCATTCGGGGGAATACGCGAGGTGCGGCGTCGCCATCCAGTGATTTAAATAGTGAGACACCTCCTGTGTCTCGCAATGACCAATAACCGGCAGATGCGGCAGCGCCGATTTGAGCTGGCTCATGGCGCTGCCCATCACAAAACCTTTGCCCACCAGCGACAGCATTTCGCGATCGTTCATGGCATCACCGAAGGCCATGCACTCCTCCAGCGTCAGCGAGAGGTGCTGGCATAACCGGGCAAGCGCACTGCCCTTGTTGCAGTCAAGCGGCAACACTTCCAGACAGTCCCACGCTGAAAAGCAGATGTGCGCGCGGTCGCCAAGTGTCGCATCCAGCTGCGTTTTCAGCTGGCAAAGCGCCTCGTGATCGTCGACGAAGCAAATTTTAGTGACCTCATGCGCGGGGAAGCTTTTCAGATCGCGCAGCTGATAGCTGAAACCGCTTATCAGGTGCGCCTGCAACATCCGGGGAACAGACACATTGGTAAACCAGCCCTGATCATTGAAAACATGTACCGATGCAGTGCTTTCCCAGCGGCTGTGCAGCACCTCTTCCGCCACCGAAGGCGAGAGATTGCTGGCAAAGAGTAGATTGCCATCCAGATCGTGGACGCGCGTGCCGTTGCCGGTGATTAACAAAGCGGGCAGCGTGATGCGCTGGCGCAGGATCTGCATTTCCAGCAGGTGACGGCCCGTTGCGAAGGCCAGATGTACATCACGCTGATGCAGCGCCAGCAGAGTGGCAAGGGTTTCGTGCCCTAGCTGGTGGCTGGGCAGTAACAGCGTACCGTCCATATCGAATACGGCTAATCGCGCCATTGTTCTATCCCGTTGATAAGACAGAAGTCACTATCACCTGGCAATCCCGGAACTAATAGTGAATAATTTTGAAAAAGTGTTCCGGGTTTATTATGCGCCAGCTCAACCGCCTTAACCAGTTTCAGCGTCTTTGGCAGCACAGCCAAGGATCGCCGCAGCACACCTGTGTCGCCGAGATGGCCAGCCGCTGCTTTTGCAGCGATCGCCATTTGCGCACCCTGATTTCCCAGTGGCAACAGGCCGGCTGGCTGCGCTGGCAGGGCGAATCGGGACGCGGCAGGCTGGGGCTGCTGACTTTTCTCTGCACGCCCGAGCAGCTACGGCAACAGCTGCTACAGACGCAGCTACAGGCAGGCAACGCCGCCGAAGCCTTACAGGTGCTGGATATGGCACAGGAGCGGCTGGTCAATCTGCTGCGTCGGCTGATGGGCGGTCAGTGGCAAAACGACGCGCCCGTGCTGCGTATCCCCTATTATCGCCCGCTGGAATCTGTCGCACCGTTGCAGATCAGCGGACGTGCCGAGCAGCATCTGGCGCGCCAGCTTTTTTCCGGCCTGACGCGCTTCGAAGCGGATGAGCCCATAGGCGATCTGGCACATCACTGGCAGCATATTGAAGACAGGCGCGTCTGGCTGTTCTGGCTCCGCCCGCAGCTCTTCTGGCACAGCGGATGAACCGCTGCATGCAGCGCAGCTGGTGGAACAGTTTCAGCGCATATTGCAGGATGGGCGTGCACAACGTCTGCTGGCGGACGTGGAAGCCGTCGATGCGCCACATCGCTGGCGCTGCGCTTCCTGCTCAGCAATAGCGATTACTGGCTGCCGCACCGACTGGCGCATCAGCTCTGCCTGCTGCCGCATCCCCATCAACCTCATCTCGGCAGCGGCCCGTGGAAGCTAGCGCACTTTACGCCTGAGCTGGTGCGTATTGAAAGTCACACGCGCTGGCACTTGCAACAGCCGCTGATGCAGGCGGTAGAGTACTGGATTACGCCGACGCTGTTCGACAGTACGCTGGGTACCAGCTGCCGCCATCCGGTGCAGATCGCCATCGGCGATGCTGCGGATATGGCGTCGCTGCGTCCAGTGAGCCGCAGCATCAGCCTCGGCTTTTGCTACCTCGCCTGCCGCCCACGCCCGGGTTTTAGCCTGGCGCAGGCGCGTCGCCTGTTCCGTCTGCTACAGCAAAGCGGCATCGTGGCGCAGCTGCCGCTGGAGGAAGGCCTGATTACGCCGAGCAAAGAGCTGTTGCCCGGCTGGCCGGTGCCGCTTATCGAAGATGAAACGGCAGATCTACCGCCACGCCTGACGCTGCACTATCAGCTGCCAGTTGAACTGCATGAAATGGCCAAGGCTCTGCGCCAGTTGCTACAGGCGGAGGGCTGTGAATTGACCCTTACCTTTCACAACGTTAAAAGCTGGCGGCGAGTTGAGGATCTCCATCAGGCCGATCTGGTGATGGGCGATCGACTGATTGGTGATGCGCAGATTTTTACCCTGGCGAGCTGGCTGGAGATCGATCGACTGTGGCCCGCCCAACCAGTAGTGGTATTCGCCAGCAGCTGTCGGCGATACAGCAGCTGCCCGACAGCGCCGCTCGCAGTGCCGCACTGCATCAGCTCTACCATCAGCTGATGTGCGATGGCCTGCTGCTGCCGCTGTTTAACTATCGCTATCAAATCTTCGCACCACCTAGCGTAGAGGGTATATAGCTCAATACCCTGGGCTGGTTTGATTTCAGTCGCGCCTGGGTTCCGCCGCCGCTGGAGGTGTGATAGCGCGCTTCGGGCTGTTCAGCGGACTGGAGAGCCATTACCATAGACGCAAAATTTTCGACCAGGACAATATAATGAAACGAGCCGTTGTCGTCTTCAGCGGTGGACAAGACTCCACCACCTGCCTGATCCAAGCATTACAGCAATATGATGAAGTGCACTGCGTGACGTTTGACTATGGTCAGCGTCATCGCGAAGAGATTGAGGTCGCGCAGGAGCTGGCATTGAAGCTGGGCGCACGTGCCTATAAAGTACTCGACGTTACCCTGCTTAACGAACTGGCGGTCAGCAGCCTGACTCGCGACAATATTCCGGTGCCCTCCTACGATGCCAGCGCCAGCGGCCTGCCAAGTACCTTTGTGCCAGGACGCAACATCCTGTTCCTGACGCTGGCCTCGGTTTACGCTTATCAAGTTGAGGCGGAAGCGGTGATCACCGGCGTCTGCGAAACCGACTTTTCCGGTTATCCCGACTGTCGCGATGAGTTCGTGAGAGCGTTGAACCATGCTGTCACGCTGGGTATGTCGCGCGAGGTGCGTTTCGAAACCCCGCTGATGTGGCTCAATAAGGCTGAAACCTGGGCGCTGGCCGATTACTGGCAGAGCCTGACGCTGGTGCGTGAAGAGACGCTGACCTGCTATAACGGCGTAAAAGGCGACGGCTGTGGCGAGTGTGCCGCCTGCCACCTGCGCGCTCGCGGCCTGAACGATTATCTCAGCGACCGCGACGGTGTGATGGCGGCGATGAAGCGTAAAAGCGTCCTGGCGTGAGGCTGGTGCGGCGCTTGTTTATTGCGCCGCGCTATCTTACTCAGCGTGAGAACGCCTCCAGCCGGGCACGTAGTTCACCATCCAGCGCCACCGCTTTCTGCGTGCGCAGATCGATGCAGACAAAGGTAAGCGCCGCATCCGCGATCACCGTGTCGCTTCCCTCCAGTACCACGCGCTGTGCAATCATGCCGCTCTTGCCGTTGAGCTGTTTCATTTCGCTATGAATAGCCAGAACGTCGTCCAGCACCGCCTGGCGATGATAGTTGATATTGATATTGACGACCACAAATGCGAGCTGCTGCTCTTCCAGCCACTGCCAGCGCGCCTCTTCAAGAAATTCCAGATAGCGCGCGTTGTTGACGTGCTGGTACACATCAAGGTGATAGCCGCGAACTTTAATTGTGGTATGCATGCCTGACATCTCCTGTCGCTTTAGGGTCTAACTGGTTACACCTCTTCGGCGCAGCAAAAGCCTTTTCACCGCTCGGGAAAAGCGTCAGGGTTGCGCATCAGCTCACAGTTTCAGCCTTCCGGCGTTACGTTCCACCAGCGAGTTGCCAATGCCCGGCACCTCCTTTAGCTGCTCGATGGCGGTAAAAGGACCATACTGATGGCGATAACTGACAATGGCCTGTGCCTTTTCAGGCAGAACCCGTTCGTGACCGCCGACAGCTGTTCCGCCGTCGTCTCGTTGATGCTGATTTGTTCGCCTTGTGGTTGAGCGACCTGCTCTACTTTGGTTTCAGTAGCAGTTTCCGCCCACAGGCCTAGGTTATAGAGCGCGCAGCCAAGCGCTAAGCTAAAATAAACTGGTGATAATAATGACTTAGCCATGCTGTGGTTCTCCTTGTGTTTAACAGCAAACACAGCGTGACAGAGATGAAGTCAGGCCTCAAAAGGCAAATTGCAGAAATGGAAAAGGCCGCGCAAGCGGCCTTTATGATTTTCACTGCAAAACAAAATTTTGCGAGTGTTACTGCATTTGTGCGGCTGCGCCGTATTTGATTTTGGCCTCTTTACGCAGGTTCGTCAGCAGCGCTTCAAACGCCAGCTGCGCATTGTTCTGCGTCATGCCCTTAATCATTTCGTCGACCTGTTCTTTCGGCAACGTACCGGTGCTGACCTTATACAGCGCAACCAGGACCACATTGCCCTGCATATCTTCGCTTACACCCCAGGATGCTTTGCCGTTAACCGGCTGCGGCAGATTGAACGCCGTCTGTGCAACGGGGTCCTGACTGTTGCGATCGACGGTTTTGCTGGCGCTCAGCGTCAGGCCTGCTGCGCTAAGCGCATCCAGTTTGCCCGTGTTGAGATCGGCCAGCAGCAGTTTGTCTGCCTGCGCCGCTTTTTCATGCTTCAGCGTGTCGGTAATCTGCGCTTTCACCTCATCCAGCGGTTTTACCGCTTCGGGCTTATGCTTGCTGATACGCAGCACGAAGGCGCGGTCGCCATCAACGGTGATAACGTCAGAGTTATTGCCCGGCGCACCGTTCTGACCCGTCAGGCCACCGTTAAACACCGCATTTTTCACTGCGTCAAAATTCAGCTCCTGCGGCACGCTGTCGCGGCTGAACCAGCCGGTCTCAACCACTTTCAGGCCTGAAACCTGCGCGGCACCCGCCAAGGACTCATTATCGTTGCTTGCTGCTTCGCTCACTTTCTGCTGCTGCTGGTAGAAGGCGTCGACCGCTTTCTCCTGCTTCGCTTTATCAGCTACGGCTTTACGCACCTCAGCCAGCGGCTTGATCTGCTCCGGCTGGAGATCGTCCAGACGCACTACTAGGAAGCCAACGGAGGATTTGATCACGCGAGAAAGCTGGCCTTTTTGCGTCAGCCCGGCATTTTTCAGCTCATCCGGCGTAGTAGCCGGTTCCAGCCAGCCCATATCGCCGCCTTTACGCGCAGAGATAGGGTCGATAGATTTGCTTTTCGCCAGCGCAGCAAAATCTGCGCCGCCTTTCAGCTGTTCCAGCACGGCGCTGGCATCCGCTTCAGTTTTCGTCTGGATAACGCTGTAGCGGTTGCGCTGCGGCTGGATGTAGTCCGCTTTATGTTGGTCGTACCAGCTCTGGATATCCGCATCGCTGACGCTTGCTTGCAGGCTGGGAGCATCCATTTTGATATAGCTGACGCGGAACTGCTCCGGTGCCATCAAATCGCTTTTATGCTGCTGATAGTGCTGCGCAATCTCATCTTCAGTTACGGTTTGTTTGGCTGCCAGCGCGTTAACGTCAATGGTTGCCTGACGAATATCGCGCTTCTGCGAAACCAGATCGACCAGCTTGCTGGTTTCGCCTTTCAGCATAAAGTCGGTATTGGCCACGGCGTTGATCAACTGCTGGTTTGCCAGCTGTTTACGCAGACCTTCTGCATAGCGATCGGCGGTCAGGCCCGCATTGCTGAGCAACGCATTATATTTAGCGTTATCGAATTTACCGTTGGTCTGGAAGGCCTGCTGGGCGAAGATCGCCTGCTTAACCTGATCGTCGCTGATACTAATATGGAGGTCGTTGATGTACTGGTCGAGCAGCGTCTGCTCCACCAGCTGTGACAGCGCTCGCTGACGCATCTGCTGCATAAAGCCGTCATTGCCAGCAAGCTGTGAGAACTGGTCGTCCAGCATCTGCTGCTGGCTGCGTTCGTTGTTAAACGCCTGGTCTAACTGCGCGCGGCTGATCTCCTGTCCGTTGACTTTTGCAGCGTAATCACCGCCGCCACCTGTCAGATAGCTGCCAACGCCGGTCAGCACGAGGGAGAGAATAATCAACCCCAAAAGAACCTTGAGCACGACATGATTCGACGCCGCGCGTAAATTGTCCATCATGGTATGACAACGCTCCGCTGTAGTGTGAATATAAATCTCGGGCGCAACGCCTGTCGGATAAATGCCGTTACGCAACTGCCGTTTAGCTTGGCAGCTTCACTCCTGTTGAGACAAGTCTTACAGCGATTTATCCCCGGATCCGAATAAAAAAGGCACATCAAATTTGATGTGCCCGTATGTCACATGAGAACGCATGAACCGTCCTCTAGTCCACGGAAGAAAATGCTTCTGTGACGGATGCGTTGTCATGCGTTGACAGCGTCTTTCAGCGCTTTACCGGCGCGGAAGCCCGGTACTTTACCTGCGGCAATGGTGATTTCTTTGCCAGTCTGCGGGTTACGGCCGGTACGTGCGGCACGCTCGCGTACAGAGAAAGTACCAAAGCCCACCAGAGCCACTTCGTCACCGCCTTTCAGCGCGTCAGAAACAGAACTGGTGAATGCGTCTAAAACACGTCCCGCTGCTGCTTTAGAAATATCAGCGTCTGCAGCAATTTTGTCGATCAACTGTGATTTATTCACTCTCTTCATCCTCCCTCTTTTATTATTTCATTTCACATCCGCGCGTCCTGGCGGATACGAATGCGCAGCACGTTATATCAAGCCTGTTACGCCGAAACAACGGAATTCATCTTAATCGCTGTTTCCGCAGCCCCCTAAAGTAGCGGCACTAAAGCGCTCAATGGCCTGCCAGCTTCGCTTTTTAATGCTTTGTGTCGCTATCACTATTTAGCGGTTGCAACCTGCATACCGTAAGGGGCATTTTCCAGCGCAAGGCTTAATACTTCTTCAATGCGCTTCACCGGATGAATTTCCAGATCGGCGATAACATTGGCCGGAATCTCTTCCAGGTCGCGTTTGTTATCGTCCGGGATCAGCACGACTTTAATGCCACCACGATGCGCTGCCAGCAGCTTCTCTTTCAGGCCACCGATTGGCAGTACCTGTCCGCGCAGCGTAATCTCGCCGGTCATCGCCACGTTGGAGCGCACCGGGTTGCCGGTCAGACAAGAGACCAGCGCGGTACACATCGCGATACCTGCGCTCGGGCCATCTTTCGGCGTTGCACCTTCCGGTACGTGAACGTGAATATCACGCTTCTCATAGAAGTCGCCATTGATGTCCAGCTTCTCAGCGCGTGCACGCACCACGGTCAGCGCCGCCTGGATCGACTCCTGCATAACCTCACCGAGCGAGCCGGTATAGGTCAGTTTGCCTTTACCCGGCACGCAGGCGGTTTCGATGGTCAGCAGATCGCCGCCCACTTCCGTCCAGGCCAGGCCAGTCACCTGGCCGACGCGGTTTTCGCTTTCGGCGTGGCCATAGTCAAAGCGCTGTACGCCCAGGTAATCCTTGAGGTTCTCGCCGTTGATGGTGATGTGCTTCTGCTCTTTATTCAGCAGCAGAATTTTCACCGCCTTACGGCACAGCTTCGACAGTTCGCGCTCTAGGCTACGCACGCCCGCTTCGCGGGTGTAGTAACGAATAATGCCGACGATTGCGCTCTCCTCAACCGTGATTTCGCTCTCTTTCAAGGCGTTACGCTCAATCTGTTTCGGCAGCAGGTGCTGCTTAGCAATATTGAGCTTCTCATCCTCGGTATAACCGGAGAGGCGAATCACCTCCATACGATCCAGGAGCGGTGCCGGGATATTTATGGAGTTAGAGGTTGCCACGAACATCACATCGGAGAGATCATAATCCACTTCGAGGTAGTGATCGTTGAAAGCGATGTTTTGTTCAGGATCAAGCACTTCCAGCAGCGCAGAAGCCGGATCGCCGCGCATGTCAGATGACATTTTGTCAATCTCATCCAGCAGGAACAGCGGGTTTTTCACCCCGACTTTTGCCATTTTCTGAATCAGTTTGCCCGGCATCGAACCGATGTAAGTACGACGGTGACCACGGATTTCCGCTTCGTCACGTACGCCACCCAGCGCCATGCGCACGTACTTACGGCCGGTCGCTTTGGCAATAGACTGACCCAGCGAGGTTTTACCAACACCCGGCGGTCCCACCAGACAGAGTATCGGGCCTTTGATTTTGCTGACGCGGCTCTGTACGGCGAGGTATTCAAGGATGCGGTCTTTAACGCGCTCCAGACCATAATGGTCGGTATCCAGCGTTTCCTGGGCTTTGCGCAGGTCTTTCTTCACCTTGCTGCGCGCGTTCCAAGGAACCTGAACCATCCAGTCGATATAGCCGCGCACCACCGTCGCTTCGGCGGACATCGGCGACATCATTTTTAATTTTTGCAGCTCGGCTTCAGCTTTTTCACGCGCTTCGGCAGGCATTTTGGCCGCGTCGATTTTGCGCTTCAGGGCTTCGTACTCATCCGGTACGTCGTCCATTTCGCCCAGCTCTTTCTGAATGGCCTTCATCTGCTCATTCAGGTAGTACTCGCGCTGGCTTTTCTCCATCTGCTTTTTCACGCGGTTGCGAATGCGCTTCTCAACCTGCAGCAGATCGATTTCAGATTCCATCATCGCCATGAGATATTCCAGACGCTCATTGACGTCTGACATCTCCAGCACCGATTGTTTATCCGCTAACTTTAACGGCATATGCGCCGCAACGGTGTCGGCCAGACGCGCCGCATCGTCGATATTGTTCAGCGAGGTCAGCACTTCCGGCGGGATCTTTTTGTTCAGCTTGATATAGCCTTCGAACTGATTGATCGCCGTGCGCACCAGCACTTCCTGCTCGCGCTCTTCAATTTCCGGCGAGATCAGGTATTCCGCCTGTGCGGTAAAATGGTGGCCGTTATCTGCCAGCGTCGTGATATGCGCGCGCTGTAAACCTTCGACCAAAACTTTGACTGTGCCGTCAGGCAGTTTCAGCATCTGCAATACAGAGGCTACGGTCCCTACAGAGAAGAGATCGTTAATGCTAGGTTCATCCGTTGACGCCTCTTTCTGGGCAACCAGCATGATCTTCTTGTCATGATCCATCGCCGCTTCCAGGCAACGAATCGATTTTTCCCGACCAACAAACAACGGAATTACCATGTGCGGATAAACCACCACGTCGCGCAGAGGCAACACGGGGATTTCAATACGTTCAGAACGCTCAGGATTCATAGAGCTCTCTCTTAGTTAGTGTCCGCTAGGTGATGGGCACCGCAAATGCAGGAATGTGCAGTTAAACCCACAGGATTATGAGTATATGGGGATGATCGTTCGACATTCAACGTCAGGAGAGCGAGAAAAACAAAAGGGGAAAGAATTTCCCCCTTTTTTAATAATATCAACCCCCTTGCTGTGGTGAATTATTCGCCAGATGCCTGGGCTTCATGCTTGCCATAGATGAGCATCGGCTCGGACTGACCGTCGATAACCGACTCGTCAATCACCACTTTTTCCACGTCTTCCATAGAAGGCAGGTCATACATGGTTTCCAGCAGCGCGCCTTCAACGATAGAGCGCAGGCCACGCGCACCGGTCTTACGCGACATCGCCTTTTTGGCGATCGCGGTCAGGGCTTCATCGCGGAACTCCAGCTCGACGCCTTCTAGGTTGAACAACGCCTGGTACTGTTTGGTCAGTGCATTCTTCGGCTCCCGCAGGATCTGCATCAGCGCCTCTTCGCTCAGTTCGCTCAGCGTAGCAACAACCGGCAGACGACCAATGAATTCCGGGAGCAGACCAAATTTGATCAGATCTTCAGGTTCCACCTGCGACAGCAGCTCGCCTTCAGTCGCTTTCTGCGATTTGCCTTTCACCGTGGCACTAAAGCCGATGCCGGAGCCGGTTTCCACACGCTGCGAGATCACTTTGTCTAGGCCCGCGAACGCACCGCCGCAGATAAACAGAATCTTTGAGGTATCAACCTGCAAAAACTCCTGCTGCGGATGTTTGCGGCCACCCTGTGGCGGAACAGCGGCAACGGTGCCTTCGATCAGCTTCAGCAGTGCCTGCTGCACGCCCTCACCGGACACATCGCGCGTAATGGATGGGTTATCAGACTTACGCGAGATTTTATCAATCTCATCGATGTAAACGATGCCGCGCTGCGCTTTCTGCACGTCGTAGTCGCACTTTTGCAGCAGCTTCTGGATGATGTTCTCCACGTCTTCGCCCACGTATCCTGCTTCAGTCAGCGTAGTGGCGTCAGCCATGGTGAAAGGCACGTCCAGCAGACGCGCCAGCGTTTCTGCCAGCAGGGTTTTACCGCTACCGGTTGGACCAATCAGCAGAATGTTACTTTTGCCCAGCTCAATACCGTTGCTGGTATCGCCGTTGCGCAGGCGTTTGTAGTGGTTGTACACCGCCACTGCCAGCACTTTTTTCGCCTTTTCCTGGCCGATAACATAATCATCGAGGTGATGGCGGATTTCGTGCGGCGTAGGCAGCGGGTTACGTTCGCGATGCGGGGCAACTTCTTTTATCTCTTCGCGAATGATGTCATTGCACAGATCGACACATTCGTCGCAGATATACACTGACGGCCCGGCAATCAGCTTACGCACTTCATGCTGGCTTTTGCCGCAGAAAGAGCAGTACAGCAACTTACCTGAACCGTCTTTGCGCTTATCTGTCATCAGTTAACCTCTTCTTGTTCTCAGGCCATACTGGCGTACGGCGCGGGCCGTGCAGATACGGCCAATATTATTCAACTCAACCCCGTATCCGAGTAACTATAGCGTAAGGAGCCGGGCAGATGAGTCTTATTCGCGATGCGTCAGGACAGAGTCGACTAATCCATACTCTACCGCTTCATTTGCAGAGAGGAAACGGTCGCGCTCGGTATCGCGCTCAATTTCTTCCAGCGACTTGCCGGTGTGCTCCGCCATCAGCTCGTTCATGCGCTGCTTCACTTTCAGGATCTCTTTCGCATGAATTTCAATGTCGGTAGCCTGACCCTGATAGCCGCCCAGCGGCTGGTGGATCATCACGCGGGAGTTCGGCAGGCAGAAGCGTTTGCCCTTGGTACCCGCAGTCAGCAGGAATGCGCCCATTGAACAGGCCTGACCCATACAAATGGTGCTGACGTCTGGCTTGATGAACTTCATGGTGTCGTAAATCGACATGCCCGCAGTGATCACGCCGCCTGGGGAGTTAATATAGAGATAAATATCTTTCTCAGGGTTTTCCGCTTCCAGAAACAGCATCTGCGCCACGATCAGGTTGGCCATATGATCTTCAACCTGACCCGTTAGGAAGATGACGCGCTCTTTGAGCAGGCGGGAATAGATGTCGTAGGAACGCTCGCCGCGTGAAGTCTGTTCAACCACCATAGGCACCAGCGCATTGCGCGGCGCAGTAAATTCACGATCGCCACTGTATGACATTACCGTCTCCTGGATATAGTTCATTGGCAACATTCTGTACCGATTTCTCTTGAGCGAGCCAGCGTTATGCTGCTCAATCCGTTTCCGACACCTTCAAGGACGGTTAATCAGTCAGTCTAACTGTCTTTTGCATACTCCTTCAATCTGGGGATTGCTGCCCAGTTGTTTCAAGCATAACAACCTTTTCTCTATTCTCTAACCGGGAAAAAGCGCAACGTGAATAATTTGCCGATTAATTAGACGAATAGCGGCCTCAGAGAGAATAGCGTGCCGGAAAAACAAAAAAAGCCCGCGACCTTGCAGTCGCGGGCTTAGCATTTCTAGTTAACTCAGCAATCAGGCAGCAGTGGTCTGATTCATCAGTTCCTGGAAGCTGGTCGCTTTCTCAGTCACTTTGGCTTTTTCCAGAACGGCTTCAACTGCCTGCTCTTGCAGCGCAACGTTGCGCATGTTGTTCATCAGCTCGTTGTTTTTGCTGTAGAACTCGACCACTTCTTGCGAATCTTCATATGCAGAAGCCATCTCTTCGATCAGCGCGCTAACGCGGGCTTCGTCAGCTTTCAGCTCGTGGGTACGAATCACTTCGCGCAGCAGCAGACCAACGATAACACGGCGTTTCGCCTGCTCTTCGAATAGCTCGCGCGGCAGTTCCAGCGCTTGCTTCTCATTGCCACCGAAACGCTGTGCAGCCTGACGACGCAGAACGTCGATTTCGCTGTCGATCAGCGCAGCCGGCACGTCGATTTCATTAGCTTTTACCAGACCGTCGATCGCCTGGGTTTTCACGCGGTTACGGATTGCGCCTTTCAGTTCGCGATCCATATTCTTACGTACTTCAGCACGCAGACCTTCAACTGAACCATCTTCCACGCCGAAACGCTTGATGAACTCTTCAGTCAGCTCCGGCAGTTCGCGCGTTTCAACTTTCTTCAGCACGATCTCGAACTTCGAGTCTTTACCTTTCAGGTTTTCCGCGTGGTAGTCTTCCGGGAATTTCACGTCGATGGTGAAAGTCTCGCCAGCTTTATGACCGACGATGCCTTCTTCAAAGCCCGGAATCATGCGGCACTGGCCCATTGCCAGAACGAAGTCAGAGGCTTTGCCGCCTTCGAACTCTTTGCCGTCTACAGAACCGCTAAAGTCGATGGTAGCGCGATCTTCAGCCGTAGCTGCTGCATCGCTCTCTTTCCAGTTCGACTGCTGCTTGCGCAGGGTGTCCAGCATGGTGTCGACGTCAGCTTCAGTGACTTCAACCAACGGTTTTTCGACTTCGATGCTGTTTAGACCCTGCAGTTCAACTTCCGGGTAGACTTGGAACTCAACGGCGTAGGTGAAATCTTCACCTTCTTTATACTCGTCCGGCACATAATTTGGTGCGCCAGCCGGGTTGATTTTTTCTTTGATGATGGCGTCAACGAAGTTGCGCGTCATCAGCTCGCCCAGCACGTCCTGGCGAACAGAAGCGCCGTAGCGCTGTGCGATGATATTGGCCGGCACTTTGCCTTTACGGAAACCATCGATACGGACTTTTTTCGCCACTTCCACCAGTTCTTTCTTTACTGCGCTTTCAATGCTGTCAGCTGCAACAGTAATCGTAATGCGACGGCCCAGACCCTGAGTGGTTTCTACTGAAACTGTCATCTTGTTACCTCAAAAAATCGCGTGCTCGGTCAACTTCAGAATGTAATGCGCCGTATCCAACAACCGGGACGGCTTCAATTAAGAGAACCTGATCCCTGTAACCAGAAGCGTCCTGAAGACATTCCGGGAAAATAGACGCATCATTATAGCGGCATTGCTCTGGTAAGTCGAGGCTGTAAACTCACCGCTTTTTAACAGTTTTGTTGCTTTTTTGCGCCTTAGATCGCGTTTATTGCGAAACTGATAAGAAAAACGGCCCGCAGGCCGTTTTCAAAAAGAGAGGATTTCAGGCGAGGGTGCCGGCACCGCGGCAGTTGGGAGAGGCAAGCACAGTATCCTGTAACCCTTCCCACTCTTTCAGGGTGTAGCTATGCAACGCCAGCGCATGCACGCTGCCTGCCAGTTCAGCGGCAAGCTCACCATATATAGCACGGTGGCGCGCCAGAAATCGTTGGCCAGCGAAAAGATCGCTGACTATCACGACTTTAAAATGGCTTTCCGAACCCGCAGGCACATTGTGGCGATAACTTTCGTCATGCACTTCCAGATGTGCCGGCTGGAAAGCCAGGCGCAGCTTCTCTTCAATTTGTTCGCGGATCATTGTCTCTTTCCTCAATGGCGAGCGCTGTGCCCCATCTGGTTAAATATTAATAGGTTTTCAGACGCATCCGCACAAATGTGTGAGAATATTTCTGACACTCTCTAAACCTAACGGCATCATAGCGCAGCGAAAGCCGCGGTCAACGATCAGATTTTTCAAGGGTTCCGAAAAAGGCTTTTACAATCAATTTC
The DNA here is from genome assembly GCA_031332935.1 of Candidatus Pantoea bathycoeliae. Classification (GTDB taxonomy): domain Bacteria; phylum Pseudomonadota; class Gammaproteobacteria; order Enterobacterales; family Enterobacteriaceae; genus Pantoea; species Pantoea bathycoeliae. Next base: position 46,665 of record JAUHTP010000008.1, on the reverse strand, counting down.
ACCGCTTTGAGGGCTTTTTTCACTGCCGCGCAGTGCTATGATAGCCGCAGTTTTTGCAAACCAACCCACAACATTAATGAGAATAAGCATGTTGAAAAAACGTTTATTTCCCCTGCTGGCAGCGTTCATTTTGGCCGGCTGCGCCACTAACAGCAATACGTTAACCATCCAGCTCAAAATCCAGCTGCCACAGCAGGACCCTAGCCTGATGGGCGTGACCGTTAGCATCAACGGTGCGGATCAGCGCAGCGATCAGGCGCTGGCGAAGGTCAATCGTGATGGCCAGCTGGTTACTCTGACCCCGTCGCGCGACCTGCGTTTCCTGCTGCAGGAAGTGCTGGAGAAGCAGATGACCGCACGCGGCTACATGATTGGGCCTGAAGGCGCTGTCGATTTGCAGATTGTCGTGAATAACCTCTATGCAGACGTTACCCAGGGTAATGTGCGCTATAGCATCACCACCAAAGCGGATATTTCTATCATCGCCACGGCGAAGAATGGCAATAAGCAGGTGAAAAACTATCGCCAGACCTATAGCGTAGAAGGCGCATTCAACGCGAACAACGAGAAGATCACTAATGCAGTGAACGCGACGCTCGGTGATGTCATCGCCGACATGGCGCAGGACACCAGCATCAACAACTTCATCAAGCAGAACGCGCACTAAATCCGCCGCACTTAATGCCCGGCGGGACGCCGGGCATCGCTTCAGGGTCAGCATGAATCATTATCTCCGCATATTTACCCAACGAAACGCTGCTGTCTTACTATTGCTTGGCTTTGCTTCGGGCTTGCCGTTGGCACTGACCGCCGGCACGCTGCAGGCATGGATGACGGTTGAGAATGTAGACCTGAAAACGATCGGCTTTTTCTCGCTTGTTGGTCAGGCTTACGTTTTTAAGTTTCTCTGGGCACCGGTTATGGACCGCTTCACGCCACCGTTTCTCGGACGACGTCGCGGCTGGCTTCTGCTGACGCAGCTGGCGCTGATTGTCGGGATTGTGGCGATGGGCTTTATGCAGCCCGGCCGTGACCTGACGCTGCTGGCCGCGCTGGCAGTGCTGATCGCATTTTGCTCCGCCTCGCAGGATATTGTTTTTGACGCCTAGAAAACCGATGTGCTGCCGCCAGAAGAACGCGGCAGCGGCGCGGCTATCACCGTACTGTGCTATCGTCTGGCGATGTTAGTTTCTGGCGGTCTGACGCTGTGGCTGGCGGATCGCTATCTCGGCTGGCAGTCGACCGACTTGCTAATGGCGCTGCTGCTGCTTCCCGCGCTTATCGCTACTTTAGTAGCGAAAGAGCCTGACACGCGTGCCACCACGCCACATTCGCTACGCGAGGCGGTATCGCTGCCGCTTAAAGACTTTTTTCAGCGTAACAATGCCTGGCTGCTCATCACGCTGATCGTTCTTTATAAGCTGGGCGACGCTTTCGCCGCCTCGCTGACCACCACCTTTTTGATCCGTGGTGTCGGTTTCAACGTCGGTGACGTCGGGCTGGTAAACAAAACGCTTGGCCTGCTGGCGACCATTATTGGTGCGCTTTACGGCGGCGTGCTGATGCAGCGCTTCAGCCTGTTCCGCGCGCTGATGATTTTCGGTGTGCTTCAGGCAGTCTCAAATTTCGCCTACTGGCTGCTGGCGGTCACGCCGAAACATTTATGGAGCATGGCCAGAGCGGTGTTTGTCGAAAACCTGTGCGGCGGCATGGGCACAGCCGCCTTTGTCGCGTTGCTGATGACGCTGTGCAATAAATCGTTTTCCGCGACGCAGTTTGCCCTGCTCTCTGCGCTTTCAGCGGTGGGCCGCGTCTACGTAGGTCCTACGGCGGGCTGGCTGGTTGAGCTGTGGGGCTGGCCGACCTTTTATTCCTTTACCGTGCTGGCGGCACTGCCAGGCCTGCTGCTGCTGATCCTCTGCCGCGAGACGCTTAATGCCGCGCAGAACAGCGACGGTTTTCTGCCCCGTACCCGGACAGGCGCTGGAGGTGTGGCAGCCAAGCTCTGCATTGACTGGGCTGTTTGAAGTGGGCATGGCATTACTGGCGCTGGCAGTGTGTGGCGGTGTTACACTCGATTATCTGGCGTTGCGAAAAAACGCAGCGGTAGAAATCGCCTGATAATGTAATCTGCACGGGTGAAGAAAAAATTTGTATTAAGCCGCATTTACAAATGACAAAAGTTAAATTTTATCATCGCGTGTTATTTTCCTGAAAATAATAAGGGCCCTAATTTCTCCCTGAGCAAATATATTAAAAACCGGTGAGCAATTATCTTGTATAAATTCCATCACACAAATGATGCAGATTTGTTAAAGAATTGAGCACTAAAGGTAAGGTTTATTCTTTCCTTGTTTTCTTTAAGGATACTTTCATCGTTTTTTGTTATATTAGTCTCAACTGCTTGTCGCAGTTAATAATTTGTCACCCTAGGCAACATCTGTGACACCATTAGCAAAAGGTGTCAACACGCTGCTGACACATCCTTATGCTGGTTTACACTGCATAAACCTTCCCGTAAAATGCGCGCACACTTAAACGACAATAAGCCCTTTGTCATTGAGGTCGTTAAATGAGACTCAGTAAATACAATAAAAGTTTGGAGATTTTGTCATTAATTGCAGGCACTTTGTTAATGAGTGGCTGCGATAATGCGTTGTTAAATCCCAAGGGACAGATTGCACTTGAGCAACGTTCGTTGATTCTGACAGCTTTTGGCTTGATGATGATCGTCGTTATTCCCGCAGTCTTGATGGCGGTGATGTTTGCATGGAAATATCGTGCATCCAACACTGAAGCGAAGTACAGCCCTAACTGGTCACACTCTAACAAAGTTGAAGCCGTGGTCTGGACCATTCCGATCCTGATTATTCTCTTCCTCGGCGTGCTGACCTGGAAATCAACCCACGCGCTGGAGCCAAGCAAACCGCTCGCCTCTGACGTGAAACCGGTTGAGATCGAAGTGGTTGCGCTGGACTGGAAATGGTTGTTTATCTACCCGGAACAGGGTATTGCCACCATTAACCAGATCGCTTTCCCGGCTAACACGCCGGTGAGCTTCAAAATTACCTCTAACTCCGTTATGAACTCCTTCTTTATTCCGACGCTCGGCAGCCAGATCTACGCCATGGCGGGCATGCAGACCAAACTGCACCTGATCGCCAATGAGCCAGGAATGTTCGACGGTATTTCCTCGAACTTCAGTGGTCGAGGTTTCTCTGGTATGAAGTTCAAAGCCATTGCAACCAAGGACGATGCGGAATTCCAGCAGTGGGTTGCCAAAGTTAAAGCGGCACCTAACACGCTGACCACAATGGAAGATTTCGAGAAAGTGGCTGTGCCAAGCGAAAATCATCCAGTGGAATATTTCTCTTCAGCGAATCCTGAACTGTTCAAGCAAGTTATCGCCAAGTTCATGACGAGCCACGGGAAGATGGACATGCCGCAGCATGAAGGCATAGACATGAGTCACACCGCTTCCGCGGGAGTCGAGGAATAATACGATGTTTGGAAAATTAACACTGGATGCAGTGCCGTACCATGAGCCGATTATCATGGTCACGGTTGCCGGGATCATCATTGGTGGTCTGGCGCTCTTTGCTGCCCTCACCTATTTTGGTAAATGGCAGTATCTGTGGTCAGAATGGCTCACCTCCGTCGACCATAAAAAACTGGGTATCATGTACATCATCATGGCGTTCGTCATGCTGCTGCGCGGCTTTGCCGATGCAATTATGATGCGTACCCAGCAGGTGATGACTTCCGCTGGGGAAGCCGGCATATTACCACCGCACCACTACGACCAGATATTTACCGCGCATGGCGTGATTATGATCTTCTTCGTAGCGATGCCTTTCGTGGTAGGTCTGATGAACATCGCGGTTCCGCTGCAAATCGGCGCGCGCGACGTTGCATTCCCGTTCCTGAACAACCTGAGCTTCTGGTTTACCGCGGTCGGTGTGATTTTGGTTAACCTGTCTCTGGGCGTGGGCGAGTTTGCACAGACTGGCTGGCTGGCCTATCCGCCGCTTTCAGGCGCGGAGTACAGTCCTGGCGTCGGGGTCGATTACTGGATCTGGAGTCTTCAGCTTTCCGGTATCGGGACTACGCTGACCGGTATCAACTTCTTCGTAACCATTCTGAAGATGCGTGCGCCGGGCATGGACCTGTTCAAAATGCCGGTATTTACTTGGGCTTCACTTTGTACCAATGTCCTTATCATCGCTGCGTTCCCGGTTCTGACCGTTACGCTGGCACTGTTGACACTCGATCGTTACCTCGACTTCCATTTCTTTACTAATGATATGGGCGGTAACATGATGATGTACGTCAACCTGATCTGGGTCTGGGGTCATCCGGAAGTGTACATCCTGGTTCTGCCGGTGTTTGGCGTCTTCTCTGAAGTTACTGCTACTTTCTCGAAAAAACGTCTGTTTGGTTACACCTCGCTGGTGTGGGCGACCATCGCCATTACCGTACTGTCGTTCATCGTTTGGCTGCACCACTTCTTCACCATGGGTGCGGGCGCGAACGTTAACGCCTTCTTCGGCATCATGACGATGATCATCGCGATTCCGACCGGTGTGAAAATCTTTAACTGGCTGTTCACCATGTACCAAGGTCGTATCGTGATGCACTCTGCGATGCTATGGACCGTAGGCTTCCTGGTCACCTTCTCTGTAGGTGGTATAACCGGTGTTCTGCTGGCGGTGCCGGGCGCGGACTTCGTGCTGCACAATAGCCTGTTCCTGATTGCGCACTTCCATAACGTCATCATCGGCGGTGTGGTATTCGGTTGTATGGCGGGCGTGACCTACTGGTTCCCGAAAGCCTTCGGCTTTACCCTGAACGAAACCTGGGGCAAACGCGCCTTCTGGTTCTGGATCATCGGCTTCTTCGTTGCGTTTATGCCGCTGTACATCCTGGGCTTCATGGGTATGACCCGTCGTCTGAGCCAGGATATCGATCCGCAGTTCCACTCTCTGCTGGTTGTTGCAGCAGTCGGTGCAGCGCTGATCGCCTGCGGTATCATCAGCCAGCTGATCATGTTCTATGTCTCTGTACGTGACCGTCATCAGAACCGCGATCTGACCGGTGACCCATGGGGGGGCCGTACGCTGGAGTGGGCAACCTCTTCACCGCCGCCGTTCTACAACTTTGCCACTATCCCGCATATCCACGAGCGCGACGCGTTCTGGGAAATGAAAGAGAAAGGCGAAACGTACAAGCAGCCGACGAAATATGAAGAGATTCATATGCCGAAGAACAGCGGCGCGGCTATCGTCATCGCTGCCTTCGCAACGGTATTCGGTTTTGCCGCAATCTGGCATATCTGGTGGCTGGCTGGCCTCTCCTTCCTGGGCATGATCGTCACCTCGATTGTGAAGAGCTTCGACGAAGACGTGGACTACTACGTTCCGGTTGTCGAGATCGAGAAGATCGAGAGGCAGCACTTTGACAACATCAGCAAAGCGGGTCTGAAATAATGTCAACTGAAACTCTGACAAAACACCACCACGACGCCCATGCGGAGCATGGGCATCACGATGCAGGAGCCAATAAAGTCTTTGGCTTCTGGATCTACCTGATGAGTGACTGCATTATCTTCGCAACCCTGTTTGCGACCTATGCAGTTATGGTCAACAGCACTGCCGGTGGCCCGGCAGGCAAAGACATTTTCGAACTGCCGTTCGTTCTGGGCGAAACAGCGCTGCTGCTGCAGAGTTCCATCACCTACGGCATGGCGGTTATCGCCATGAACCACGACAAGAAGATCTCAGTCCTTAGCTGGCTGGCGCTGACTTTCCTGTTTGGTCTTGGCTTTATCTGCATGGAGATCTATGAGTTCCATCATCTGATCGAAGAAGGCTTCGACCCGAATCGCAGCGGCTTCCTGTCAGGCTTCTTTACCCTGGTAGGCACCCACGGTCTGCACGTTACCTGCGGCCTGATCTGGATGCTGGTGCTGATGTTCCAGATTGCCAAACGTGGGCTGACATCGACTAACCATACCCGTATCCTGTGCCTGAGCCTGTTCTGGCACTTCCTAGATGTGGTCTGGATCTGCGTATTTACCATTGTCTATCTGATGGGAGTCATGTAATGAGTCATTCAGCTAACGGAAACGTCGTTCCGCACAGCAGCGTGAAGTCCTACATGAGCGGCTTCATCCTCTCTGTCATCCTGACCGGTATTCCGTTCTGGATGGTGATGAGCGGCGAGTCATCTCAAGGTATGACCCTGAGCGTCGTGGTTGCCTGCGCAGTCATCCAGGTCGTTGTTCACCTGATCTACTTCCTGCATCTGGACACCAAGTCCGAAGGCGGCTGGAACATGGTGGCCATTGTCTTCTCGGCGGTCATTATTCTGATCGTCGTGGTTGGCTCGCTGTGGATTATGTGGAACCTCAACTACAACATGATGGCCCACTAAAGAGTCGCTCGTAATGATTAAGCAATACCTGCAAGTAACAAAACCAGGAATTATCTTCGGGAATTTAATTTCTGTGATCGGCGGATTTCTGCTGGCTTCGAAAGGCAGCATTGATTACGCCCTGTTTCTCATCTCGCTGATCGGCGTATCGCTGGTTGTCGCCTCGGGTTGTGTTTTCAACAACGTGATCGACCGCGATATCGACGTGAAGATGGAGAGAACTAAGAATCGAGTGCTGGTTAAAGGCCTCATCTCCGCGAAAGTAAGCCTGATTTATGCTACCGCGCTGGGTATTGCTGGCTTTGCGTTGCTGTACTTTGGTGCTAACCCGCTGGCCATGTGGCTGGCGGTCATGGGCTTCGTGGTTTATGTCGGTGTTTACAGCCTGTACATGAAGCGTCATTCCGTTTACGGGACGCTGATTGGCAGCCTGTCAGGCGCTGCGCCACCGGTGATCGGCTACTGTGCCGTCACCAATGACTTCGACGCAGGCGCGCTGATCCTGCTGGCGATCTTTAGCCTGTGGCAGATGCCGCATTCGTACGCGATTGCCATCTTCCGCTTTAAAGATTACCAGGCTGCAAACATTCCGGTTCTGCCGGTGGTAAAAGGTATCTCCGTCGCGAAAAATCATATTACGCTCTACATTCTGGCGTTTATGATCGCTACGCTGATGCTGTCGCTGGGCGGATACGCGGGCTATAAGTACCTCGTGGTTGCTGCTGCCGTCAGCGTGTGGTGGCTGGGAATGGCGTTATCAGGTTACAAGACCTCAAACGATCGCGTCTGGGCACGTAAGCTGTTCGTCTTCTCTATCGTCGCCATTACAGCACTGAGTGTAATGATGTCAGTCGACTTTATGGCTCCGGCTTCAAAAGATCTGCTGACCTACGTGTGGTAATGCCGCACTGACACAGCAAACTAAGGGCGCGATTTCGCGCCCTTTCTTTTTGTTACCACTTCTTAAACGCTATTGTTTTACCCGCCCTGCGCTGCTCCCTAAAATACAGACGGCAAACTTACAGAGGTTGGAATGAACGATAATAAAATGACGCCGGTGGAGCTTCGCGCCACATGGGGTTTGGGTACGGTATTTTCCCTGCGAATGCTGGGCATGTTTATGGTCCTGCCGGTATTAACCACCTACGGCATGGCCCTTCAGGGTGCAAGTGAAACGCTTATCGGCCTGGCGATTGGTATCTACGGGCTGGCACAGGCGATCTTTCAGATTCCTTTTGGACTGATGTCTGACCGCATCGGTCGTAAGCCGCTGATTGTCGGCGGCCTGCTGTTATTCGTCCTCGGCAGCGTCATCGCCGCCAGCACGACATCGATCTGGGGCATTATTCTCGGCCGCGCATTACAGGGTTCCGGCGCTATCGCAGCCGCTGTGATGGCGCTGCTCTCTGATTTAACCCGCGAGCAGAACCGTACTAAAGCTATGGCGTTTATCGGCATTAGCTTTGGCGTCACCTTCGCCATTGCAATGGTGGTCGGCCCGATTGTCACTCACGCGCTTGGCCTGCACGCGCTGTTCTGGATGAGCGCTATTCTCGCCTCGCTGGGCATTGTGATTACGCTGCTGGTGGTACCTAACGCGCCCGGCCATGTATTGAACCGCGAATCGGGCATGGTGAAAGGCAGTTTCCGTAAGGTGCTGGGCAATTCACGCCTGGTTAAGCTCAACATCGGCATTCTCTGCCTGCACATTCTGCTGATATCGAGCTTTGTCGCCCTGCCCGGCCAGTTTGAGCAGGTGGGTCTGCCCGCAGCCGAACACTGGAAGATCTATCTGGTTACCATGCTGATCGCCTTCGTCGGCGTGGTGCCTTTTATTATCTGTGCGGAAGTGAAGCGCCGCATGAAGCGCGTCTTCGTCGCCTGTGTTGGCGTGATTGTTATCACAGAGATTGTGCTGTGGGGCGCGGAAGGCCATTTCTGGACGCTGGTGATTGGCGTGCAGCTGTTCTTTTTTGCCTTTAACCTGATGGAGGCGATTTTGCCCTCACTGGTCAGCAAGGAGTCGCCTGCAGGCTATAAAGGTACTGCTATGGGGCTCTACTCCACCATCCAGTTTATCGGCGTAGCGATTGGCGGCAGTCTCGGCGGTTGGGTATTTGGTCACTTCGACGCGCAGACGGTCTTCCTGGTCGGTGCCATCGTGGCTACTATCTGGCTGTTTGTTGCCATGACGATGCAGGAACCGCCTTACGTAAGCAGCCTGCGCATCGTATTGAGCGATAAAGTGCTGGCGGTGCCAAATCTGGAACAGCGGCTGAAAGCGCAGCCGGGCGTGACGTCCGTGCTGATCGTGCCGGAAGAGAAAAGCGCCTATATCAAGATCGACAGTAAGGTCACCAGCCGCCCCGAGCTGGAAGCGCTGCTGGCAAGCTGCTAAAAGAAACCCGGCCTGCGCCGGGTTTTTAGTTTGTCAGTCTTGCGTAGATGCGATTGGGCCATGCCACCCGCATTTTGGCTTCATCATTGCCTGTTAAATCAGACTGAAGCCGACCAGCTTTATGCCGGAAATTTAATCGCGGAAGTTTTTAAACTGGAACGGCTGACCAAGGTTGCCGCCGCGCACTAGCCCCATCGCGCCCTGCAAATCGTCGCGCGACTTGCCGGTGACGCGCAGCGAATCGCCCTGAATCTGCGTCTGCACCTTGATCTTGCTGTCTTTAATCAGCTTAACAATCCTCTTCGCCACTTCAGTCTCAATGCCCTTCTTCATTTTGGCATCAACACTCCAGCTCTTGCCGCTGTGCTCGATCTCCTCAGGAATATCAAGCGCAGCGCCCTCGATGCCGCGCTTGAGCATATTCTCACGCAGCATATCCACCAGCTGTTTCACCTGAAAATCGGACTCGCTGGTCACCTTGATGGTTTCATTCTTTTCATTGAGCTCAAAACTGGCGCTCACGTTGCGAAAATCGAAGCGGGTCGTTAATTCACGGTTGGCATTTTCGACCGCGTTGCGGACTTCCTGCATGTCGATCTCTGAAACGATATCGAAAGATGGCATCTCTTCTTCTCCTGACGCTAAAGTGACATGCATAATACGCGTCTTGCCGTGCTAAATAAAATCAGGCTGCGCAGGACACTATACTTATCGCTGTGTATTAAAGAACAAACAATAAACCCGGATACGGGAGGCAGTATGAAGATTACCGTGTTGGGTTGCGGAGCCATCGGACAGCTTTGGCTTTCAGCGCTTGCACGCCAAGGCCATGAAGTACAGGGATGGCTGCGCGTGCCGCAGCCCTACTGCTCCGTCAACGTCATTGATTACCAGGGCAAGGTGAGCAACAACACCTTTATTGCCAACGATCCGCTGTTTCTGGCCGATAGCCAGCTGCTGCTGGTCACGCTCAAGGCACCGCAGGTTTCGCCCGCGGTGCGTAACTTACAGAGCGTACTGTCGGATGATTGCCCGATCCTGCTGCTGCACAACGGTATGGGCACGCTGGATGAGCTTAAGGGCCTCAGCCAGCCGCTGCTGCGCGGTATCACCACGCACGCGGCAATGCGCGATGGCACGGTGATCAAGCATGTCGCCAGCGGCATTAGCCATATCGGCCCCGCTAACCGTAAAAGCGCCGCCTGGAGCGATCTCGCCGATATCCTGCACGCCGCGCTGCCGGATGTGGCCTGGCATGACAATATTGCTGCCGCCTGCTGGCGCAAGCTGGCGGTAAACTGTGTGATCAATCCAATGACCGTCGAGCACGACTGCCAGAATGGTGCGCTGCGAGCCTGGTCAGAGCAGATCGACCAGCTCTGCCAGGAACTGAGTTGGGTCATGGAGCGCGAAGGCCAGCACATCACCGCCGACAGCCTGAAAGACATTGTCTATAACGTAATTGAAACCACGGCGGCAAACACCTCATCTATGTTGCAGGACGTCCGTGCGCAGCGCCTGACCGAGATCGATTACATCACCGGCTTTCTGCTGCGACGCGCGCGCGCGCAGGGCATCAGCGTGCCGGAAAATAACCGCCTGTATGAGTTTGTAAAACGCAAGGAGTCACGTTATAACCGCGAACACGCCAGTTCTGGTATGCCTCGCGCATGGCACTGAAGAGACCGAAGCCGTCACCACTATTGATTTACTGGTGCGTGGTGGTCTGAAGGTGGTCACCGCCAGCGTCGAGAGTGACGGCCCGCAGGATATCGTCTGCTCACGCGGCGTGCGCCTGCTGGCGGATGTGCCGCTGGTGGAGGTTGCGGATAATGACTATGCCGCGATTGTGCTGCCGGGCGGACTGAAAGGCGCAGAGACCTTCCGCGACAGCCCGTTACTGGTGGAAACTGTGCGTCAGTTCCACCTTTCTGGTCGTATTGTTGCCGCCATCTGCGCAGCGGCTGGCACCGTGCTGGTTCCCTACGACCTGTTTCCGGTAGAAAATATGACCGGCTTCCCCGGTTTAAAAGAGACCATACCGACAGAAAAATGGATGGAAAGGCGTGTCGTATGGGACCCGCGCGTTAACCTGCTCACCAGCCAGGGGCCGTGCACGGCGATGGATTTTGCGCTGAAGCTGGTTGATCTGCTCGCAGGTAAAGAGAAAGCAGCAGAAGTGGCATCCCAGCTGGTGCTGGCGGCGGGCATTTACGATTACAGCGAATAATAAAGGCTGCGCATTAAGCGCAGCCTTTATTATTACGGGCGATAAACCTTCACGTTTTTGAAACCCTGCTCGTGCAGATAGAGCGCCTGAAGCTTGCTTATCACGCCACGATCGCAGTAGAGCAGCCAAGTTTTACTCTGGTCGAGGTCGCCGAACTGGGTGCTGAGCTTGTAGAACGGCAGCGATTTCACCTCGGTGCCTTCCAGCGCCAGCGGCTTATCTTCCTGCTCGTCGATGGCGCGAATATCCAGCACCACATCCTCAGCGCCGAACGAGTCAACGGTTTCGACTTCCACCACCTCTTCTTCAGCCTGCTCGGCGATGTCGCGGATGTCGACGTTGTTCGCCTCTTCTACCACGCGCTGCAGGATAGTAAAGTCAAAGTTTTGCTCTTCGGCCTCAATCTTCGCCTTCACCGCTTTCACCGTCGGGCTTTTTGAGATCACGCCGCAATACTCCGGCATGGTACGGGCAAAATCTTCGGTGCCGATGTCACGCGCAACCTTAATAATGTGCTCTTTGTCGTGCGAGATCAGCGGGCGCAGGATCAGCGTGTCACAAGCGTTATCGATCAGGCGCAGGTTGGTCAGCGTCTGGCTGGAAACCTGGCCCAGCGCTTCGCCAGTTACCAGCGCCTGTACGCCGTAGCGCTCCGCGACCATTGACGCGGCGCGCACCATCATGCGCTTCAGCACCACGCCCATCTGGCCGTCATCCACTTTATCCAGAATCTCGCCAACCACCGGCTCGAAGCTGATCGCAACGAAACGCACGCGATGCGAGCGGCCGAAGCGGTTCCAGATATAGTGTGCAACCTGACGCACGCCGATTTCATGCGCCGCGCCGCCAAGGTTAAAGAAGCAGTAGTGCACGCGGCAGCCGCGGCGCAGCAGCATATAGCTGGAGACGCCGGAGTCAAACCCGCCGGAGATCAGCGACAGCACATCTTCCTGCGTCCCAATCGGGAAACCGCCCAGACCTTCATAGCGTCCGGTGATCAGCAGCAGCCGATCGTCGTCAATTTCGAGATGGACGCTGACGTCTGGCTTGTTCAGCTGCACCTTCGCACTGGCGATATGCTGATTCAGACCACCGCCAACGTAGCGCTCTACGTCCTGCGAGCTAAACTCATGTTTACCGCGGCGTTTAACGCGCGCACAGAACGTTTTGTTTTGCAGGCTGTCGCCGTACAGCGCCAGCGTCTGCTCAAAGATGTTGTGCACATCGGTATAGTCACGGTCTTCAACCGACAGCACATGGTGAATACCGGGAATGCGGGTCAGCTCATCGACAATCACGCCGCGCAGCCCTTCGTCTTTCGAACGGACTTCGATGTGATCCCAGTGGCGAACCACGGCAATATCGTCGCCGACGGTTTTCAGCACGTTGCGAATATTGCTGGTGAGAATTTTAATAAAGCGCAGTCGCACCGACTGGCTTTTGATGGTGATTTCGGGGAATAACTTGATGATAAACTTCATGGCGACACGAATTCGTTGGGCAAATAAGTGCGAGCGCGCGGCACTTAGCTGGTAAAATAACAAATATTGCGGGCCAAAGGACGCCTCCGCATCCGAGGCGCGCGAGTATATCACCTTTTTTGTCAGATGACTGCTTCTGCAACCGCAGTCACATTGATTATTTTGCTAATCAAACGCTCTCCGCTACCATGACCGATTACAAGATAAAGACTTACACGTGAGCCGACACTGAATATGCCGAAAAAAGCCGAACAGCCCGCTAGTTTTGAAACCGCCTTACAGCAGCTGGAGCAGATCGTTAGCCGACTGGAGAGTGGCGAGCTGCCGCTTGAAGACGCGCTGAATGAGTTTGAGCGCGGCGTACAGCTGGCGCGCACCGGTCAGCAAACCTTACAACAGGCCGAGCAGCGCGTACGGATTCTGCTCAGCGATGATAAAGACGCCGATTTGAGCGCTTTGACGCCGGAAAACAGTTAATGGATTTTACTCACCTGCTGAGCGTTTACCCGGAACGCGTAAACGCTGCGCTGTCGCGCTTATTAGATCAACTGCCCTTTCAGAGGTCTCCTCTGGTTAACGCTATGCGTTATGGGGCACTCTTGGGCGGCAAACGTCTGCGCCCCTTTCTGGTCTATGCCACTGGCGAAATGCTTAATGCGGATGCGGCGAGCCTTGACGCACCTGCCGCCGCGGTTGAATGCATTCATGCCTACTCTCTGATTCATGACGACCTGCCAGCAATGGATGACGATGCGTTACGCCGCGGTCAGCCAACCTGCCATATTAAATATGGCGAAGATACAGCGATACTGGCAGGCGATGCGCTGCAAACGCTGGCGTTTTCCATTCTCGCCGATGAACCGATGCCGGGCGTCAGCGACGCAAACCGCATCGCGATGATAAGTGAACTGGCGCACGCCAGTGGCGTGGCGGGCATGTGCGGTGGACAGGCGCTTGATTTAGCGGCCGAAGGCCAGCACGTCGGGCTGGAACAGCTGGAGCAGATCCATGGCCACAAAACCGGCGCGCTGATCCGCGCCGCCGTGCGCCTCGGCGCCTTAGCCGCAGGCGAGCGCGGACGCGCTGCGCTGCCTGCGCTGGATCGCTATGCCGATGCTATCGGCCTCGCGTTTCAGGTACAGGACGATATTCTTGATGTAGTAGGCAACAGCGCGGTAACCGGCAAAAAACAGGGTGCTGACCAGGAACTTGAGAAAAGCACTTATCCGTCGCTGATGGGTCTGGACAACGCCCGTGCAAAAGCCAGGCAGCTTCACCAGCAAGCACTGAGCGCGCTGGATATTCTTGCGGCGCAATCGTTAGACACCACAGCATTGCAGGCGCTGGCAAGCTTCGTCATTGAACGCGACAAATAACTTCCATAATGAGTCTCTGATGAGTTTTGATATTGCAAAATACCCGACACTGGCGCAGGCAAGCACCGTTGAGGAGCTGCGTTCTCTTCCGAAAGACTCGCTTCCGGCGCTGTGCGACGAACTTCGTCAATACCTGCTGGACAGCGTTAGCCGCTCCAGCGGCCATTTTGCCTCGGGTCTGGGCGTGGTCGAGCTGACCGTCGCGCTGCATTACGTCTACAACACGCCGTTCGATCATCTGGTATGGGATGTTGGTCATCAGGCCTACCCGCATAAAATTCTGACCGGCCGACGCGATCGCATCGGCACCATCCGCCAGAAAAATGGCCTGCATCCTTTCCCGTGGCGCGGCGAGAGTGAATATGACGTGCTGAGCGTTGGCCACTCTTCAACCTCTATCAGCGCCGGGCTGGGTATGGCAGCGGCGACAGAGCGCGAAGGCCAGGGTCGCCGTACCGCCTGCATTATCGGCGACGGCGCGATTACCGCAGGTATGGCATTTGAGGCGATGAACCACGCGGGCGACATCAAGCCCGATATGCTGGTAGTCCTCAACGACAACGAGATGTCGATCTCCGAGAACGTGGGCGCGCTGAACAACCGTCTGGCGCAGATCCTCTCTGGCAAAACCTACTCGCGCCTGCGCGAGGGCGGCAAGCGCGTGCTGGGCGGGCTGCCGCCGATTAAAGAGCTGGTAAAGCGCACCGAAGAGCACCTGAAAGGCATGGTTGTGCCGGGCACGCTGTTCGAGGAGTTGGGCTTTAACTATATCGGCCCGGTCGACGGCCATGACGTGCTGACGCTGGTGACCACGCTTACCAACATGCGCAGCCTGAAAGGGCCGCAGTTCCTGCACATCATGACCAAAAAGGGCAAAGGTTATGCCCCGGCGGAAGAGGATCCGATTACCTGGCACGCGGTGCCGAAGTTCGATCCCGCCAGCGGCGCGCTGCCTAAGAGCGCTGAAGGGCTACCGAGCTACTCCAAAATTTTCGGTAACTGGCTGTGCGAAATAGCCCAGGACGACGCGAAGCTGATGGCGGTTACGCCTGCGATGCGTGAAGGCTCCGGCATGGTGGAGTTCTCCCGTCGTTTTCCATCACAGTATTTCGACGTCGCGATTGCCGAGCAGCACGCGGTGACCTTTGCTGCGGGCATGGCGATCGGCGGCTATAAGCCCATTGTGGCGATCTACTCGACCTTTTTGCAGCGCGCCTACGATCAGGTGATCCACGATGTGGCGATCCAGAAACTGCCGGTGCTGTTTGCTATCGATCGCGGTGGCATTGTTGGGGCCGATGGGCAGACGCATCAGGGTGCATTTGACCTCGCCTTCCTGCGCTGCGTGCCAGAAATGGTTATCATGACGCCAAGCGACGAGAACGAATGCCGCCAGATGCTTTATACCGGCTATCACTATCAGGACGGGCCGAGCGCGGTGCGCTATCCGCGCGGCAATGCAGTTGGCGTCGAGCTGACACCGCTGCAAAGTCTGCCGCTGGGCAAAGGCGTGGTGAAACGTCAGGGCGAGAAACTAGCCATCCTTAACTTCGGCACGCTGCTGCCTGCGGCGGCGGAAGCGGCGGAAGCTCTGAACGCCACATTGGTGGATATGCGTTTTGTGAAGCCGCTTGATGAGGCGCTGATCGCCGAGCTGGCGCAGAGCCACGAGTCGCTGGTGACGCTGGAAGAAGGCGCAATCAAAGGCGGCGCGGGCAGCGGCGTTAATGAAACCGTGATGGCGAAGCGCCTGCGCGTGCCGGTGCTGAACCTGGGCCTGCCGGATGAGTTTATCGCGCAGGGCACTCAGGATGAGGTGCGCCACGACTATCAGCTGGATGCGCAAGGCATTCAGCGGCAGATCCGCGACTGGCTCGCCGAGTAAATCCCCTGCCCTGCTTTCCTGCTATGCTTAACCGATTGTTTAATGCATAGCAGGAGCTTTCATGAAAACCACCCAGTTAGGCACGTTTCCCGTCTCTGTCTCGGCTGTATGACCTTTAGCGAGCCGGATCGCGGCCGTCACGCCTGGACGCTGCTGGAAGCGAGCAGCCGTCCGCTGATCCAGCAGGCGCTGGACGCAGGCATTAACTTTTTTGATACGGCGAACAGCTATTCGGACGACAGCAGTGAAGAGATTGCCGAGCTGGAGACAGCTTATCAGCCGCACCCGGTGGTAGGATTCGAATAGTCGCGTTAATGGCTGCTGGTTGAGTGCCTGAGCCGGTAGTACGGCCAGATCGCAAAGTCGCTCAAGGCATCCCTGCTCGCTCGGCCCGCGCGAATACGCACCTCATCCATGAGGTGCGCCCGTAAACAGGCCAACACGCTGTGTTGTTCAAAAACGCTTCCGGCGTTTTTGTCCGTGGCGCGGGACGCTTTGCTCTTCTGTCCGTACTACCCGCTTGTGTTCATTCTGTGCGCCCTGAGAGAGCACCTTTGCATGATTTGGGATCAAGCCGCCAGCCACAACCCCGCAGCATAGAGCAGCGCCGCTGAGATCACCCCAGCGATAATATCATCCACCATAATGCCCATGCCGCCGTGCACGTTGCGGTCGAACCAGCGGATCAGCCAAGGTTTCCACATATCGAAAATGCGGAACACCACAAAACCGGCCAGCACCTACTGCTAGGTATTGGCCGGAATCGCCATCAGCGTGATCCACATGCCAATAAACTCATCCCTCACGATGCTGCCGTGGTCGTGCACGCCCATATATTTCGCCGTGCGGTGACAGATATAGACGCCAATACTGATGCCGAGCAGCACAATCAGCGAGTAGATATCCTGCGGCAGTTTGGCTATCAGCCACCAAAACGGGATCGCCGCCAGCGAGCCCATGGTGCCCGGCACGTAAGGGCTTAAACCGCTGCCAAAACCTGTGGCGAGTAAATGCCAGGGATTGCTCATGCGCAGGCGACTCTCCGCCACATCCTTATTTCGCGTCAAAGTGATCAAAACCCTTATGGCTGAATGTGACTGGCTTGCCCTGTTCAAGCAGCGTTAAGCCTTCTGCTTCCGGCATCAGCTGCCCGATACAGGTAAAAGACACGCCAAGATGACCCAGCGCGACGTCGAGCGCCCCACGGTTCATCTCCGCCACGGTAAAGCAGAGCTCATAATCCTCGCCGCCGCTCAGCGCCCAGCGCAGAACCTGCTCGGGCGCAAAGTGGTCGCGCAATGCTGGTGACAATGGCAGCGCATCAAGATTTAAACGTGCCCCGCAGCCGCTGGCTTTCAGAATATGGCCGAGATCGGAGATCAGGCCGTCGGAGAGATCGATCGCCGCTGACGCCAGCGAACGCAGCGCCTGCCCTTGCAGGATACGCGGCATCGGACACAGATGGCGCTTGATCAACGCTTCATGCACCGCCGGATCGTTAATGCGATGATGCTGCTGCAACAGCGCCAGCCCCGCCGCGCTGTCGCCCAGCGTGCCGGTCACATAGATCCAGTCGCCAGGCTTCGCACCTGAGCGTTTCAGCGCGCGGCCATGCGGCACCAGGCCGTGAATGCCCAGCGTCAGACTCAGCGGACCGCACGTGGTATCGCCGCCCACCAGCTGCATATCGTAATATTCCAGCAGCTCAAACAGGCTCTCGCTAAAGGCTGCCAGCCAGCTTTCATCCACCTCTGGCAGCGTCAGCGCCAGCGTTAGCCACGCGGGATCGGCGCCCATAGCCGCCAGATCGCTGAGGTTCACCGCCAGCGCTTTATAGCCGAGATCGGTTGGATGGATATCACGTAAAAAGTGGACGCCCGCCACCAGCGTATCAGTGCTGATCGCCAGCGTCTGTTTCTCAGGCACGCTCATCAGCGCACAGTCATCACCGATGCCGGTTTCAACATCCCGACGGCTGCGCGTTCTGCGATTGAAGTAGCGTGCGATGAGTTCGAATTCGCCACAGGACATGGTTGCGTTCCGCTTACGATGTAAAAAAGGCCGGCAAGCCGGCCTTTTATTTATTTGCGATTGGGTCGAATTTGTGGAGCGGCTTTATCCAGCACGCCGTTGACAAACTTATGGCTGTCTTCAGCGCCAAACACTTTCGCCAGCTCGATGCCTTCATTGATGGCCACTTTGTAGGGCACATCACTGCGCTTGCTCAGTTCATACAGCGAAATACGCAGGATCGCTTTTTCTACCTGGCCCAGCTCTTCCAGCTGGCGCGACAGGTAAGGTTTCATCAGCCCATCCAAGTATGCGCTGTTGGTCGCCACACCGGACAGCAGTTCGCGGAAATAGATAATGTCGACGTCTTTGACGTCTTGTTCCGCCAGAAACTGGTATTCCACATCGGCGATGTCGTTTTTGGACAGCTGCCAGGAGTAAAGCGCCTGGACAGCGCACTCGCGGGCGCGGCGACGAGTAGCAGGTTTCACAAAATTCCCCTTACAAAAATCAGGCTTTGATGGCTTTCAATACGTTAATCATTTCGAGTGCGGTCAGTGCCGCTTCGGCACCTTTGTTACCCGCTTTAGTACCGGCACGCTCAATAGCCTGCTCGATGTTTTCAGTGGTCAGCACGCCGAAGGTCACCGGGATTTCGTTGGTCATGGCCACATTAGCAATGCCAGAGCTGGCTTCGCCGGCGACATATTCAAAGTGAGCGGTGCCGCCGCGGATTACGGTGCCCAGCGCCACAATGGCGTCGTGCTTACCGCTGTTCGCCAGCGCGCGGGCTGCCAGCGGCAGTTCGTAGGCGCCTGGTACCCAGACGACGGTGATGTTTTGTTCTTTCACCTGACCAATACGCTTCAGCGCATCGATCGCACCGTCCAGCAGGCTGTCGTTGATGAAGTTGTTAAAACGCGCGATGACGATGGCAATATTAGCCTCAGGCGTGGCAACAGCAGCTTCGATAACTTTCATACTTATCCTTTCAGGGTTTTGTTATGGCCCCGCAGGGGGGCGAATTCTATCACACTCTTTGGCGGCGTGCTCTCGCTTTTCCGCCACGCTCAGCGTGGCGTCAGCGTCAGGCGCAAATCGGGCCCGACCTGGCGCACGTCGCTAAATGAAAAGGCTGGCGCATCAGCCAGTTGCCCTAAGCCGGGCAGCTGGCACAGGCCGCGCGCGGCGTCGCCAAGCAGCTTTGATGCCAGATAGACGATCAGCTCGTCTACCACACCAGCCTGCAACAGCGCCCCGGCCAGCGATGCGCCCGCTTCAACCCACAGGCTGTTTACTTGGCGTTTGCCCAGCAGCAGCATCAGCGCCACCAGATCGAGCTGTTCGCCACGCGGCGGCACAGCAATCTGCGTCACGCTTTCTGGCCAGGCCTGCTCATCCGGCACGGCGCGCATCAGCCAGGTTTCGCCCGGCTGCGTAATCAATTTATGCTGCGGAGTGACGCGATTCTGACCGTCGACAATCACGCGCAGCGGCTGGCGCAGCGTAGATTCGTCCAGCAGCGACTGGGTTTCACTGTCTAGCTCGCGCCAGCGCACCTTTAGCGACGGGTCGTCCGCCAGCACGGTAGCGCTACTGCTGAGAATAGCTGAACTTTGCGCACGCAGGCGCTGTACGTCGCGTCGCGCCGCAGGCGAGGTAATCCACTGGCTTTCGCCGCTGGCCATCGCGGTGCGGCCATCGAGCGATGCACCGAGCTTGAGCTGAACCCAAGGAAAACCGGTACGCATCCACTTCAGGAAACCGCGATTCAGCGCTTCCGCTTCCGCCATCATCAGGCCCTGGCTCACCGCAATACCCGCCTGCTGCAGCCGGTACAGGCCGCGACCTGCGACCTGTGGATTGGGGTCCTGCATCGCCGCGACCACGCGGCTAACCCTTGCGGCAATCAGCGCATCACAGCACGGCGGCGTGCGGCCATGGTGGCTGCATGGCTCCAGCGTCACGTGAGCGGTCGCCCCGCGCGCTTTCTCGCCCGCCATACGCAGCGCATGGATTTCGGCATGCGGCTCGCCCGCGCGCTGATGCCAGCCTTCACCCACGACCTCGCCGTCGCGCACAATCACGCAGCCTACGTTGGGATTCGGTGTGGTGGTAAAACGGCCGCGTCGCGCCAGCTCCAGCGCACGCGCCATATAGCGTTCATCGGTCATGGTTAATCCTGTAACTTAGCGATCTCTGCACCAAAATCACGAATATCTTCAAAGCTGCGGTAGACCGAGGCGAAGCGAATATAGGCCACCTTATCGAGCTTTTTCAGCTCATCCATCACCATATTGCCGATCAGCTTGCTGGGAATTTCCCGCTCGCCGGTGGCGCGCAGCTGGGTTTTGATATGGTTTACCGCGCTTTCGACCGCATCAGCGCTCACCGGGCGCTTCTCCAGCGCCTTCATCATGCCGCTGCTGAGCTTGTCTTCATTGAAGGGTTCGCGTACGTCATTGCTTTTCACTACCCGCGGCATCACCAGCTCTGCCACCTCAAAGGTGGTGAAACGTTCATGGCATACCAGACACTGACGGCGGCGGCGCACGGATGATCCTTCGCTAACCAGACGTGAATCAATGACTTTAGTGTCCACAGCAGAGCAAAATGGGCAGTGCATGACGTTTCCTGACGCTAAATAAATGGGCCATACAGTGTAGCGCGAATGCAATGTCAACAAAATGTATAAGCGTGCCTTTGCACTTTTGGCTAAAGCAGGAGACGTAGCGAGAAAGTGACTATGCTTATTGATGTCGTCAGAAAGACGGCTTACACCACGACAATCTGGAGGATATATGGGTTTGTTTAACTTTGTGAAAGAGGCCGGCGAAAAACTGTGGGATGCGGTATCCGGCCATGATGATCGAGCAAAAAGCTGAAGGACCATATCGACAAGCTGGGCTTACCGGACAGTGACAAAGTAAACGTGGCGGTAAACGGCGACACCGTAACGGTGAGCGGCGAGGGCATTTCTCAGGAGCTGAAGAGAAAATTTTGGTGGCGGCCGGTAACGTCGCGGGCATCACCAAAGTTGACGACCAAGTAAAAGTGGCCGACAGCGCGCCGGAAGCGGAATTCTACACAGTAAAAAGCGGCGATACACTGAGTGCCATTTCGAAAACGGTTTATGGCAACGCCAACGAGTACAACAAGATTTTTGAAGCGAATAAACCCATGCTGACGCACCCTGATAAAATCTACCCGGGCCAGGTACTGCGTATTCCTAAATAACCGACAAGGTCGATTTTATGATCAGGATGGTTTGGGCTCCGCTGGCGTGTGCCGCTGCGCTGTTAAGCGGCTGTGCCTCTGCACCAAGTAGCCCAAAGGTGAATCAGCTGCATCAGGAAGTGAGCCAGTTGAATCAGCAGATGCGCCACCTGACTAACCAGGCGAGCGCTATCGAAATCCAAGGGCAGCTTAACAGCAACTCCACTCAGGGTGCCTGGCTGGTCTCACAGGCCAACACGCCAGTAGAGCTGCAAACTCAGCTCGGTACGCTGCGCCTGTCGCTGACGCGCCTTGCTGCGGAAGCCAGCGGTGCTCGCGCCAACATCACCATTAGCGCGACAGGCAGCAAGGCGGTTCCCGCGCTGCATGCGTGCGTTGTCTGGGGCGAGCTGGATCCCGCGACCGGTAAGCCGATGGAAGCCTGTAGCCTGAGCCAGACTATTGAAGTGCCAGCCGCGCTGCTGCCGCGCGCCTCGGTCACGGTGCCGCTGCGGCTGAGCATGTTTCGCACCAAGCCAACTCGGCTTTGTGCGCGTGCATGATGTGACTGGCGACGCGCCTGCCGTTCCTGTGCCATAACCGCAAAACAAAAAGGGCTGCCCAGTGGCAGCCTTTTCATCGCTCAGCGTATTACGGCAGGATTGAAGGCTGATCTGCGCCCTCTTTCTCTACTTTCTGCACCAGCATATGCGCGCGCTTCATGCCCAGCGTCAACGCCAGCGCGGAAGAGACATAAATCGACGAAACAGTACCTATGGTGACACCGATCAGCATGGTAAGCGAGAAGCCTTTCAACAGCGCGCCACCAAAGATGAACAGGATCAGGATCATCGCCAGCGTGATCAGCGAGGTGATCAAGGTACGGCTCAGCGTCTGAGTCAGGGACACGTTGGTAATATCGTAAGAGGAGCCGCGACGGATCTTGCGGAAGTTCTCACGAATACGGTCGGAAACCACGATCTTATCGTTGAGCGAGTAGCCAATCACTGACATCAGCGAGGCCACAATCGTCAGGTCGATCTCGATATGTGCCAGCGACAGAATGCCACAGGTGATGATTACGTCGTGCGCCAGCGCCAGTACGGTGCCGAGCGCCAGACGCCACTCAAAGCGAATGCCGATATAGATCAGAATCGCAATCAGTGCCGCCAGCAGTGCCATCGCCCCCTCCTGCGCCAGATCGTTACCCACACTCGGGCCAACGAACTCAATGCGCTTTATGGTCGCGTTCTGCTGCGTGGTCTGATTGATGATGGTAATGATCTTGTTGCCCAGCTCCTGGCCTGCCGGACCGTCCATCGGTGCCATACGCACCATCACGTCACGGCTGCTGCCAAAGTTCTGCACGATAGGATCGGCATAGCCCGCTTTTTCCAGCCCGTCACGCAGCGTGTCCAGCTCGGCAGGCTTCTCTAGGCTAATCTCGATCACCGTACCACCGGTGAAATCGAGACCCCAGTTAAAGCCGCGCACCGAAATCATGGCGATGGACGCCACGATCAGCAGGCCGGAGATAATAAACGCCAGCGTGTCCCAGCGCATAAAGTCGACGACTTTACGCCCATGGTTCAGCTGTTCAATATTGTATTCCTGTGCCACAACGCACTCCTCAGATAGACAGCTTGTTGATGCGTTTGCCGCCGTACACCAAGTTCACGATGGCGCGCGTTCCAACGATCGCGGTAAACATCGAGGTGGCGATACCAATTGCGGTGGTAATCGCAAACCCTTTAATTGAACCTGTACCAACCGCATACAGGATGATGACCTTGATAAGCGTCGTTACGTTAGCGTCGACGATACTGGAGAAGGCACCTTTGTAGCCTTCATGGATCGCCTGCTGCACGGAACGTCCGTTTCTCAGCTCTTCCTTAATACGCTCGTTGATCAGTACGTTCGCATCGACCGCTACCGCCAGCGTCAGCACGATACCGGCAATACCCGGCATAGTGAGCGTTGCGCCCGGCAGCAGCGACATGATGCCGACAACCAGCACTAGGTTACACAGCAGCGCGCTGGTCGCGATCAGGCCGAACTTCTTATAGAACGCCACCATAAACAGAATGGAAGCGATCAGCCCCCACAGACAGGCTTCAAGCCCCTGTGTAATGTTCTGCGCGCCCATGGTCGGGCCGATTGTGCGCTCTTCCACGATCTGAATCGGTGCAATCAGCGCGCCCGCACGCAGCAGCAGCGACAGCTGACGCGCTTCGTTCGGGTTGCTGATGCCTGTGATGCGGAAGCTGTTGCCGAGGCGAGACTGGATATTGGCGACATTGATAACCTCTTCCTGCTTCACCAGCACCGCGCGACCGTTGGCGTATTTCTTACCGCTGTCTTTGTACTCCACAAACAGGGTCGCCATCGGCTTGCCGATATTGTCCTTGGTGAAGTTAGACATGATATTGCCGCCCGCGCCGTCCAAGGAGATATTGACCTGCGGCTGGTTGTACTCGTCCATGCTGGAAGTTGAGTCGGTGATATGGTCACCGGTCAGGATCACGCGCTTGTAGAGCACAACCGGCTGGCCTTCACGCGTCTGCTTCACTTCTGAGTCGCCCGGGACACGGTCATTGGCAGCCGCAGTCGGATCGGCAGAGGTGTTGACCAGACGGAACTCCAGCGTTGCGGTCGCGCCGAGGATCTCTTTGGCACGCGCAGTATCCTGAATACCCGGCAGTTCGACCACGATGCGGTCAGCACCCTGACGCTGCACCAGCGGTTCGGCAACGCCGAGCTGGTTCACGCGGTTACGCAGGATAGTGATGTTCTGCTGAAGGGCATATTCACGCGCTTCGCTGAAGCGCGCATCACTCATCACCGCACGCAGCGTATCGCTGCCGCTGGAAGAGATCACTATGTCGCGATGACGCGTGGTCAGCCAGTTAATCGCCTCGTCGCGGCTGTTGCCGTCGCGGAAACGGATTTCCACGCCGTAATTAGCAATTTTATTGACGTTGGTATAAGGGATATTCTTTTCGCGCAGGTCGCTGCGCAGGCTGTCGGCATTCTGCTCTTGCAGCTTGCTCAGCGCGGTGTCCATATCCACTTCCATCAGGAAGTACACGCCACCGCGCAGATCCAGACCGAGCTTCATCGGTTCCGCCGCCAGCATGCTCAGCCAGCGCGGCATAGCCGGAGCCAAGTTAAGCGCGACGACATAGTTTTCGCCCAGCGTATTCATAATCGCTTCACGGGCACGCAGCTGCACGTCCGTGTTGGTGAAGCGCGCCATGATAGCGCCATTTTCCAGCGCGAGGGATTTGCTCTGAATATTCTCTTGTTTTAACCGGTTCTGAATCTGATCCAACGTTTGCTCACTAGCGCCGCCGCCGCGCGCGCCAGTGATCTGAACAGCCGGATCCTCACCATACAGGTTGGGAAGCGCATAGAGCAGGCCGACGAGAATGACGACGACCAGCATCACGTACTTCCACAAAGGATAACGATTTAACACGGCAGTTCCCTTAGGGAAGTAAATTACAGCGCCTTCATCGTACCTTTCGGCAGGACGGCAGCCACGAAATCACGTTTGATAACCACTTCGTTAGTCTCGTTCAGAGCGATAGAAACATAGCCCGTTTTAGAAACTTTGGTTACGCGGCCAACCAAACCACCGCTGGTCAGCACTTCGTCACCTTTAGAGATAGAATCCATCAGCTTTTTGTGCTCTTTTGCACGCTTCTGCTGCGGACGCAGGATCATGAAGTAAAAAATCAAGCCGAACACTACCAGCATGATCACCAGAGAATACGGACTTCCCTGCGACTGTGCACCTGCGGCAGCCACGGCGTCAGAAATGAAAAAGCTCATTTTATTTCCCTCATTGATAAAATTATCAGACACTTAACGGCAAAACCGCTTTGCCCGTCCGTTGATAGAACTCGCTAACAAAACGCTCCAATTTACCCTCTTCAATAGCCCGGCATAAACCTGCCATCAGGCGCTGGTAATAGCGCAGGTTATGAATGGTATTCAGGCGCGCGCCGAGTATTTCGTTACAGCGATCAAGATGATGCAAGTAGGCACGGCTATAATTGCGACAGGTGTAGCAATCACACTCGGCATCCAGCGGCGAGGTATTATCTTTATGCTTCGCGTTACGGATTTTCACCACGCCGTCGGTCACAAACAGGTGGCCGTTACGCGCATTGCGCGTCGGCATCACGCAGTCGAACATATCGACGCCGCGACGTACGCCTTCCACTAAATCTTCCGGCTTGCCGACGCCCATCAGATAACGGGGTTTATCGTGCGGAATTTGCGGGCAAACGTGCTCAAGGATGCGATGCATATCCTCTTTCGGTTCACCTACCGCCAAGCCGCCCACAGCGTACCCATCAAAGCCAATCTCCACCAGACCTTTGACGGAGACATCACGTAAATCTTCGTAAACAGATCCCTGGATAATGCCGAACAGCGCATTCTTGTTGCCCAGGCTGTCGAAGCGGTCGCGGCTGCGTTTTGCCCAGCGCAGCGACATCTCCATTGAGCGCTTCGCGTAGTCCCAGTCCGCCGGGTAAGGCGTGCATTCGTCGAAGATCATCACGATGTCCGATCCCAGATCGGACTGGATCTCCATCGACTTCTCGGGATCGAGGAAGATCGGATCGCCGTTGATCGGGTTGCGGAAATGCACGCCCGCTTCGGTGATCTTACGGATATCGCCCAGGCTGAAGACCTGGAAGCCGCCAGAATCGGTCAAAATCGGCCCTTTCCACTGCATAAAGTCGTGCAGATCGCCGTGCAGCTTCATGAACTCCTGGCCAGGACGCAGCCAGAGATGGAAAGTGTTGCCAAGGATAATCTGCGCGCCGGTATCCTGTACTTCTTCTGGCGTCATGCCCTTAACCGTGCCGCAGGTGCCAACCGGCATAAATGCGGGCGTTTCTACCACGCCGCGATCGAAAATCAGACGGCCACGGCGTGCGCGACCATCTGTGGTATCAAGTTCAAACTTCACAAAACCTCCATCAGAGAAACAGTCTGATGCGATAGTTAAACAGGCAGTTTACAGCGCAGCCATAAACCGGACGTCATCAGGCACCGACTTTCTCATGCAGTGCCTGCGGATTCTTCGTGATATACATCGCGTCGCCGTAGCTGAAGAAGCGATATTGTTCGGCCACCGCGGCCTGATAGGCCGCCATGGTGTGCTGATAACCGGCAAAGGCCGATACCAGCATAATCAGGGTCGATTCCGGCAGATGGAAATTGGTGATCAGCGCATCGATCACCTGGTACTCATAGCCTGGATAGATAAAGATCTGTGTGTCGTCGAAGAACGGCGCAATCAGCGCCTCTTTGCTCACCTGCGCGGCGCTCTCCAGCGAACGGACCGAGGTGGTACCTACGGCCACCACTTTATTGCCGCGTGCTTTACACGCCAGCACCGCATCAACCACCTCCTGCGGCACTTCAGCATACTCAGAGTGCATCACATGCTCTTTGCTGTCGACGCGTACCGGCTGGAACGTGCCTGCACCTACGTGCAGCGTCACAAACGCCATCTCGACGCCTTTCTCGCGCAGCGCAGCCAGCAGCGGCTCGTCAAAGTGAAGACCGGCCGTCGGTGCCGCAACCGCACCAGGACGCGCGCTATAAACCGTTTGATAAAGCTCGCGGTCCGGCTCTTCATCAGGGCGATCGATATAAGGTGGCAGCGGCATATGGCCGACGCTGTTAAGGATATCAAGCACCGCGCGGTCATCTTCGAACACGATCTCAAACAGGGTGTCGTGACGCGCTACCATCGTCGCTTTGACGCTTTCGTCGTCGCCCAGCAGTAGCTCCGCGCCCGGCTTCGGCGCTTTGGAGGCGCGGACGTGCGCCAGCACGCGCTTATCGTCCAGCATGCGCTCTACCAGCATCTCGATTTTGCCGCCGCTCGCCTTACGCCCGAAAACGCGCGCCGGGATCACCCGCGTATTGTTGAATACCAGCAGATCGCCGGGATGCAGCTTCTCCAGCACGTCGGTAAACACGCCGTGCGTCAGCTGCCCGCTCGGCCCGTCCAGCGACAGCAAGCGGCAACCGCTGCGCTGCGCCTGCGGATAGTGGGCGATTAAAGATTCAGGCAACTCAAAGGTAAAATCGGCGACACGCATGGCTAACTTCTTATCTCTGAAGAAAAACAGGCGACACAGTTTAGCGGAAAAGCGGCCAATTCTGAACAACTGGCTGCGCATCCGCACTTCTGGCTATAATGATGCGGCATGAACTTTCTTGCCCATCTTCAACCTCGCCCACCTCGCCGAAAGCTCGCTGACGGGCAATTTGCTGGCCGATTTTGCGCGCGCAAACCCGCACGAGCACTGGCCGACGCCGGTCGCTGACGGCATTCTGATGCACCGCCGTCTGGATGTGATGACCGATAATCTGCCTGAAGTGCAGGAAACACGTCTGCTGTTTCGCCCCGAGACGCGGCGCGTTGCGCCTATTACGCTGGATGTCATCTGGGACCATTTTCTTGCGCGTCACTGGAACACTTTCACACGGATATGATGCTGGCAGATTTCTCACGCTTTGCCGAGCGGCGCATCGTGCCGCATCTGGCAGGCACGCCAGAAAGCTTTCAGGCGCTGAACGCCGTTATGTGGCGTGAACGCTGGTTCGAGCACTATGCAGAACCAGCGCGTATGGCGCGCGTGCTCAACGGCATGGCCCAGCCTCGTCCGCGCTGCGCTGCGCGACTCTTATCACGATTTCACCGACCATTACGCCCAGCTGGAAACGCTGTTTTTCCGCTTCTACCCGCGCCTGATGGCGCTGGCATATAGCAAAACGCTGTGATTTGTTCCTGACTTACCAGCGCTTCGCATTTACGGCTTAATGAAACCCTTCTTAACAATGGCACGCAGTCAGAGCGCTGTTTCTGGTGAATGATCGCTTCAGCCATGTGAAAAACCATTAGAGGGAAAAAAGATGTCATCCGCTTCGCAAACTGAAACAGACACGCGCTACCATTACGCCTGCGAGATCGCCCGCGCGGCGGCCAGCCGCGCTTACGCCTGATATCAGCAGCGTCACCAGCTGGTAGTCGAACACAAACGTGATTTACAGGATGTGGTCAGCGAGGCGGACCGCAACGTTGAAGAGCTGATCAAGACGCTGATCGCTGAACGCTTCCCGAAGGACGCAGTGCTGGGCGAAGAGAGCGGCGGCGACGTTGAGGGCGCGACCTGGGGTCTGGGTGGTCGATCCCATTGACGGCACCGCCTGTTTCCTCAACGGCCTGCATAACTGGTGCGTCTCGCTTGCAGTGCTGTGCAACGGTGAAGCCGTTATCGGTGTGGTGTGCGATCCCAACCATCAGGAGCTGTTCCACGCGCGTACTGGAAAAGGAGCCTGGGTTAACGAAACGTGTTTGCAGGCGCGCAGCATCTCAGCGAAGGCGTGCTGGGGCTGAGCAACTCCAGCCGCGCACCGGCAGCCCATATTTCCGGCCTGATTCAGGGCCTGCTTGAGCAGGGCGGCATGTTTGTGCGCATTGGCTCCGGCGTGCTCACCACCGCCTAGGCAGCCGCGGGCCGTCTGATTGGCTACTACGAAGCGCATATGAACCCTTGGGATAGCTTGCCGGGGATTGTGCTGATGCGTGAGGCGGGCGGCATGACCAACGATTATCTGGCAAACAACGGCCTGAAGAACGGCAATCCGGTGCTGCTGGCTAACCCGGCTATCTATGCGCAAGTTAATGCGCTGCTCGGCCCGGATGCCATCGCCGACATTAAACAGGCCGCACGATAGCCTGAAACGCGGAGAGAATGGCCATGCTCTCCGCGTCTGCGCCTTGCTTTCTCTATCCGCCTTTAGCTCGTCTAATCAGTCACCCTTTTATCCATAACCTCCGCTTCACCATTATCACCCCGCCAGTGCGAACTTTTCTATATTCACCGTTAGCATGATTTCACCGCGCTTTTTTGTTTTAAGATAGCCGCGTCAATCATCCCTTTATCATAATTTTTCTCTTTTGCTTACTTCGGCGACTGGATTCGCCGATTTCTTTATTGGCGGCGCGTTGACGATATAAGCGGTGTTAAATACGTCGGTGAAACAGCAAATGAAAACGAATTCGTCACAGGGTTATCCTGCGGATATAGATGGCCTGCGCGCCATTGCTAGTCTGCTGGTGGTACTGTTTCACGCGGGCGTGAGCGCCCTGCCCGGCGGCTACGCGGGCGTCGATATTTTCTTTGTTATCTAAGGTTTTCTTATCAGCGGCATTCTCAGTCGCGACATCACTTCCGGCCAGTCCTCCTTCTATCAATTCTACCTGCGACGTATTCGCCGAATAGCACCTGCGCTGATGGTCATGCTGTTCAGCCTGTTATTCATCGGCTATTTCCTGCTGTCGCCGCTGGAATATGGACAGCTGGCGAAATACAGCTTCGGCGTATTTCTTTCCTGCCTAATATTATTCTGCTTAAAGGTACGGACTATTTCAGCGCCTCAGCGGATTTAAATCCGCTGCTGATGACCTAGTCGCTGTGTATCGAAGAACAATTCGATGTCATCCTGCCGTTCATATTATTGCTGGCGGCTAGGCTGCGCGCCTCAATGGCCGGGCTGGTGACGCTGCTGAGCCTGCTGTCGCTGGCGTGCTGCATCTGGCTGCACCCGCAAAACAGCTCACAGGCTTTTTATCTGCTGCCGATGCACGCCTAGGAACTCGGCGCAGGCGTTCTGCTGGCGCTGTAGAAACCGCAGTCAATAAGCGGCCGCTGGGCCAATCTCTTCACCTTTGCCGGGCTGGCACTCACGACCTTTTGCGCCCTGAAACTCAATAAAAGCGACGCCTTTCCCGGCTATCTGGCGCTGCTGCCGGTGCTGGCGGCCTGCCTGCTGATCGTGGCGCGCGGCGCACTCAGCCGCCTAGTGCTGGGAAACGCGCCGATGCGCTTTATTGGCAAAGTCTCCTACTCATGGTACCTATGGCACTGGCCGCTGCTGGCGCTGGCGCGCATCTGTAGCGATGGCCCGGTCAGCATCTCGCAGGGCTGGGCATTAGCGCGTTCGCTCTGGTCATTGCCTAGCTCTCATGGCGCTACGTCGAACAGCCGTTCCGCCGTCCCGTCAGGCAGCCACGCAAAGTCATTCCCACCTACTGCCTGATGTCAGTAGCCGCCGCGGCGATGGTCGGTCTGTGGGCAAGCGGCGGCCTGACCTAGCGCGTCAATGACAAGGTGATCAACAGAGAAGCCTATAAAATTGCGGCGCACACCAATCCCTGCCTGCTCGACGCTGGCCCTAACCTGCCGTCGATGGATAAACGCTGCCAGCCAGACGCATCGCGTCCCGGCATTACGCTGGTTGGAGACAGCCATGCAGCGGCGATGCGCAGCAGAATCATAATCCAGACCCAGACGGTGGCGAAGGTCGCCAGCAAGGCGATCACCAGAAACACCTTCTCCGGCATCAGGTAGTTGAGATAGACCACGATCAGCATCGCCGCCATCACCACCACCACCGTCACCCACGGAATGCCGCGCTCTGACACCTTCATAAACATCTTCGGTGCATGGCCCTGCTGCGCCATACCGTGCAGCATAAGGCCCACGCCAAACACATCACTGTTGATTGCCGATAGCGAGGCTGTCAGTACCACGAAGTTCAGGATCGACGCCGCAGCAGCAATACCCAGGTGCTGGAAGGTCAGAACGAAAGGCGAACCGTTGGTGCCAACCTAATACCACGGATAGATCGACATAATCACAAACAGCGTGCCGACGTAGAACACCAAAATACGCATCGGCACTGAGTTGATCGCACGCGGAATGGACTGCGCCGGGTCTTTGGCTTCACCGGCAGTAATACCGATAATCTCAATGCCGCCGTAGGCGAACATCACCATTTGTAGCGACAGCAGCATGCTGACGATGCCGTGCGTAAAGAACCTACCGTTGCTCCATAGGTTATGGATGCCGGTCGGCTGGCCTCCGTTGCCGATGCCCCATAAAATCATGGCGAAACCGGCAATAATCATCACGATAATGGTGGCGACCTTGAAGAAGGAGAACCAGAACTCCACCTCGCCGAACACCCTCACGCTCATCAGGTTGACTGCGCCAATAATCAGCACCACGCTCAGCACCCAGATCCAGTGCGGCACCTCCGGTAACCAGAAGCCCATATAGATACCGAAGGCGGTGACGTCAGCGATTGCGACAATCAGGATCTCAAAGCAGTAGGTCCAGCCGGTGATATATCCCGCCAGCGGCCCAAGATAATCCTGCGCGTAGCGGGAGAACGAACTGGCCTGCGGATTGTTCATCGATATCTCGCCCAGCGCGCGCATGATAATGTAGGCCACCGCGCCGCCGATAATATAGGCGAGCAGCACGCTTGGACCCGCCATCCTGATGGCATCCGCTGACCCGTAGAACAGTCCGGTGCCAATCGCCGATCCCAGCGCCATAAAACGGATGTGGCGCGTGCTGAGTCCGCGTTTGAGCTTATTGGTTTCTTGCATAACAACCTGTACCTGTGAAAAGAAAAACCACGGGCAAGCCCGTGGTCAGAGAAAAACAGCTGTGGCGGTTACGAGTGAGCCGTAACCTGCTCGCGTCCTTTCACGCGATCCACAATCGCCGCGATAAGCAGCATCACCAGGGCGGGCGGCAGCCAGGCAAGTCCCTGGTCCGCCAGCGGCAGATGCTGGCTAAACGCCGGCAGCATATCTTTAAAACCGGTGGTCTTCACGCCGTCAATGATGCCGAAGATCAGGCTGACCAGCATAGCTGGGGCAATAATGCGGCTGCTTTTGTTCCACCAGTTCAGGGTGAAGCTCAGCACCACCAGCACAATGCACGGCGGATAGATCGCCGTCAGCACCGGAATGGAAATCTGAATCAGATGGCTCAGGCCGAGGTTCGACACCACCATTGAGAACAGACCTAGGATAAAGACCAGTGCTTTATACGATAACGGCAGGTATTGCGCAAAAAATTCCGCACAGGCGCAGGTCAGGCCGACCGCCGTCACCATGCAGGCGACGAAAATCAGCACGTCCAGGAAGCTGCTGCCTAAATCGCCGAAGGTCTGCTGCACGTAAGCATGCAGGATCGCCGCGCCGTTCGCGCCCTGCTCCACCAGCGCGCCACTGCCGTTGCCAAGCTTAAACAGGCTCAGGTAGACCAGCGTCAAACCGACACCGGCGATAAGGCCTGCCAGCACGGTATAGCGCGTCAGCAGGCTGGCGCTCTCAACGCCGCGTGAACGCGCCGCATTGACGATAACGATGCCGAACACCAGCGCGCCAAGGGTATCCATGGTGAGATAGCCGTTAACGAAACCGCTGGAGAATGCCGCGCGCTGATAATCAGCGGTCGCAGGCGCAACCGTGCCCGCAGGCCAGAGCATCGCCGCAACGCCCAGCACCGTCAGCGCAAAGATTTTCAGCGGCGCAAGGAAATGGCCCACGGTATCCAGCAGCTTGCCCGGATAGAGTGAAATACCGATCACCAGCGCAAAGTAGATCACGCTGTAAACTAGCAGCGGCAGCGCGCCGTCGCCGGTCAGCGGGGCGATGCCTACTTCGAACGACACGGTGGCGGTACGCGGCGTCGCAAACAGCGGGCCGACAGCCAGATAGCAGACGGTCGCCAGTACCAGACCCACGGCTTTGCCGATAGGCGAACTAAGCGTGTCAATCCCGCCGCCGACGCGCGCCAGCGCGATAACGGTCATGACCGGCAGGCCAACAGCGGTAATCAGGAAGCCAATAGCGGCAGTCCAGACGTGTTCGCCGGACTGAATACCGACCATCGGCGGGAAAATAATGTTACCCGCGCCAACAAACAGGGCAAACGTCATGAAGCCCAGCGCGAGAATATCCTTCGAGGTTAAGCGGTGTGTCATACAACTGTATAGCCTGTTACGAATGTTGCGGTGGAAGTTGGGTTTACGTTGTCCCCAAACCGCGCTTTGACAACGATTTAGCACGCTATGCCAGAGCATTATGCTTACTGTAATCTTATCGCGCAGGTGATTTGAGCTGATTTTGTTCTGTTCACAAGTGGGATGATGCGACAACGGCCGTAAGTAGAACGTTTATAGCGAAAAAATGCAATACGGGATCAGAAAACCGGAAGGATATGACGTAGAACCGGGCAAAAGCAGTGAAAACAGCGGTTATATCACCTCAGGGCATCAGATGATGTGCTTATTTTTTCTCCACAGAGTGAGAAATTTCAGCACTGACGCCCTTTTCTATGCACAAAAGGCGCGTTTTACGCGCCTGTTTGCACAAGTTTACAGCATCACCACACCTCACCGGCGATATCGACCACCAGACGGATCTTCGCCCACTGCTGCTCTTCCGTCAGGCTGTTGCCCTCTTCGGTAGAGGCAAAGCCGCACTGGAGCTAAGCGAAAATCAGCGGCGGCTGGCGGAGAAAGAGCAGCAGGTCGATGCGCTGCGCGAACAGGGCATCAAAAAAGGCGAGGCCGTTAAGCTGGCAAAGGCTGAACAGCAGCGGCTGCGCGATGAGCTTGCCGTTGAAAACCAGCAGCTGGAAACACTAATCCAGCAATGGCAAGGGTTACAGCGTGAGCTGGCGCTTACCTTTGATGCTGGTTACAGCGCTGCGCTGGACGCTTAGCAACAGCAGCAAAGCCATGAAGAACAGGAGCTACAACAGCTTGCCCGGCACCGCGCTGGCCGCGGCGCTGGAGTCGCTGCAAAAAGCTCAGAGCCAGCTCAGCCTGCTGGGCGGACGCGCGGCGGAGCTGGACACGCAGCAGGAAAAACTCAGCCCGGCGCTAAGTACAGCGAAGCAGCTGTTTAGCGCGGCGCTGGCTGTGGCATCGTTCAGTGACGAGACGAGCTTGCGCGAACAGCAGCAAAGCCTGATGATGCAGATTGAAGAGGACGAGGCGGCGCTGGTGCACTGGAGCCAGCTGAACGATCTCATCGGCTCGGCCAGCGGTGATAAATTTCGCCGCTTCGCGCAGGGATTAACGCTGGATCACTTGGTGGCGCTCGCCAACCGCCAGCTCGACCGTCTGCACGGCCGCTACCTGTTGCAGCGCCGCGCCAGCGACGCGCTGGAGCTGGACGTGATTGATACCTGGCAGGCGGATGCGGCGCGCGATACGCGCACGCTTTCCGGTGGTGAGCGCTTCCTAGTCAGCCTGGCGCTTTCAGATTTAGTCAGCGTGAAAACCCGTATAGAGTCTTTGTTTCTCGACGAGTGCTTAGTAGGTACGCTGGACGCCGAAACGCTCGACACCGCGCTGGATGCGCTCAACGCCCAAACCATTGGCGTGATCAGCCACGTCGAGGCGATGAAAGAGCGTATTCAGGTGCAGATCCGGGTGCATAAAATTAACGGGCTGGGCTACAGCAAACTGGAACTGCCCCGCGCTCAGGAGGCGTAATGAAAACAGGCATGGCGCTGCTGCTCGCCAGCGCGCTGCTGGCGGAATGCAGCAGCAAACCACAAAGTCATCAGGCCTGCGGCGCCGACTATACGGCCGCGCAGTGCAGCTATCTGCACGATGTGCAGCAGCAGCTGGTGAGCAATTTCAATGCGACCGTTGCACCGCGCTATGCAGGCCAGACCTGCCAGGTATCGGCGCACCGCCGCGCCGACGGCGGTTACAGCGTGTTGCGCACCGAAGGCAACGAGGCACTTTGCCTGCGCGCCTAGCAGCAGGTGAGCAGCGTGCGCAACCTGCCGCTGCCGCCAGTCGGCGTGCCGGAAGACTGGCAGTTCACCTTCGGCGCAGCGCAGTAGTCTTTCAGGCCTAACGCTGCAGCGGCCACAGCCAAGCCGCGCCGCGTACCCCGCGCTCGAATCGCCGTGTTTTGCCTTCAGCACCGGCGTTTCACATTCGCCCCCAAATACCCACTGCTTCATCAGCGTTGGCACGTTCTCGTAGAGACGATCGTTGTTGCTCATGCCGCCGCCGAGCACGATCACATCGTGGTCCAGCAGGTTCACCACCTGCGCCAGCGACTTCGCCAGCCGGGTTTCGTCGCACTGCATCGCCTGCTCGGCGATCGGATCCTGCTGCGCAATCAGTTTTACGATCTCGGCACCCTTCAAGGGCTTGCCGCTCAGCCGCCGGTAATCGATGCAACCCGGTGCCGGAAACTAAAGGTTTCAATGCAGCCCTTCTGCCCGCAGTAGCACGGCACCTCTTCACAGTAGCGCAGCTCCTCTTCATCCATCCACGGCAGCGGATTATGGCCCCACTCGCCCGCGTTGCCGTTGCCGCCAATCCGCGCCTCGCCGTTGATCGCCACACCTGCGCCCGATCCGGTGCCGATGATCACCGGGAACACCAGCGGCTGGCCCGCTCCTGCGCCGTTAATTGCCTCGGAGACCGCCAGGCAGTTGGCGTCGTTGGCGATGCGCACCTCACGCTGCAGCGCCAGATCGAGATCCAGCAGCGGGCCGTTAAGCCAGGTGGAGTTGGCGTTTTTCACGCGGTGCGCGTATGGCGAAATGGTGCCGGGAATGCCAACGCCGACGCTGCCGGTTTGCCCGGTTTTCGCCTCGGCGAGATGCACAAGATCGGCAATCGCTTTCACCGTGGCGCCATAGTTGTCGCGCGGCGTATCCACGCGGTGGCGAAACAGCTCATTCCCCTCGTCAGACAGGGCGATCACTTCCACTTTGGTACCGCCCAAATCAATACGTATACGCACGCTTTATTCCTCATTATTATTCGTCAGGGTGAGAGATACATTAGAAGCGCCGTCAGGGAAAGGCAATGAAACCGCCCCGATGTTTCGCTATCATGCGCGCTGACCTCTCGACTTGTGCGCCAGATCGCGCGCCCCGGTAAGGAATTGTGATGTTGTGGTTTAAAAATATGATGGTTTATCGTCTGAATAGGGAGATCCCGCTCTCTGCAGATGAGATGGAAAAACAGCTTGAGGCTTATACCTTCTCTCCGTGCGGCAGCCAGGATATGAGCAAAACCGGCTGGGTGTCACCGATGGGCAACCGCAGCGATGCGCTGACTCATCTGAACAACGGCCAGATCGTGATTTGCGCCCGCAAAGAAGAAAAGATCCTGCCGTCGCCGGTCGTCAAACAGGCGCTGGAAGCGAAGATCAGCAAGCTGGAAGCGGAACAGAGCCGCAAGCTGAAGAAGACTGAAAAAGATTCGCTGAAAGATGAAGTGCTGCACAGCCTGCTGCCGCGCGCCTTCAGCCGTCTTAGCCAGACTTTTATCTGGATCGATACCGTTAACAACCTGATTATGGTCGACTGTGCCAACGCGAAAAAAGCGGAAAATACGCTGGCGCTGCTGCGTAAAAGCCTAGGTTCGCTGCCGGTGGTACCGCTGACGCTGGAAAGCCCAATCGAGCTGACGCTGACCGAATGGGTGCGTTCTGGCGATCTTCCTGCTGGTTTCGCCCTGATGGATGAAGCCGAGCTGAAAGCGATGCTCGAATACGGTGGCGTGATCCGCTGTAAAAAGCAGGATCTGGTGTGCGACGAGATCGCCAACCATATCGAAGCGGGCAAGCTGGTGACGAAACTGGCGCTCGACTGGAAGGAACGCATCCAGTTCGTGCTGGCAGATGACGGCTCGGTGAAGCGCCTGAAGTTCAGCGATACGCTGCGCGAGCAGAACGACGACATCGACCGCGAGGATTTCGCGCAACGTTTCGACGCCGACTTTATCCTGATGACCAGCGAACTCGCCGCGCTCACCAGCAACCTGGTAGAAGCGCTGGGTGGCGAAGCCAAACGCTAACGGTTCAAGAATGACGCGCCTTTGCCGATAATAGCTTCTTTCGGCAAAGGATTTCCGCTATGTCTCGTTTCTCTACCCGCGCAGCGCTGCTCGCCGGGTTAACGCTCTTCTCTGCCGCCAGCTATGGCGACACCGCTTTCACCCGCCTGAATGCATTGCGTATCAACGACCGCCTTAATGTGATGGTGGCGCTGGCCGGTAAATCTGGCGGCGCGATGCAGGCCTATGACTGTAAAACACTCTCAGCCGAGGCGCTCTACCGCAATTTTCTCGACAACAAAGGTGTGACGACCGCGCGCTTTTACGGCAGCGAATTTAGCCGCTACGCCCCACCGCAGCCTAGCCCCAACCAAGATCCTGACACGCTGAAGCGTATCTGTAGCCTGCCGGAGAAAGCGGTGGTCTGGAAAAAGATCGCGTCAACTAACCGTTTTGGTTCCACCGCGCTCGTTGACGTCGCCAGCCTGAAGCGCAGCGGCGATGAATTGCAGGTGTGTTTCTGCTACGACTATGCGACCCGCGATTTCGATCCCCCTTATGACGCCCCTTACGCCTTTAAGGTAGAAAACTATCGCTTCAACTGTCAGACGCAAGCGCTTGAACCGGTGTCGATTATGGATGTGGATGACAAAGGCTACGTGACCGACTCGCTAGACGGCATGGATATCACCCGTCGCAAAGACGCTTTCCCGCTGACGCCGGTGATGAAACAGACGTTCACCCGCCTTTGCGCCAGTACCGATCTGAACAGCTTCCGTGCGCTGGGCCGCTTTACCTCCGCGCCGCACGAATCATTTAGCCGCGATGCGCACACCATTCTGCCCGCTCTGAGCGATAACCCGGGCTCTGTTATGGCGGCGCTGCGGCTGGACAAGGCGCTGGAACAGCAGGTTCATCAGCTGATTGCGCCCTGGGCACTGCCGCGTTTCCGCCAGCAGAACTGGGTGGAGAACAGCCCATCGGGCAAGGTAGCGGTGCGTATCGACGTCGACGAGCAGGGCTACCTGCGCAAGCTGGAAAACTACGGTATCTGGAAGGTGCAGCGCCTGACGCTAGGCAATCTGAGCCAGCTGAAGTTTGCGATGTCGATTGCCTCGCAGCCAAGCCGACTGGAAGCGCTAAAAACCACGCTGCGTTTCCCGCTGGTGGACGGACAGACGTTTACTGTCGACACGGATTTAGTGGAGCGCGCGTCGTCGCCGGACGTGCGCCGCACGCGGGGCAGCAGTGCAGCGTGCTGGCGGGCAGCGAGGCGCAGAGCATCAACCCCGCCTTTAGCGGTCGCTATCAGCAAATAGCGTGTCGTAGTGAGAGTGAGGGACAGAAAACGGTAGAGACGCGTGACTGGAGGATCTGCGTGTGCTGGCACCGCTGGCGTAGAAGCTGGGCAGCGCGCCGTGGCAGGATACCCGGCTGGAGCAGGTCACCATCATCCGCTAAAAAAGGGGCCGCTTTGCGGCCTTTTTTACTCTTTCGGATAGCGGCAGAGATAGGAGCTCGGCTCACCCACCTGCAGATGAAACTCACTGTGGCCCGGCACGTTGAACACCGAACCCGCCTAAAACCATTGCCACTCGGTTTCGCCCGGCAGCAGCACCTTCAGCGATCCGCTCACCACCGTCATCTCTTCCGGCTGCGCGGTGCCAAAGGTATATTCGCCTTCCACCATCACGCCAACGCTGGCACGGCCGGTGCTCGCACTGTCGAAACCAATCGATTTCACTTTTCCGTCAAAATTATCACTTACATTGAGCATGTTACTTCCTCGCAGCACATTAAAGGTGTCTGGCAGTGTAGAGCTGGACTCGCTGATCTGTCACGCGAATTGCAGGTTCACCTCCGGGTTTGTGATCTCACCTGCCCTTAGACGATAAGCTCGGCGGCCAGCTTCGCCACCAGCACGTCTGCACCCTGCTCCTGAAGCGAAAGCGCGGCGTCGGTCAGCTTCTCATTATCTGAAATATAGGGGCTGGCGACGGCAAAACAGGGACGACGCTGAAGGTTGCGCCACTTGTTAGCCTGCTCGCGGATCTGCTCCTCCACCGGCACCACAATGCCGACATGATGGTCGTGCACAATAGCGGAAACCATCGGTGGAATAATACGATCCGGCTCCAGCAGCAGCGCGCTCTTGCTGGTCAGCTTGCCAAACTCGCCGGTGCACAGCAGCAGAATAGTGTCGTAGCCTTCCGCTTCCAGTGCGTCGATTTTTGCCTGCAATCCCTGCTCGACCTTTGCCGTCGCCAGCCGCACCTGAGTGCCATTCTGCAAACGCGACACCAGCACGCCATCGTGCTCGCCGGGGGCAAAACGTGCTGCAATATCCGCCTCGTTCAGCCCGTCCAGCAGGGCGACGTGATCGGTATGCTCACCCTGCAAATGGGCGGCAAGCAGCGGCATAATATCGCTGCGCGGCGACTGGCCAATCGTCAGGGTAACCAAGGATTTTGTTATTGTTAATCTCGTTTACGCAGGTGGCCTAGGCTGCCATACAGCGCCAGCAGACGCGCATACTCGTCCGCATCGTAAAAATGGCAGGTCTCACTGCCAAACTCTTTCGCGACTTCCACCGTAAATTTTTCAGCCGCCGCAATATGCACTTCGTGGCTTGCGCCAGTGCCACAGCCCGGCACCACCGATTCGGCGGTGATCGCCACGCCAACCACCGGCACATCCGTCGCGGTAGAAGGTTGCAGAATGCTGTTGAGGTAGTAAATCCCGTTGCCGTAAGGAGTAATGTCCTGCGTCGAAATCGGGAAGGTTACCGCCGGACGGCCGGTAGTCATCTCCATAATGCGCAGTAGATCTTCCGACACGCGCAGGATGTAGCCTTCTTTAACCGTAGGCGACAGCGCGAAACCTTATGTGGTTGATAATGCGGTTGCCTTTGGTGGTATCAATCGACAGGATAGCGTCCACTTCCTGCACCACTTCATTGTCGTTCATGGTGACGTCGTCGATTGGCGAATCCATAAAATCGACCGGCTCGTGCGGGCGCGTCGGCGCATCCGGGCAGATATGAGTGGTAACGATCACATCCCCTGTCAGCACGTCGCCTTTAGTCTGTATGATGGCCAGCTTCAGCGCGCTGGTGACGGCCGCAACCGCACCGTCTGCGTCAGAGACCATACCGATGCGCGTTGGACGTGCGCCGATGCCGCGCAGGATAAAGCCATCGTAGCCCATGTCGGCAAAGGCTGGCCAGGTGGCCAGGCGTTGCTGGCGGGAAACATGCGGGTATCGAACAGGCGATAAAGCAGATATGCATCCAGCAGCATCGCTGCGCTGACGCCGCAGAACATCGTCAGCACCAGCTGCGGCTGCCCCAGCGCCCAGGGCACAGCAATTGGCATCAATAAGCTGTTTGCCGCGCCGAAGGTGGCGGAAGAGATGGCGGTCTGCGCGAGGTTTTGAATTTCAACTGAGCGATAGCGGCGAAATGCCTGGAGCGGAATACGTGCCAGCAGCATGGCAAATAACGCGCCGATAATTGAGGTATTCGGCGTCACGCCGGTAGTGGTAATAAGCTGTACGCCGATAATGGCACCTGCAACCGACAAGGCGATTAATACTATCGCCACGCCGATCTGCTTGAGTGGATTAACCTTCTCCATACTGTCCCCGTCAGGAATACCGGTAGAAATGAAATGACACTTCGCGAGCCTGAATAAGGCTCGCTTACGCCGTTTTTTATTTCGTCCGTGAGTGTGAATAAACAGGCCCGAAGGCCTGGTGTTTTCCCGGTGTGGCGGAAGTATTACGCCGATAAAAAATTAATTCAGAGTGGCATTGCGCCATATTTTGCGGCCACGTCGTTGGCCGTATTACGTAATTCATCCAGCAGCGCGGCAGGATAATCCTGCGCCCCCTCCTGTGATAAAAACGACAGGCAGAGTGCTGCCGTATCGCCGTGATATTTGTTATGTAGTGCAACAGAGATCGAACTGATTCCCGGCAGCGTTTCGTTGCGCGCCAGCGACCAGCCCTGCTGACGAATCTCCACTAGCCTCGCGCAGAGCGCATCCAGCGTTTGTGGCGAATTAGGCGGTAAAGCCTGCCAGCTGTTCTGGAAGCGCTGACGTACCTCTTCTTCACTGAGCTGCGCCAGCAACACGCGGCCGGCATCCGGCTGCCCGGCGGCGTGACCAGCTGAGTAAATTGACGGCCATGGAACATGCGCATCACGATCAAATCGTAGCCGTCAAGCCGCGAGATGTAGCCGATACAGCCGGTTTTGTCCGCCAGCCGCGCCATAGCAGGTGATGCGCTGTCCACCAGCGGCGCAGAGAGATAGTGCCCAGCCACCGACAGCAGTACGCGGCCAATATGAAAACAGCGGCTGTCAGGATCGCGTTCCAGCATCCCCTGACCTTCCATCGTCGCCAGCAGCCGCGACACGGTACTTTTCGGCAACCGCAGCGCCTCCACAACGTCAGTAAACGTCAGCCCAAGATGGCCCCGTGTCACGCCTTTTTGCTGAAACAGCTTAAGTACGGCAGCCGCGTTTTCGAGTGTGGTCATAATGGAGTTTCATTATATGGAACTAAGTTCCTGTATTGATGTGTTAAAACTAAAGCGCAGCGGATTCCGGGTCAAGTCACAATTTTCCACCGCACAGATATCGCGCAGTCAAATAACAGGAAGAGAAGCAGTGAGGAATGATTTTATATTGCCGCAGGGCGTAATTGCAGAACGGATAAGAGCCGTATTGTGATGAGACAGGTAATAACAGCAAATGCTGCCAGCAGGAAAATAACTATATTATGCTGGCGTCCTTGCCAGAGAGATTGCCTTATTCTTTTTCCACATTT
Organism: Candidatus Pantoea bathycoeliae; assembly: GCA_031332935.1. Lineage (GTDB taxonomy): Bacteria > Pseudomonadota > Gammaproteobacteria > Enterobacterales > Enterobacteriaceae > Pantoea > Pantoea bathycoeliae. Next base: position 5,088 of record JAUHTP010000008.1, on the reverse strand, counting down.
TCATAACGGTCTTTGGCATCCTGCGCTTCTGATTCCGTTTCATGCTCGCTAATTAAGGTATTAGGCGATGGGTGATCGGCACGTAATTCCCATGACGTAACGGTGCTGCCCTGCGGCCCTTTTTCTACGGCGACAACGCGCGCTTCGCGTGGATAGGGTGGTCTGGTTGGCATAGTAATCCCTCCTAGCTAGCTGTATTCCACACGACGAGACGATTCCCGTCTGAGAATCAGTATAGCCAGGCTACACGACCTAGGCGGGAAAGCGGGAAGAATCTGAAGAAAAAGCGCGGCGGTTAGCTGGCGCGCGCCAGCGAGAGCGACTGAAGAATTTCGTCAACCACACATTCTGGCATCTGCATGGCGTTGACTTCATGATGCGCAGCGTCGCGGTAGAGGTGCGCACGTTCGCGCAGAATATCGCCCATCTCTTCGGCAATCGGACGGCCGGTTAGCGTGGGCCGCTGCGCCGCTTCCGGCTGGCTCTCCAGCCGCTGTGCCAGAACGTGCGACGGCGCGCTGAGCCAGATTACCTGCCCATGCTCGCGCATAAAGCGGCGATTATGCTCAGCCAGCACCATGCCACCGCCAGTCGCAATCACCGTAGACGGTGCTGTAATGGCCTTCAGTGATTCCGTTTCCCGTGCGCGGAAGCCTTCCCATCCTTCATCTGCCACAATCTGTGCCACGCTGCGCTGGGTGCTGAGTTGCAGATGGTGGTCGGTATCGCGGAAGCTGTAGCCCAGTGCGCGCGACAACGCTTCACCCACTGTGGTTTTGCCGCAGCCGCGTGCGCCGATCAGATAAATGGGTCGAGACATCAGGGCAGTTCCTCCGCCATTGCAGGCCATATAACGCGGTGTAGCGCTTGATAATGCGAGGCATCATAGCCGGAAACCGTTAACGCCTCTACCCGCGAAGCAAGAAATGCGCATCCTTTTCCGATTTTCACAACCTATTCATTAATTTTTAACCGCTTAACCATGCGTGTTTCGTGCAGATCGCGCTAGCAGCCGGGGGGGGGGGGGAATAACGCACCGCAGCAACAGTACAACAATGCCGCGGCTGCGGCTGCGCGCGGCACCGGCTTCCTTGGCGGCGCATTGCAAACAGCGGTCGGCGTGGCCGGCGGTGTGGTGATGGCGGACTGCTCACCAGCCTGTTCCACCATTCACAGCCGGAAGAGATTGTTAATATCATCAACGAGCCGCCGTTACCATAGGTCGATGAGAATCTCGATACCTTCAACAGCGGCGGCAACGGTTTCCTCGACCAGAACAACGGCTGGGATAACAACTACGCGGACAATAACGACTTCAACGATCTGGGCAACGACGAGAGCTTCGTCTGATTTCAGCGCTGACGCTGCGTAAGCCAGCTATCAAGCGCGTTAGCAAACTGCTGGCGGTCACGCGGACTCATTGCCGCTGGGCCGCCCGTTTGCACCCCGCTGGCACGCATCGTGTCCATAAAGTCGCGCATGGTGAGTTTTTCGCGAATAGTAGCGGGTGAATAGCGCTCGCCGCGCGGATTCAGCGCCGCGCCGCCCTTCTCCATCACCTCTGCCGCCAGCGGAATATCGGCGGTGATCACCAGATCCCCGGTCTCAACACGCTTCACAATCTCATTATCCGCCACATCAAACCCGGCAGGCACGCGCAAGGTTTTCAGATAAGGCGACGGTGGCACGCGCAGCGACTGGTTGGCAACAAACGTTACCTGCGTTTTGGTGCGATCTGCCGCGCGGTAGAGCACTTCTTTAATGACGTTGGGGCAGGCGTCGGCATCAACCCAGATAACCATATTCTTTCCTTACGCTTTGAGAATGATGGAGATCATGCCGGTCTTCTCCAGAATGGCAAACTTTATTTGGTCCAAGCCGCTCCAGCCCCTGCGTGCTGCGTGCTGCGCGCGCTTTGCAGAATGTCCTCTTCGTCGATACCTGCCCGTTTCGCCCGCTGGCGCAGCAGCTTGCCCTCCTCCACCAGAATTAGCGACGAGCCATCGATCAGCCGCTCCATGCGGGGAAAATGGGTTTTCAGCGTGCCGAACAGAATATCGATCACGATAAGCGTGACGATGGTTAGCCCGGCACCGGTAACGGAAAAATCATCACCCAGCAGCGCCTGCTGCGTCACCTCGCTTGATCAGCAGCAAAATCAGGTCGAATGAGGTAATCTCCATCAGCGTGCGCCGTCCGGCAATTAAAAATACCACCATCAGCAGCAGATACATGCTGGCTGCGCGCAAAACCGTTTCCATGTTGGGCTCCTAAGGGTAAACGAACTGGTTGAACTGCACGCGTGAGGTGTCGTCCAGCGTAACGGTAAGGTGGTAGCAGCCAAAGTCCTGCGGCTGTGTGCCAATCCAGACCGTAGCCTCCTGCTGATCGGCGCGGCGATGCCAGCGCAGACCAGGCTGTCCCCGGTGCTCCAGGCTTCGTCCGGCTGCGGCTGGAGAGTTTGCAGTTGAATATCGTCCAGCTGCAGGCCGCGCAGCCTGATTTCGTAACTGTTACCGTGCAGCTGCTTTAAGCGCAACGTCATATCCATAGCTTTCCCGTCGAGCAAAGCGTTAATAATCCACGCTCAGTCGGCTATCCGTGCTGGTGGCGCTCTGGTTGCTTAAACATCCTTTGGAGAAAAAGCCCATCGCACTAGCAAGCATTACCAGCAGTAACAGTACAAAACCCGCGCGCTGGATATGCCACTCAAGCCGCTGCCACGGCATATTCTCTTTAACTGGGTAGTGCCGGCTCTGATTTTCGTTGTCCGCCATGCAGGTTCTCCTTCGCTGACTTGTTATTAATCCTAGCTGAAGTAAGCTAACGCGTTAACATTTTCGAACTTTCTTAAGAATACGGCAATGCTGGAGAAGAAAATTGGGTTTGTTGGCGGCGGCAATATGGCCAAAGCCATTATTGGCGGGCTGGTCAAAAGCGGCCAAGTCGCGCCGTCAAACATCTGGGTTTTTGACCGCAAAGCGGAGACCAACCAAGCGCTGGCGCGCCAGCACGGCATCAACGCCACCGCGAGCGCCGAGGCGCTGGCGCATGAGGTGGATATCCTGTTCGGCGCGGTAAAACCGAATGTCATCCTGAAAGTGCTGAAAGATCTGGCGGGCCAGCTGAAGAAAGATGCGCTGGTGGTGTCGATTGCTGCCGGTGTGACGCTCGATTCGCTGGCCACGGTGCTAGGCCACGACCGTAAGATTGTGCGCGTGATGCCGAATACGCCGTCGCTGGTTAATGAAGGCATGACCTCGGTGACTCCGAACGTGCTGGTTGAGCAGCCGGAAATCGATGAGGTGGTCGCGATTTTTGAAAGCTTCGGCAAAGCGGCCGTCGTCAGCGAATATCTTATCCATTCTGTGGTCGGCGTCAGCGGCTCTGCGCCCGCCTATGTGTTCATGTTTATCGAAGCAATGGCCGACGCCGCCGTGCTTGGCGGTATGCCGCGCGCCCAGGCCTACAAGTTCGCGGCGCAGGCGGTGAAAGGCTCCGCGCAGATGGTGCTGGAAACCGGCAAACATCCCGGCGAGCTGAAAGATATGGTCTGCTCGCCCGGCGGCACCACCATCGAAGCGGTGAAAGTGCTGGAAGAAAAAGGTTTCCGCGCAGCGGTAATGGAAGCGATGCAGCAGTGCATGGCGAAATCTGAAGAGCTGAGCAAAAAGTAATGTACAGACGGAGCCGCATCCGGCGGCGCCACCGGTTACGCCGACTGGCCTTCCACCATTACCAGCGCCTGCCCCATCGTCATTGTCTGTTGCATCTCCTGCACCAGCGCCGCCGTCAGGGTATACCTGCCACAAGAGAAGACCGCAGCCAGCTTGCCCTGCTGGTCGTAGAGCGCAATAAAGTTTTTCTCCTCCAGCGAGCCGATAAGCCGGTATTCATCCCACTCTTCCGCATGGCCGAGATACTCATAGCGCGTACCGAAATGGGTGGTCCAGAAAAACGGCACGCGGTCGTACATCATGCGCTTATCCAGCATATTGAAGGCGGCGATGCGCCCCTGCTGGTGTGCAACGCGGTAGTGCTCGATACACAGCGGACCTTGCGGCGTCAGATAGCTGGCAATATCGCCCGCCACCCAGACGTTCTCCGTGACGCGCAGCTGGCTGTCGGCAAGCAAACTGCCATCTTCGCGCAGCGGCAAATCGTGAATAAACCCGGTGGCAGGCTTAATACCGGTTGCCAGCAGCACCACATCAGCCTTGATGCGCTGGCCGTCCTGCATACGCAGCGAGGTAACGTGATGCTCCCCTTCCAGCCCGGCGGGATCGCCATCGACAAACTGAACGCCGTTGCTGCGATGCAAGTCACGGAAATAGTGCCAATCTGTTCACCAAACTGCTGTGCAAACGGCAGCGGATGACGCGCCACCACCGTCACCTCGACGTCGCGGTTACGCAGCGCCGAAGCCATTTCCATGCAGATAAAGCTGTTGCCAATAATTACCAGCTGCTGGCTTTTATCGACTTCCTTCAGCAGGTCATCAGCCTGTTGCAGAGAGCGCAGCAGGTGCACACCAGCCAGATCGCTGCCAGGCAAATCAGGACGCTGCGGCGCACCGCCGGAAGTGATGAGCAGCTTGTCGTAAAACAGCGATTCGCCGTCGGCGAAATGGAGCCGCTGTTCGCGCGTATCCAGCCGCTTGACCTCGCACTGTACACGGTCAACGTGCTGCAAAATATCCTCTTTCAGAATGCGCGGCACGTCTTTGATATCCATCTTGCCGGAGGGTACAAACTTGGTCAGCGCCGTGCGGTCGTAAGTCGCATCTGGCTCCCGCTCGACCAGCACGACTTTGCCTTTAAAACCGTCACGACGCAGCGTCCAGATGGCGGCGCTGCCCGCTGCGCCTCCGCCGAGCACCGCATAGACCGGTGCGTCGCCACCGCTGCCGATGGGCGTCGCAGAGGACATTGCTTTTGGATTTACCAGCCACATTGGTCATTATCCGGCAGCGTCAGGGAGATAATAAATTTGTGACTATCCGCACAGTCATCTGCGGATGAACAGAAGGTTAACAGGCTGTGTAAAAACTCGGTTTTTGCAGTATCTGAGTACTATCCCCAGTCAGGG
>JAUHTP010000079.1:0-3996 GCA_031332935.1 Candidatus Pantoea bathycoeliae | reverse complement strand
AAGCATTTACTATCGCCAATCTTGCCGGGTATCGCGTCTGTAAGCGCTATGGCGATCCTGTGCAGTTTTACGTGCTGCCTAAGCCGTTCAAGGAAGAGATGGCGAAAGGATATGACCCGACACAGGTTGCCAAGACGCTTCATGAGTCAGGGCGTTTGAAGAAGCCAGCCAAAGGAAAGGGCTATCAGATACTCACCCCTCGTCTTGAACATCTCGGTGGGATTCAGCAAAAAGCCTATTTGTTGATACCACTCACGGCCAAGGAAGAAGAGTAGTTTTTCACATGAGGAAAATTAGGTAGTTTCAGTGGTTTCAAATATAACAATATTTTATAAGGCTATGTTATTTAATGATTTTATTTTTATCCCTGAAACTACCGTGAAACTACTTAAGGTGGTTTTGAAACCACAGAGTGCGAAGCATATATGCTTGTAAAGAGAAAAGGCTCTATTGGTCAGGTAGTTTCAATTCTGGGATAGGTAGTTTCAAAATGGGGAGCAGTGGTTTCAGGATTTTTTATAAAGCACTTAAATATCAATGGGATGATTTTTTTGAAACCACTGAAACCACTGAAACCACCACTTTTTGCCTATCTAAATAAATAGATTTTTCAGGAGAGATGCTTATCTACCGTTGATGTTTGAACATCAACCAAGTCAACATTGCCAGCCAAAGGAAAAGCCTCTTCTCTGGCTGGCCTACCCACACTTACAGACGACGCCGGGATACATGATTAGGCACCTCACTAACAGGAGATACGGACATGCCATTATCAGCACGAGAAATACAGCACATGCGGGCAGATTGCCAGACGTTGATTAATAGCGGCGTCAAACCCGAGCATGTTTATCAGGTATTGACGCTTATCGAGCTACAGCGCATTCGCAGCGGAATGGAGAATCAGGAGGTATTGCTTGAATCCATATTCGAGGTCACAAGAAAGATTGAGGACTCGATGCCGATATACGGATAGCCATGCTAAAATAGCCCATCCTCTTTTGACATTAAGGCCCTGTTATGCGGGATATTCAGCTTGTGCTTGAAAGGTGGGGGGCGTGGGCGGCGGATGATGGTATTGATGGCAAATGGAAGACTACCTCGATATTAGCCAAAGGCGTGATTCCATCCAGAAGAAAGTCATTACCGAGTTGCTGTGATGATGACGGAATAAAGATAGATTCAGCTATCAGACGGTTAAAACATTACAACAGTTATTACCATAAACTTATCCATCTGCATTACTTAAAGCGCCAGTCAGTGCGCACCATTGCTAACAGCCTAGGTATCTCTAAGGAACTGTTTATCAAGCGTCTACAGGCCGCAGAGGGCTTTGTCGAGGGCTGTCTTGCGATGGCAGACATCACCCTTGAGATGGATAGGTTTGTACAAAAGGAGAATATTTACGAGTGCTGACGATAAATTTAATCGCCTCTAGATAAATAAATACTTTTCATATTCGTTCGTGACCGTTTATTTTCGTTCACTTTAAATCAGAGCGTCAGTGATTATATTTATTTCTGCATTCGACAAGTGTAAAATATCTTCAGCTCAGACATGGCTAAATCCTTGCAATACTTTTTCGGGCAATGGCGGCGGCTATCCTCACACAATAACCGCTGCGCTTTTTTCTGGTGTTGCAGGTGTATTCCCAAACAGACAGAGATACCATGAAAAAACTAATCGAGTTACGCCAGCAAAAGGCGGCTATCGCTGAACAGATGCGCACCCTGTTAACGCACTCTGAACAGGAAAAACGTAGCCTGAATGATGAGGAAGCGAAACAGTTTGATGAATTACGTTCACAGGCTGATGCGCTGCATACCGATATTTCCCGCTATGAAGCTATTGCCGAGGAAGCTCGGTCAAAGGCCGACACCACTACCCCGGTGAGCCAACCGCTTACCAACGAAGAATTACGCCACTATGTAATGACCGGCGATACACGCTCATTATCAACCAGCGTTCCGGCTGATGGTGGTTACACGGTTATACCCGAACTCGACAAACAGATTATGCGCCGTCTGATGGATAACTCCGAGATGCGCCAGATTTGTACCGTGAAGCGGGTTCACAGCAACGAATATAAAAAACTCGTCTCCGTAGGGGGCGCGGCGGTAGCGCACGGCGAGGAAGGGAAAAAGCGTGGCGAAACCGCGTCTCCGAAACTGGAAGAGGTCAGCATTAAGCTCTTCCCGATATATGCCTACCCGAAGACTACGCAGGAAATTCTTGATTTCAGCGATGTCGATATTCTCTCTTGGCTGACCGAAGAGATCGCCGACACATTCACCGAGACTGAAGAAACAGACTTGGTTACAGGTGATGGCAGCAAGAAAGCAAAAGGTTTTCTGGTCTATCCCCGTGATGCCAAAGGCGACAAGGAACGGGCATTCGGCACACTGGAAAAGTTGGTCACGACCGGGACTGCACCAACGTCTGATGAACTCATCGACCTGATATTCAAGCTGAAGAAGCAATACCGCAAAAATGCTGTATGGGTGATGAACTCCAATACCGCCGCCCTGCTGCAAAAGCTGAAGAACGGTAACGGTGATTATATCTGGCGCGACCGGATGCAAGCAGGCGACCCGGATATGCTCTTAGGCCACCCGGTGCATTACCTCGAATACATGCCGGATGCGGCAGCGGGTAAGCCCGTATTGGCGGTAGGCGACTTCAAACGCGGCTACACCATCGTTGACCACGAGACCGGCACCCGTACCCGTCCAGATGCGATTACCGAACCGGGCTTCTTCAAGCTGCATACCAGCAAGTACCTCGGCGGCGGACTCGTTGACTCCAACGCTATCAAAGTGCTGGAAATCAAGGGGGCATAAGATGGCCTCGACGGATATCGAAATCCGCACAGCCACCCTTACCCGGAAAGACCAGGCGCTGACCGGGTATGCGGTGAAGTGGAATAGCCGTTCACATGTTCTGTTCGATGAATTCGTTGAACAGTTCGCCCCCTATGCATTTCGTGACCATCTGGCGGCGGGTCAGGATGTGTTGGCACTCTGGGAGCATGACCCCAAGAGCTTATTGGGCAGAACGGCTTCCGGTACGCTGGCATTGCATGAAGATGAAACAGGGCTGCACTTCGCCCTGAATCCCCCGGATACGCAGCTAGGCCGGGATGTGCTGACGATGGTAGAGCGCGGCGACATTACCGGCATGAGCTTTGGTTTTCGCTCACTCAAGGATGCATGGGATACCGCCAGCCAGCCATACGTAAGAACGGTTCACTCTGCCGAGCTACGGGAAATCACGATCACCAGCCTCCCCGCTTACCCGGAAAGCGCCGTCGAGATCGCCAGACGGTCACTGAATCAATCAGCTAAAAATTTAGCAGATAACTGCCGCCGCTGGCTGCAATGGGTGGAGGTGTGAATATGTGGCCTTTCAGACGCAAGAGCGAAGCCCGCAGCCTGACGATAGATGAGTTCCTTTCGCTGGCTGGCGTCCCTAACTCCGCCTCAGGGGAATATGTGTCTCCAACAACAGCGGAATCGCTGCCCGCCGTGATGAATGCCGTGACAGTGATTAGCGAAGCCGTTGCCGCCATGCCCTGCTACCTGTACCGGGTCACGCACCATGACGGTCAGGAGGCGCGAGAGTGGCTCAGTGACCATCCGGTTGATTATCTGCTGAACGAAGCCCCCAACGACTGCCAGACGGCCTACCAGTTCAAGCGGACGCTGATGCGCCACTGTCTGCTGAACGGTAACGCCTACGCCGTCATTGAATGGGGGAAGGACGGACAGCCGAAAAGCTTACACCCGTATCCGCCGCAAGCCGTCACGGTTAACCAGATTGGCGATCATCGTTACACCTACACGGTGACCGGATCTTACAGCGGGAAATCTAAGACCTACTTACAGCATGAAGTGCTGCATCTCAGATATGCCACTGATGACGGCTTTATGGGGCGCTCGCCTATTACCCAATGCCGGGAAACGCTGGGGCTTGGACTGGCCCAACAACGCCACGGCGCCA
>JAUHTP010000078.1:0-4327 GCA_031332935.1 Candidatus Pantoea bathycoeliae | reverse complement strand
CAAACAAGAAAAAGCCCTTTGCGTAAGCAAAGGGCTTTTTTCTTTTCCAGGATCGCCGCAAAAGATCGTTTTCAAGCCGCAACATGATCAAAACTTCCCTACAAGCCTGAAATGATGCGGTAAACTACGCGCAGATAACTCAGTTAAGGCCGCACAATGTTCCACCAGTATCCTTCTTTGCAAGCTGACAATACTCTTGGTTTGGCGATTCATGCCCGTCATCGCATTATTGCTGAGACACCGCAAACTATTCTCAGCGCATGGCGCAACGCAGAACGCGATAACCAGCCCTTTATCTTGCTCGGTGAAGGCAGCAATGTGCTTTTCCTGGAAGATTTTTCTGGCACGGTTGTGCTCAACCGCATCAAAGGCATTGAGATTCACGAGCAGGAAAATGCCTGGAAAATTCATATCGGCGCCGGTGAAAACTGGCATGATCTTGTCGAGTCAACTCTTGAAAAGGGGATCGCTGGCCTTGAGAACCTTGCCCTTATCCCTGGGATGGCTGGATCTGCACCGATTCAAAATATAGGTGCCTACGGCGTTGAGTTTAAGGATGTCTGCGAATACGTTGATGTGCTGAATCTGAATTCTGGTGAAACCCAGCGTTTGAGCCGTGAAGAGTGCGCGTTTAGCTACCGTGACAGCATTTTCAAACACTATTATCAGCAAGGCCATGCGATTATCGCGGTCGGTCTTCATTTGGACAAGCAGTGGCGTCCAGTTCTGACTTATGGCGACTTGACTCGCTTGGATCCTGCAACGTTTACTGCTCAGGAAGTATTTAATGCTGTCTGCCATATGCGAAAAACCAAGCTGCCAGATCCGCGTGTGACGGGCAATGTTGGAAGCTTTTTTAAAAATCCACTGATTGGTCATGAACAGACTGACAGGCTGATGAGCATTTATCCTGATATGCCACATTACCCACAAGCAGATGGTGACGTTAAACTGGCAGCGGGCTGGTTGATAGATCAATGCCAGTTAAAAGGGTTTCGTATTGGCGGGGCAGCGGTGCATCAGCAGCAGGCTCTGGTACTCATCAATGCTGAACATGCTACTTCTCGTGATATTACTGAGCTGGCAAAAACCGTGCGTGCTCGCGTTGGTGAGAAATTTGATGTATGGCTTGAACCCGAAGTTCGATTTATTGGGGCACAGGGTGAGTGCAATGCTGTAGAGGCAATTTTATGAAAGACCATAGCATCCCATTAAAACTGGTTGAGATCCTCTCAAATGGAGAATTTCATTCAGGAGAACAGCTTGGCGAATCGTTAGGTATGAGTCGTGCTGCCATCAACAAACATATTCAGACGCTTAAATCCTGGGGCTTGGATATTTATACGGTGACAGGCAAGGGATATAGCCTGCCTGCTCCAATGCAACTACTGGATAAAGAAGCGATTCTTGCACAGCTTCATCAAGCCAGGCTGGATGTCATTCCGGTTATTGATTCAACTAACCAATATTTGCTTGATCGTATGAGTAAACTGCAATCGGGTGATGCCTGTATTGCTGAGTATCAACAGGCAGGACGAGGCCGTCGTGGGCGACAGTGGTTTTCGCCCTTTGGTGCAAATATCTATATGTCGATGTACTGGCGTCTGGAACAGGGGCCAGCAGCAGCGATGGGATTGAGTCTGGTTATCGGCATTGTGATGGCTGAGACATTGCAGCAGCTGGGCGCGCAAGACGTACGGGTGAAATGGCCCAATGACCTTTACCTTCACGATCGAAAACTGGCAGGTATCCTAGTTGAACTGACAGGAAAAACAGGTGATGCGGCGCAAATCGTAATGGGCGCGGGTATCAACCTTGCGATGCGTGGTGCTGCTGCTGAACAGATCAATCAAGGCTGGATCAACTTGCAGGAAGCAGGCATTGCCATCAATCGGAACGACCTTGCCGCGAAGCTGATTAACAGCCTGCGTGACGCGCTACCGCTATTTGAACGTGATGGCCTGACACCTTTCACCGAACGCTGGAGAGCGCTGGATAACTTTATGGATCGTCCGGTTAAATTACTGATTGGCGATCGTGAAATACACGGCATAGCGCGCGGAATAGATAAACAGGGCGGATTACTGCTTGAGCAAGAGGGTGAAATGAAGTCCTGGGTAGGCGGAGAAATATCTCTGCGTCTACAATAAATAAAAGCCTGCATCGCGCAGGCTTTTTTATAATGCTTATTTGCGTAGTTTGACTCTGTCAACGGCATGGTTGCCGCTTTTAGTCATAATCAGGCTGGCTCTTTCACGCGTAGGCAAGATGTTTTCCTGCAAATTCAGCCAGTTAATATCTTTCCATAGCCCAGTTGCAATCTGCACGGCCTCTTCTTCTGAGAGCTGCGCGTAATGGTGGAAATAAGAGTCTGGATCGGTGAAAGCGCCCTGACGGAATTTAAGAAAACGATTGATATACCAGCGCTGTAACAAATCTTCAGGCGCATCTACATAAATAGAAAAATCAACGAAGTCTGACACAAACACATGGTGAGGGTCGTGGGGATAATCCATTCCGCTTTGTAAGACATTCAACCCTTCAAGAATAAGTATATCCGGCTGATGTACGACTTTATCGCCGTGGGGGATGACGTCATACACCAGATGTGAATAAACTGGCGCAGTGACCTGACTCGCACTTGATTTAAGGGCCGATACAAAATTCACTAACCGATGCATATCGTAAGACTGCGGGAAGCCTTTCTTTTTCATTAGGCCGCGTTCTTTCAATACAGCATTAGGATGGAGAAAGCCGTCTGTAGTGATGAGCTCGACTTTACGATGCTCAGGCCAGCGGCTCAGCAGCGCCTGTAGCACGCGCGCAGTAGTGCTTTTACCTACGGCTACGCTACCTGCAATACTAATGATGTAGGGGACTTTCTGTCCGTCTGTACCAAGGAACTGTTCCAGCACCGCCTGACGTCGCAGGTTAGAACTGATATAAAAATTGAGCAGGCGCGACAAAGGAAGATAAATCTCTGCAACGTCTTCCAGAGATAAATCCTCATTAATGCCTTTCAGCTGGGCGATCTCTTCTTCCGTTAAGGTCATGGGTACAGAATTACGCAGAGCTGCCCACTGCTTGCGCGTGAACTCCATATAGGGTGTGGTCAGAGGTGAAATCTTTTTATTCATAAGTATGAGTCTGACTGCAGAGGAAGGTTCATTCATATCAGGCAGATATAAAACTTGTCGCCATATGAGAACATAGCTGCATGTCCAAGGTCTTCACTGAGAACAATGGGTTGGAGGTTAACATCAGTGTGACAACAAAAAGAAGAAAAATGATAAATCCACCCACGCTTTCGCAAGTGGTTGTGCGCGATATCTGTTTTTTTGATGGAGTGCTCTTCTTTTGCATCCAGCAAGATCGCTGAATAGACCTGTAAACTTCTCTAGTGTGCACTTCAGGAGAGCAGATTTTTGTGTGTCTGAAGAAAAAAACTAATTAACTGACGCGCTATGTAAAAAGGGAAGGGCAAGAGCGAAACGGCGCTTAACAGCCATCAAACTGGCTATTTTTGCCTGTTTTTTCTTCTCTTAAGGGCTAAATTGAGAGAGTTTGCACAAATAGTAGGCGAAAGAATTAGTTCAGCGATTTTTTTGTTGCATCCTGTCCCCGACCTTCCTAGAATGCGCGTCACTTGATGCCGGCTTAGCTCAGTTGGTAGAGCAACTGACTTGTAATCAGTAGGTCACCAGTTCGATTCCGGTAGCCGGCACCATCAAGTAGGTGGGATTCCCGAGCGGCCAAAGGGAGCAGACTGTAAATCTGCCGTCACAGACTTCGAAGGTTCGAATCCTTCTCCCACCACCATCTCAACCCTTGCGGTTGAGAGCAGATAAACAGCCTGTTTGTCTGTCGGTGAGTCACTTCTCTCACCCCAAATTCAAACTACGCTTCGGCGTAGTTAAAATCGGTCAGTAACGCTGGCAGACTTCGAATAGTAGGGGAACATCTCTTATTATTCACAAGCTACAGAAAGAACAGGTAGCCGAGTTCCAGGATGCGGGCATAGTATAATGGCTATTACCTCAGCCTTCCAAGCTGATGATGCGGGTTCGATTCCCGCTGCCCGCTCCAGATGTGCTGATATGGCTCAGTTGGTAGAGCGCACCCTTGGTAAGGGTGAGGTCCCCAGTTCGACTCTGGGTATCAGCACCATTTCCTTTATCTCCTCCCTGATTCTGTCTGTAAATCTTGCACTCAGGCAAAGCCTGGTTGATGTGACTATATCTTTGATATATCCGTGTCTTAGAGGGACAAGCGATGGCGAAAGAGCAATTTCAACGTAACAAACTGCATGTAAACGTGGGCACCATCG
>JAUHTP010000077.1:0-4567 GCA_031332935.1 Candidatus Pantoea bathycoeliae | reverse complement strand
CCTTTAAAGGTTTTGCTAAAAATGCCATTTACACAGATTATTTTACAGCCTCAACCCGTCGTCAGGGCAGCGCGCGCGTCTGTGTGAAACGTTGAATCTGCCTTTGCAGTAAATTCTGCCAGTGTTGCAGCGCTGTCATCAGCAACGTGCATAAACAAGGCACCTATATGAGGATCTGGCCCTTCAGAATAATGCAGTTCATGTACACCGGCATCAAGAGAGTAAATTCCGGCCCATTCAAAGGGATACTCAGGTTCCAGGAACTGCGGCCGCTCCTCGAGGATACGATTCAAATCAAATCCCCCTACATCCAGAACTGCAGGGATATCAATTTCCGCATTAACGGTACAATTTATTCTGGCCAGCGCATTCATGCTACGTAGTTTGCTCTCAAGCGCTTTCAGCTTCTCAGCGGTCGTCAGATCGCTTTTATTGAGTAAAATGACATCAGCAAAGGCAATCTGCTCTCGCACTTCTTCACTGCTGTCGATATGTTTATCAACATGATGAGCATCAACCACCGTAATAATGCCATCAAGACGCATTGTTGCCTTAATCTCTTCATCCACAAAGAATGTTTGTGATACCGGACCAGGATCTGCCATACCTGTTGTTTCAATCAGTATGCGATCAAATTTATCGCGTCGGCGCATGAGGCTGCCCAGAATGCGGATGAGATCGCCGCGTACCGTGCAGCATATGCACCCATTGTTCATTTCAAAAACTTCTTCATCAGCATTGATAACCAAAGCATCATCAATGCCGATTTCGCCAAACTCATTTTCAATAACTGCGATACGCAAACCATGTTGCTTGCTGAGTATGTGATTAAGCAGTGTGGTTTTTCCTGAGCCTAAAAAGCCGGTTAAAACCGTTACCGGAATACGATTGTCTTTACTCATAAGTGCTCCAAACTGTTGACTACCGTTATAAAGGACAGGCCCGCAGGGGCTTTGTTGAATAATAGGGAATGATGCTGTTCTGATATGCCTGTTTTGGACGAAAATGCTGTTCACTCAGGGATGCATCACCAAGCTCTGGATGTAACATACTGATTTTACGTTAAGAGAATCCGCAGCCTTTATGGCTGCGCATCTATTTATTCAACAACGCCGCCCGCAGGACCACTGGTTAGCTGAAACGATCAACTTACCAAACACTATAGTTATTACGTTATAACATAACCAAAGCCTATCAGCCTTTCGTCCTTATCCAAAAACTAATTGGTTGAAGCGGTAAAAGAAGTCATTCGAGACTGGCTGGAGCGGTGTTCAAAAATGAACGAAGCCTGAGATTGACAAAAGCGAATCCAATACTGGAAAATGTTACGTTATAACGTAACTCTGGCAAATAACATGAACTATATCTTCAAAATGCTTGCATCAGCTATTATGGCTCTCTCATGCACGACAGCATTCGCTACCGCCTATCCACTGACCGTTGAAAACTGCGGTAAATCCGAGACCTTCAAGCAGCCGCCTGCCCGCGTCGTGACAATAGGACAGCATGAAACAGAGCTTTTGCTGGCGCTGGGGTTGGAAAAAACCATTGTCGGCACCTCAGTCTGGTTCGGTAAACTCCCTCATGAGCTTGAAAGCAAAGGCACAGGCCTCAAACGTCTTGCTGACAATTCTCCCGGATTTGAAGCGGTTGCCGCACAAAAGCCAGAACTGGTGCTGGCACAGTACAGCTGGCATGTCGGACCACAGGGCGAAGTGGCCACCCGTGAACAATTCGAGCAACTGGGCATCAGAACGTGGATATCCCCAGCTGATTGCACAGGTAAGGCAGTTACCACGACTTCTAACAGCGATGGCGCACGTACCATGCCTTATACGCTGGACTCCATCATGGGCGAGATTACCCAACTGTCACAAATTTTCGATGTCGCCGACCGCGGAGAAGCGCTCAAAAAAAACCTGGCGGATCGTATTGCCCACGCCCGGCAGCAGGCAGATGCGCAGACATCACATCCCCTCAAAGTCGTTTTCTGGTTTTCCAGCACCCGACTGAAAGGTGATCCTTGGGTGGCTGGTGAGGACGGAGCACCTGGCTGGATAAGCAAAACGCTTGGTTTGCAGAATATTATCCATTCTTCAGAAGAATGGCCCGCCGTGACTTGGGAACATATTGCGCAGTCTCAGCCTGACGTCATTGTCATCGCCAGTATGGACAGACGGCTTTATCCCGCTGATGACGCATTAGTAAAAAAAGCCTTTCTGCAAAGCGATCCAGTTACGCGCGAAATGAACGCGGTCAAACAAGGACATATCATTGTGGTTCCGGCGATGTCTCTCAATCCTTCACTTCGTAACGTTGATGCGGTGGAGTTGATTGGTAAGCAACTGGCAGCATACAGAAACGAACATGGCAAATAAGGCACCTTTGCCTGCGCAGACAGTAGCAGTGATTCTGGCAGGCTTACTCAGCCTGCCTGTCATGATGATTCTGGTCTCTTCAACAGGCGACATGCCTGTATCCTTTACCGTAACTGCTCAGGCAATCGCTAATGGGCTGGGCCTGACAGACTATGACCTTTCTCCTGTTGAGGCGGGGGTCATCTGGCAGTACCGAATGAGCAGGGCATTGATGGCGGCAAGCAGCGGTGGCGGACTGGCACTGTGTGGACTCGTGCTGCAGTCTGTTTTACGCAACCCACTTGCTGAACCCTATCTACTGGGAATTTCAGCCGGCGCTTCAACGGGTGCTGTCTGTATCATGCTGTTAGGCATTGGCGGTGGAATTATTACTGTTGGAGCTGGTGCGTTTACCGGTGCCTGCCTGGCGTTTGGGATGATAATGCTGTTATCTGGCGGGATACAGAATAATACTGGCAGAATTATCCTTGCGGGCGTTGCCGGCACTCAGCTTTTTAATGCCCTGACCTCCTACATTGTCAGTACAGCGGCGAATGCGGAACAGTCACGTGGCGTGATGTTCTGGCTGTTGGGTAGCCTCAGCGGCGTGCGATGGCCTGACGCCATATTGTGTTCCGTTGTTTCACTGGCGGGTTTGATGGTGGTTATTTTCTATGCCCGATCGCTGGATACATTTACTTTTGGCGTAGAGATTTCGGCCACTTTAGGCACGCGCGTGCTTTTTGTCCGCATTGTGCTGCTGTTTGTTACCGCCCTTGTGACCGCTGTTATTGTCAGTTCTATTGGCGCAGTCGGCTTTATCGGTCTGGTTATTCCACACATAACGCGGATGCTGGTAGGCTACCGGCATCTGGTTAGCATTCCCGTAGTGTTTATTGTCGGCAGTCATTTCATGATCCTGGCCGATCTCTTATCCAGGACGTTAATTACACACCAGGTACTGCCTGTCAGTGTGGTGACAGCTCTGGTTGGCGCGCCTGTTTTTGCCATTATTCTCTATAGAAACAGGGGAAAATCTCTGTGAGTATTGTTGTCACTCATCTTGATGTTGTATTGCAAAATAACACCATTCTGTCAGATATCTGTTTTTCCGCTGACCAGGCGCAGACCGTTGGGCTGCTCGGCCCGAACGGTTCCGGGAAGTCCACCTTGATCAGGTCTCTGGCGGGTTTATTTCCTGCTTCCAGCGATCGTATTCAAATCACCGGTACGGCGCTCTGCCAGTATCCGCGCCGCCATCTTGCCCGGAAGTTGGCTTTTGTGCCACAGCATGCAGAAGCTGAAAATGAACTTAGCGTTATTGATATTGTGCGCCTGGGGCGTACCCCACATCGCAGCGCATTCAGCCGATGGCGAGATACAGATAATCATGCAGTGCAGGAAGCGCTCACGCTGATGCAATTAAACGATCTTGTGAACCGATCATGGCAACGTTTATCAGGCGGTGAGCGACAGCGTTGTCAGATTGCACGCGCACTGGCACAAAAACCCGATGTTCTTCTGCTTGATGAACCCGTTAATCATCTGGATATTCAGTTTCAGCTTGAGTTGATGCGGCTTATTACTGCCTTACCGGTGACGGTGGTTATTGCGTTACATGACCTGAATCTGGCCGCCAGATATTGTCAGCGTCTGGTCGTTCTTCAACAAGGCAAGATAGTGGCAACAGGTTCACCGCAGGCCGTACTGACGCCAGCGCTTATCCATTCCACGTGGAAGGTACATGCGTTGGTTAACCACCCGAGTAATGGCTCCATGAATATACAATATGTTTAACCGCCTTCTTTCGGATCGACTTATTTCTCTTCTCTCTGCTTATCACATGACAGCGTACTTACCGTCTGGAATGGGCTTTTAAGGAATTGCTATGGCTATTAAATCTCCCTGTACTGATGTTTGCATCTTTGATAATTCAAAAGGCTGGTGTAAAGGATGTGGGCGCACGCTAAAAGAGGCAAGAGAGTGGCGTAAGCTTTCTCCTTATCATCGTAAAGAGATTGAGCGGGTGCTTCCTCTCCGGCTGAAGATAATATCTAAGGTTGATGAAAGAAATTAGTAAAGAAACCTGACTGAATCACCCCGGATAAATTAGAGGCTATACTTTAAAAATGGAGGTCTCTATGACAACGACCAGACGTTACTCTCCGGAAGTCCGTGAACGGGCAGTTAATCTGGTGCTGGAAACTCAG
>JAUHTP010000076.1:0-5016 GCA_031332935.1 Candidatus Pantoea bathycoeliae | reverse complement strand
CCCACCATTAGTCAAAAATCAGTGTTGCAAAAATGGGGGGACCATCGATTTTTTTAAGGCTCTTAAGGCTATTTTTTGCAATTTTGTCGCGGATTTCCCCTTGGTTAACGCCAGCATAAAATTCTTGATGCCGGTTGCCGCTACCTCTGAATGAACCCCCATATTTTGCGTCAACCGACTGCAGTCCGCCACTGTGCCATCATCTGCCTGGATTGCTCCGCCGTCTGGTCAAAAGTGATACCCATTTTTACGGCAGATTGCGCGAAGGACGTTAATTCTTCTTTCGCTACCCCTGCCTGCCCCCCAGCGGCCATAATCTGTCCAATGCCATCGGGAGTGTTATCGACAGCTTAAGGATATATTCTGACATCTGCCTGAATCGTTCTGGCGTATCAAAATCAACCACCTTGTGGATATCGGCCATTGTTGATTCAAAGTCTATTGCCTGCTTGATGGGGCCCGCCATGGCAGTAACAACGCCCGCCCCTAATGCAGCCGCCCCCGCCAATCCCGTGCTAAACTCCTTTTTGGAGTACTTCATTTCACGCCGCATCCCCTTTAACGGGGCGGAGAGTTTATCAACGGCAGTGATGATCGCTTTTAACTCAAAACTATTAGCCACTGTGTCGTTCCTTATTCATGCGAACAGCCTTTCCCTCCAGTTCAAGGAACTGACTCAGCGGATGTCGGCGTAATTCGAAGGGGTTTATGCGCCAGAACCAGGCAACGTTGTAGAATCGTCGTCTGAGACTGCCAGGCTCTGGGCACCGGTAAAAAAATCACGATGGTCATTGAGGCGAGAAAGACATCATGTAGCGCCATCTGTTGCGCAGAAGAGCGGGGGATCCCCGCCAGTTCAGGCAGATAAGACAGGGCGGAGCGGGTATCTAGCCGCATATCGCCTCGTTCAGAGTGACTAAAAGGGATGCCATATTTTTCTACCTGATCAAACGTGGGTTCCTGAATTTCCAGGACGGTGACTTTGTTATTGTGTACCTGAATGGGCTTACTCAGTACTATTGATTTCATTGATAAAATCCTTCATCTCCGTGAAACTCCATCTCGACCTTGCCTTCGTCAGCATTATGTGAAGATTCGCCGGATAGCCACGCGCCTGACAACACATAAACCATGCCGTTAGCCAATTCGGCAGTAATGGTCATTTCATCTGCTGTAGTAAGTTTTTCTACTGGAAAACTTCGCTCAACTTTAAATTCTGCTTTGATATAAGGCGTACGATGCGTTTCCTTGTAATGCACACTGCCATCAATTCCCATAAGGTCTTCCCGGATAACTTATTCATCGGCACTTCTACACTGCCATTCAGTGAGAGTTGCTGGCCGTCCACCTTAAAATAGCAGGTGCCACCTATTTTTCTCACACCACCTCACTTTGGTTATATTGCAGCCTGAATTGATTTGCCAACGCAAATACACGTAATTGATTGATATAATCTGCAGGAAAAACTACATCAATCCGATTAGGATCATTGGCGTTGCGCTCAATGATAAGATTTTTACGAAAAGCATCGAAATTCTCGACAATGCCTTCGCGCTCTAATTGGCGATAAACCGCACAGAGTTCACCTTTAATCACGGCTGGCGTAACAATCGCTTGACCTGCACCGAATCGGGTACCGTCACTGGCCAGTTTTTGCCGCCCGTACTTGCTGGTGATCACCGACTTCAATCGCCGCAAAACATAGGCACTGGTATCGAGTGTTTCACTGTCCAGATAGCTGTTATCGGCCACGCCGTAACTGTTTTTCTGGTAGGTCGTCACATCGCGCTGAATGCGTAATACACCGCCTTCGACATTGGCGGTAGCGATACCGTGTGAAAGGAGGGATTGCTGCTCCGTCAAGGTGAAGCGTTTGCCCGACTGTGCGGGTAACACCCCGTTTAACTCGCCCGTGTGGGTCGGTCTAGTCGGATCATTGCGCAAAAATATCGCGCACCGTGCCAGTAGTGCCGCAACCAGTTCATCCAGCGCAGTTTGTATTGCAGGTTCGTATCCGGCGATAGTGAGATGCAGATCATTCAAGGTGTCACCAAAAGCGACCAGTTCACCGACCGTCGCTTTTTTTGCGGTATAAACATGACCGTATAACCGTTGATAAGGACTCCAGCGACCGTTCGTGTCGTTCATCGCCGCGCTCATCTTTTGCAAAGAGGCAGCATCAGAGAAAGGCAGCCCAATAAAATCAAATAATAGTCACCCATTGCGCTGATAACGCTATCCATATCGGGGGAGCCAGCGCCACCACTGGTAATATTAAGAACATGCGGCGTATTCTCACCGCCTGTTGGCGAATAATAGTTCAGCATCAACGGAATATCGTTGCCGGTTAACCCTCTATGCTTTGCGGTCAAGCTGATTTTTCCAGCTGAAATTGCCGCGGTGACAGGCAAATCTTCGTTGTCATTGATCGCTTTACCAAGGGCGGCGGCAACCGTATTCGCGGTATCCGATTTCTTGACAGCAGATAAAATACGCTGGTTGCTGATATACAGCGTAACGACACCGGAATCGGTTGCGGTGCCACTAATGGCAATCTCGCCTGTTGCTTTCGTCCCCTTGGTTTCAGGTACAGTAATGACAAATAATTCACCTATCGCATCAATCCGGCGATACGCTTGCACCATGCGGTGTAACTGACTGCCCCGCATCATTTCTGCAGAGGGCATGATTATGGGTGAATTCAAAATCATTTGTGCAGTGGGTAATGCATGACCAATGAGCAGTGCGGGGCCGCTGGCTTGCATCGTATTGGCAGCGCTGTTATCGATTTCGGGATAAAAACTAGGCACGTGAAGATTGGCGCTGACGGTATTAAAGCTAATGGTCATTCCTGCGTTTCCTCTTTCGCTTTTTTAGCTTGATTTTTTGCTGTATTAGCCGTCTCTTGCGCAACTGGGGAATTATCGGATTGACTCACTTCCTCAATATCATCGTCCTGTTTTCTTTTTATCCAGAAAAGCGTTTTTTGAACCTGTAATCCTTCGTGGGGCAGATAGTCACCGAAATATTCTTGGGTATCACGCATATATTGCGGAACAGGCACTTTTCGCCCGTGCTTAGGCTTAATAAAAACAATTTCTGATTTTGTCCCCATCATTTTATATTCATCTCCAGATGCGATTTTACGTTGCCTGACTGTTCGTTTAGGTCAATAGCAACGGTATGGAAAGCGGGTAAATGGTTCAGATCGACGTATTGCCGTGTGTCTTCGGCATTGATTTCCGTATCAACGACAAAATCAAACTGGTGCATCAGTTCATGACGATTGAGATCCAGCAAGGTGCCGCCGTCATAGGTGACGGGATTGCCGCCAGGCTCAGGCTCCCATCCCAACAGCGCGGTGAACAGCGTATGCCGCACATCATGGACGACGTCGAACGCAGCACACTGCCCGCGCTCATCACGTCCGTTACTCACCATGACGATGACGGAAAAGCTTTCCCTTCGATCTTGCCAGTAATCCGTCTGGCTCTTTTGCTCGCCGGGAGTGTCGTCACCCGGCACCACATAGGCGGCGGGTAACAGTAATTTCCCGGTTTCTGGCAGGTCCTTGAACTGCGCAGCACCGCCAACCCGGTTTCAAAGTACGGACAGCGGGTGCGCAGCGCCGCAATAATCGGCGTGAGTTTCATCGTTTTTTATATTTCCTCTGAGGTCGTAGGGATTTACGCAGTTCCCTGGCGAGGTAATAACGGGTCCAGGCGTTATTCTGCAATGTCTGTTCCATAAAGTTATTGCGCGGAGCAATGCGCCAACCACGCCCACCAGAGGCACCGCGATGATGACCTTTTTTGCGCGTGGCGGCACCCTTGCGTACGCCATAGAACAGGAACGCAGGGTAGAAGGCCGCGTTTATCAACCGGTTGCCCTTGCCGTTTTCTGGTTTGGGGCAATACGCACCATCAACCCGGCGCGCCGTTTTGACGCACGCGGCACGTAATAGCCGATAGAACGGGCCAATTTCCCGGTGCGGTATGACGGATTATCCCCCGCAGCAGACTTACCGCGCTTCATAACCAGACGGCGTGCATCGCGCATATGCACCTGGCCGATCATCACAAATGCCAGTCGCAACCTCGCGCGGTTGAAAACCAACTCATCCGGTTGCTGAAAATCAACGTGTAAATAGGGAGTTGCCATAGTTACCGCCTCTCAG
Source organism: Candidatus Pantoea bathycoeliae (assembly GCA_031332935.1). Classification (GTDB taxonomy): domain Bacteria; phylum Pseudomonadota; class Gammaproteobacteria; order Enterobacterales; family Enterobacteriaceae; genus Pantoea; species Pantoea bathycoeliae. The sequence continues at coordinate 839 of JAUHTP010000076.1, read as the reverse complement.
GGGTATTGATTCATCGGTCAGTTGTTCGCACTCAAGTAGCATGTATTCCCCGCTTCATTCAGATCACGAAAACACTTTACAGAATAAACTTTATCTTTATGCACAATTTCATAATTAGAAGTGAGCCCATAGCGAAAGCGGATCGTGAAATAATGTGTAATGACCTGATTTATCTGAACGCTCTCATACTAGGTTGTTGCGCTTACTTGCCTGACCTTGGCTTTAGTCCAAAACGTTTCTGAGTAAGAGGAGACCGTTCCCATATCAGCCGTGGGTAAATCAATGCATTTTCGTAGAAAAACGTTGTGGCGCAGTTCGCCGGGGTCAGGGAACTGATAGCGTGCACTGGTTTGAGCTAACCGTATCGCCATCAAGAGACCTCTTCCATTCCGCGCCAGTTCCGTACCTGAAAAAGCAAATCCTCGGCGCGTTGGTTGCTGAAAAATTGAACTTCAGTTTGTGAGCCCTGGTGTTCAAATGCATCGCAGAGATACAACAGCATTGCCTGTATAACCTGAGAAGTCAGGTCATTGGCTACTTTCCAGCTTGGTTCATCACAGTAAGTAACACAGTAATCGAGCGCCGATTGAGCGTATCGCGTAATCAATGCATCTCTGTCATCACCGTCATACTCAAGATGCTGGCGTAACTCTTCTATAGTGACAACGGAAGTGACGGTAATTGCCATCATTCAACAGGGCGGCGTTTACCGCCCTCTCCGGTTTTATTAGCAGCCAGCAGGGGCGGCGAAAGCGCCTTTTATAATTGTCTGTGGTCGGTAATGTGCCCAGGCTGTGTAAAAACTCGGTTTTTGCAGTATCTGAGTACTATCCCCAGTC
>JAUHTP010000075.1:0-5328 GCA_031332935.1 Candidatus Pantoea bathycoeliae | reverse complement strand
ACGAATCTCCAGTTAAGCGATGGAGCCATTTACACAAAAAAATTTACAGACCCATTACTGAAAGACTGTCGGCAGTGTGACATTTTACTCATTGAAGATGTTGACCGCCTTTCACGTCTGGCCGGGAATGACTGGATCACGCTCAAAAAATTGATTGCCAGAAAAGACATAAGAGTCGTGGCCGTTAATGTTCCCACTACCTGGCTACATTTATCTCCGGGGCTGACCGATTTTGATAACCGGATGTTTTCGGCCATCAATGACATGCTGCTCGATATGCTGGCCGCAGTGGCTAGGCGCGACTATGAGCAGCGGCGAGAACGCCAGAAACAGGGGATCGCCAAAGCAAAAGCGGAGGGCAAATACCAGGGAAGAAAGGTTAACCAACATCGCTATGATGCCATTAACCGGCTGCTGGCCAGCGGCAGCTCCTGGAGCCAGGTTCAGAAGACCATCAATTGCAGTCGTGGCACCATTAGCCGGGCGATTAAACAGTGTCCCCCAGTTACAGCCCTCCCCTCTCTTTCCGGGCAATCTGAGAGTGCTACCGCATTTTCCGTGACAGCCACACTGTGGGTGCCGGTGCAGAACGGCAGCAAATTTACCCGTGGGAAGAAAAAGGTCAGAGAAGATATTGCCTGGCTGGTTGAGTGCGACTATGACGGAAAGGTGTTGGACAACAATGAGTACAGCCTGATTTTTACGTATAGCAATGAGGCCGATTTGAAAGAGCAGATTGACGAACTTTTCGACGAGATATACCGCACCGCTGAGTTACGTAACTGCGTGATAGATGATATGACGCTAACCAATGATGCAACTAATCAGGGCTGGAATGAATACGATGGAGGTTGGCAATAATCTATTGAGAGAAGCCTAAACCAAAATTCCCGCCATTTCCAACACTCAAAAAACACTCATATACTCACTTACACATATAAAGCACATTTACTCATTTGTGTTTTTGTGTATAATTAAACTCAAATAAGTAAACACACAAATGAGGTTTAGACATGAAAATTATCGCGTTCCTCAACCCTAAAGGTGGCTCCGGTAAAACGACTGCAACAATCAACGTCAGTAGCTGCCTTGTCAGTTCGGGTAAGAAAATTGCAGTTGTGGATACAGACCCACAAATGAGCCTGACTAACTGGAACAAAGCAGAGAAAGCAGCATTCGATGTTTACACCGCAGCATCGGAGAAAGATGTTTACCAGGTAAGAAAGGATCTGGCTGAATATGACTTTGTGATTATTGATGGAGCCGGTTCTCTGTCAGTTATTACCTCCGCAGCGGTGATGGTCAGCGACCTGATTATCATCCCGGTAACACCCAGCCCTCTAGATTTTTCCGCTGCCGGTTCCGTAGTCACCGTGCTGGAAGCCCAGGCTTATAATCGTCCGGTAGAAGCTCGATTCCTCATCACACGGAAAATCGAACAAGCCACCATGCTTAATGTCCTGAAAGATAGCATTGCTCAGACGGGTATTAAGCCGTTTAAAACTGCGATCACACAACGCCAAAGTTACGTTAAATCCGTCATGGAGGGTGAGAGCGTTTTCGATACCAACGATGGAGCAGCAAAGGGCGAGATAGCCATTCTGACGCGAGAAATACTTGAATCATTTGAGTAAAAACTCATATACTCATTTCGGCATATTAAGAGGTTATGTATGGCACTAACTAAACAACATACATCAAAAACAATGAGTTTCGGTGAGCATCGGGATCTTGAAAAAGTCGTCAATAGCACACCCACGGGAAAGCAAAAGAGAGTCAACGTTAACTTTGATGAAGAAATACATATCCGCTTCAAAGCTGCGTGTGCAAAAAAAGGCACATCTATTACTGATGTGATAAAGGACTTGGTCGATAATTGGCTGAAAGAAAATGACAGCTAAAAACTCAAATGTGTAAAAACACATTAACTCAAACACACACTTGTCCTTACCGAGAACACTGGTCTGGTGCATAAATTTTCTGCCAGATCGGTGTTGGCCAAGCAAAGCGCGGCAGCGTGTTTAAATTTTCAGTAAATGGCGTTTATGGTTCATCTGTTGGTGCAAAATACGCGCAATCAGAATATCTGTATCACGAACCGTATAAAAAATGGCATGTCGCTGAAATTCAATGCGCATCACACCGGGAACGGCATGGTAGTCACGTCCCATATCTGGCATTCCGGCCAGTGTCTCGAAAAATGCCTCAAGTACATCTGTATAATGGTCTGCCTGAGTTTCACCAAATTTCAAGAGCGTATAATCATAAATCCCGGCGAAGTCTTCTGCCGCCCCTTCGGTGAGTTTATACACGATGTCTCAGTTTTCTTTGTGCTGCAATATCCCGCAATGATAATGAGCTGTCACCGCTTTCCAGCCCAGCAATAACAGCCTGGCGAATAACTTCATCGTTTGTTTCTTGTTGCTCCAGCAATCGCAGCGCAGAGCGCATAACTTCACTCGCAGAGCCGTAACGGCCACTGTCTATTAATCGACTAATAAACGAATCGAGTTGTTCGCCAATCGTAACGCTTGTTGTTCTGGCCATAACGCCCCCTGTGTTAACTATCAACACAATGATAAGAATACTTACTCCTAGTGTCAACGAAAGGGCTGCACGCAGGAGTCCCTGATGAAAACTGGCGAGCAGTGCGCAGCCAGTTATTTGAATGCCGCAAAGCGGCATGGAGGTGCCAGCCGATACTGAATATAGCTCTACTGGTGAATGGCACCGTGACCCGGCGCAGCCGGTTACAGTTCTGATAGGTTCTGCCAATCCATTCTTTCACCCTGCCAGACACAAACCCGCTGAAAGCGATACAGAAGCTTTTGTGCGCTGTCGGAGTGGTCACGACAAGGCGTAGCCGCTCGGGGCGTATCTCCGCGTTAGCGGGCCGTGAGGGCCGCTTACGGGCGTGTTAATCCAGACCTTCCAGCGATACTTCTCAAAGCAACTTAGTTCTAGTTACAACATGTATCATTAAAAGCGACGCTGTTCCGGCCTCTGGCCGGGGCGGGGCCGCTTTTCAGTGGTGGGCGCGGTGATGAGGTCACAGATGTGCACATTCTGGTTTTGCGGAAGCGTATTCTGAATGCTGTAACTAAACTCAGATGCCCTATGGGGCCTGTCGCGTAGCGACGGGAGGTAACTTTGCTTTTATCGACCCGGCGCGGACGTGAGTCCGCTGCAAGGGCGGGCATTTTCTGAGGCTGTCCACAGGGCAGACGATGAACAGGTTATCTGTTTATATGAAAAATATAAAAGGTATTTAAAAGAAGTACTGAGCAGGTTTTTAAAGGGAACCACGCACTTTGAAATCAGTGCGGCTGGCGCTCTGCAAGCATAACGGCTGTAACCTTATGGAAAGTTCTCTTGCAGTTATGTGTGGATAACTGAATTCAGCGGTCAAAGATGGCACCGGCAACAAAATTTCAGCACTGTCTGGCGGGAAAAGTGGGGGGATCATGAATGGCCGTCATGCCGGTTCGCTCAGATAATAAGCAACAGTGAGTAACAGACGTGCAGGCCCCTCCGGCGTCAGCCGGATTAATGAAAGGAGAGGGGATCAGGTGGTGGCCGTTGCCAGCCGCGTATAGTTGTTGCCACGGGACATCAGCATTCGCTCTTTTACACGCCTTGCCTGTTCCCGACGCACGGCGTCCAGGTTGCCGGTAAAGCGGCCCTCGGCAATTTCCCGCGTCAGTTGCCGCTTCACGATAGTTTCAATATCGCGGCGGGTACGGTCAGCGTCACGGCGGGCGCGGGCGCGCTTCAGCCCGTGCGATTTGCGTTCGGACTGGTAGCTCCTGAACCGCTCACGCACGAATCGCCAGGCTTTGGCTATCAGTTCGTCCATATCCAGCCGGGGAAGACGCTGTTTTTCACGCTGCTGGTTTTCCCACTCCACGCGACTGCGCCTCGCGGCCACAACGGCCACGTCAGAAACATCCAGCGCCGAGAACAGGGCAGGGGTGAACGTAATATCGGTTGGAATGTTACAGCCGATCTGCGGATCATACTCTGTCTGGTAGGTAATCAGCCCAAGCTCAGCCATAAACTTCAGCGCCCGTGTGGCACGGGTGATGGACAGATTGCCGTTTTTCGATTCCGTGGCCAGCGCGCACTCGATGGCCAGATTGGTGATGGAGCGCTGGACGCGGTTGGCCAGCGGGTCGTAGTGGAAGCACAGCCCCTGCAACAGCGCATCGATGGCACGGCGGCGTAACAACGGTGGCATACGGTGACGCACACCCAGCGAACGCGCAAACGCAACGTGCATGGAGAAATCGAAACGGGATGTGAAGCCTTCAGCTTTCGCCATCAGCTTACGGCAGAACGGCAGCGTCTTTTTGCCCTCACGCGGCGTGAATTCCGGATTCGGGTTTTTGACCTGCCGGTAATGAGTGAACAGGGCCTGAGCGTCAGCCACACCTTCCTGCGCTTATGTTGCACGGAAGGAGCAGGTAGCACAGAAGGTATTGCAGTTTTCTGAGCATGCACATATACTCCCTGCATAGAGCAACAGCTTCTATGCAGTTTTTAGCAGGCCCCGATTAATCTTCTGCTCCGCCAAGAAAAGAAAGATTATCGGGGTTTCGTTTTTTCTGGTTCAGGGTAGACACCTCATCAGAACCAGTTCCCTGCCACCTTACGGCGTGGCCAGCCAAAATTCTTCAAACGATCATTAATCTAGCACTGAATATCAAAAAGTAAAGCCTTTACTTCAGCAGTCCCTGCTCACTCAGTTCTCGCTCGATGAGTTTTTCAATGAACTGTGCCTGAGTTATCCCTTCCTGATTACACAGCGCAATCATGCGATCTTTAAGAGGGTTACGGATAAAGACTTTCACTTCTTTGTGTGTAATCCGCTTTCGAGCTACAGCCGCTAGCTGCTTCTCAGAAGCAGTCATCGGATTACCTTTGCGATAGGCACGTTTTTCTTTCGATGAGGAAGTTGCTGCATTTACGGCTTGCGACATATCCGCCTCCCCAAGGATCAAAAAAGGATCGTCCCATGGAGAATACCACAGAATCGGTAAATCAGCGACTTAACTTTTATCGAAAAGGTGATCTGTGTTGGCGCACGGATCACCCCTTCCAGTGAAAGGCCATCTGTACGCCGTTATCAGTAGGTCGATTGCCAGTCTGTCCCCATTTCCCAGCGGGACTGCCAGTGAGACAGATACTGGCTGGCGATGGCGGGCATAAAGCGTATCACCACCACGTTCTCCGAATTTTTTCTCGCTCCCGCCCGGCTGAAGTTATAGCTACCTGAGGCGTTGTTGAATAAATAGATGCGCAGCCATAAAGGCTGCGGATTCTCTTAAC
>JAUHTP010000074.1:0-5523 GCA_031332935.1 Candidatus Pantoea bathycoeliae | reverse complement strand
CCGGCGTTTGCGTGGGCGACACCGTACAGATAGTGCGTAACCCCTGGCGCGACAGTGAAGCGCAGGTGGTCATGATGAATGAGGACGGGCTGGAAACCTTCTGCCGGGTGCCGGAAGTGGTGAAAGACGACTATGGCTTTGCCCTCAATGCACCGACATTAGGCGAATCGTTCAAGGCATTACCCCACACCACGGCGCAACATCATCTGGCGGAAGTCGAGCAGACCCTGTATGGCACCACCACGCCGGGGGAAACCGCCGCCGCGCAAAAAGCCAACGCCTTACCCTTTGATGGGCGCTTTAACCCTTATCTGGACAATGAACGCGATACCCCACCGATTTACCTGCCCAAACAGGGTCAGGTCTCCCCGGTTTGCGCGCCGCGTTTTGAAGAACGTTTAAACCCGGTCGTGGTGGTGCAACGCCTGCGCGCGCGTTTCCAGTCGGCGGGCAAGACCTGGTGCAGTGAATTTTACACCGCGCTGACCCAACGCTTCCCGGACGGTATTCCTGCTGACCAGGTCGACGCGCTGGGTGATGAGCTGATGGCGCAGACGGGCGATGTGGTGGTCACTCTGGCCAGTCACGGTTAACGGGAGGTCATCATGCTGAAACTGAAAACCCTGTTACAACAACACAACCTGACGCAGGCGGCACTGGCCCGCGCGCTTGACCTTTCCGAGGCGACGCTGGCGCAGATAGTCAATCACCACCAGTGGCCGAAACAGGACAGCGACGCGCTAAAACACCGTATCCGGGCCTGGCTGCGTGACCAGGGTGTCGCGGCGGACGACTGCTTTGACGATGTCACGCCCGACGGCAAGGAAAATCGCACAACACCTAGCAACGAGGAGGACACCATGTTACTGAAAAAACAGGTATTACTGCCTGCCACCAAAAAGCATTTTGGGCTGTTTCGCGCCCCGTTTGATGACAACGCGGTACAAGGTCATGAAGATGTGTTTTTAACCCCTGAAAGCCGTTATGTGCGTGAGGCGTTGTACCAGACCGCCCGTTATGGTGGCTTTATCGCCGTTATCGGGGAATCCGGCTCGGGTAAAAGTACCCTGCGTCGTGACCTGACTGACCGTATTTATCGGGAAAACGCCCCGGTGGTGGTGATTGAACCCTACGTGCTGGCGATGGAAGACAACGACCATCAGGGCAAGACCCTGAAAGCCGCCAGCCTTGCCGAGGCTATTGTCCATACCCTGGCCCCACTGGAAAAGCTCAAACGCTCGCCGGAAGCCCGCTTTCGTCAGTTACACCGACTATTAAAAGACAGCAGCCGTGCCGGGTACAGCCATGTGCTGGTGATTGAAGAAGCCCATTCTCTGCCCATCCCGACCTTAAAACACCTCAAACGCTTCTTTGAGCTGGAAGACGGCTTTAAAAAACTGCTGTCCATCGTCCTGCTGGGACAACCCGAGCTGGGCGACAAGTTATCCGAGCGCCTGCTGGCGGTCAGGGAAGTGGTACAGCGCTGCGAGGTGATTGACCTGCCGCCGCTGGATGACCACCTGGCTGACTTTCTTGATTTCAAGTTTAAACGCGTCGGCGGCGACATGAACAACGTCCTCGGCCCGGATGCGATACCGGCACTGCGTCAACGCCTGAGCTGGCTGCGCCCGAAAAAAGACACGCCGGTCAGCCTGCTTTATCCCCTGGCTATCGGCAATCTGGTGACCGCTGCCATGAACCTGGCCGCGCAAAATGCCATCCCGGTTATCGACGCCAATATTATTCACAGTGTGCATTAAAGGAGGCTTTTATGCTCAACCCCGCCGTGACCATTAAAAACCCGTCAGCGATGACCCACCAGGCCATCCAGCAGCAGTTCAGGCAATGCCTGTCGGTGATGGACAAACTCAACCAGGAAGGTTTTACCGTCAGTCAGTTTACCGTTGATGGCTATAGCCGTCCGACCCTTACCCTGCTGCATGACCGACGGTGTGATGCGTTACATAAAAAGGGCCATGCCGTTCGTTATGCCCTGGGTACCGACCATCAGGGCCGCTGGGAAAAATACCAGTTCTTGCAAGATAACTGCCGAATCACCTGGGAGGTACGTTAATCATGAAAACACGACCTGTCCGTATTACCGCTCGCCAATCGGTTTATCTGGCCAAAACTGTGGATATTACCGAACAGGACTATGAGACCTATTTATCGATTTGCGAAAACTGCCGTGATGTTGATGAACAAGACCAGCGTCTTGGTGAAATCACGGCCCGATACAACATGAATTTATTTGAGCATATTCAACACCGTGACGCCCTTGAAGACATTATTTTCGAGCGCGTTTAATCCCCGACATTTTAATTAACAGGTAAAAAAGATGGCAAAGAAAATAACGCGGCTTAAAGCCGCGGCGGCTTCCTGCACCCCGCAAACCCGTGAGCAGGTCGTAAACGATATTAAAAATCTGGGCGATATCCAGCGGGCAATGACCCGACTGGAGACACAGATTAATGATGAAATTGCGCGCTTAACCCATCAACACGCGGCCGATATTGAAGCCATGAAAGCGCGGATAACCCTGTTCCAAAAAGGTATCCAGACCTGGTGCGAGGCCAACAGGGAAGAGCTTACCCAAAACGGCAAAACCAAAACCGCCAACCTGATAACCGGCGAGGTGTCATGGCGTAACCGCCCGCCGTCCGTGTCCCTCAAAGGGATGGACGATATCCTGCAGGCGCTGGAAGAAAACGGGCAACACCACTGCATTATTCGCAAGGCGCAGGTGGATAAAAATGCCCTGCTAAAAAATCAGGACACAATCAAACAGCTTAATATTCGCGGCATTACCTTTCATCACCAGCTTGAGGATTTCATTATTACGCCCTTCGAGCAGGAGGTGACCTCATGAGCTATCAGGAAATAAAACCTCTGCGCCGTCAGATTGAAAGGCACATAAACCGCGCCATGCATCACCTGCGGGCAGACCATTCCGCCGCTGCGTATTGTGAATTTCAAAATGCCTTCGAGATATTGGCCGAACTCATCGTCGACTTAGATAAGGAAAACCCGTTATGAGTATTACCTGCATCAGCTGCCATCAGGCAACCCGACGCCTGAATCCTACCCAGGCAGACATTATCCAACAACCGGAAAGCGGCGAGTGGGGAATTGACCTGCTACTGGCCTGCCCACACTGCGGACAGTCGTATAGCGCCTGGGTACTTAACTGGGATGTCGTGCCACTAAAAGGTATCACGGCAAATTCGCCGTCAACGCCACACACTCACCATAAACCCGCCGATTAACGAGGAGGACATCACCATGTGGATATTAATTTTGGCCATGTACGCCAGTCCTTATAGCGATAATGCCTTTTCCACTCTGCATACACAGGAATTTGACACGGAAACCGCCTGTCAACAGGCCGCCAGACTGTTTGCGGAAAAATTTGAAACCTTCAAGGATATTGATGCCAGGGCAATTTGCGTAAAGAAGTCATAGCGGAAAAGCGGCATGTAATCCATTCAATTGTATAATAACGCTATTCATTTTATAATCCTTCAAAACCCGAAGGATTATTTTTTGCTCACCGCATAAGGAACCCTGACCCCGACCACAACGATAAAGGACGCCCCCGATGACCCGACAAAAGTACCTGCAGTTAATCCATATTGCCGCCCACAATCTCAAGCTGGACGACACGACTTACCGCCAGATGCTGCACAGGCTAACCGGGAAAACATCGGCAAAAGCCCTGAATATCGGTCAACTGGCGCAGGTGTTAAACGCCCTGAAAGCCAAAGGCTTCCGCATCCAGCCCCATCACGCCACGACAAAAAAGCAGACTGACCGTCCGCAAATCCAAAAAATGCAAGCCCTGTGGCAGGCAATGGCCCACGAGGGCATTGTCCGGGATGCGTCAGCAACAGCCCTTGCCCACTTTGTTAAACGGGAAACCGGCTGTGATTCACCTTACTGGCTGGATAACCAACAGGCCAGCCAGGTTATCGAGAAACTCAAGCAGTGGCAAAAACGCGTGGCGAGGGCAACATCATGCTAGAGAATACCTTTCGTAGCAAAGGGCCAGAGTTACTGGTTGAGCTGGCTGAACATACGGCGCAGACCGTCAGGCAGATTATCGACGTTGAGCCCGCCGTTGCCAGCCAGATAGGCGATGCCGTCGCCAGTCAGATGATGGCGGTCTGGGGTGGGCAAAACGTCTATTTTCCGATGGGCCTGATATGGAAAGTCAGCCAGCGTGACCGGGAGATATTTGCCGATTTCAACGGGCATAACCACCACGCGCTGGCGCGTAAATACAAAGTCTCGCTACAGTGGATTTATTCCGTGGTGAAGCGGGTAAAAAAAGAAGAACTGGCCCGCATCCAGGGCAATCTGTTTGAAGATGAGGAGTAAGCAGTCAGGATGGCAGCTTTTTTATTTCACACAATGAAACATGAGGAAAGCAGAATGACTAACACGATATCGTCCACCTGTAAACCAGGTTTTCTTTTTGGTATTGATGACGTCGGAGAGAAAAACATAATCTATACACTGAGCGTGTATGCCGGCAGCCCCTCTGAAGCGATAACAGATTTAAAAGTGGCACTGGTTGCTTTGGAAGAGAGGAGAAGCCATTTCGCTGAAGGCGAAAATAATACGATGATGATCGGCAATGTGGCCGCAACATCACGATACAAACGCCGCCAAAAGCGTGCTACCATGGCATCTGCTGACCAATCAAGGCTGGAAGGGGAATTAGAAATTCCCAGAACGGTTTTTCCCCTTTCTTAAGAGGGCTGGCCTCTCCAGACCAGTAAACAGACCAGTAAAGATGTGCCCGGCGATACAGCTCCAGAACCGGGCAATTACTGTTCAATAGTCTCATATCACCACGATGAACTATTCCCTCAGTAATAACCTCATATATTGATGCTGTTCTTATTTCGTCATCATCTTTCTCATCTGCCAGTAATTCCCTGAATTGCTTAACCTCACTGATTTGCTGACAAGCAAATAATGATTGATAGCGGGATGGTTTCTCTGGAAAATAGCTGCGTCGTACCAGTTCAAATACCAAGCCAATCAGAAAAGTTTGGCTCAGATCGGTGTGAGCTCCCATCATGATGCCAGGGTTACAGAGATTGATGTAGCCGTGTTTTGACAGGCCTTCGGGATGTATTTGATTGAGAAAAGCGGTTAGTTCAGCTTCTTTAGGCGTATAGTGACCTAACTCCACCTCGCAAAACTGAAACAGACCCTTGGCAGAATCAACAGTATAATACACTTCCATTCAGGGAAGCGTCTTTATGAATAGTAACGCGCCACTACATACTTTGATTGTTCTTTTTTGCATACAAAACATAGCAGTCTCCAACAGTGGTAGTCATAGTGATTGAGAAGTGGATTGTAATTCAGGCGAGGAGATTATTGCAACAACAGAGGATTTGAGTACTGATTTCTGTTTCACTATGTGAAACTTAATTATCTTGACCCGTCCTAGATAGATCCAGTTTGTCCCAGGTAGATCCACATTTATCGCACGTTTCCCTTTTAAATATC
>JAUHTP010000073.1:0-5662 GCA_031332935.1 Candidatus Pantoea bathycoeliae | reverse complement strand
TATGTTCAGTTCAGCGCAGAGGGAAGAGGTAGTCCATACCATTACATGGAGCCTGCGCAAAGGGCTAAAGCCGCGGGGTTCTGCTAATAAAACCAGCACATTGGCTAAAAGCAGCGCGGGATGACTAATTTTGAAGCGAACGCGCATTTTAGTTTTAAAAAGCGTTGACTCACTTCGAAGGATCCCTATAATGCGACTGCCACACAGCGGGGGTGAGGGGGTGATTAGCTCAGTTGGTAAAGCATCTCCCTTACAGGGAGGGGGTCGGCGGTTCGAGCCCGTCATCACTCACCACTTTAAAGGTGGCCCGCAGTGGACAAGAGATAAGATATGGGTGATTAGCTCAGTTGGTAGAGCATCTCCCTTACAAGGAGGGGGTCGGCGGTTCGAGCCCGTCATCACTCACCATATTTCAGTCAGATGAGACTCTTGTTAAGCAGTACCGAAGTGGGTGATTAGCTCAGTTGGTAGAGCATCTCCCTTACAAGGAGGGGGTCGGCGGTTCGAGCCCGTCATCACCCACCACTTCGTGTCGTTAGCTCATTTGGTAGAGCAGTTGACTTTTAATCAATTGGTCGCAGGTTCGACTGAATCGCCAAGAGCGATTCAGGCTGATGCGCAGCATCACCCGCAGGGCGAGGCCTTGGACGGGCCGAGACACATCCTGCACGACCCACCAATTCAGAGAAAAGCGCCTTATGGGCGCTTTTCTCGTTTCTGTGCTTTGAAAGATTGTGCCTTCTAGGCGCGGAGCAGGGGCCGTTACGTAAGCCGCCTCCCTGCGGCGGACGCTTTACTCCACGGCCCCTGCTCCGCGCCTTTATGTTATTAAGGTGCAGGCTTTTGAAGAAAACAGGTCGTTTCAAAAAAGCCTGCGTAACCTTTTCCAAACCTTAACACTTTCCTGTCTCAAGCGATGTTCTCCTGAACCGATAACGATCTTGTCTATTTGCAAGGAGAACACCGATGTCATCAATTTCCGCTTTATCAGGCAGTAGCGCTGGCAGCAGCGCCAGCGTGTCGTCGCAGATTTCCGCGCTTAACAAACAAATCCAGAGCATCACGAAGCAGGTCAAAGAGCTGTCGGATAATCAGGATTTAACTGACGATCAGAAGTCGGAAATGGAACAGATGTACCAGTCGCAGATTGCGATGCTCGAGGCGCAGATTGCCCAGCTTGAGCAGGCGCAGCAGAGCAGCGAACCCGCGCAGCAGGCGGCAAACGTGAATGCTGCCGATGGTATTAACCGCCCGACCGACACTAATCAGGTTAACGTCTACATCTAAAAGGCCGGATTGATTGTGCGTTGTTGCGTCAGTAGCTTTGCCTGCTGACGCACTTCTTGCCAGATCGCCTCAGAAGCTGGCGTCAGCGAGCGGTTTTTGCGTTTAATCAGCATCAGGCTGTGATTGATTTCAGGGTAAAGTCGACGCACCGTGAGCGCCCTGCCCGATGGAAGCGGCAACGCCAGCTCAGGCAGAATACTGATGCCAATGCCTGCATCCACCATGGGGAAACAGCGTCGCAGGATGGCCTATCTCCTGTACAACATTGATCTCAATATCCTGCTGGCGCAGCGCCACATCAATTAGCACGCTGCTGCCTGAGGCATAGTCCTGCAAAACCATCGTGCGTCCCGCCAGCATGTGCCACTGCGCCTGATCAACAAAGGCGAGCGGATCGTCGTGGCAACACAGCAGCAAAAATTGCTCATCCAGAATCGCCTGGCAATCGAGATCGCTATCATTAAGCGGGCCAATAAAGATACCGAAATCGACCTCGGCATTGCGCACGCTCTGTAACACCCACTGCTGCACACGATCGTGCAGGATAACCTTAATATCGGGGTAACTTTGCTGGCTGGCAGCAATACGCACTGTGCCGCTACGCTGCTCGCCATAGCTACGAATATCCAGCAGCGTCGAGTTGATCTCTTCCAGCAAGCTTGCCATGCGCGACGCCAGCTACTGCCCCGCTTCCGTCAACATCACCTCGCGCGTGGTACGGTCCAGCAGCCGCACGCCGATAGCCGCTTCCAGCTCTTTAATACTGTGACTGACTGCTGACTGGCTCAGGCCGATCGCCTGTCCCGCCTGGCTAAACCCACCATAGTGGGCGACGGCAACAAAAGTACGCAGCTGACGCAGGGTATAATTCATCTAAATGGCTCATAGATTGATGCAATAAATCAATTTTATTTCTAAACCTGCTTCGCGCACAATCAACGCATGTTATTTTTAACCGGATTTTAACAATGGGATTTTTAAGACTCGACCCGATGATGATTAAACTCATCATTACGGTTTTGCTGGCTACTTTTCTGCCTGCGAAAGGCATTTTTGTCGATATTTTCGAATATCTCACCACGGCCGCGATTGCACTGTTGTTTTTTATGCATGGTGCCAAGCTGTCGCGCGATAAGATCATCGCGGGCAGCAGCCACTGGCGACTGCATCTGTGGATTATGTTCAGCACCTTCGTACTTTTCCCGATCCTCGGCCTGCTGATCGTCTGGTGGCACCCGGTAAACGTTGGGCCAGAAATCTATACTGGTTTCATTTATCTCTGCATTTTGCCTGCAACCGTCCAGTCTTCTATCGCCTTTACCTCCATGGCAGGCGGCAACGTGGCAGCAGCGGTGTGCAGCGCCTCTGCATCAAGCCTGCTGGGCGTATTTATCTCTCCGCTGCTGGTCAATCTGGTGATGGACGTGCACAGCAGCACGCCCACCAACGGGCTTGAGCAGGTCGGCAAGATTATGCTGCAACTGCTGGTGCCTTTCGTGCTCGGCCACCTGTCGCGTCGCTGGATCGCCGGTTGGGTAGAGAAACACCGCAGCCTGATTGGTAAAACCGACCAGACCTCCATTCTGCTGGTGGTTTATTCCGCCTTCAGCGAAGCCGTGGTAAATGGCATCTGGCACCGCGTCGGTATTGATACGCTGCTGTGGATTCTGTTGGGTTGTGTTTTGCTGCTGGCGCTGGTGCTGGCAATCAATTTCGGTGCTTCACGCCTGTTTGGTTTTAAGCGTGCCGATGAAATCGTGGTGCTGTTTTGCGGCTCGAAAAAGAGCCTAGCGAACGGCGTGCCGATGGCGAACATTCTGTTCCCGGCCAGCGCGGTGGGGATTATTGTGTTGCCCCTGATGGTGTTCCATCAGGTACAGCTGATGGTGTGCTCGTTCATCGCTCAGCGCTATAAGGCCAGTAATGAGAAGCAGCTGGCGCAACAAGTTAAAGCGCCGGTGGTTCAGTCGCAGAAATAACAAAAAGCCCGCACAAGCGGGCTTTTTTACGCATCGCGTTTTAGCGGCTTAACTAATCCTTCCAGGCCTTCGATCTTAATGGCGAGCGTCATCTCCATGAGCTCGCCTAAATGACCTGAGGGAAACTCGCCCTTACGCGCAAACCACAGTAGGTAAGGCTCCGGCAGGTCGATAAGCAGGCAGCCTTTATATTTGCCGAACGGCATCGCGGTATTGGCGATTTCAACCAGGAATGCCTTGTCCATCTCAGGCTCCCAGCAGGCGGATCATTTCGGCCTCGTCGATCACCTCGATGCCCAGCTCCTGTGCCTTCACCAGCTTAGAGCCTGCCGCTTCGCCCGCGATCACCAGATCGGTCTTCTTCGATACGCTGCCGCTGACTTTCGCACCGAGCGCGGTCAGGCGATCTTTGGCTTCATCGCGCGTCAGCTGCATCAGCGAACCGGTCAGTACCACGGTTTTACCGGCGAACGGGCCGTCAATCTCCTCGGCCTTAACGACGTCGATTTGCGGCCAGTGCACACCAATATCGTCAACCAGCTGGCGAATGACCACGCTGTTGCTCTCCTCTTCCATAAAGTTGCGCACGTGCGTCGCCACGACGGTGCCCACATCCTGAACAGCAATCAGCGCTTCCAGATCGGCGTCCATCACTTTCTGCAGCTCGCCAAAGTGGTTCGCCAGATTAGCCGCAGTGGCTTCACCCACTTCACGGATACCGAGCGCATAGAGGAAGCGCGCCAGCGTGGTGGATTTAGCTTTCTCCAGAGCATTGACCACGTTTTGCGCAGATTTAGGGCCCATACGGTCCAGACCCAGCAGTTTTTCTGGCGTGAGCCTGAAGAGATCTGCTGGCGTTTGGACATATTCGGTATCTACCAGCTGCTCAATAATCTTATCGCCCAGCCCATCTACATCCATGGCGCGACGCGAGACGAAATGCTTCAGCGCCTCTTTACGCTGCGCGCCGCAAATTAACCCGCCAGTACAGCGCGCCACTGCTTCACCTTCAACGCGCTCGACATCGGAGCCGCACACTGGACAGTGCGTCGGGAAAACCACTTCGCGCGCGTCGGCCGGGCGCTCAGATGTTACCACGTTGACCACCTGCGGGATCACGTCGCCCGCGCGGCGGATAACGACTTTGTCGCCAATACGCAGAGCGAGACGCTCAATTTCATCGGCATTGTGCAGCGTCGCGTTACTGACCATTGCGCCCGCCACCAGCACAGGCTCCAGACGCGCCACTGGCGTGACTGCTCCGGTGCGCCCTACCTGAAACTCAACGTCGCGCACCACCGTCATCTGCTCCTGTGCCGGGAACTTAAACGCCACCGCCCAGCGCGGCGCACGCGCCACAAAGCCTAGCTGTTCCTGTAACGCCTGCGAATCGACTTTAATTACCACGCCGTCGATATCAAATCCCAGGTCGGGGCGATCGGTCTCAATCTGGCGATAGAATGCCAGTGCTTCTTCGGCGCTATGCACCAGCCGAATACGGTTGTTGACCGGCAATCCCCACGCCTTAAACTGCTGTAAGCGCTCATAGTGGCTGCCTGGCAGCTCACCGCCTTCCAGCAGGCCGAAGCCATAGCAGAAGAAAGTCAGTGGACGTTTTGCGGTAATACGCGGATCGAGCTGGCGCAGCGATCCGGCGGCAGCATTGCGCTGATTAGCAAATATCTTACCGTCGGTGCGGCGCGCTTCGTCATTCAGCTTTTCAAAGCCGCGCTGCGTCATAAAGACTTCGCCGCGCACCTCCAGCCGTGCCGGAAAATCATGGCCCTTCAGGCGCAGCGGAATCGCGCCGATAGTGCGAACGTTGGCGGTAATATTCTCGCCGGTTGTACCATCACCGCGTGTCGCTGCGCGCGTCAGCAGACCATTTTCATACAGCAGGCTGACCGCCAGGCCATCCAGCTTCAGCTCACAGCAATAGGCAATATCGTCGCTGTTCTTCAGGCGATCCTGCACGCGCTTGTTAAAAGCAAGGAAGCCCGCTTCGTCAAAAGTATTGTCCAGCGACAGCATTGGCACTTCATGCCGCACCTGCTCGAACACCGTTAGCGGCGCAGCACCGACACGCTGCGTCGGCGAGTCAGGCGTAACAAGCTCAGGATGCTGCTCTTCCAGCTCGCGCAGCTCGCGCATCAGCCGGTCATATTCGGCGTCCGGTATCTCGGGCGCATCCATAACGTGATAGAGGTATTCATGATGGCGCAGCGTGGTGCGCAGTTCGGTGATTTGGTGCTGAACGGATTTCATAGTGCCCCATCAGATAAAATCTATGGTCCCCCCATTTTTGCAACACTGATTTTTGACTAATGGTGGGCTTGCTCAAATCTATGCGGCGTCTCTAGTGGGCAGAGATGCCCGCGCCTCGATGAATTCTGCGC
>JAUHTP010000072.1:0-5772 GCA_031332935.1 Candidatus Pantoea bathycoeliae | reverse complement strand
ACAACCTGAACCTGATTCAGTGCTTGCAAAACAGAGGTAGTCCATAGATGTAAAAGGGTGCACCTCAGGCTGTGAAACGGTAAAATTTGCAGAGTGCTGTGAAAAAATTTTGAAAGGAAGAGCGATGTGGTCTGAATATGCGCTTGAGGTAGTAGACGCCGTGGCGCGCACCGGCAGCTTTAGCGCGGCGGCGTAGGAATTGCACCGCGTGCCTTCTGCCGTCAGCTATAAGGTGCGCAAGCTGGAAACTTGGCTGGCGGTGCCGCTGTTTGAACGCCAGCATCGCGAGGTGACGCTGACTGCCGCAGGCGAGCATTTTGTGGGCGAAGGACGTGAAGTTATCAAAAAAATGCTTGCCACGCGCAGGCAGTGCCAGCAGCGGGCAAACGGCTGGCGCGGGCAGCTCAGTATCGCGGTGGATCGCATTGTGAAACTGCCGCGCAGCCGCCAGCTGGTGACCGATTTCTACCGCCACTTTCCCGACATGGAGCTGCATATCAGCTATGAGGTCTTCAACGGCGTCTGGGATGCGCTGGCCGACGGTCGCGTTGACGTTGCGATATGCGCAACGCAGGCTATTCCGGTCGGCGGCCGCTTTGCGTTTCGTGATATGGGCGCCCTGAACTGGCGCTGCGTGGTGGCGCGCCACCATCCGCTTACGCAACAGCCGCAGCTGGATGACGATGTGTTGCGCGGCTGGCCATCGCTGGTGCTGGAAGATACCTCGCGGGCGCTGCCTATGACCTGGACACTGGACAACCAGCGGCGTCTGGTGGTGCCAGACTGGCAGGCCGGGCTGGTCTGTGTGCTGGACGGATTATGTGTGGCGATGATGCCGGGCCACTGCTGGACAAGGGCGATCTGGTGGAGCTAATGTTGCCTGTCACCTTTCCGGACAGCCCGTGCTGCGTCAGCTGGTCGGAAGAGCGCGCATCGCCTGCGCTAAGCTGGCTGCTTAGCTATCTGTGCAATACGCAAATGCTGAATCAGGAGTGGTTAAGCGAAGATTAACGGCGGTAGTCGCAGAACGGGCCATCGCCGACTGAGCGACGCTCAATCAAGGCAGGATGCACTTCAATGGTCTGCGACTCCTCACGTTTTCTAGTGATGCGGTCTAGCAGCATCTCCAGCGCTTTCTCGCCCAGCTGAGGCTTAGGCTGATGGACGGTGGTCAGTGCAGGCGTAAATGCGCACGTTGTCATAACCGATCACCGAAATGTCCTGTGGCACGCGCAGCACCATCTCGTCAGCGGCGCAGATTGCGCCCATCGCCATAATATCGCCGCCGCAGAATACCGCTGTCGGGCGCTGTTTCTGCTGCAGGATTTGCTGCATCGCCTGATAGCCCGATTCAGGCTCAAAATCACCTTGCACGATCCACTCGGAACGCACCGCAATGCCCGCTTCTTCCAGCGCTTTGAGAAAACCAGCATGGCGACCGCAGCCAGTATTACGTTCCAGCTGGCCGGGAATCGCACCAATATCGCGGTGGCCGCGCTCGATCAGGTAACGTCCTGCCAGATAGCCGCCTGAAAAGCGTCATCCAGTACAGTGTTGGTAAAGTCGGCGCGCGATTCGCCCCAGTCCATCACCACCATCGGGATATTGCGGTTCTTTTCCAGCATTTTCAGCAGGTCGTCAGGGTATTCGGAGCACATCACCAGCAAGCCATCGACACGCTTCTGCGCCATCATCGACAGATAGGCGTGCTTTTGCAAATCGTTGTGTGCGTTACCGAGGATAAGGGTATAGTCACGCTCTACCGCCTCGATGATCTCCGCAAAATAGGGCGCTTCGCTGGAGGTCGCCAGCAGGCCCAGCGTTTTGGTGTGGTTAACCTTCAGGCTGCGCGCCACTGCGCTCGGTGAATAGTGCAGTTCCTGAATCGCCTGCCAGACGGCGTTGCGCGTCACTTCCGCCACGAAGCGCGTTTTTTTTATTAATAACGTGAGAAACGGTGGTCGTCGACACACCGGCGCGCTTCGCGACATCTTTGATTGTTGCCATTAAAAAGAGACTCCAGAACTTATCAATAAGCTACTGATAAGCATAATGTTAAACGTTTGCGTCCGCTGAGAATGTTTTCTGTTAATTTGCTGCGGTTTTTGGCGGGAAAATCGTCACCTGGCAGGAAAAAAACAGGGGCAGTTGCGCGCGGACCGAACTCAGGTTGCGCCAGTTGCGCAACAAAGGCGGGGATTCTAGCAAGGCTTGCGGGATAAAACGAGATTTTTACTGGCAACTATGGGAAAATCCGGCAAGACCCTAAACATTGTATGGATAAGGAGAAGTGATGAGCACCGATTTAAAACTGGCATTGATGACCACAGGCGCAGCGCTGCTAATGATTGTGGCATTTAGCTTTACCGCCATTATGCATTAATGCGTAATGATAAAAAAACCGGGAAATCCCGGTTTTTTCTTTTCTGCCTCAGCGTATGGTCTTCGGCGTCATAATGCGGCGCGCGCCGATGTAATGACGCTGCCAGTAATCTTCAGAAAACGCGCTGATCTGAATATCTTTGCCGGTGCGCGGCGACTGAATGAATTTGCCGTTGCCGAGATAGACGCCAACGTGATCGGCGGTGCTGCGCCCGTTAATCCGGAAGAAGACCAGATCGCCTTTCTCCAGTGATTCACGCTTAATCGGGGAGGCGTCGCGCAGATGGTACATTTCATTGGCGGTGCGCGGGATTCTGAATTTCACCAAGTCCTTGTAGGCATACCAGACCAAACCACTACAGTCGAAACCGGTATGGGGTGAGCTGCCGCCCCATTGATAAGGTTTACCCAGCTGGCCCATCAGCTTGGTCATCGCCGTTTCACGCGCCTTTTGGTAACGCAGGCGGTGCGACTTGCTCATTTTGATGGTGGTGCCGTCATCGGCTTCAGTTAGCTGAACTTTTGCTGCTTTGGAGCTGCTCAGCGTACGCTGATCGCCATAGCGTTTGCGGGATGATTTAAGAGATTTTTTCTGTACGCTGGACGATTGATAAAGGGACGCCGTTTCGATCTTCTGCTGCTTTTTAACTTTGGTTTTTTGTGCAGTGGGCAGGCGATACTTCTTAGCGCTGGCTTTTACCGGCCGACGCTTGCGCCACTCGTCTTCGCGCGCGCTCTTTTTCTCCGCCTTATGCAGACTGGCATTAACCGGCGTCTGCGGCGAAGCCGAAGCGACGTTCAGAAAAAGCTGGGCGAAAGCTAATATGAAAAGCGTAATCAGTAAATGCATAGTCCGGTTACAGGGTTAGCTGTTACGACAACTGGCCGCAACGAGGTTAGAAAAATCTGATCGAGGATCAGCACCGGGGCCATTCTAAGCCAAGTTTTTTTCAAAAGTTAAGCCATTTTTCTATTAAACTGTTACAGGGTTGCAGTTGGGTTTAAAATAAGCAATTTCAGAGGTTTATAGCAGCAAAGTTATTACCAGTTATGAACGGCTTTCGTTTTGATTTTCGTCAGAAAAAGCCAGAACTTTACGAAAGAACTTAACAAACATGGCGGTTTCCCCTACAAGCGAGAAATTGTCGTTTTCAGTGGTGGGGTGAAGTCGCTACAATAAACAAACACGAAGTAAGGAATTAAGGAAGGCAATTATGAGTACTGTAGAAAAAATTCAGCGCCAGATCGCAGAAAACCCGATCCTGCTGTACATGAAAGGTTCTCCGAAGCTGCCAAGCTGCGGCTTCTCTGCGCAGGCGGTGCAGGCGCTCTCAGCCTGTGGTGAGCGTTTTGCTTATGTGGATATTCTGCAGAACCCTGATATTCGCGCAGAGATGCCGAAATACGCCAACTGGCCGACCTTCCCGCAGCTGTGGGTTGACGGTGAGCTGGTCGGCGGCTGCGACATTATTGTTGAGATGTTCCAGCGGGGTGAACTGCAGTCGCTGCTCAAAGAGACCGCAGAAAAGCACAAAGAAGCAGAATAAACAGAAAGGCCGACGCAAGTCGGCCTTTTTTGTATTCAGGCTGATGCAGCCTCGCTCTCGTCGTCCGCATCCACCATCGGCAGCGGCCAGCCGCCCAGCCGTTTCCAGCGGTTCACCAGCTCGCAGAACAGCGTCGCCGTCTGTTCGGTATCATAAAGCGCAGAGTGTGCCTGCGTACTGTCAAAATCCATACCCGCCGCTTTACAGGCTTTCGCCAGTACCGTCTGGCCCAGCACCAGTCCGCTGAGAGCCGCCGTATCAAAGGTGGCGAACGGATGGAAAGGGTTGCGCTTCAGCCCGGCACGTCCGGCAGCGGCCATCATAAAATTCCAATCGAAGGTCGCATTGTGCGCCACCATGATTGCGCGATTACAGCTGCGATCTTTGATGCCTTTACGTACCATTTTGAAAATAGCGTGCAGTGCCTCGTATTCGCTGACCGCACCTCGTAGCGGGTTACTGGGATCGATGCCGGTAAACGCCAGCGCCTCCGGATGCAGCAGCGCCCCTTCGAAAGGCTCGACGTTAAAGTGCAGCGTCTGGTCACGATGTAGCCAGCCGTCTTCATCCATTTTCAGCGTAGTGGCGGCAATCTCCAGCAATGCATCGGTTTGCGCGTTGAAGCCTGCGGTTTCGACATCGATCACTACAGGATAAAAACCTCGGAAACGTTGATTTAGCGCGTTCAGGGAGTTCGTTTCAGACATCAGCATCTCATTGCATAAATTAGGCAGCGCGCATTATGGCAAAAAAAAAGGGAGGGTGCAGCAGAAGGGAAGGCATCAGCCTGCCGCAAACGGCAGACTGAAGCGGCAAACTTAGTTGCCCAGGCCGTGGCCTGTTTGTTTTCGATCAGCTCAATTTTGTAGCTGTCTGGATCTTCAACAAAGGCGATTTATAGTAGAGCCGCCTTTTACCGGGCAGGCTTCACGCGTCACATTACCGCGCCTTCGCTCTCTTCGGTATAGCCCACGAATGCCAGCGTGTATTTATATTCGGTATTTTCGCTCTGACCAGCACGCGCATGCCGAGAACGCGGGTGTAGAAATCGATTGAACGTTGCAGATCGCCAACGCGTAAGATGGTGTGAAGTAAACGCATAACATCCTCTTTTATTGAATCGTCATCTGCCGATGACGTAAACGCTAAGTATAGCGATGAAAATAGCAAAAAACGGCCGCTGGCGTAACCGCTGTCACGCCAGCGCCGCGTTTAAAGCGTAGGGTAGTCGGTGTAACCTTCCGCGCGACTGCCGTAAAAACTTTCCGGGCGCTGCGGATTGAGCGGGGCGTCCTGCTGCAGACGCGCCACCAGATCCGGGTTGGCGATAAAATCGCGGCCAAAGGCCACAGCATCCAGGCCGCGTGCGATCAGGTCATCTGCTTTCTCTACGCTATATGCGCCTGCACCGATGACGCCGCCGGGGAAGAGGTCACGTACTTTTTCGCGGAATGCGTGACTGTAAGGCTTGCCGCCCGCCCAGTCTGGTCCAGAAGGTGCAGGTAGGCGATATTGCGCTTCGCCAGCTCGCCGATATACCACAGCGCAGCTTTCTCTTCTTCAGGGCCATTATTCGGATTCTGCAAGCGGCCAATCCGCGAGACGCGAATGCCGATGCGGTCGGCAGACCAGTTGGCGATAGCAGCATCGACGACTTCCAGCGCAAAGCTGCCACGCTTCTCAATGCTGCCGCCATATTCGTCGGTGCGCTGGTTGGAATCAGGCGCAAGGAACTGGTGCATCAGATAGCCGTGCGCCGAATGCAACTCCAGCAGGTCAAAATCGGCCTCACGTGCGTTAGCGGCTGCCTAGTCAAAGTCCGCCACAATCTGTTTGATCTCAG
>JAUHTP010000071.1:0-5889 GCA_031332935.1 Candidatus Pantoea bathycoeliae | reverse complement strand
TCCGCGACTCTGAATTTTCCTGTCAATACGGTCTGCATGAGACGCTTACCACACATTCATGGAAACAAGGTGAAAATATGAAAAAGCATGCTGCACTTTTAGCTATCCCGGCGCTGACGACTGCACCGGTTTTTGCCGCGTCGCAGGGCGGATTTGTCGATATGAATGCGCCAGCTGTTCAGGCGAAACAGGGCGGTTTTCAGAACGACCAGACCAGCGTAGTCACGGTTAAGCAGGCTGAAGAGATGAAGGATGACAGCTGGATCACCCGCCGCGGCCAGCTGGAGAAGCAGATTGGTGATGAGGATTATCTGTTCCGCGATGCCACTGGCACAATGAAGGTAGAGATCGACCACAAGCCCTGGGACGGCCTGACTATCTCGCCAAAAGATCGCGTTGAGCTGACGGGGGAACTGGATAAGGATTTCAACAGCATCGAACTCGACGTGAAGCAGGTACGAAAACTGCCTTAATTTCCTCCTCTCTAGGCTGCGTCTGCGGCCCTTGTTTTTGCTAAACTCAAATTTTCGTTAGCAGAAGCGAAACGTTTCAATAATGATCACACTTCTCGATTTCCCCCGTTGAGTTACCGCTGCCATTTCATACACTGTCGCTAGCGAAACGTTTCGCTCTGGAGCAGAAAATGAAAAAAGGTCGTCTGTTAAACGCTGAACTCTCTTACGTGATTGCCCGCCTGGGCCATACTGATACGCTAACCATCGCCGATACTGGCTTGCCGATCCCGGCAGGACCGCAACGCATCGATTTGGCGTTGACACCGGGTACGCCCGATTTTATGCAGGTGGTTGAAGCCGTCACGCTGGAGATGCAGGTGGAACGCGCCCTGATTGCGGAATAATTAAGCAGCATAATCCGCAGCTCCACAGCCAACTTCTCGCCGTGCTCGAAGCCTTGCAACAGCACCAGGGAAATACCATTAGCAGTGCGTTACACCAGTCACGAACAGTTCAAACAACAGACTCAGTGTAGTCAGGCGGTCATTCGCAGCGGAGAGTGCTCTCCGTTTGCGAATGTCATCCTGAGCGCTGTCGTTACCTTCTGAGGCAGTTATGCAACTGCAGGGGTTGAGAAATCCTTTCCCGGCGTAAAGGCGTTAAAGAGCGCGTCGCTGGCCGTCTATCCCGGACGCATTATATGGCGCTGGTGGGTGAGAACGGTGCCGGTAAATCCACCATGATGAAGGTGCTGACCGGTATTTACAGCCGTGATGCATGCTCACTGCGCTGGCTCGGCGAAGAAACCACTTTCAACGGCCCGAAAGCGTCGTAGGAAGCGGGTATCGGCATTATTCATCAGGAGTTAAACCTGATTCCGCAACTGACCGTGGCGGAGAATATTTTCCTGGGTCGTGAATTCGTTAACCGTTTTGGCAGTATCGCGTGCAAACGCATGTATGCCGAGGCGGATGCGCTGCTGAAGCGCCTTAACCTGCGCTTTGACAGCCACAAGCTGGTGGGCGACCTCTCTATCGGCGACCAGCAGATGGTCGAGATTGCGAAGGTGCTGAGCTTTAAGTCGCAGGTAATCATCATGGATGAACCCACCAGACGCACTAACCGATACCGAAACATTGTCGCTATTTCGCGTCATCAACGAGCTGAAAGCGCAGGGCTGCAGCATTGTCTATATATCCCATCGTATGAAAGAGATCTTTGAGATTTGCGATGACATTACGGTTTTCCGCGATGGCCAGTTTATTGCCGAGCGTCCGGTGCAGGATCTCACCGAAGAGAGCCTGATCGAGATCAGGGTGGGCCGCAAACTGGAAGATCAATACCCGCGTCTTGACCAGACGCCGGGCGAGGTACGGCTGAAAGTCGAGAGTCTTAGCGTGCCGGGTGTACACGACGTCAGCTTCACGCTGCGCAAAAGTGAAATTCTCGGCGTTTCCGGGCTAATGGGTGCCGGGCGCACCGAACTGATGAAACTGCTGTATGGCGCGCTGCCGCGCAGCAAGGGCCGCGTCTGGCTCGACGGCCGTTAAGTCACGACGCGCGCGCCGCAGGATGGGCTGGCCAGCGGTATTGTCTATATATCGGAAGACCGCAAACGTGACGGCCTCGTGCTGGGCATGTCGGTAAAAGAGAACATGTCGCTCACGGCGCTGCGCTATTTCTGTAACGGCAGCGGCACGCTGAAACACGCCGCAGAGCAGCTGGCGGTCGGTGATTTTATTCGTCTCTTCAATATCAAAACCCCGTCAATGGAGCAGGCAATCGGCCTGCTCTCTGGCGGCAATCAGCAGAAAGTGGCCATCGCGCGCGGCCTGATGACGCGCCCTAACGTGCTGATTCTGGATGAGCCGACGCGCGGCGTTGACGTCGGCGCGAAGAAAGATATTTACCAGTTGATTAATCAGTTCAAGGCCGAAGGGCTGAGCATCTTAGTTTCATCAGAGATGCCGGAAGTGCTCGGTATGAGCGACCGCATTCTGGTGATGCACGAAGGCCGTTGCGGCGGCGAATTTTCCCGTGAACAGGCGACGCAGGAATCGTTAATGGCGGCAGCCGTAGGCAAGCAACACAGGAGGATTTCGTTGTATGAGTACCCAAACCTTAGCATCCAGCCGTCGCTGGTTCAGCAAAGCCCGGCTGATGGAGCAAAAATCCCTTATTGCTCTCATCGTGTTGATTGCGGTGGTGGCGAGCCAGAGCCCTAACTTCTTCACCGTGGCGAATCTTTTCAACATTCTGCAACAGACCTCGGTTAACGCCATTATGGCGGTCGGCATGACGCTGGTTATTCTGACTTCCGGCATTGATCTTTCGGTTGGTTCGCTGCGGCGCTTACGGGCGCGGTGGCAGCGTCGCTGGTGGGAATGGAAGTGAATGCGCTGGTGGATATCATCATGACTAACGAGACCGAAGCAGAAAGCCTGACCGGCATTGCCGTTAAGAGTTATGACGATGCCGCGCGTGCCGCGGAGGTGCTGCACGCGAAAGGGATTGATACGGTACTGATCACGCTCGGGAGTCGCGGCGTCTGGCTGAGCGAGCAGGGCAAAGGCCAGCGCATTGCCGGTTTTACGGTAAAAGCAGTCGATACCATTGCGGCGGGTGATACCTTTAATGGCGCATTTATTACAGCGCGGCTGGAAGGCAAAAGCATGCATGATGCCGTGCGTTTTGCGCATGCTGCGGCTATTGACGTAACGCGCCCGGGTGCGCAGCCTTCTGTGCGGTGGCGTAAAGAAATCGACGACTTTTTACTTCAGCAGGCTTAAGCCTTGGCCACCATGAAAGATGTCGCCCGGCTGGCGGGCGTCTCAACGTCTACCGTCTCGCACGTTATCAATAACAACCGCTTTGTTCGCGAGGCGGTGCGCGAGAAGGTCGATCAGGCGATTAACGTGCTGAACTATGCGCCCTCAGCGCTCGCGCGCAGCATCAAACTCAACCAGACACATACTATTGGTGTGCTGCTGACCACCAGTAGCAACCCCTTTTATGCTGAAGAAGTGGTGCGCGGCGTCGAAGACAGCTGTTATGAGCGCGGTTACAGCCTGATCCTCTGCAATATGGCGGGCGACGAAGAGCGTATGAATCGCAGCCTGGAGACGCTGCTGCAAAAGCGCGTCGATGGCCTGCTGATCATGTGCACCGAAAGCTACCTGCCTTCGGCGACCATTCTGAATCGCTATCCCTCGATTCCGACCGTAATGATGGACTGGGCACCATTTGAAGGGCGCGGCGATATTATCCAGGACAATGCGCTGCTCGGTGGCGAGCTGGCGACGCAGCATCTGATTGACTGCGGCTACACGCGTATCGCCTGTATTTCCGGACCACTGGATAAAAAGCTTGGCCGTATGCGTTTGCAGGGCTACTATTAGGTTAGGCGATGGAGAAAAATAGTCTGGTGATCCCTGATGGCTATGTCGTTAACAGCGATTTCGAGTTTCAGGGCGGCTATAGCGCCATGACGGAGCTGCTGGCGTTGCAAACGCCGCCGCAGGCAGTCTTCGCGAGTAATGATGCGATGGCGGTTGGCGTCTATCATGCGCTGTTTCAGGCCGGCTGCGCATTCCGCAGGATATCGCGGTCGTGGGATATGATGATATTGAGCTGGCGCGCTATCTGACGCCACCTCTGACCACTATTCACCAGCCCAAAGATGAACTGGGCCAGCTGGTGATTGATACCTTAATTCATCGCCTGAGCGCCCCTGACGCCAGCCAGCAAACGCTGGTGCTGACGCCAGAGCTGGTGACTCGCGGGTCAACCTAAGCGGTTTTCTTCTTCTTATCGCGGTTAGTCACCAGATGACGGCCATCGCCGGGCCGCAGCAGCGCAAAGGTAAAGGCAGAGATCACCGTCACGATGCCCATCGTCAGGAAGGTGGCATGGAATTGCTCGACGGTGCCGGTTTCAAACTCCTGATAAAAGCGCAGCACTGCCGCGCTCACCGCGACGCCAAAGCTAATCGACAGCTGCTGCGTTACCGCCAGCACGCTATTGCCGCCGCTGGCGTTCTCATCATTTAAATCGGCTAGCGTAATAGTGTTCATGGCGGTGAACTGCGTCGACATCGCCATACCGAGAATAAACAGCGGCAGCAGTAGCAGAACAATGCTTTCAGCTGGCGACTGCAGCGTAAAGCTGGCGATGAGAATGCCAATGATGATGGTGATACCAACCAGCGTCCGCCGATAGCCAAATAGCCGCAGCACCTGTGTCACCGTCGATTTCGCCAGAATTGAGCCGATGGCTGTTGGTGCCATCATGCAGCCCGCGACCACCGCCGAGAAGCCAAAACCTACCTGTAACATTAGCGGCATCAGAAAAGGAACGCAGCCGGTTCCAAGGCGCGAGGCAATGTTGCCAATAATGCCGACCGAGAAGGTGCGGGTTTTGAACATCGGCAAACCGATCAACGGCGCGGGGTGATGGCACGCGTGAAGTATATAAAGAAGCAGCAGCACAATGCCTGCGACTAATACACCGGTCGCCAGCCAAGCGGAGACGATGCGCTCGCCAAACAGTTCGATGCCAATCGATAGCAGCACCAGGCCTGCGCCGAACAGCAGGAAGCCGAGAAAATCGAAGCGTCGTTTGGGTAAGGTAAAATCAGGCATATATTGGCGCGCATAGAAAATGGCAAGAATGCCCACAGGAATATTGATCAAGAATATCCAGTGCCAGGTTGCGTAGGTCACCAGCAGTCCGCCAAGCAGCGGGCCCAGTATGGGGCCGACCAGACCAGGCATAGTGACAAAGTTCAGCACCGGCAAGAGTTCGCTGCGCGGATAAGCGCGCAATAACGCAAGGCGTGCCACCGGCATCATCATGGCGCCGCCAACACCCTGAATAATGCGTGAGATAACTAATACGGACAGCGATTGCGAGAAAGCGCAGGCCAGTGAGCCAAGAGTAAAGAGCGAGACGGCGATGATAAACACTTTGCGCGTGCCATATCGATCGGCAAGCCAGCCGCTGACGGGAATTAACATCGCAACGGTAAGGGTGTAACTGATCACGGCGGATTGCATAGCCAAAGGAGAACGTTCGAGGCTGGTAGCGATAGCGGGTAGTGCAGTGTTGAGAATTGTGGCATCCAGTGCCTGCATAAAGAACGCCATAGCGGCTATCCATGGCAAACCGGCCATACTGCGCGCGGAACGTATCATCGAAAATCCTTCTATATAGTCAGTGCTGGCGAGAAACCGAAGTGACAGCATAGCATTGGCATAATGGGGTATTGCGGCTATTTTCTTTGATGGATGCCGGTTTTAGTGCGGTTTTTCGCCGGGAAATGGCTGCTTTTGAAGCGTTCGATTAAAAATAAGGCATATGATAATTATTTTAAAAGAAATGCTTGTCACCTGAGAAGAACTCCCTATAGTGCGCCTCCACTGACACGGCACAACGG
>JAUHTP010000070.1:0-5892 GCA_031332935.1 Candidatus Pantoea bathycoeliae | reverse complement strand
GGTGTAGTAGAGAGCCATCCTGTCGGCTAATTCTGATTTATTCAACAAAGCCTAACATATGCATACTTTGTGATTATTAATTTGTATTTAATTGGTGATTACTTTGTGTGCAATTTGTATGTATTTATTAAATACATTTTAGTATTCACCTAGTGAATACTAGGTGAGTGCTCATTTGTATGGGGTTGGTATGTTATTCGGCTTAACGTGAGGGTTTTTAGCATCAAAAAAAGCCTTTCATGCGGGAAAAGGGCTTTTTGGTCTATTCGTTGTCTGGTTCGGTTTTCTGCTCTTGCTGCGGCGTTGATATCAAAAACTCTTCAAGGGTGCGTCCAGCGCTCAGGGCTTCTGCAATAGGTTTGGGCTTGCGTCCTTTGCCTGTCCATGTTTTGGTTTCGCCATTTTCGACAAATTCGTATTTGGCGGGGGCTTTTGGCTTTTTGCTACGCTTCTTGCTGATGTTGACTTCTTCGCCTAACAGTTCTTCTGCGGTGAAGCCTTCTCCCTCAATCAGTTGCAACAGCTCCTTGCGTTTCTCTGCTCGCTCCGCACGTGCTGCCGTGTCTTTTTCGGCATCGGCGCGGCGCTCTTCAATCACAGCGCCCAGCTTTTCATGCATTGCTTTAAGCAGTTCAAAATCGGTTTCCCGCGCAAAAGCGCGAGTCGAACGGATGTTGCTGAGAACACGACGAATTTCACTATAATTTTCTTTATCGCTCATTTTTTCTCCGTTGTTATTTATTTTAATAACTCATTTGTTTCAATTTCTGCCAGTCGATGCTCAACGGCAGATTGAAAACTAAGGTATTCTTTACCTTCAAGACGAACGGCTATCCGCTTTGCCACTTTTTCCACTGATCCTGTGCTGGAGTGTCGTCTCAACTGACGCAACCAATCACGTTTGTATTTCATCATGTCCTGTTATTGTTAAATTCAAATCCGACTTTTCCGATGGCCTTATCCTGTAAAACCAGTATTGCCGAGAAAAGCTTGCCCGTTTTTTTGCTGCTAAACCCTTTAATCTCAGATGTTTTCCCCTTACTAATGAGCGTTTCAACCTGTTTGGTGGTGAGTTTTTTCTCTGCAATTGTTGACCAGATTTTAAAGTCACAGCCCGTACAGGCAAACAGTTTGGGGCGGATCACAATGTCTTTACCACAATGAGGGCAGGGCGTTGCTAACCTTTCTACCTGTCCGCTATGAGATTTAGATTCACCTTTGATTCCGCCAACGCTAACATTATTTACCTGTTGACGCAATTCTCCGACAAGTTCATTAACAAATTCATCAACGGTTTTATTACCATTTTCGATATCGCTTTGTTGTGCTGACCAGAGCGCCGTCATATCGGGCAGTGTCGCTGAATCCGGCAGGGCGCGGAAAAAGGCAACGCCGGTTTCAGTGGGAATAAGCTTCCCTTTTTCCTCACGGATGAACTGACGGTCTTTCAGTTTTTCCAGCATATCCGAGCGTGTGGCGGGTGTACCGATGCCGCCGTGCTCATCCTTTTTGTCTTTATCCTTTTCTTTTGGCAATTGTTTAATTTGTGCATCTTCAACGAAATCCGCTACCCGCACCAGTGCTGCCAGTAGCGTGGCTTCGGAAAATAGCGGCGGTGGCGTGGTTTTCTTTTCATTCACGGTCACCACATCACAACTGCCGGTTTCCCCGGTGCGTAATGCCTGTAGTACTTCAAACGCGCTGTCCGGCATATCCTCATCGCTGGCGTCTGACGCATCACCTTTGAGAAAGGCGCTAAACCCGGCATCCATCGTTTTTGTTGCACGTGCGCTAAAGGTTTCACCGTCAACCTCAACGACAACCGAGGCTTCCAGATAACGCTTGTTGGGCATGAACTGCACCAGATAATGTTGTGCGATTGCAAGATAAACCAGCCTTTCATGCTCACTGAGGGCGTTTAATTCCGGTACGTTGGCGGTAGGGATAATCGCGGTATGGGCTGTTACCTTGCCACTGTCAAACGCCTTGCTTTTTCGGCTTTGATCAAGCGCCAGTCCGTTAAAATCACCAATGCCTTGCAGCGCCTCAATCACCTGTGGCGCTTCGTTAAACTGCTCGTCAGACAGATAAGAGCAATCGGAGCGGTTATAGGTGATGGCTTTGTATTTTTCGCGTAGCTGCTGGGTGATTTCCAGCGTTTGCGCCGCCGTCATCTTGTGCTGACGGTTCATCGTCTGCTGCAATCTCACCAGATTGAACGGGAGTGGCGGCGCGGTTTCTTTCTCCTGCACGCCCGCGGCCTTTATATCGGTGTCCTTGCCGCGTAAACGTGCGGCGAGTGCATCAGCATAACTTTTGCTGGTAAGACGCTTCTTGTCGTCCTGCGGCGCATTTTCGTTGACCTTCCAGTTGGCGGCGAATGTCTGGCCGTTAACCGCAAAATCCCCGATAAGCTGATAGTAAAAACTCGACGTATGCGACTGATTGGCGAGGTAGCGGCGTACTATCAGGCCAAGGATTGGCGTTTGTACCCGGCCTACGGACAAGACGCCCCGATAGCCCTTTTTGCGTCCTTCAATGGTATAGGCTCGAGTCATGCTCATGCCGTAAATCAAATCGCCAGCGGCTCGTGCCAAGGCTTTGCGGTAAATGCCTTTGAACTGGTGATTATCTTTCAGTTGAGACAGTGCCTTTTTAACGGCGGCGTCGGTGTTGTCATTAATCAGCAAACGCTTGACGGGCTTTGTTTTTCTGGCATAAATCAGCAACTCCTCAACCAGCAATTGCCCCTCGTCGTCCGGGTCGCCGGCATGGACAATTACATCCGCCTTTTTGATGAGATTAATCACCGTTTGGGTATGCGCTTCCTTTCCGGCAATCGGCTCATAGCGTAACGGGTAAAGCTGCAACTGCAAATCCTCGGCTTTCCACTGCGCATAAGCTGGATTGTAAGCTTCCGGCTCAATCGATTTGAGGAGATGCCCGTAGCACCATGTCACGACGTTATCGGCTGATTCAAGATAGCCGTCTTTTTTCTGAAAATTGCCCCCTAGCGCTTTAGCAATATCCTTCGCCACAGAGGGTTTTTCTGCGATATACAAATTCATTTTTTCATCCTCGTATTTTGCCAAATCGTTTCATGATGTCGCTGACAACGGCCGGATCTGCCGTGGGACAACCGCCCAGAAAATCACGCCGTTTAACAAACGTTTTCCATGGGTCAAAGCCATGTCTGCCAAATTTACTCAATGAGAAAAACTGACTCACTGCGCCACTGCATTCGCTTTGATTATTGCCTTGCAACTTCCCGTACATGCACAGCACAACGGTACACGGATCGCCTGAGTCAACTTTTTCATCAGCAAGAGCGGCATGATTAACAGCGAGTAATAATCCAATGGCGATAAGCGTATTTTTCTTCATCATTTCTGGCCTGTTTGGGTATATTTAATTGTGATCTTCGATTGTTTACTGGATGTATGGAATTTATGCGTTTTTTAAATTTCTCCCTGTTTAATAAAGCACCTTGTCTTCTGCTGCCGTTTTTCCTGATGGCCTGTGATGAATCGCCCAAAGTCTCCTCGCCTGCGCCATTACCGCCTTACCGGATTGCGCTTAGTGAGATGGGGAAGGGTTTTCAGCAGGAGGTATCTAATATGCTGATCCAGCAAGATGTGTCTGGCGGTGAAAGTCCAACCACTGCGGTGGTGACTATCGAACAATCCGATCTGCTCGATGATGCTGTTCAGGCGGAAAGGTCAATTTTTAAGCTTGCTTTGCGTGACGATAAATGGGTTATCGATAGCCGGATTAATCAGCAGCGCTGTTACCCTGAGCGGGGGCACCAGAGTTTTTCAACGGCCCCGTGTCATTAATGTTGGGGGATTATTGGCAAATCGCCAATATCTACGCAGTCAAAAGCAGACTGCTTGGCAAACTGCTTCACCATTGCCGACATGACTGCCCGTTAGTTGCCAGCTCCCGTCTCCATTTCGGGCAATCTGGCAAGAGCGATAATTGTTGTAGTCATAGGAAGCTCTTGCCAATGCACAAAAAGCATGACGACCAACATTAACGGATTGCCATTGCCGGACAGTTTGTGAAAAAACAACATCCCCAACCCCCGCCCCTTTCCAGAACCCATTCTGGCACGACAATAAAGCGCCTTCTGGGGTGCGGCCTACCAACCCGTTAGGGCTACATCCCCAGCCGGGTTGTGCTGTTCCATCCAGTTGTAAAAATTCGCCGACAGACAGGCGGCCATCGGCTCTGATTGTGCCGCCTTTGAGTTGACCGCCGGTATAAATCCCCTTGTTGTTGACTGAGCGTATCCAGTCGTTATCGTTCATGTAGAAGCCGCCGCCGTGGGCTTCATTTAACCAGCCTTTTCCGTGCTGTGTTATCAGCCAGCCGCCTTGCGTTTTGATATTGCCGCCTGCATTGATTTCTTCCGAATAATGCCCCTTTTTAGCATTCACGGTATTGGTGTTATTGAGATTATGCCCGCCCATATCGATAGCGGCGTGCATCCGATTCAACTCAGGCTTATGTTTTACCTGAAAGCGATACAGCCGGTCGCTTTCCTGCAATACGCTGCCGAGGATTTCCGACGATAACGCGATGGCAATATGCCCGTGGCGGCAGTCGAGGCCAAAATCCCTTGGCTGGCTTGTCCAGCCGCCATAAGCGCCGTTGGCGATATTATTCTCATCCACAAACCCACCCATGCCGGTGATCTGGGCGGCAATACGGCGCATTCCTTTTTCGGACAAGGTATCACCCTGTACGCTACAGGTGAGTGCCTGTAGCGCGGGCTGGCCTTTGGCGCTGTTTTTCACGACGCCGGTGACGTATTGCTGACCCAAGCCATTTTTCTCGGCGAAGCCCTGTTGCAGATAACCGTTTTTAATCAGTAACGACGGCGTAATACGGTAGGGCAGAGGTTGATTGAGTAATTCATCACGATGGTCAGCAATATACTGCTTTGATGCTTCATTAAACTGGCTGGCATGGGTTGCAGTCACTTTCCATTCCTGCTCATCCAGATATTCACTGTATTTCTCTGCACCGAACAATGCCGCCATTCCCACAATCACCAATGCACCTAACACTTCCAGCGAAACAAACCCTCTATGGATTGCTTGCTTCTTATTCCGGTTTTTAACTATCAAGGTATGACCTCCTCATCTATCGAGAAAAAGCGCAATAGCCGCCACCCCACACAGAAACGGCGCAAACGCTACTGAACGGTAATTGACGTTTTCTTGCCACTGCACCGGATGGAGTGATCTTCTTGCCAGTAAAAAGAGGCCACCTGAAACGGCGGCACCACTGATAACCCAGAAAACAGTAGGGAAGGAAAACCACATACCCAATCCCGCCATCAGGTACACATCGCCCAAACCACACTGTGCGCCGCCATCACGCCGGTAAGCGAGGGTGCGTAGTGCCCAAAGCACACCAAAGAGACTTAACGCGGTGAGCAGGGCGGGTAGCATCGTCTCTGGGTACAAAAGAAAATGCCAGACGGCTCCGGTCAACCCAAATGCCAGTGTAAAACAGCGCGGTAAGCACCTGCTGGCTGCATCCAGATAGATAAACAGGGATAAAAAGGCGAGGAAAAACAGCGTCAACAGCCCTTGTAGTGCCGAAGGCGCTAACAGTGTTGATACAAAGGTTAATGCCGTAAAAATAATGTGAGTGACTATTACACTGCTACCGATGTCTGACAGCGGGTGCTCGTGATGAACATCGAGAAAATGCCTTGCGATAATAACCACGCTGCTTTGCACGATGATGGCGCACAGCCCAAGCAGCACGAGACTCAACGCGCTCACGGTGTCCTCCTGTCGCCGCTTACTACCGGCCAGTAGTGGGCATAAATCTGTTGGGCATAGCGCAGGCGTTTCTTTTCATTGCGGGGATGAAATC
>JAUHTP010000007.1:0-97003 GCA_031332935.1 Candidatus Pantoea bathycoeliae | reverse complement strand
GCGACCAATTGATTAAAAGTCAACTGCTCTACCAACTGAGCTAACGACCCATCTTTAAAGTTGTGAAGCAATGCTGAAGTTTTTCAGGAAACAGCTAATTTAACTGCTCGCTGGGAAGATGGTGAGTCGTGCAGGATTCGAACCTGCGACCAATTGATTAAAAGTCAACTGCTCTACCAACTGAGCTAACGACCCATCTTCAGGCTTGCCGACACATTTACATTGTGTCCCAGCAACGGCGGCATATATTACTGATTTACCCAAGTAGCGCAACCCTTATTTTCCGTCAGTGTGTTCAACTGCTTACCTTTCATGCTGCCAGACCAGAAATCAGGCAAAATCTGGTGCTGGCTGCACAAATTACAGCCCGGATAAGCGTTTTTGCGCATGCTTTGCTGAATCGGTGTTGGGGTAAAGTTTGATAACCTGCTGGTAAACCGCTTTGGCTTTTGCCGTATCGTTTTTCTCTTGCATGATGACACCAACCTTCAGCAACGCTTCAGAAGCCTTCGGCGACTTCGGGTAATTTTTAACCACAGTAGCGTAATAATAAGCCGCGTCGTCTTTTTTACCCTTGTTGTAATTCAACTGCCCCAGCCAGTAATTGGCGTTTGGCTGGTAGGTTGAATCAGGATAACGCTTCACCCACGCCTGTAGCGCAGTAATCGCCTGGTCATACTGTTTCTTTTCAAGAATCAGCACCACTGCAGCGTTGTAGTCGCTGTTGGCGTCACCGCTCTGTGTGGGCGCAGCGGGTGACGCTGCTGGTGCATCGCCGCCGCTTTGCGCTGAGGTGTTCGCGCCGCTGCTGCTCAGGCTGTCGATCTGCTGATAGAGCTGCTTCTGCCGCTCGACCACCTGATTAAGTTGATAGCTGTTTTGCTGGATTTGCCCGCGCAGCGAATCAATATCGCTTTGGTTGTCGCTCATCTGCTGCTGCAGTTGTTGCAGAAGCTGAGCCTGGGCATTGGAAATTCGTTCAAGAGTGATGACACGGTCTTCGACCGAGCCAGAGCAGACGCTACTGATTGACGCCTGGGCATTAGCGACCCAAGGGGCCGCTACGCCAACCAGTAACGACAGACCCAACAGATGAAGTCTGAAGTTACTAATCATGTGATTCTCTTAGTAGACCAGAACGGCACGACGGTTTTTAGAATAAGCCGATTCGTCATGACCCAGAACAGCTGGTTTCTCTTTACCGTAAGAAACGATAGACACCTGGTCAGCCGACACGCCTTTACCCTGCAGGTACATCTTAACGGCGTTAGCACGACGCTCGCCCAGGGCGATGTTGTATTCCGGCGTACCGCGCTCATCCGCGTGACCTTCTATGGTCACTTTGTATGACGGGTTGCTACGCAGGAACGCAGCGTGCTGGTCCAGCATCTGAGCGTAATCAGACTGGACGTCATATTTGTCCAGGCCGAAGTAAACGATGTTGTTCTGCTGCAGTTGCTGCATCTGCAGGCGCGCCTGCTCGTTAGAAGACATGTTGCCGCTGCCGTTCATGCCAGAACCATTGCCGTAAGCGCCATCAGCGCCCATGCCAGTCTGATCATTGTTGTTGTTTTTGTGTGAGCTACAAGCGGCTACAGCCAGAACCGGCAGAGCCAGCATCAACCCTTTCAGCACTTTGTTCAGTTGCATTTTTTTATCCTGTTATATTGTTTGTCATACATTTAATCCCCCGCTACGCAGGGGACCTATGCATTACAGATACGGCGACCAAGCAGGTGATTTTACCTGTCCATCAGTTGCCGGAAGACGCGCTTTGAAACGCCCATCTGTTGATACCAACGGCAACACGGAACCTATCCCCTGAGTAGAGCTATAGATTACCATCGTGCCATTTGGCGCCAGACTTGGCGATTCATCCAGGAACGTGCTCGTTAACGTTTGAACGGCTCCCGTTACCAGATCCTGTTTGGCGACATGCTGAGCACCACCGGCGCTGCTGATCATCACCATGGTTTTGCCGTCGGTAGACACGTCCGCATCCTGGTTTTGCGCACCTTCCCAGGTAATACGTTGTGGCGCACTGCCGTTGATACCAATTTTGTAAATCTGAGGCGCACCCGCCTGATCCGAGGTATAAGCCAGCGTCTGGCTATCCGGGAACCAGCTCGGTTCTGTGCTGTTGTAGCGACCGTCAGTGATTTGACGTGTCTGACCGGAAGCTAGGTCCATCACATACAGGTTCAGGCTACCGGTTTTAGAGAGTGCGAAGGCGAGTTTGGTCCCATCCGGCGAAAAGGCCGGCGCACCGTTGTGGCGCGGGAACGAGGCAACCTGACGAATCGCACCGCTTGACAGTGTCTGAACCACCAGCGCCGATTTACCGCTTTCAAAGGTCACATAGGCGACTTTGCTGCCGTCTGGTGACCAAGCCGGTGACATCAGCGGCTGCGGTGAACGGTGAACGACAAACTGGTTAAAGCCATCGTAGTCTGAGACGCGCAGTTCATACGGGAACTGGCCACCGTTGGTCTGCACCACGTAAGCGATACGGGTACGGAACGCCCCTTTGATGCCGGTCAGCTTCTCGAACACGTCGTCACTGGCCGTATGCGCAGCGTAGCGCAGCCATTGTTTGGTGACTTTATAAGAGTTCTCCGCCAGAACGGTTCCCGGTGCACCGCCGGTATCCACCAACTGATAGGCGATCTGATAGCTGCCATCTGGGTTAGGTGTGACCTGACCGACGACCACCGCATCAATACCCAGTGCGCTCCAGGCGGCAGGCTGTACTTCCTGCGCGCTGTTTGGCTGCTGTGGCAGACGTGAACGGTCGATGGGGTTGAATTTACCGCTGTTGCGTAAGTCAGCGGAGACAATGCCGCCAACATCTTCAGGCGCTGCGCCTGAGCCCGCCCATTTAAACGGTACTACACCAATTGGACGTGCAGTGTTCACGCCCTGCGTAATTTCAATACGTACTTCTGCGTGGAGCATCGCTGCCCACAGTAGAACAAAAAAAACTAAGGTTACACAAAGTGCCTGCTTCATCTTTTCTCCCTTACCTGAACCTGAGTTCACGATAATTCGCACAGTTCCTGAAAAACACGAGTATTCATTAAGTACGCCAAGCTAACCTTAGTCCAACCTGCCGTGGGTTACTGCATTATTCCGGTTTGAAACGCATCGGCGCGTTTTTAAACACTTCATACACGGCTTGCGATGGTGGCTTAGGAATTCGGGCCTGTTTCGCAGCAGTGATAGCAGCCTGGCACAAAGCCGGGTCGCCACCTTCAGATTTGACGTCAATCAGCAAACCATCCGGTGCCAGCTTAATACGCAGGTTACACTCTTTACCTTTATAAGTATCAGCGTCGTAGAAGCGGCTCTGAATCGCGCCCACAACCTGCCCCAGATAAGAGTTAATCTCTGCGCCTGATGCACCTGCTTTCTTCTGATTGCCCTGCACTGCCGCACCGCCGCCAGCTGTGCCGCTTTTCGGTGCATTCTTACCAGATGAGAGCCCACCTAACAGGTCATCGACGTCACT
Source organism: Candidatus Pantoea bathycoeliae (assembly GCA_031332935.1). Lineage (GTDB taxonomy): Bacteria > Pseudomonadota > Gammaproteobacteria > Enterobacterales > Enterobacteriaceae > Pantoea > Pantoea bathycoeliae. The sequence continues at coordinate 93,495 of JAUHTP010000007.1, read as the reverse complement.
TTCATTTTTTGCAGCTACTGCCGCTGCCTTTTTCTTCGCGTCAGCCGCTGATATTGCTTTTGCAGCCGCCTCTGCTTTGGCTTTTACCTCGGCTGCCGCTTTCTCTTTAGCGGCCTCGGCTTTTTCTTTTGCTTCTTGCGCGGCCTTCTCTTTGGCCGCCTCGGCTTTCTCTTTAGCATCCTGAGCAGCCTTTTCTTTCGCGGCTTCAGCAGCCTTCTGCTGTTCCTGCGCCGCTTTTGCCGCCGCCTCTGCTTGTTTCTGCTGTTCAGCCTGCGCTTTCGCTGCTTCCTGCGCCTGCAGGCGCTCTTTTTCCAGCTCTTTCAGACGCTGCTGTTCGGCAGCCTGATTTTGCTGTAGCTCTTCAGCCTGCTGCTGCGCCTGTTTCTGACGCTGCTGCTCGGCGCGCTGGCTGTCGTTTTTCTGGTTCTGCTGACGATTGTACTGCTCTACCACGGCACCAGGATCAACTATCACCGCGTCGATATCGCTACCGCCACCGCTGGCTTCAATATTCTCGTGGAACGAACTCCAGACCAGCAGCGCAATCAGCACGACGTGCAGAGCCACCGATATAATTATCGCGCGCTTTAACTTCTCGTTTTGCTCGGTTGCCTTCGACACACTCGGTTCCCCAAAAACGGTTCGACTTTAAATCGGCTGCGTCATCAAACCGACAGATTTAACGCCTGCCTGATGCAGCAGGTTTAGCGCTTTAATAATTTCGTCGTAAGGCACATCCTTCGAACCGCCAATCAGGAAGACGGTTTTTGGATTGGCTTCAATGCGATGCTGCGCTTCGCTTACCACCTGTTCTGGCGGCAGCTGTTCCATTCGATCGTGATCCACCACCAGGCTGTACTGGCCAACGCCTGCAACTTCGACAATCACCGGCGGATTATCGTCGCTGGAGACCGTTTTCGAATCGGTGGCGTCCGGCAGATCCACTTCGACGCTCTGGGTAATGATCGGCGCTGTCGCCATAAAGATCAGCAGCAGCACCAGCAGGACGTCGAGCAACGGAACAATATTAATTTCCGATTTCAGGTCGCGGCGGCCGCGACCACGTACTCTGGCCATGGTTTACCTCTGCTTAATTGGCGTTTTCGCTGGAGAAAGCCTGACGGTGCAGGATGGCCGTGAACTCTTCCATAAAGTTGTCATAGCCCTGTTCCAGCTTGTTCACGAGCTGGTTCAGTCGGTTATAGGCCATGACCGCAGGAATGGCGGCGAACAAACCGATCGCGGTCGCGATCAGCGCTTCGGCAATACCCGGCGCAACCATTTGCAGTGTTGCCTGTTTAATCGCGCCCAGCGCGATAAAGGCGTGCATGATACCCCAGACGGTGCCAAACAGACCGATATAGGGGCTGATTGAGCCCACGGTACCGAGGAAAGGAATATGGTTTTCCAGCGTTTCCAGCTCGCGGTTCATTGAAATGCGCATGGCGCGGCTGGCACCTTCGACAACGGCTTCAGGCGTATGGCTGTTGACGCGATGCAGACGGGCAAACTCCTTAAAACCTGCATAGAAAATCTGCTCTGAACCGCTCAGCTCTTCGCGACGTCCCTGGCTCTCCTGGTAGAGACGCGAAAGCTCAATGCCGGACCAGAATTTGTCTTCGAATGCTTCCGCTTCGCGTCCTGCAGCATTCAGGATGCGGGTGCGCTGAATAATGATGGCCCATGAAGCAATAGAAAAGCCGATCAAAATCAACATGATAAGTTTTACCAGAGGGCTCGCCTTCAGGAACAAATCAAGAATGTTCATGTCAGTCACTGCTTGAACTCCGCGACAATAGACCTGGGAAGCGCAATCGGCTTCATAAGATGTGGGTTGATGCAGGCAATCAGGACTTCTGCTTCGTTCAGAACCTTGCCTTCTGCATTTACGATACGCTGGGAGAACGTCATGCGCCGCACCACAAAAGCGACCTGCTCTTCCAGCAGGGTTTGCTGATTGAAATGGCGCTGTCGCAGCATTTCGGTACGTGCTCGTTCATAAAAAGCAATATAGCTTGCATGGTAAACTACACCACCGGCGTCGGTGTCTTCGTAATAGACCCGAACCGGCCAGCGAAACAGCGTTGTACTCACTCTACATCCCGGTCTCGTTTTTAAACGTTGCTACTATACGCAAGAGATTTGGGGTTGGGAATGGGATGCCAGAGCCAGGAGAAAATAATTATCAGACGGAAACAAACGGAAGGAATTTAAGCAGATTTTTTGACCTGCCGCTGACATTACTACATGGCTAGCGACGCTACCGGTCGACTACCGCCAGAACCAGTAGAGGCCAAACAGCAAGACAATCAGGGCCACCAGCGGCGAGAATAGTGCCTGCCAGCGCGTGCGGCGCGGATGGAAGCCTACACCAGCGCATACTGCCCAGATCACCAGAATGCCCTGCCATACCGATAAAGTGCTGGTGTACGCTGCGTAGCGCGAGGGATCCCAGAACAAACAGCCCGCAACAATCAGCGCCAGCATGAGCGAAAAGGTCCGTAAGGCCCTTTATTCATCAGACGGTATGACGTCCGAATCAGCTTGCGCATCAGGCACACTAGTCCTGTGCCGCGCTCTCTTCAACATTTTCAATCGCCAGCGCGGTGATGATGCCAAAGGCCGCAGGCCAGCAGCGTGCCGAGAATCCAAGTAAAATACCACATGCGTCGTCTCCTTAATCAAGTAGAATGAGTGCGTGTTGCGCTCAATGTGTTCTTTGGTGATGCGGCCGTACATTTTGTAGTAACACCAGCTGGTGTACGCCAGAATAATGGGCACAAACACCATCGCGGCAAAAGTCATGACCGTTAGCGTGCGCAGGCTGGACGTTGAATCCCACATCGTCAGGCTCATTCCCGGTTCAATGCTTGACGGCATGATAAAAGGGAACAGCGCAATGCCTGCGGTCATAATTACGCACGCCAGCGTCAGCGACGAGCTGACAAACACCAGACCGCCCTTCTCGCAGCGCGAGAACAGCACGGTCAGCAGCAGCACCACGCCCAGCATCGGGAAGAGCCACAGCGCTGGCATTGTGTTGAAATTCGCCAGCCACGCGCCCGCTTCACGTACCACGGTTTTACCCAGCGGGTTGGATGCCGCATGGTGATCGATGGCGCTGGTAATCACATAACCATCAATACCTTATTTCACCCAGACGCCCGCCAGCACGAAGCAGACCATCATCACCAGCGCCGCAACCTGCGCCAAAGAGCGTAAAGGCCGCTGGCGCAGGCTGAGTTTCCCATTCTGCTTCAATCGCGGCCAGTTTGGTTTTCTGCACGTCGCCCATTTCATAGCACGACTCATCGCCGAGCACAATCACCGACAGCACCGCAGCCATGCCGAAGCTGGCGGCGATAGTGAAGGAGCGTTTTGCAAAGGCGATGTCGCGACCTTTAAGCAGATACCAGACGCTGATGCCGAGGATAAACATGGCACCGGTGGTATAGCCCGCCGCCACGGTATGCACGAATTTCACCTGCGCAACCGGGTTAAGCACCAGCTCGGAGAAGCTCAGCATCTCTATGCGCATGGTTTCATAGTTAAACTCTGAGGCGATCGGATTTTGCATCCAGCCATTCGCGACCAGAATCCACAGCGCAGAGAGGTTGGAGCCCAGCGCTACCAGCCAGGTAACAGCCAGATGCTGGCCCTTGCTCAGGCGATCCCAGCCAAAGAAGAACAGACCCACAAAGGTCGATTCCAGGAAGAAGGGCATCAGCCCTTCAATGGCCAGCGGTGCACCAAAGATGTCGCCAACGTAATGAGAATAATAGGACCAGTTGGTTCCGAACTGGAACTCCATGGTCAGTCCGGTGGCCACACCCAGCGCAAAGTTAATACCAAATAACTTGCCCCAGAATTTGGTCATATATTTATAGATCTGTTTACCGCTCAGGACGTAAACCGTTTCCATAATTGCCAGTAAAAACGCCATACCGAGCATTAACGGGACAAACAGGAAATGGTACATCGCCGTCAAGGCAAACTGTAAACGCGACAGATCGACGATATCTAACATTGTGACTCCTTGCTCCTCGCATGAACGTCTTCTGCGAATAACAACGTCAAACAGCTGGCATTGATGCGCAGAATAAGATTCAGGAACGACTGATTATTGATTCCAGTTTTTTGTTACCAACGGATCAACGCTATCCGCGGCCCGAAATAAGCGAGTAACCGTGGTGCAAATCCCGTAAAACACATTCCAGTCAGTTTCAGGCAGGCGGGAGAGAGAAGGAGACGGCATTGAGTGATAAACGCCTGACACAATCTCCTGGATGTTTTTGGAAACGACTGAATTGATGCAGCGTAATTTAAACCGGTTGGCTTGCGCTTTGCCAGCGGTAAAGTTTGTTAAATATCAGGAGTTTTTGATCTGGATTAACGCTTTAGACTTCTAAATATGTATTATTGATGAGGTTGTTAATTAGTTGTCATAAATAAATAACGCAAATAAGAAATGAATCACCTTTGCTTTTATTTTTTAACGTCAGGTCTCACCGGTAATAGTTAAATTTCCCTTAACCTCTCTTTTTATTTCTTATTCTCTCTTTCTTCGCTGTCAGTGCAACAGACAAAAAAAACCACCCGCTAAGGGTGGCCTGTTATTCAGCAGGGCTGACTTATTTTGCTGGCAGTACGGCTTTAACCGCGTCGCCAATGTCCGCCAGGCTGCGTACGGTTTTCACACCAGCTGCTTCCAGCGCCGCGAACTTCTCATCCGCTGTGCCTTTACCGCCGGCAATGATGGCACCGGCATGGCCCATACGTTTGCCTTTCGGCGCGGTTACACCAGCGATGTAGCCGACAACCGGTTTGGTCACGTGTTCTTTAATGAACGCTGCCGCTTCTTCTTCCGCGCTGCCGCCAATTTCACCGATCATCACGATCGCTTCGGTCTGCGGGTCATCCTGGAACAGTTTCAGGATATCGATGAAGTTAGAGCCCGGGATCGGGTCGCCGCCGATGCCGACGCAGGTAGACTGGCCGTAGCCGATGTCTGTGGTCTGCTTAACGGCTTCATAGGTCAGGGTGCCTGAACGCGACACGATGCCTACGCGGCCCGGCTGGTGAATGTGGCCTGGCATGATGCCGATTTTGCATTCGCATGGGGTGATCACGCCCGGGCAGTTTGGCCCGATCATGCGCACGCCGGCTTCGTCCAGCTTCACTTTGATCGTCAGCATATCCAGCGTCGGGATACCTTCGGTGATAGTGATGATCAGCTTGATGCCCGCATCAATTGCTTCCAAGATACCGTCTTTACAAAACGGAGCCGGAACGTAGATCACGGTCGCCGTCGCGCCAGTGGCTTCTACCGCTTGGCGCACGGTGTTGAACACCGGCAGGCCCAGATGCGTGGTGCCGCCTTTGCCCGGCGTTACGCCGCCAACCAGCTGTGTGCCGTAAGCCAGTGCCTGCTCAGAGTGGAAAGTACCCTGACCGCCAGTGAAACCCTGGCAAATAACTTTAGTGTTTTTGTCGATCAGAATAGACATCATTTCCCCTCCGCAGCCGCAACAACGCGCTGTGCCGCGTCTGTCAGGCTGGTTGCTGCAATGATGTTCAGGCCGCTGTCCGCCAGTTTCTGTGCGCCCAGTTCAGCGTTGTTCCCTTCCAGACGTACCACAACCGGTACGTTGACGCCGACTTCAGCCACCGCGCCGATGATGCCGTCGGCAATCAGGTCGCAGCGCACAATGCCGCCGAAGATGTTAACGAATACCGCTTTCACCACGTCGTCGGAGAGGATAATTTTGAAGGCTTCGGTTACGCGCTCTTTGGTCGCACCGCCGCCCACGTCGAGGAAGTTAGCCGGCTGGCCGCCGTGGTGCTTAACAATGTCCATGGTGCCCATCGCCAGACCTGCGCCGTTGACCATACAGCCGATGTTACCTTCCAGCGCCACGTAGTTCAGTTCCCACTGCGTTGCGTGTGCTTCACGCGGGTCTTCTTGGCTCGGATCGCGCATTTCACGCAGCTCCGGCTGACGGAACAGCGCATTGCCGTCCACGCCCAGTTTGCCGTCGAGGCAGACCAGATCGCCCTGTTTGGTGATCACCAGCGGGTTGATCTCAACCAGCGCCAGATCGCGCTCCAGGAACAGGGTCGCCAAGCCCATAAAGATTTTAGTGAACTGGCTGACTTGCTTGCCGGTCAGGCCCAGTTTAAACGCCAGCTCGTGGCCCTGATAAGGCTGCGGACCGGTCAGCGGATCGAGCGCCATTTTATGGATCAGGTGCGGGGTTTCTTCCGCCACTTTCTCAATCTCAACGCCGCCTTCGGTTGAGGCCATGAAGACCACGCGACGGGTAGCACGGTCAACTACCGCGCCCAGATAGAGTTCCTGATCGATGTCGGTCGCGGCTTCAACCAGGATCTGGTTTACCGGCTGGCCATCGGCGTCAGTTTGATAGGTCACCAGGCGTTTACCCAGCCAGTGTTCAGCAAAAGCACGGATCTCTTCTTTGCTGTTAACCACTTTCACGCCGCCCGCTTTACCGCGTCCACCGGCATGAACCTGACATTTCACTACCCACGGGCCTGAACCAATTTTAGAGGCCGCTTCTTCCGCTTCGCGTGGCGTAATGCAGGCGTAGCCGGTTGGTGCCGGCATACCATACCGTGCAAACAGCTGTTTCGCCTGGTATTCGTGTAAGTTCATGATGTTCTATCCATTCAGGTCTGAAAAGATTAATAAGGTTGGGCGCGCGTAAGGCGGCGCGCCCGGCAAAAATCAGACGTCCAGCAGCAGACGTGCCGGATCCTCCAGCAGCTCTTTCACCGCCACCAGATAGCCGACCGATTCACGGCCGTCGATCACTCGGTGATCGTAGGAGAGCGCCAGATACATCATCGGCAGCACCACAACCTGACCATTGACCGCCATCGGACGATCTTTGATGGCGTGCATGCCCAGGATGGCGCTCTGCGGTGGGTTAATAATCGGCGTCGACATCAGCGAGCCGAACACACCGCCGTTGGTGATGGTGAAGTTACCGCCGGTCAGCTCTTCAACCGTCAGCTTGCCGTCGCGACCTTTGATCGCTAGCTCTTTAATTTTCTTCTCAATGTCCGCCATGCTCAGCGCATCAACATCTTTCAGCACTGGCGTTACCAAGCCGCGCGGCGTAGAGACCGCGATGCTGACGTCGAAGTAGTTGTGATAAACCACATCTTCGCCGTCGATAGAAGCGTTCACTTCCGGGAAACGCTTCAGCGCTTCAACCACAGCCTTGAGGTAGAAGGACATAAAGCCCAGACGCACACCGTGACGCTTCTCGAAGGATTCGCCGTACTGCTTGCGCAGATCCATGATCGGCTTCATGTTCACTTCGTTGAAGGTGGTCAGCATGGCAGTGCTGTTCTTCGCTTCCAGCAGACGCTCGGCCACGCGCTTGCGCAGACGGGTCATCGGCACGCGCTTTTCGCTGCGGTTAGCCACAGCTGGCTGCGGTGCCGCTTCAGCGGCGGCCGGCGCAGCTTTCGCCGCAGCCGGTTTATTCGCCAGATGTTTTTCTACGTCTTCACGGGTGATACGTCCGCCGACGCCGTTGCCTTTAATATGCGACGCGTCCAGATCGTGCTCAGCGATCAGGCGACGAATCGCCGGGCTCAGCGCATCGTTGCTCTCTTCTTCCAGCGACGCGGTCTGGCGCTGTGCCGGGGTAGACTCTTTAGGGTCCGCTTTGGCGCTGCTCTCTTTACCTGCGCTGTTGCCCTCTTTCAGGCGTCCCAGAATCTGACGCGAGGTCACGGTCGCGCCTTCATCTTCCAGCACGGCTTCCAGTACGCCATCAGACTGGGCCGGAACTTCCAGCACCACTTTGTCAGTTTCGATCTCTACCAGCACTTCGTCGCGGCTTACCGCATCGCCTAGTTTTTTGTGCCACGTTGCTACGGTGGCATCGGCAACGGATTCAGGCAGGTCGGGAACGAGAATATCTACGCTACTCATTATCTTTCCTTTTAAATTAACTAAGGTTCAGCGCGTCATTAACCAGGTCTTGCTGCTGTTGTTGATGTACGGACATATAGCCCACTGCCGGTGAAGCGGAAGCCGGACGGCCCGCATAGCGCAGCGAGGCACCAAACGGAACCACTTCACGGAAGTGATGCTGGCTACAATACCATGCTCCCTGATTCAGCGGCTCTTCCTGACACCAGACGAAATCCTGCACATGGGCATAATCTTTTAACGCGTCCTGCACGGCTTTGTGCGGGAACGGATAGAGCTGCTCAATACGCACGATGGCGACATCGGTCTGCTCGTTTTTGCGGCGATGTTCCAGCAGGTCGTAGTAGACCTTACCGGAGCAAAGCACCACGCGTTTCACCTGCTGAGGATCAAGCGCGTCGATTTCGCCGATAGCCGGCTGGAAGCTGCCGTTCGCCAGCTCGTCCAGTGAGGAGATCGCCAGCGGATGGCGCAGCAGTGATTTCGGTGACATGACCACCAGCGGACGGCGCATACCGCGCAGCGCCTGGCGACGCAGCATGTGGTAAACCTGTGCTGGCGTAGAGGGTACGCACACCTGCATATTTTGCTCAGCGCAGAGTTGCAGATAGCGCTCAAGGCGTGCCGAAGAGTGCTCCGGACCCTGACCTTCATAGCCGTGCGGCAACAGCATAACCAGACCACACATGCGGCCCCACTTCTGCTCGCCGGAGCTGATGAACTGGTCGATTACTACCTGCGCGCCGTTAGCGAAGTCACCGAACTGCGCTTCCCAGATAGTCAGGGTGCGCGGCTCAGCCGTTGCGTAGCCATATTCGAACGCCAGCACCGCCTCTTCTGACAGTACTGAGTCCCACACCTTGAACTGGCCCTGACCATTATGGATATGGTGCAGCGGCGTATAGGTGGAGCCGTTGGCCTGGTTGTGGATCACCGCGTGACGATGGAAGAAGGTGCCGCGACCAGAGTCTTCGCCAGAGAGACGCACCGGAATGCCCTCATCCACCAGCGTGGCGTAGGCGAGGTTTTCTGCGCCGCCCCAGTCGAAAGGCTTGTTGCCTTCCGCCATCTCTTTACGGTCGTTGTAGATTTTTGCCACACGCGCCTGCACTTCCACCGATTCCGGCGTCTGGCTAATGCGACGCGCCAGCTCTTGCAGACGTTTCGGATCGACGGTTGCCGGGTAGCTTTCATCCCACTCATGGTTGAGATAAGGCGACCAGGTAAAGGAGTGCAGACTCATCTGACGCCATTCCGGCACCACACATTCGCCTGCGTCCAGCGCATCACGATAGAGGTTCACCATTTCGGTGGCATCTTCCGCGCTGGCAGAGCCTTCCGCAGCCAGAAGATCGGCATAAAGCTTACGCGGCGTCGGATGCTTTTTGATTTTCTGATACATCAGCGGCTGGGTTGCGCTTGGCTCGTCAGCCTCGTTGTGGCCGTGACGACGGTAGCAAACCAGGTCGATAAAGACTTCGCGCTTAAAGGTGTTGCGGTAGTCCAGCGCCAGGCGAGTCACAAAGGCCACGGCTTCCGGATCGTCAGCGTTGACGTGGAAAATCGGTGCCAGCACCATTTTGCCGATATCAGTACAGTATGGCGTTGAACGCGCATCACGCGGGTTCGAGGTGGTGAAGCCGACTTGGTTATTGATCACGATACGGACGGTGCCGCCGACTTCATAGCCGCGCGCCTGCGACATGTTCAGGGTTTCCTGCACCACGCCCTGGCCGATCACCGCGGCGTCGCCGTGGATAGTGACAGGCAGAACCTGGTTGCTACCCGGTGAATCGAGGCGATCCAGGCGAGCACGCACGGAGCCCATCACCACCGGGCTGACGATCTCCAGATGCGACGGGTTAAACGCCAGCGCCAGATGCACCAGGCCGCCCTCGGTTTCCACGTCAGACGAGAAGCCCATATGGTATTTCACGTCGCCGGTGCCGAGATGGTCTTTATGCTTGCCGGAGAACTCGTCGAACAGATCCTGCGGCTTTTTGCCCAGCACGTTGATCAGCACGTTGAGACGGCCGCGGTGCGCCATGCCCAGCACCACTTCACGCGTGCCGCTTTTGCCCGCGTGGCGGATCATTTCGCGCAGCATCGGCACCAGCGCATCGCCGCCTTCCAGCGAGAAGCGTTTCGCGCCGGGGAATTTCGCGCCGAGATATTTCTCCAGCCCTTCTGCCGCCGTCAGCTCTTTCAGGAAACCTTTTTTCTCTTCGCTGCTGAAGGTCGCGCGGCCCGCCACCGATTCCAGACGCTGCTGGATCCAGCGCTTCTCTTCGGTGTTGTTGATGTGCATGTACTCTGCACCAATGGAGCCGCAATAGGTCTGCTGCAGCGCTTCATAGAGGTCAGCCAGCTTCATGGTCTCTTTGCCAATGGCGAAAGAGCCTACGTTAAAGCTTTCCTGAAAATCGGCGTCGGTCAGATCGTGAAAAGCGGGGTCTAGGTCAGCGACGCGATCCTGCTTCCACAGGCCGAGCGGGTCGAGATTCGCATGCTGATGACCACGAAAACGGAAGGCGTTAATCAGTTGCAGGACTTTTACTTGCTTTGAATTAGCGGCCGGGTCGGAAACTGTGGAGGTGTAAGGAGATGCATCTTTCGCCAGGCGACGGAAGTATTCGCGCGTGGTGGAGTGAAACTGTTCAGGCTTCACGCCGGTGCCCGGCAGCTGTTGGAACATCGTGCGCCACACTGCATCGACAGAGTCCGGATCGGTCAGGAAATCCTCATAGAGTTGCTCTATGTAAGACTGGTTCGCGCCGGCCAGCCAGGAGGAGTCCAGCCAGGGTTTCATCGCGCTGTTCTGCATTGTGATCCCTTAAGCATTACTATGCTTTTTTGAGGTTTCATTTGTTGCCGCTTTCGCGGTTTGCCGTAGTAAGTTCAACGATACGAGCCTGTGTGCTCACACGCGCCCTGCCCGTAAGGGAACCTTGCTAAACGTGGCTCCGCCGCGCTTAGCAAGGCTTCCGTAAAACGCCGGGAACCTGAGGTTCCCGGACGAATAAGGTTTTACGCACCCCGTTGCAGTAGCATCGACTTGATATGGCCGATGGCGCGCGTGGGGTTAAGCCCTTTCGGACATACGCTCACACAGTTCATGATGCTGTGACAACGGAAAACGCTGAAAGCATCGTTCAGATTGTCCAGACGCGCATCGGTTTCGGTGTCGCGGCTGTCGATCAGGAAACGATACGCGGCCAGCAGGCCAGCAGGACCGACGAACTTGTCCGGGTTCCACCAGAACGACGGACAGGAAGTCGAGCAGCAGGCGCAGAGAATACACTCATACAGGCCATCCAGATGCTCACGCTCGGCAGGCGACTGCAGATGCTCACGCGCTGGCGGATTCTCTCCATTATTCAAGAGGTAAGGCTTAATCTTCTCATACTGCGCATAGAATTGCCCCATGTCCACGACCAAATCGCGAACCACCGGCAGTCCTGGCAGCGGACGGATCACAATCTTCTTCGTGCCGTTGCCCAGCTCAGAGACCGGCGTGATGCACGCCAGACCATTTTTCCCGTTCATGTTGAGGCCGTCGGAGCCGCACACGCCTTCACGGCAGGAGCGACGAAACGCCAGCGTCGGATCTTTCTCTTTCAGACGGATGAGCGCGTCCAGCAGCATCATGTCGCGGCCGTCTTCGGATTCCAGGGTGTAATCCTGCATGCGCGGCGCGGCGTCAACGTCAGGATTGTAGCGATAAATGGAAAACTCGAGTCTCATGATCGTCTCCGCAATTAATAAGTACGCACTTTCGGCGGGAAGGCCGCGCGCAGTTTCGGCTGCATGTTCACCTCACGGCGCGTCATGCTCTCGGTTTCGGGGACGTAGAGACTGTGGCACAACCAGTTTTCATCATCGCGATCCGGGAAGTCGAATCGACTGTGCGCGCCGCGGCTTTCGGTGCGGTAGTTGGCCGCAACTGCCGTGGCATAAGCCGTTTCCATCAGGTTATCCAGCTCCAGGCACTCAATACGCTGGGTATTGAAGTCCGGTGAACGGTCATCCAGACGGGCTGACTTCAGACGCTCACGAATCTGTTTCAGCTCTTCCAGACCCTGCTTCATCGCATCGCCTTCGCGGAATACTGAGAAGTTGTTCTGCATGCAGCGCTGTAGCGCTTTACGGATTTCTACCGGATCTTCACGGGTGATGTTGTTTTCCCAGCGGTTGAAGCGCGACATCGCAGCGTCGATCTCTGCGTCTGTGGCGTCACGCAGCGGACCTTGCTGTTCGATGCACTCCATCAGGTGTACGCCAGCCGCACGGCCAAACACCACCAAGTCCAGCAGCGAGTTGCCGCCGAGACGGTTGGCACCGTGTACCGATACGCAGGCGATTTCGCCCACGGCGAACAGGCCAGGGATCACTTCATCTTCGCTCTGCGCATTCACGCGCAGTGCCTGGCCGGTCACTTTGGTCGGAATACCGCCCATCATATAGTGGCAGGTCGGGATCACCGGGATCGGCTCTTTAACCGGATCGGCGTGAGCAAAGGTGCGCGACAGCTCTAGGATGCCCGGCAGACGGGACTCCAGCACGTCCGCGCCCAGATGGTCGAGCTTCAGCTTGATATGCGGGCCCCACGGGCCATCGCAGCCGCGACCTTCACGGATTTCGATCATCATCGAACGCGCGACCACGTCGCGACCCGCCAGATCTTTAGCGTTAGGCGCATAACGCTCCATAAAGCGCTCGCCGTGTTTGTTCAGCAGATAACCGCCTTCGCCACGGCAGCCTTCGGTTACCAGGACGCCCGCGCCAGCGATGCCGGTCGGGTGGAACTGCCACATCTCCATATCCTGCACCGGCACGCCTGCGCGCAGCGCCATGCCGACGCCGTCACCGGTGTTGATATGCGCATTGGTAGTGGACTGGTAGATACGGCCCGCGCCGCCGGTGGCCAGAATTGTTGCTTTGGCCTTGAAGTAGATGGTTTGGCCGGTTTCAATGCAGATCGCCGTACAGCCGACGATGGCACCATCTTCGTTTTTCACCAAGTCTAGTGCGTACCACTCGGAGAAGATGGTGGTTTTATTCTTTAGGTTCTGCTGATAGAGCGTGTGCAGCAGCGCATGGCCGGTACGGTCCGCTGCCGCTGCAGTGCGTGCCGCCTGCTCGCCGCCGAAGCTTTTCGACTGGCCGCCGAACGGACGCTGATAGACGCGGCCATCTTCCAGACGGGAAAACGGCAGGCCCATATGTTCCAGCTCCAAGATCGCTTCCGGGCCGGTTTTACACATATATTCGATCGCGTCCTGGTCACCGATATAGTCGGAGCCTTTGACGGTGTCATACATGTGCCATTCCCAGTTATCTTCATGGGTGTTGCCCAGCGCGACGGTAATGCCGCCCTGTGCAGACACGGTGTGGGAACGGGTCGGGAAAACTTTTGATAACAGGGCACAGGTCTGGCCCGACTGGGAGATTTGCAGTGCGGCGCGCATACCTGCGCCACCTGCGCCGATCACCACGGCATCAAATTCTCTGACTGGCAAATTCATTTACACACCCCACACCACAACAGTTCCATAAATTGCATACGACAACAGCGCGACCACAATCACCAGCTGCAGAATCAGACGGACGGCCAGACCTTTAACGTAATCGGTCAACACTTGCCACATACCAATCCAGCCGTGGATCAGAATGGAGAACAGCGTCAGCAGGGTGAAGACTTTGGTAAATGACGAGGCGAAGAACCCGCGCCAGACATCATAGGTCAGCGTGTCGGTCAGGGCGATGAAGCCCACAATATAGAGGATGTAGAGCGTAATGAGGATTGCCGAAGCGCGCAGCAGTAGCCAGTCCTGAATGCCGTTGCGGCCTAACGCGGATGCATTGCTTACCATACGAGAACTCCAGCCAAAATTGAAAGCACGACAGTAATGCCAAAGGTGACCCATGCAGACTGGCGACCCACAGCCAGCGTCTCAGCAAGGTAACCAAGATCTATCAACATATGACGAATCCCGCCCACCGTGTGGAATGCCAGCGCGGTAATGATGCCCCACAGAATAAACTTCACGAAGAAGCTATCCATAATGGCAGCAGCGTGCTGGAAACCTTCCGGGGAAGAGAGAGACGTACCCAGTAACCAGAACAGGATGCCGAGAGCCACAAAGGTAATGACGCCGGAAACGCGGTGGAGAATGGACGATATTGCAGTAACGGGAAACCGAATCGTCGAGAGATCCAAGTTGACAGGTCTTTGTTTTTTCACGGTTTAGCCCACACAGCTCTTTTTTATTTTGCTTCCTCCGGTCCCTGAGGCGGAGTCGAATCACAGGTGTGTTTCAGACTTTAACCGTCACCAAATCAGCAACATCCAGTGTTAAATGACGCGATAGAAACGCTGGGTGGCTCCTAGTGTCAGGGGGTTTCCGGAGACCTAGCGGCAGTATAGGACGATCACATTCTGATTACAATTACCCTACAATCTCTTTGGGTACGCCTGCCTGAAACAGTGATCGGACTCACAAATTTCACATTTAATACAGATTAAATTATCTGATTTGACAAAAGTTCAACAATTCAGTTACAAACTAGGGCATCAACCCCCTGTAGATGCACAAAAGTTATGGGGATACACTTTCCCCTAAGCACAAGTTATGTAACATTCGGGGTGTGACCCCCCCCTGGAACAGCAGCTTGTTGATTACCAGAAAGTTATGTCCAGACCGGATCTTTAACAACTGCGACATGCAGATTCTCATGACGGCTTCGCTCCCAAACGGGACATGCCTTTCACTCTGTACCCTGCACCCGACTTGTTATGCAGAGTGTTATTGTGACGTTAATAGCGACCGCAACATGACCGCTTTTCAGGTGTCTAAGATCCATACTTACATAAGGCGCTATGGAGACGAAAATGACAGATAAAAAAGTGACGCTAACCCTACAAGATGAAACTGCTCTTGAGCTGGACGTACTGAAAGGCACACTGGGCCAGGATGTAGTTGATGTCCGCGCTCTGGGCTCCAGCGGACTTTTCACCTTTGACCCGGGTTTCACCTCTACAGCGTCCTGCGAATCCAAAATCACCTTTATCGACGGCGATGAAGGCATTCTGCTGCATCGCGGCTTCCCTATCGATCAGTTAGCGACCCACTCTAACTATCTGGAAGTGTGCTACATCCTGTTGAACGGCGAAGCGCCGACGCAGGAACAATTTGAAGAGTTCCGCGAGACGGTTACTCGCCACACCATGATTCATGAGCAGATTACCCGTCTGTTCCACGGCTTCCGTCGCGACTCCCACCCCATGGCGGTAATGTGCGGCGTGACCGGCGCGCTGGCAGCCTTCTATCACGACTCGCTGGATGTCAATAATGAGCGTCACCGTGAAATCGCCGCGTTCCGCCTGCTGTCGAAAATGCCGACCATGGCAGCGATGTGTTACAAGTATTCTATCGGCCAGCCTTTTGTTTATCCGCGCAACGACCTCTCCTACGCCGGTAACTTCCTGCATATGATGTTTGCCACACCTTGTGAAGAGTACAAGGTTAACCCGGTACTGGAACGCGCGATGGATCGCATCCTGATCCTGCATGCCGACCATGAGCAGAATGCTTCTACTTCTACCGTGCGTACAGCTGGCTCGTCTGGTGCGAACCCGTTTGCCTGTATCGCCGCGGGCATCGCCTCGCTGTGGGGACCGGCGCACGGTGGCGCGAACGAAGCGACGCTGCGTATGCTGGAAGAGATCAGCACCGTTGAGCATATTCCTGAATTTGTGCGCCGCGCGAAAGACAAGAATGACTCTTTCCGCCTGATGGGCTTCGGTCACCGAGTCTACAAAAATTACGATCCACGCGCGACCGTGATGCGTGAGACCTGTCATGAAGTGTTGAACGAGCTGGGCATGAAGGATGACCTGCTGGAAGTGGCGATGGAGCTGGAGCATATTGCGCTGAACGACCCGTACTTTATCGAGCGTAAACTCTATCCGAACGTCGATTTCTACTCGGGCATTATTCTGAAAGCGATGGGTATTCCGTCTTCGATGTTTACGGTGATCTTTGCGATGGCGCGTACCGTTGGCTGGATTGCACACTGGAAAGAGATGCACGACGAAGGGATGAAAATTGCCCGTCCGCGTCAGCTTTATACCGGCTATACCGAGCGCGAATTTACTTCTGCACTGAAGAAATAAGCTTAAGGTTGATAAAAAAAGCGGAGAGAAATCTCTGCTTTTGGTTTTTTGTAGGTAACGAGATTTGATTGCCTGCAGGTTCAGTGCCGGTCGCGGGTAACCGGCCCCGATCGCAAAGACGCAAAAAACGGCATCCCGGCCACCATCCCGACGGCATACACCGTCACGGCGACAAAGCGGTTATCAACGGCGAGGTAGTTCTCGGTGAGATGTGAAATTGCGCTGGTAAACAGCAGGCCGAGCGTGGCAAGGATTTGCGGCAGGATAAAGGCCCAGCCGATGGCATCCAGCAGGCGACGCGTCTCCTGCATCGACTGCACCGGCTTCTCATGCGTCATTTTCAGCGCAATCAGCCAGCCCACCAGACAGCCAGTCATTATAGAAAACAGCGTAACCAGCGTCGAGTGATTGCCTGCGCCGAACACCGCTTCCTGGAGACCTGGAATATGGTTAAACGCCAGCACGCCAATCACCGTCACTACCGGAATCGCCAGCGCAGGCAGAAACAGTCGGTTGCCGAGGCGGCGGGCGCTGTCCTGAAGTGTTGTCGCCAGCCCTGCGCGCAGGATCCTAAACATACGCCCTCCTTTTGCGGCACAAAGCGCACGCTGTCGCCGGGACGCAGCAGCGTCGGCGGCTGTTATGGATTAAACAGCGCGATGGGCGTCTGGCCGAGCAGCTGCCAGCCGCCGGGACTGGCAAGCGGATAGACGCCGGTCTGGCTGCCGCCGATGCCGACGGAACCGGCAGGCACGCTGACGCGCGGCGAGGCGTATGCAGACAGCTGTCGAAGCCGCCAAAGTAGGGGAATCCCGGCTGGAAGCCGATAAAATAGACCACGTAGTCAGTGCTGCTATGCAGCTCTACCACCTGTTTCGGCGTCATAGCCGCGTGATCGGCCACCACCTGAAGATCCGGACCGGCAGCATTGCCGTAAACAACCGGGATCTCGACTAGACGTGACGCGATCTCCAGCTCCTCGCTCTCTTTCCATCAGCGCTGCAGGTGCTCAATAGCATCCAGCGGGCTCTGCTGCGGATCGCGCAGCAGCAGCGTAATGTTGTTGATGCCCGGAATCACTTCCGCCACCTGCTCATACTGTTGCAGGCACTGCGTTAATCCCCAAATACGCTGCTGACTTTGCAGCAATACCGGTGGTTCAAGCTCCAGCACCACCGCCTGTTCGCCAAGCAGATAACATCGTGCTCGTTGCAAATTCCACCTCCCGTTTCCCGCTGCGCTAAGCGCACGGCGGCTGACGATTATTAGAACAAAGCCAATAGTTATGCGAAAGTGTCACAAAAGAGTCAACAGATTTGCACCCGGAAGCGGGCGCACGTACAGAGATTAATCAGGCGGGATTGGGAACATCGATAAAAGTGATGTCAAGCTCGTACTGCTCGGCCAGCCATTCGCCCAGCGCTTTGATACCGCCGCGCTCGGTGGCGTGATGGCCCGCCGCAAAGAAGTGAATGCCCTGCTCGCGGGCGCTGTGGATAGTCTGCTCAGACACTTCGCCCGTGATATAGGCATCCACACCAAAATTGGCCGCACTGTCGATAAAGCCCTGGCCGCCACCGCTGCACCAAGCGACACCACAGATCTGCGCTGGCGCGTTATCGCCACAGTGCAGCGGCGTGCGTCCGAGTTTTTCTTCAATACGCTGCGCCAGCGCCTCGCCGCTCAGCGGCGTTGCCAGTTCGCCCCAGAATACCAGCGGCTCTATTTCGCCTTTGACCTCAATGCCCAGCAGCTTCGCCAGCTGGGCGTTATTGCCCAACATCGGATGTGCATCGAGCGGCAGATGCCAGCCGTAGAGGTTAATGTCGTTAGCCAGCAGCGCGCGCAGACGATTACGCTTCATGCCCTTGATTACTGCGGGTTCGCTTTTCCAGAAATAGCCGTGGTGCACCAGGATGGCGTCGGCGTTGCGTGCCACCGCTTCATCTACCAGCGCCTGGCTGGCGGTCACACCCGTGATCAGCGTTTTTACCTCTGACCGCCCTTCTACCTGTAATCCGTTCGGCGCGTAGTCGCTGAAGGCGCTGCTGTTTAGCTGCTGGTTGACAATATTTTCAAGTTCATAGTGATTCATAACGGCTCCGTGCCACCTCAGGCCGCGTTTTTCGCGCGCACAAAGGCGTCTAATGTCTTTTTACGTGCCTGCTTATGTTCCACGATTGGCGGCGGATAATCGAGTGTCTTGTGGTTTTTCTCCGCCCAGCGCTGCGGCTAGTGAATGTCACTGTCCGGCACCTCTTTTAGTTCGGGCAGCCACTGGCGGATAAACGCACCCTGCTTGTCGAAGCGCTCGCCCTGCGTGGTGGGATTGAAAATGCGAAAGTATGGCACCGGATCGGTGCCGGTCGACGCAGCCTACTGCCATCCGCCGTTATTGGCCGCCAGATCGCCATCGATCAGGTTTTGCATGAAATAACGCTCGCCTTCATGCCAGTCGATCAGCAGATCTTTAACAAGAAAACTGGCGGTGATCATCCGCAGCCAGTTGTGCATCCAGCCCAGCGCTTTCATCTGGCGCATGGCTGCATCTACGATGGGATCACCGGTTTTGCCCGCTTTCCAAGCATCAAAGTGTTCTTCGTTGCGCTGCCAGTCAACATGGCGAGTCAATTCAACAAAAGGCTGGTGCCGACATAGCGCAGGGAACGTCACCATCAGATGACAGTAAAACTCGTGCCAGATCAGTTCATTTAGCCAGACAAAAAGTTTCTCATCCTCCAGCGCACACGGGTGTTCCTTTAACACGCGGTGCAGGCACTGACGCGGCGACAGGACGCCGGTAGTGACATAGACCGACAAACGGCTGGTGCCGTCAACGGATGACGTATCACACTCGCGGTTATAATCAACTATCGGTTGTTGGGCAAAGTGACGCAGTCGCTTCAGCGCAGCGGCTTCACCCTGTGGAAAACGTTCGCGATCGAAGTCCTCTATCGGATAGTTAAAACGCGGCACGCTCTTTTTAACCTGCACGGCACCGCTACTGCGCGTTTTCGGTGCCGTCACGCACTCCGGCAGCGCCTGATGCAGCCGACGAACAAAGGCTTTGTGACCCCTTATACATGTTGCCGTCGCCGGTCTGAACGCTGCCCGGCGCCAGCATAACGCTGTCGTCAAATTCCTGGCACACTACGCCCGCGTTATCGAGGCGCTTTTCCGCCTCCGCGTCGCGTTTCCGTTCGTTCAGCTCATACTGCATACTGATAGTTGTAAAACAGCGCGTCGACCTGATGTCGTTCGCAGAAACTCGTTAACAGCTCCAGCGAAGCTGGTGAAATTATCACATTGCTCGGTGAACAACGCTATCCCGCGCTCGGCCAATGCCTGCTGCAGTTCCAGCAAACTTTCATAGATAAAAGCTGCGTGTTTAGGGGACATATCGTGCTGATGCCACTGCTGCTGCGTGGCAATAAAGATCGCGATAACCTGGGCGTCAGCGTCGCGACAGGCAGCGTTGAGCGCCAGGTTATCATTGATGCGCAGATCGTTGCACAGCCAGACCAGATGCGTGCCCACGTTACTGGCCGTAGCGCAAGCGCAGCGCCTCCGGATAAGGCTCAAAATAACGCTGCTGCGTCAGCCACGGATGCGGATACTGCGACATATAGTGCTTCAGCATGGTGATCGGCGCAAGCAGCAGCTGAACGCCGCAGCGATAGCGGTCAATAAGCTCCGCCAGTTCCTGACGCTGCGGTGAGCTGAGCTGGCGGCGGAAATAGCCCTGCGCATGCATCAATACGTTGGTGTGGTTACGACTCGTGGCAGGCTGCGACAGCAGCACCATCATGCGGTTGCGGTATTCAAAGGCATAAGCCTCCAGCGAATCCCACTGGCTCATTGAGGCGACGAATGGGCCAAGCTCGCGATATTTTTCCTGCGAGTGCGCCAGCATCAGCAGCTTATAGCGGCTGTGAAAAGCGATAAGCTGTGCGCGAGTCAGGCCGCGTTCCACATCTGGTTGAACTCATGCAGCGTGCAGATGCGCCCAACAAAGTTTTCACGCAATACCGGACGTGCAGGCGGCCATCCTCTTCGATCGGCAGCCAGGGCATTTTTGCTTGCAATTTTTCGGCAAACAGTCCCATGCCCGCCTTGCGGTTATTATTTGTGTCAGGCTCGTAGACGCGCACGCGCTCCATGCCACAGCTGGGCGATTTTGCACAGAGGATGTAGCCATAAAGATGGTGCAGGGATTTAACGCGCTCAGCTGACCAGGCGCTTATCTGTTGCGTAACCTCTTGCCTGCAATCTTTGCTAAAACAGAGATGAATATCTTCATTTTCCTGCTTCACGAGACGCAGCGCTGGTCGCAGTGTCGGCAATCCTATAGCCATTTCGGGGCAAACCGGCTCGAAACGTACAAATGGCGCAAGCTCGTTGACGGCAAAGGCCAGTCGTTTATGGCCGCCATCAAAACGCATTGACGGCCGGGATGCGGCTTCACATATCGCCTCTGCATCAACAAAATCCTTTTTAAAGTGTGCCCCGGCACAAGCTTCCATAACAACAACCGAGGACGGGCAGGTCGCCAAAAACTGCATTAGCTTTGTGCGCGTAAACTTCTTACGCAAAAGCGCGTTACCTGACTTATGCTGGCAAGGAATGTGGAAAGCATGTTTACCGAGGTCGATACCAGTAAGCGTAACGTTTTCCATGATGGCCTCTCCTGAAAGAAAAACACCCTGCCGGCGTACCGCTCACTGAGCAGGGGTGATCATCTCATTAGCGCCCGGACAATGCCGAGGCTCATTGATTTTGATTAACGAATTACAAGGATGTCAGGCACAGTTCGCGCTCAACATTCCGGCGACTGACCAGCCCTTGCCAAACACGGTCATCGACATACACCTAACGGCACATTTCGTCACAGGCACCCGGTATGTCCCTTGTGTTGAGCTTTTTGAGCAAGGTTGAACGCGCAAATGCCCCGCCGCCGACGTTGTAGGCAAAGGAAACCAGCGCCGCTTTCTGGCTCTCCGTTAGTGGTACGGTGACGTTAGCGTCAACCGTTGCCATTGCGGCTTTCAGGTCGCTGTCCAGCAGTGCCTGGCATTCAGCAGGGGTATCGCGCTTGTGGGCAATAACGTCTTTGCCGGTATGACCTTGACAGACAGCGAGCACGCCGCCGCCATCACGATAAGGTTTATAGCGCTTACCTTAGTGCCACTGCACCAGGACGGCAGCAAGCGCTAATAACCCGCCAGTCGTTGCAGTCACAAGGCGGTTTTTAAGTTGGCTATTCATTGAGATTTCTCGTTCGAGAACGATATTCCTTGTGCCGGTACCAGTTCAACCCAACGGTCAGCACTGAACAGATAATCCCCTTGACCAGCGCCCATTCACTAAGCGATAACGCACCACACAGGAACGTCATCGCGCTGCACCATAGGCAGTGCCCGTTGTATATTTTTCAATATTATTCATAGGTAACTTTATTTATTTTCGAGTGTTTGAATAATGGGGTATGTTTCTTCTGAGGGAAGGGTAGCGCTTCGTCAGTAAATCATACCTTCGTTATTGATTTGAGGAATAAGATTTTCTATTTCTTTTTTGGTCTGCAAAATCTGTCTGTTTCCAGTTCCACGCCGATAGCTTTCCGACCTAATTGAATTGCGGCTTTTACCGTCGAACCGGAACCCATAAAGAAATCCGCTACAGTATGGCCTGACCTGCTACTGGCGTTAATAATGTGTTCAAGTAAGGCTGCTGGCTTTTCACAGGGATGTTTGCCCGGATAATACAGTACGGGTGGAAAGTTCCACACATCGGTATACGGCATGTCTTTGGTGACAGAAAAGGTCGGCGCAGTTTTCATATTGTCGCTTAAGTTCGGCATAGTTTTTCATCAGTTCACCGTAATCACGCTGAGGTTCGCCGTGCTTCAAACTCAGTTGATGGTGATTTTTGACGAGAGACGACGCTAATTTTTTCTCTGGTGCTTTTTGCGAAAAGCATTGTTGCAAACGTTCATACTGTGTTTCGTTCGGTAGCCGCCACTGAGAATACGAGAACCAATGCCGATGCATGTAGCCTCCCATATACTTTTCTATTTCTTTGCCCGTGATATTGAGTTGATTTTTTGCGGTAATGAAATAGTCAATCAGCGGAGCAAACACTTCGCCTTTTAACTCAGCGCATTTCAATGCATAGCCAGCGTCATCTTTTTGCTGTACCCTCTGCCCCGTACTGCTCTGCAAACAATATTCGCTCGGTGCTGGGGAAAAATGAGCGGAGCGTATCTTTCTTCTGTCGCCGCCACGTGCCAAACGGTTTAGCCCAAATAATGTGATTTAACACCCTTATGTGATTTCTTAGCATAATTTCGTTATCAGCGGCCAATGCCGCACTACAAAACAAGATAGAGACTGCCGTTTGGCTTTAATATCTGCTGGAATTCAACAAGGTAATCATTTAGCCACGCCAGATATTGCTCGGTTGTTTTCCACTGCCTGTCCCATGCACAGGATTTAACACGATAGTATGGCGGATCAGTCACAATAAGATCGATGGAATTATCTGACAGTGTTTTGATGTATGGCAACGAGTCTCCGTTAACCAGTATTGGTTGGTTTGAAAAAGTCATCGTTGTTACCCTGGATTTTAAATGTGATTGACCTTGTTGGTGTGTTGATGATTTTTTAGTCAACAACGGTTAACAATATTCATCAATAATGACGACACACTTGCCGCCTTTTACACCGCCGTTGTTATCCACCTTCTCAACGGTCATCACGCGAACCGGGCTATCATCGTGCCAGATATCCGCCCCAGTTAAAGAATCAAGTACACCTCAAGTACACCTTTAGAGTAATTGTCCACATCACGCTTTATCTTGTTGGGTAGATAGAGTTGCATCGATACAGAGACTTCACCTTCAAAATTTTGAAGACCGGATTTCTGGCGAATCTAGTTGACAATTTTTGCGGTTGTTGCTTTAAATTCTTTTGCTTTATCACTGAGGTAAGTTCGTTTTGAGTTATGTCGCCAATAAGTATTAACGCTGGGCGGGAATGGGAGTTCGATTATCACGATTCACACCTTTTTTTAATAATTCTTTTCTTTGGACATACGTCATCCTGCATCCAGGTATTCGCCACGGTCGCCAGATGAACAATACGCTGCCCTTGCTGTTGCCCGCTTTTCCTTCCTTGCCTGTTTCGGCAGAGATAAATGAGAGTCGTCCCTCGGTGATGAAACGCACTTCATCAGATGTTTTTAACGCTTAATGAAACCATGCCGTAGACGTATCGGAATGCAGTAGCATCACAATCGCTTTTTTCTGATTG
This sequence comes from Candidatus Pantoea bathycoeliae, assembly GCA_031332935.1. Lineage (GTDB taxonomy): Bacteria > Pseudomonadota > Gammaproteobacteria > Enterobacterales > Enterobacteriaceae > Pantoea > Pantoea bathycoeliae. Next base: position 70,046 of record JAUHTP010000007.1, on the reverse strand, counting down.
CGGTATTGTTCGGCGGCTTTTTTTACCCAAGGCATAATCTTGCTATAAGGTGGATTGCAGAAAATGGCCCCTTTACTATTCCAGTCGCATTTCAATGCGTCTTGCTGTTCGGTTAAATACGCTTTGCATAGCGCGCTGCTTTTATCGGCGGCAGCATCCAGCTTAAAACCAAATTCGGCATCCAGTGTTTTAAAAACGCCAACAGGTGTTCGCCACCGGTCTTTGAACGATTTTGGTGTATGACTGATTAGCATATTTAAACCACAGTAGGATTTTTATATAACGGAGAATTCCAGACTTTGTTAATCATGCAGCGTGGGGTGGTGTGATTATTACCGCTTTCTACCAGTTTAACGACGACATGCCATAATTCAGGATCGCTGTTAAGCGTTTTCTCAACATGATAGCCCTTCTCGGTGTATTGCTTAACCAGCCTGTTGGCCTGTCGTGTGCTAATGGCTTCATGTCGAAACCAGCTTTTTTTGAGCATATTATTTTACTACTCTTGAAAATTTAATAAATTCCACCCGTATGCCACTATGAGCGCTTTTATCGATGAGGTGTTTTTGTAGTATTGTTGAGGATGAAAACGCCGCTATGGGCGTTTTAGCACTGTTAAATTGATTTTGGGTTGATGCCTGAGTTTATGCAGACATGCGTGAACGGTAACTGCCCCACGTGAACGTCAATGTGCAGCCCCCCCATCCTTCATGCGGTCAATCACCCTCTCACCAATAAATCCAGCCAGTTCGTTCAGCGCCAAATTGCTGATGAGGATAGTCGGTTTCATGCTCTCGTAGCGCGTGTTGATGACCTTGAACAAAATCAGTTTTTCTGCGTCGCTGCCGAACTGAACTCCCACCTCGTCAATGATGAGCAAATCAGGTTGTGTATAGCGCTTGATAAAATAAGCTTCTGAACATTCTGCGTTTTTGCTCTAGGTTGATTTAAATTCGCGGGCAATTCGCAAAACTGTCGTGAATAGCGCTGAACTTTGATGTTCGTTGATAACGTGTCTGGCAATTGACAGTGCCAGATGATTCTTGCCTGTACTATGCTTACCACACATCACCAAACCACACATCACCAAACCGCCACCACGCTTAAGGCGTTCAGGCCAATGGGTGGCATAGTCGTTACAAAGTTTTAAGCAACGTGCCGCATCAGGATTCACTGGCTCGTAGTTATTCAGGGTGACATCGGCAAAGCGTTCTGGCAGGCTCAGGTTATCCATGAGCGTTTTAATCTTGCTGCGCTTGCGTTATTTTCCTGCTCTGCTTCGGCTTGCTCCAGCTGGGGTAATTTTTCGGTCAGGCAAGCAGGGCATTCGCTTCTTGTTTCAATTCGTTTGCAGTGAAGTGCCATCCTGCGGCAGCGCTGTTTAAATACACCGTTCCTGTCACAGATTGTATCCCTTTCCTCGTAAACCGTGTGTTCCAGTGGCCTGGGTGGCGCATTCAGGTCTGCCAGTTTTTGGCGCACCATTGTGATTTCTTCGCTGTAGTTCATAGCCCCTACCTCGACAGACACTCCCGCGCCCAATCAGGTAGCTGCGGTTCCCCATAGTCCTTGTCAGCAAAGCTATCTGTGACAGAGTGGGACCTGGCCTGCTGGGTTCGTGCGGGTTGTTGCGGCTCGAACAGTCCTTGCCAGCCGTTGGCAATACTGGCGTTAATAATTTCTTCCGGCTGATGTCCGTTATCGCTGCACTTGCCTAGCAGCCTGATAGCCTGAATCACCGTTTGCTGGGATTTAATCGGCTTGTTGATTTCCTTTCGGTACTGTACCTAGCAATCCTAGGTTGGTCTCGGTAGACAGGCAGGAAGTTCTGCCGAGCCTGTGTCAAGCGATTTTGATTTTGCCAAAGAAGGGGTTTGGGGTAGTTTATGTTTTAAAATATTTCTTTCCTGTATTTCCTTTCTTTGGTGTTTAGCTGACTTGGCTAAACTCATATTAGCCGTTTCAGCTAATGTGTAGCTGTTTTGGAAACCTTTAGCCAATTCGGTAATTGTTTAACTGATTTGGCTTATTTTATTAGCTGGTTCAGCTAAACCTTTATTAAAACTCCACTCATGATAATTTGATTTATAGCCACTTCATTTCTGATTTTTAATATCATATTCATATCTTCAGGTTCTTTTATAACCTTGAAGACATGCGTTATGACGAATACCCGTCATTTTACCTAACTGTGTATTAGTGATACGTTCAGATTTTTTATTCCAGCTTAGCCGGATCGTTATCAGAAAATAACCCAAAATTAAAAACGGTATGTAGGCTCCGCACGAATGCCGAGCGGCAACGCATGGGAGTTGTCGATAGCGAAACGCGTGCCGTCGCCACTGATTTGCCCTTCAATCAGGTTCATTGCCAGTGCGCCGATAAACGAGGCGACAAACTGGCTGGCGGGACGCTCATAGATCTCAACCGGCGTGCCGATCTGCTCGACAAAGCCCTTGTTCAGCACCATAAATTCACCGTCGTTGACGGTGACGTTGAGCGGCTGAATTATTTGGTTCTTGCCGTCACAAGACTAGGTTACCGCCTGAAGGGTTACGCCTGCCATGCTTATTTCTCACTCTCAACCAGGCCAAGCACGAACGCACGCTGCATGACCAACACCACCAGCACCGGTGGGATCAGGGTTAATAACATTGCCGCCATGACTTCGTTCCACTGCGTCGGCGATCCGCTGGTCGAGCTCATGCTTTTGATCCCGGCCACCGCGGTACTGAGCGACGCGTCGTTGACGATCAGCAGCTGCCAGAGATACTGGTTCCAGCCGTAGATAAAGGTGATAACGAACAGCGCCGCTAGGTTGTTTTTTGACAGCGGCAGCACGATTTCCCAGAAGAAGCGCAGCGCGCTGGCCCCGTCGATGCGCGCCGCCTCAATCAGCTCGTCCGGCAGCGACATGAAGAACTGGCGGAACAGGAAGGTTGCCGTGGCCGAGGCCATCAGCGGTAGCGTCAGGCCGCTGTAGCTGTCGAGCATATTAAGATCGGCGATCACCTGCACCGTCGGTAAGATACGCACCTCAACCGGCAGCATCAGGGTGATAAAGATCAGCCAGAAAAAGAGCGTGCGCAGCAGCTGGAACAGGAAGACCACGGCGCAGCCGACAAAAATCCAGTTCCAGCGCACGTCGCCCGCGCTTAGCACCACCAGCCGCGAGCCTTCGAGGCCCAGCCTCATCCCCATAAAGAAGCTGGCCAGCACCAGAAGCATCACAGAGGAGAGCAGCGCATTGATAAAGGAGGATTTCATACTTTTTCTACCTCCGGGCGTCCGAGAATCCCGGTCGGCATCACCAGCAGTACCACGATCAGCAGCGCAAAGGAGACCACGTCTTTATATTCGGTGCTGAGATAGGCCGAGGTCAGCGCTTCGGCAATGCCGAGCACCACGCCGCCGATCATCGCGCTAGGAATACTGCCGATGCCGCCGAGTACCGCTGCGGTAAAGGCTTTCATCCCGGCCATAAAGCCGATAAAGGGGTTAATTGAACCGTAGAACTGGTCGAGCAGCGCGCCCGCCACCGCCGCCGCGCCAATCACGAAGGTCAGCGAAATCACGCGGTCGGTGTTGATGCCGAGCAGGCTCGCCATTTTCAGATCTTCGGCGCAGGCGCGACAGGCGCTGCCCATAAACGAATAGCGGATAAACAGCGTCAGCGCCAGCATCGCCAGGAAGGTTACCAGCCAGATCACAATCTGCATGGTGGAGACGGTGGCGGCAAAGCCGTTGCTTTGGCCCAAGGTCCACTGGCCGGTGATCAGGCTCAGCAGCGCGAGGTCGCGCGACCCCTGCGTCAGGCTGACGTAGTTTTGCAGGAAGATCGACATGCCGATGGCGATCAGCGCGTAGGTGCTGCCGAAGGTAACCCCGTTAAGCATCTGCTGAATGAAATAAAGAACTTGCTCGGACATAGTGAGGACCTGCATAAGAACGGGAAAATCCCCTGCCTCTGCGGCAAGGGATTTGTCTGCCGATAGGACGATTACTTAACCGCGGTAGAAGAACCGTCTTTGTGCCATTTGAACATGCCGAACTCGAAGCCTTTCAGATCGCCTTTCTGGTCCCAGTTCAGTTTACCCATCACGGTCGGGACCGGCTCGCCAGCCTTCAGGTTTTTTGCAATCTCTTCCGGCTCGTCGCTTTTGCTACGTTCGATACCGGCCACAAGCGACTGGATAGCCGCATAGGTGGTCCAGACGAACGGACCGGTCGGATCTTTGCGGTTCTGCGCGGTGTTGGTTTTAATAGCGTCAACGATCGCCTTGTTGTCTGCCAGCTGGTCATAGCGCTTCGGCAGCGTGACGTAAATACCTTCTGGCATCGCCCACGATGTTGGAGAGCGACGCGTTACCCACGCCTTCTGGTCCCATAAAGCCAGGATTCAGGCCAGCTGCTTTCGCCTGGCGCAGGATCTGGCCCATTTCCGGGTAGTAGCCGCCGTAATAAACAAAGTCCACGTTCTCTTTCTTCAGACGCGCAATCAGCGTTGAGAAATCTTTATCGCCTGCGGTGATGCCTTCAAACAGCACCACGTTGCCACCTTTTGCCTTCAGGGTTTTCTGTACCGATTCTGCTAGGCCTTGGCCACACTGCTGCTTGTCATGCACTACCGCGATACGCTTGGGTTTGATCTGGTCAAGAATGTAGCTTGCTGCTGTTGGTCCCTGATCGGAGTCCAGGCCGGTGGTGCGCATAATGGTTTCGTAACCGCGTGCGGTCAGCTCTGGCGCGGTCGCGGCCGGGGTAATCATCAGCACGCTTTCATCGTTGTAGATGTCAGACGCAGGCTGGTAGAAGAGGAGTAAAGATCGCCGATAACGTATTTGATGCCGTCGTTGACGACCTTGTTTGCCACCGCCACGGCCTGTTTCGGGTCGCAGGCGTCGTGATATTCCACGCCCACCAGTTTATTACCGTTTACGCCGCCTTTGGCATTGATGTCCTTAATGGCTTGTGCGGCACCGGTAAACTGCATATCGCCATACTGTGCCACCGGACCGGTTACGGCACCGACAATCGCAATTTTAATATCGGCAGCCAGGGCGGCGTGGCTCATTGCCAGCGCAACGCAACCCGCCATTAATGCGCGACCTTTACTCATTTTCATGCGGACTTCCCCATCTTATTGTGTCTGTGATTTGTGGTTTACTTTGCGTACCAGATAAAGCCGAAAAATGATATGTTATGAACAATTTAGCGTGCTTTTCTGGTTTACTTCTTATCTTTACTTCCAGTATCCTGGCATCCAGGCCATCTTTTGACCTGTTTTCATCGCAAAAAAGTGACGGCGCTCTGGCTGTATAAATTCGCTACACTATGCCCTTTCGACTAGTACAGGTGTTTGTTATGAAACTCACTATTCTGCGCCTGACGACGCTGAGCCTGCAGGACCAGATTGATCTGGTCAAAATCTGGCCAAATTAGGATGTGGCGGCGCTGGAAAAGAGCCTGGGCGAAAACAGTCGGGTTTATGCCGCGCGGTTTAATGAGCGACTACTGGGTGCGCTAAAGCTGGAAATCTCAGGCACACATGGGAAAATTTGCAGCTGGAAGTGCGAGAGGTGACGCGGCGTCGGCCAGTATTTGCTGGGAGAGACGATTGCGCTGAACGGATCTATTGCTGACTGGTGGGTGGCGGATGATGGCAGCGCGAATCAGGGCGAGCACGCCGCCTTTATGCAGGCCTACGGTTTTCGGGCACAAGTGGATGGCTGGGTGGAATAGCAGGCAAAAAAGGGCGACTTCGCGTCGCCCGTTTTCGTTATGCTTCTATCGCCATGCGCAGTTTTTTCATGGCGTTCTTTTCCAGCTGTCTCACACGTTCGGCCGACACGCCGTAGCGATCCGCCAGATCCTGCAAGGTGGTTTTGTTGTCTTCATCCAGCCAGCGGGCACGGATGATATGCTGGCTACGCTTGTCGAGGCCCTGCATCGCATCGCTCAGCTTATCTGCCGCGTGCGATTCCCAGTTATCCTCTTCGATGCCGTCCACAAAGTCTGAGGTTTTATCCTGCAGATAGAGCACCGGTGCCATCGCTTTGCCTTCGCCGCTCTCATCGTCGGCAGATATATCGAAGGTCATATCCTGCGCGGCCATACGCGATTCCATTTCGCGCACGTCTTTGCTGCTCACGCCCAGTTCACGCGCCACCATCTCGACTTCGTCCTGGTTGAACCAGCCCAGACGCTGCTTGGTTTTACGCAGGTTAAAGAACAGCTTACGCTGTGCTTTGGTGGTAGCGACCTTCACGATACGCCAGTTGCGCAGCACGTATTCGTGGATCTCGGCTTTAATCCAGTGCACGGCAAAAGAGACCAGACGCACGCCCACTTCAGGATTAAAGCGACGCACCGCCTTCATCAGGCCGATGTTCCCTTCCTGAATCAGGTCCGCCTGCGGCAGGCCGTAACCGGAATAATTACGAGCGATATGAACTACAAAGCGCAGGTGAGACAGGATCAGCGTCTTAGCTGCATCCAGATCGCCCTGGTAATGCAGCCGTTCAGCCAGCGCTTTTTCCTCTTCTGCCGACAGCATCGGCCAGACGTTGGCAGCCCGAACGTAAGATTCCAGGTTACCAAGAGGAGCAATAGCTAAAGTTTGCATTTCTTTGGTCATTCAAACCCTCACAATGGTTATTAAGTTGCTGCGTCTTCCCTTTGAGCAGACGTTACCTTAAGTCAACGCCGTGGAAAATCCGAAAGCAATCTGTGCTACTGAGAGTAGCAAAGTTATTCACAAGTTCAATTTCAACAGTGAATATTTTACACACAGATAACAACACGGGAAGAGAGGATGTTCCTCTGCGCCCGGATCGTCGGCAGCAGAGGAACATTATACCCAAAAAACGTTGCATGCGGTTACTGAGGCGTAAAACGACGTAAATGTTGTACGGTGGCGAGCCAGGCGGCGATCCAGCCAATGATCGCAGCGATCAGCAACAGCAGCAGCCCTTCATCCCACGAGAAGCCTGTCAGCACAAACGTCGTGCCGAACACCTGCGCGACCTGGGCCACGGCCGATTGCAGACGCAGCACCAGCACCTCAGAGAGGATCAAAGACAGCACCGCGCCGCTAAAGCCGAGCAGCGCGCCGCCATACAGGAACGGGCGCAGGATAAAGCCGTCGGTGGCACCGATCAGCTTCTGCACGTTGATGGTATCGCGCCGCGCAAAAATACTGAGCCGCACGCTGTTACCAATCACTAGGAACACCGCGACAATCATCAGAATGCCGATCATCGAGGCGTCCTGGCCCACCAGCCCGGTCAGCGCGGCAAGCCGGACGAACCAGCTGTCATCCATGCGCACTTCATCAACGCCCTGCACCTTAGCCACCGTATCGCGCAGATTTTGCATGGTGTCGGAGTTCTGGAAATTCAGCTTCGGCGTAATGATCGCCACCGCAGGCAGCGGATTCTGCTCCAGCATATCCATCGCGCCGCCAAAGCCAGACCAGTTGCGGAACTCGTTCAGCGCCTCTTCCCGCGTTAGGTAGTTGACGTTGTCCACGCCATCCACCTGCTTGAGCTGCGCCACCACGTTCTCTGCTGCGGTGTCATCCAGCGTTTTTGACAGATAAACCGTCAGCTGCGGCGCGGGATACCACTGCGTCGCGGTCTGGCTAACATTTTTCCATACCATGTAGCAGACGCTGGGCAGCGTCAGCGAGATAGCGATAACCATCACCGTCAGCAGCGTTGCCAGCGGCTGGCGATACATATCTGACAACGTGCCGCGCCACGCATAGCGCCACTGTTCCTGCCAGCCGCCCTTCAGCGCTTTGCTTTTTGAGGGTGCTTTTGCTTTTGGAGCAGCGGGTCGCTTGTTGCGTTTATTGACCATCGTGGCCTCCATGCAGACGTCCCTGATTGAGGGTCATCACGCGGTAGTGACAACGTGCGATCAGTCCGCTGTCATGCGTCGCCATCAGTACGGTAACGCCGACGCGGTTGAATTCTTCAAACAGGCGGAAAATATCTTCCGACAGCGTGTCATCCAGGTTGCCGGTCGGTTCGTCGGCCAGCAGCACGGCGGGTTTGTTCACCACGGCGCGCGCAATGCAGACGCGCTGCTGTTCACCGCCGGAGAGCTGAATCGGGTAACTTTTCGCCTTATCGAGCAGGCCGACCTTATCCAGCGCGGCCGACACGCGGCGGCGAATATCTTCGCCGCTGACACCGGAGATGATCAGCGGGATCGCCACATTGTCATAGACCGAACGATCCATCAGCAGGTGGTGATCCTGAAAGATCATCCCGATCTGGCGACGCAGGAACGGCACCTCCCTGTTGCGCAGCCGGGAAATGTCGTGCCCGCTGAACCAGATCTGGCCCGCGCTCGGACGCTCAATGCCACAAATCAGCTTCAGCAGAGTACTCTTACCAGCACCGGAGTGGCCGGTAAGAAACGCCATTTCGCCAAGACGCAGATGGAAATCCACACCCTGTAGCACCTGACGTCCACCGAGATATGCCTTACTGACCTCTTCAAAGCGAATCATCCCAATTAGTCCTCTCGGGCAAACAGTGCCTCAATAAAATCCTCGGCCTTGAACGGCCGTAAATCTTCAATGCCTTCACCGACGCCGATGTAGCGAATCGGGATGCCGAACTGATCGGCCACCGAGAAGATCACGCCGCCTTTCGCCGTGCCGTCCAGTTTGGTCAGGGTAATCCCGGTCAGGCCCACCGCTTCATGAAACAGTTTCGCCTGGCTGATGGCGTTCTGGCCGGTGCTGGCGTCGATGGTAAGCATCACTTCATGCGGCGCATCTACATCCAGCTTTTTCATCACGCGGGTGATTTTTTTCAGCTCTTCCATCAGGTGCGATTTGTTCTGCAAACGGCCAGCGGTATCGGCGATCAACACGTCAACGCCGCGCGCCTTCGCCGCCTGGATGGCGTCGAAAATCACCGAAGCAGAATCTGCGCCGGTATGCTGTGCCACAACAGGAATGCTGTTGCGCTCGCCCCATACCTGCAACTGCTCGACGGCTGCGGCACGGAAAGTATCGCCTGCCGCCAGCATCACCGATTTACCCTGCGCCTGATACTGGCGCGCCAGCTTACCAATGGTGGTGGTTTTACCCACGCCGTTGACGCCGACCATTAGGATAACGAACGGCGCTTTGCCGCTAACGTCGAGCGGGGCATCGACTTTCGCCAGGATGCCGGACATCTCTGCTTTCAGCAAACCGTAAAGCGCTTCTGCGTCGCGCAGCTGTTTGCGGTTCGCCTGCTGCGTCAGGTTAGTAATGATGCGGCGCGTGGTTTCAACACCGACGTCGGCGATCAGCAGCGGCTCTTCCAGCTCCTCGAACAGCTCGTCATCAATTTTTTTGCCGCGGAACAGGCTGATAAAGCCGGAGCCGAGGTTTTGCCGGGTTTTCACCAGGCTGCGTTTCAGGCGCGCAAAGAAGCCCTCTTTCGTTGGGCGCTCCTGCTCCTGAGCCAAAACAGGCGCGGCTGCGAGTGGCAGATCGCTGACGGTATCGTGCACCTCTTCGTCGGTGACAATGTCCTCTGCTTCTTCTTGGGCGATGACCTCTTCAGCCACTTCATCCTGCGGCGCTTCTGCCAGCGCCAGCGCCGCCAGCTCGTCGTCATCCAGCGGCTGCTCATCTTCTGGCAGCGTTTCCGGCAGGATCTTTTCTTCAACCGGCTGCGGCATCAGTTCCGGCTCTTCTTCCGGGACGATCTCCTCCAGCGGCGCGATAATATCTGCGTCCTGCACAGCCTGAGCCGTTTCTTCAACTTCGGGCTCTGCAACCGATGGCTCTTCGACACGCGCAGGCGCTTCGCGCTGTGCCTCAGCGACCTGCTCGGTCACGTCAACAGTATGCGCCTGCGTTAACGCAGTGTCTTGCGGCTCTTGTTCCGGCGTTTCAGCAGGCTTTTGCGTCTCTTCTTGTTTGCCAAATCCCAGCCAGGAAAAAAAAACACGTTTTTTCTCTTTTGCCATTGTGTGACCACACTCCTCGATGGCTAAATCCCGGTCGCTCGCTGTTCCCAAGGGATAAAAATTAGCTCTGGTTTTAACCGCCAAAGCGGCGAAAAACGGCAGAATTATGTATGACTTCAGCAACTCACTAGTCTAACACTTTCCAGCCAGCGCACCACAGCACCCTTTTTTACCGTTTCTTCTCACCGATTCGCCCGTTAAACTACGCAACAAATTATGACGAGTTGTGAGCAAGATGAGTAAAACTCCCCGTGGCACAAGCTGTGCCGGACAAATCCGCATCATTGGCGGCCGGTGGCGTGGACGCAAACTGCCGGTGCCGGACAGCGCCGGACTACGCCCCACCACAGATCGTGTACGTGAAACCCTGTTTAACTGGCTGGCTCCAGTATTGCAGCAGGCGCGCTGTCTTGACTGCTTCGCCGGCAGCGGCGCGCTGGGCCTGGAGGCGCTGTCGCGCCACGCCGCTTCGGTGATGCTGCTGGAGCTGGAACGTCCGGTTGCGCAGCAGCTGGAGAAAAACCTGAAGAACCTGAGCGCCAGCGACGCGCAGGTGATCAACACTAATACGCTTAGCTGGCTGGCTGCTTCCGGCGAGCCTTATGATGTAGTATTCGTCGATCCGCCGTTTCGCAAAGGCCTGCTGGAGCAGACGCTACTGCTACTGGAGCAGAACGGCTGGCTGACGGACGACGCCATGATTTACGTGGAAAGCGAAGTGGAGCACGGCACGCCACCGGTGCCCGCCAGCTGGGCGCTGCATCGCGAAAAGATCGCCGGACAAGTGGCGTATCGTTTATATCACCGACAACAGGAGACATCTGATGTTGCTTAATTTAGGTCGCCTGTTGATGCTGTGCGTCTGGGCTTTTTTAGTGTTTAACCTGATCGATCCCTATCCAAAGCCGCTGCGCTACTTTATTCACGTTGCGCTGTTCTTTATGGTGCTAATGCACGGGCTACAGCTGACGCTGCTGCGCGCCACGCAGCCGAAAGATGCGCAGCCGATCGACCGCTGGACGCAGACGAAGATTTTCCTGTTTGGCGTGTTTGAACTGCTGGCGTGGCAGAAAGCTAATTTTCCAAAGAAGAAATAAATAAAGCGGGCTGAAAGGCCCGCTTTTTACTGCACCGGCGTAAAACTAACAAAACGCGAGCCCTGCATCTTCAGCTCACCTTTCGCGCCGGTATCCATCTGGTTGTAATCCTTCTCGCCCACCATCGCCTTGATGTCGCTGGCCCCGTTCAGCGGATGAAACCAGGCTTCATAGCGTATCTCTTCACCCGCGATCACTTCCCGCTGGCGCGAACGCCGATTCGGCGACGGATATTCCCGTTTGGTTTTCACCTTTACCGTGAGCGTACGCACCGGCGAGGCGTCGTTGACCGCAGCTTCACGCCGCTGCTTGATGAACTGGCGGGTCGCCAGCACGGCGATAATGGCCAGCACGATAAAAAAGAGTAGCGGTGGTTTGCTCATGATTTTTCTCGTCTCGTTAAGCGCTGAAAAGCAATGCGGGTGAAGCATACAACCAGAGTTGCCTCATTGTCACATTGCTAGGCCGTAACCTAAACTGGGATCGACTTATTGGGAATTTTCACCATCTGATGGACAGGTTGTCCTTAAGGAAGCAGCGATGCTGTGGTCATTTCTTGCAGTACTTTTTTCCGGTTGGCTCTACGTTGATGCATCTTATCGCGGCCCGCAGTGGCAGCGCTGGTTATTCAAACCGATCACCCTGCTACTGCTGGTCGGCTGGGCTTGGCAGGCACCAGCACTGAAACCGACTGATTACTTAATATTGCCGGGCTGGTGGCGACGCTGATTGGCGACGCGCTACTGCTGTTGCCGCGCCAGCAGATGCTCTATGCGCTGGGCGCGTTTTTCCTGTCGCATCTGCTTTACACCATCTGTTTTGCTGCCAACATGACGATGACGTTCTACTGGCCTATCCCCCTGACGCTGCTGATTATCGGTGCGGTCACCATCGCGGTGATCTGGAGCCGCCTAGAGGCGCTGCGCTGGCCGATTTGCACGCTGATTGGCATGACGCTGGTGATGACCTGGATGGCTGCCGAGCAATACTTCTTCCGTCCCAGCGATGATAGCTTCACGCTGATCGTCGGCGCGAGCCTGCTCTGCTGCTGGCAAATATCGTCTGGTTCGTTAGCCACTATCGCCGTCGCTTCAGCGCCGACAGCGCCGTTGTCGCCGCCTGCTATTTTGCCGGGCACTTTATGATTGTCCGCTCGCTGTGGCTCTACTGATGCAAACCGATCTTGACTCTGGAGTCGACTCCAGAGTGTAGGATGCAGTAACGGGCGGCGTCGCCCGTTACTGCAGGTTATATGCACCAACATCACGCTTGCGGCTGCGGCCGCTCATGCAATACACACTCAACCAATAACCCCCTGTGCGCGGTACGCAGCACACGACCAGCTCGTCTTAACATCAGCGCCGCCGCGCCCGTACAGCCTGATAACGCGGGTTGTTGCTGCGACGCTAACAGCAGTCCCGGCGGCGAAACAGACGAAGACAGTGACCGGCGCGGCTCCTGGCATTTTAACTGGCGCGTCAGCGGCATGGACTGCCCCAGCTGTGCCCGTACCGTCGAAACCGCCGTTAGCCAGCTGCCACAAGTCGTGCAGACGCGCGTTGTCTTCGCCAGCGAAAAACTGCTGGTTGATGCCAGCGCCGACGTGGCCGCCGCCGTTGAACAGGTGGTTACGCGCGCCGGTTTCATCCTCATCAGCGAAACTGATGCCCCCCCACGCCTTCCCGCTGGTGTGATAACCGCGCAATAATCGTGCTCGCCGTCATGATGCTCGCCAGCTTTACGCTGAGCCAGTTTGCGCCGCGCTGGGGCGATGGGCTGTTTATTGTTACCACGCTGATCGGTTTATGGCCGGTGACGCGCGGCGCATGGCAACGCGCATGCAGCGGCTCGCCCTTTACCATCGAGACACTGATGAGCATTGCCGCCGCCGGTGCGCTGCTGATTGGTGCCCATGCCGAAGCGGCAATGGTGGTGCTGCTGTTTTTGCTGGGCGAACCGCTGGGCGCGCTGGCGCTGCGCGATAATCTGCGCAGCGATGCACAGTCTGCGCTGGCGGCGCTGAATAAGATGGGCGTTGAGAGCCTGATGCTCACCGGGGACAACCCGCGCGCGGCGGCGGCCATCGCCCACGAACTCAACATCGATTTTCGCGCCGGACTGCTGCCCGCCGATAAAGTCGACGCTATCCGTGAACTGGGCAAGCAGAACCGCTGGCGATGGTGGGTGACGGCATCAACGATGCGCCCTCCATGAAAGCGGCCACCATCGGTATCGCGATGGGCAGCGGCAGCGATATTGCGCTGGAAACCGCCGACGCCGCACTAACGCGTGATGCGTTACCGCTGCTGCCGTCGCTGCTCACGCTGGCAAGGCGCACGCGCGCCACGCTGCGGCAAAATATCGCGATTGCGCTGGGGCTAAAGGCGCTGTTTCTGGTGACGACGCTGCTGGGCTTTACCGGATTATGGCTGGCGGTGCTCGCCGATTCCGGCGCGACGGTGCTGGTGACGGCTAACGCGCTGCGTCTGTTGCGAACGCGGCGCGGTTAACAGATAACTCAGGCACCGAGACCCTTCTGGATCAAATACTGATAAGGCAGGGTTTCGGTTTGCTGTGCCAGCAGGCGGTGCTCCATAAAGCGGCAGAAACCGTAAATATCGCGCGTGGTGGCGGGATCGTCAGCAATAATCAGCAGCGTTTCCCCATCCTGCATGGTGCGGACCGTTTTACGTACCATCATTACTGGCTCGGGGCAGCGCAGGCCCAGCGCATCCAGCTGGCGATCGGCCTGGGAGAAGTTGTCGCTCATAAATTACTAGGTTTAAAACAGGGGCGCTCATTTTAGCGCGCTACTCCACATACGCAAGAAGAGAACGATTGCGTTAAAATTAACCATTACGTAAATAGCATAACGCGGTAATATGCCGCGGTTTTTACATACGGCACCGTCGCGCAGGCCTGGCTTTGTGCTGCAATGGGTTCCCTCACCCCAATATGAAAAAGGTCCAATATGATCGCATTTTCTCCGCGTCAGCGTCAGCACGCGCTGGTCTGGCTGTATCTGTTTCACCTGCTGGTGATTATTTCCAGTAACTATCTGGTGCAGCTGCCGGTTTCTGTGTTTGGCTTTAACACCACTTGGGGCGCATTCAGCTTCCCGTTTATCTTTCTAGCGACTGACCTGACCGTGCGCATTTTCGGCGCGCCGCTGGCACGTCGTATTATCCTTGCGGTGATGCTCCCGGCATTGTTCGTCTCCTAGTCGAGCCTGTTTTATCAGGGACAGTGGCAGGGCCTGGCCGCATTGCAGGACGTTAACCTGTTTGTCGCCCGCATCGCCTGCGCCAGCTGCCGCAGTGGTGGATCGCACCGGGCTGCGCCATGTTCCTTGGCAATATCAGCGATACGCTCGCCTTCTTCTTTATCGCTTTCTATATAAAGTACAGATCCTTTTATGGCGACGCACTGGGTAGAGATCGCGCTGGTGGATTACACCTTTAAAGTCCTGATCTGTCTCGTCTTCTTCCTGCCCGCCTATGGCGTGCTGCTCAATGCGATGCTGAAGCGGCTGGCAGAGCGCTCACAGCGCGCCCAGATAAATTTCGGCTAACCGGCATAGAGCCTTTCGCCATGACCCGCTAAGATCTGCTGGCAATCAAGCGGTTGCTTTTGCCGCCAGATTCACGTTGTATGAACGCCTTACTGGAATTAAATAAAGGGATTCAGATGCTAAACTTAGTGAAATATGCAGGTATTGGCTTACTGGTGCTGGGCCTGGCGGCCTGCGCTCAGAAGTAAAGATGACGCGACCGGCAGCAACGGCACCAGCGCCAGCCAGTCGGCGCAAAACATTACGCTGATGGATGGTAAGCTGAGCTTCTCGCTGCCGCTAGGCATGTCGGACAAGAGCGTCAAGCTGGGCAACCAGACCACCAATATGCACGTCTATGCCGATGAAACCGGCGCGCGCGCCATTATCGTTATCGCGGGCGACACCACTAACGAAGGGCTGGATGTGCTGGTGCAGCGTCTGGAACAGCAGCAGCGCAACCGCGATCCGCAGTTGCAGGTGGTGTCTGACAAAGCCATTACCCTGAAAGATCAGTCTGGACAGCGTGGTGTCAGCCAACAACCAGACTTCATGGTCATCGGTGGTGCTGGCGAAAGTCGACGGTAAACTGCTGACGTTGCAGATTACGCTGCCGGGCGATAACCAGCAGCAGGCACAAAGCGACGCAGACAGCATCGTTCAGAGCATTACGCTGAAATAAAGCGGTTTTTAAAGGCGGCTCAAAAGCTTAAACGTGGGCGGCATGCCTCCAGACAAACACGGCGGGATTTCCCGCCGTGTTTTATTCTCAACCGCGTGCAGCGCGCCAGTAGTCAATCAGCCGCAGATAGTTACCCTTCACCTTCTCTACCAGCGCCTCGTCGTCCAGCTCGCCCTGTAGCCACTGCCGCGAAGGCTGGCCGAAAATGGTGCGCCCCACCGCGAACCCTTTCACCCAGGACGCCTGCGCTGCTGCAGCGAAACCGGCTTTCAGCTTATCTTCCGGCGCGTCGAGCCCCAGCAGCAAAATACCGCGACAGTAAGGATCGTGCTGCTCAATCAGACCGCTGATGGCCTGCCAGCTCTCCGCCGACAGCGGCGGCAGCTTCCACCAGTCGGGCTGAATGCCCAGCTGATAAAAGTGGCTGAGCATTTCCAGATAATGCGCCTCGCTACGATCGGGATTGCTCTCCGGCAGGATCACTTCCAGCAGCAGCTCGTGCCCACTTTTATTGCAGCCCTGCCATATGTCGAGCAGCAGATCGTCCTGCTCTTTGCGCATCTCAGCGCTGTCGTGCGGATGGTAAAACACCAAGCATTTCACAACGTGTTCAGCAGGCCAGTCGATCAGCTGCGAACCGATATTGCCGTGCTCAAGGCGCAGCGGTCGTGAGCCAGGCAGCTCGATTGGGCGGCCAATCCACCACCCTTTGCCGGTAATGGCATTTAACGCTTTCTGGCCATAGGTGGTATCGGCAAGAATGCCGCTTTTGCTCTCCAGCCCCGCATCGCGCGCGGCCTCTTCCGCAGCCTCCAGCAGCAGTACCTTCAGCGCAGGGATTTTGCTCTCGTCCACACCCGCTTCGCGTGCCATATCAGCCAGCTGCTTGCGGTGGTCAAAAGCAAAGACGTTTATCTCAGGCCATTGCTGTTTATGCGTGGTGACACGGTGCAGGTGGTTAAGGCGCGCATCAAGATCGGGACGCTTCACCTCATTATCTCGGCTGAGGAAGTCATCCAGCTCCGCTTTGGTCGGCATGGCTGGCGCGCAGCCGTGGCGTGACACCACCAGCGCGCCGCAGGCGTTTGCGTAACGGCACGCCTGCTCCCAGCCCTCATCGTTGAGCCAGCCGCGCAGCAAGCCGGACATAAAGGCGTCGCCCGCACCCAGCACGTTCAGCACTTCTACCCGAACGCCGCTGTGCAGCTGTGTCTGTTCCCATGAGTCGGGAATGTCGCCCTCAAACACCACGCAGCCCAGCGGACCGCGTTTGCACACCAGCGTTGCCTGGGTCGCCTGACGCACGTTTTTCAGCGCGGCAGGCGTATCGGTACTGCCGCCCGCGATATGAAACTCCTCTTCCGTGCCGACGATCAGGTCGAAATAGTGCACCACTTCCTGCAGCTGGCGCGTCACCTGTTCAGACTCGATAAAGCGCGTTTCGCCATCGCCGAGTGAGGTCAACCCCCACAACACTGGGCGATAATCGATATCCAGCGCGGTACGCAGCCCGTTGCGCTTCGCGATATCCAGCGCCTTGAGCACTGCAGCGCGCGTCTGTGGATGGGATAGATGGGTGCCGGTGACGGCAACCGCGCGCGACGCGGTAATAAAGGCCTCGTCGATATCCTCCGGGATCAGCCCCATATCGGCGCAGTTATCGCGGTAAAAAATGAGCGGGAAAGTCTCTTTATCCTTAATGCCCAAAATCACCAGCCCGGTCAGGCGCTGCTTATCAGTAATGAGCCCGTCGGTATTACATCCCACGCGGTTCAGCTCTTCGCGCAGAAAGCGGCCATTATGCTCATCACCCACGCGCGCCAGCATCGCTGACTTTAGCCCCTGAATCGCCGTGCCATATGCCACGTTTCCGGAGGAGCCGCCGAGATATTTGGCAAAGGTGCTCATATCTTCCAGCCGCGCGCCGATTTGCTGCCCATAAAGGTCAACGGCAATGCGCCCGATACAAATCACATCAAGCCGCTTCTGTTGTGTACTCATATCTGTGGTTTCCTTCTGTGATAAGCAGGCACTGCGGGCGCGAGACCCAACATCCTGGCGTGCGTCTGGTTTTTATCTGGCCAGACTGACGATGTTGTGAGTATGAAGAATAAAAATTCTAAAATCAATACAAAGTGAAACATCCATCGCGATAAAGCCGCTTAGCGGTAAAGCTAAATAACTCAGCGAAGCTAATGAAGTGAAATGGAATTTTTCACTTCGTGCCCTCTTCCCGACTGCTGTTTCACTTAGCCTGACCCAGAGTTCGGTTAATCATCCTTTTCACAGTTAAATTTGATCTCAATCGCAAAATGAAACTTTCATTCTGAGGCAGCATTCCATGAAAAATATATTTATTTATAATCGCTTCACGTTTCACTCACCTGCGGTCGCATGTCGCGGCACGCCACGTCGCCAGCCTGTTTAGCAGGCTGCAGCAAGTAAGGAAGAGCATATGGGCACAATCAGAATGACCACTGCGCAGGCGCTGGTTAAGTTTCTTGATAATCAATACATGAATGTAGATGGCGTGGAAACGAAGTTTGTAAAAGGCCTGTTCGCCATTTTTGGCCACGGCAACGTGCTGGGACTGGGACAGGCGCTGGAGCAGGACAGCGGCGATCTGATTGTGCATCAGGGTCGTAACGAACAGGGCATGGCGCACGCCGCAATGGGCTTCGCCAAACAGTCTCTGCGCCGCCAGATTATCGCCTGCAGTTCGTCGGTTGGGCCAGGCGCGGCCAATATGCTCACCGCAGCGGCCACCGCCACCGCAAACCGTATTCCTTTACTGCTGCTGCCGGGCGACGTTTTCGCCACGCGCCAGCCCGACCCGGTGCTGCAACAGATTGAGCAGAGCCATGACCTCAGCATCAGCACCAACGACGCCTTTCGCGCCGTCAGCAAATACTGGGATCGCGTCAGCCGCCCTGAACAGCTGATGACGGCCTGCATCAACGCGCTGCGCGTGCTTACCGATCCCGCCGAAACCGGCGCCGTGACGATTGCACTGCCGCAGGATGTCCAGGGCGAGGCCTGGGATTTCCCGGACTACTTCTTCCAGAAACGCGTGCACCGTCTTGACCGTCGCCTGCTCACCGCTGCGCAGCTAGATGACGCGCTCGCGCTTATCAGCCGCAAACGCAAGCCGCTTATTGTGCTGGGCGGCGGCGTGAAATATTCAGAAGCGGGCGAGGCGCTGCGCCAGTTCGCCGAGCATTACCAGATTCCGTTCGCTGAAACCCAGGCAGGGAAAGGCACCATCGTTTCCGACCATCCGCTAAACGTCGGCGGCGTCGGTGAAACGGGCTGCCTGGCCGCTAACCTGCTGGCGAAAGAGGCGGACTTGGTGATTGGCATCGGCACGCGCTACACCGATTTCACCACTGCCTCGAAATGGATTTTCCAGAGTCCGGATGTCAGCTTCCTTAACGTCAACATCAGCAATTTCGACAGCTACAAGCTCGACGGCGTGCAGCTGCTGGCCGACGCGCGTGAAGCGCTTACTGCGCTGGAGGCGGGGCTAGTGGATAAAAACTACAGCAACGACTGGGGAAGCCAGATTGAGCAGGCGCAGAGCAAGCTGCTGAAAGAGACGCAGCGCGTTTATCAGGTGGAATACAGCGGCGAAGGCTTTGTCCCGGAGATTGCCGATCATATCGACCGTGACGCGGTGTTCGCAGAATTCAACCGCCTGACCCAGTCGGTGCTTACGCAGACCCGCGTGCTCGGAACGCTAAACGAGCAGCTCCCAAAGGATGCGGTGATTGTGGCGGCAGCGGGCAGTCTGCCGGGCGACCTGCAACGCGTCTGGCGCACCCGCGATTATAACTCGTATCACGTTGAGTATGGCTACTCCTGCATGGGTTACGAGGTTAACGCCGCGCTGGGCGCGAAGCTGGCGCAGCCGCATCGCGAGGTCTATGCGCTGCTGGGCGACGGCTCTTTTATGATGCTGCACTCCGAGCTGGTCACCTCAATTCAGGAGCGCGCCAAGATCAACGTGGTGCTGTTCGACAACATGACCAACGGCTGTATCAACAACCTGCAAATGGAACACGGCATGGACAGCTTTACCACCGAGTTTCGCTTCCGTAACCTGGAAGGCGGCAAGCTGGACGGCGGCTTTGTGCCGGTGGACTTCGCCGCTATCGCCGCAGGCTACGGCTGCAAAACCTATCGCGTCACCACGCTGGAACAGCTGAAAGCGGCGCTGGAAGATGCGCAGCAACAGACCGTCTCTACCCTTATCGATATCAAAGTGCTGCCAAAAACCATGGTGCACAAATATTTCAGCTGGTGGCACGTTGGCGTGGCGCAGGCTTCTGATTCTGAACGCTTTCAGGCGGTGGCAGACAAGCTCAACGCCCATCTCGACCAGGCGCGTAAATACTAATTTCCGACCGGGAATCCGGCCCTTTGTTCCTCGATATGAACCCTACAGGTGTAATTATGACTTTGAAACTTGGCGTTATCGGTGCCGGCGCAATCGGCCAAGAACACATCCGTCGCTGCAACAATGTCCTGCAGGGGGCAAAAGTGGTGGCGGTGTCAGACATCAACGTTGACGGCGCACGCGCCGCGCTACAGCGCCTGAATATCCAGGCGGAGGTTTACGCCGACGGCCATCAGGTGATCCAGTCGCCGGAAGTGGATGCCATCCTGGTGACCTCCTGGGACCCAACCCATGAAGAGTTTACGCTGGCGGCCATTGCCGCAGGTAAGCCGGTGTTCTGCGAAAAACCGCTTGCGCTGAGTGCCGAAGGCTGCTGCCGCGTGGTCGATGCCGAAATCAAGCACGGCAAGCGTCTGGTGCAGGTCGGCTTTATGCGCCCTTACGATGCAGGCTACCGCGCCCTGAAAAAAGTGATCACCGACGGCGGCATCGGCGAGCCGCTGATGCTGCACTGCGCGCATCGCAACCCGACCGTGCCGGAAAGTTACACCACCGATATGGCGATCACCAACACGCTGATCCATGAGCTGGACGTGCTGCGCTGGCTGACCAACGACGACTATAAGAGCGTGCAGGTGGTATTCCCCCGCGTAACGTCCAAATCCCATGCGCGCCTGAAAGATCCGCAAATCGTGCTGTTCGAAACCCAGAAAGGGGTGCGCATCGACGTCGAGATATTTGTTAACTGCGCCTACGGCTATGACATCCAGTGTGAAGTCGTGGGTGAAACCGGCATCGCTACGCTGCCAGAGCCCGCTTCTGTACAGCTGCGCAGCGAAGCCAAGCTCTCCACCACCATCCTCACCGACTGGAAAGATCGCTTTATCGAGGCGTACGACGTCGAGCTTCAGGCCTTTATCAACGACGTGAAAGCGGGTGAGCTGACTGGCCCATCCGCCTGGGACGGTTTTGCTGCCTCCGTGGCTGCCGATGCCTGCCTGAAGGCGCAGCAGAGCAGCGCTATCGAGCCAGTTGAAATGCCGCCGCGCCCGGCGTTTTACGACAAAAAAAGCCTTTCCTTGCGGGCGGCGACCGCCGCCCTGACCTGTCTGGACTAAACAGATGAACAAAGAGAATGTAAAACTGGCTATCGCGCCGATCGGCTGGACCAACGACGATATGCCGGAGCTCGGCAAAGAGAACACCTTTCAGCAGACGGTAAGCGAAATGGCGCTGGCGGGTTTTACCGGCAGCGAAGTGGGCAGCAAATACCCGCGCGATCCGGCAATCCTGAAACCGATGCTGGATATCCGCGGCATTGAGATCTGCAACGCCTGGTTCAGCACCTTTTTTGCCAACGGCGATAAAGCAAAAACCATCGACGAATTTGTTAACCATATGAATTTCCTGTATGCCATGGGCGCGCGCGTGATTGGCTGCTCTGAGCAGAGCAAAAGTATTCAGGGCACCACGCTGCCGGTGCTGGAGCAGAAGCCGGTCTTCAGCGATGAAGAGTGGCGGCTGACCGCTGAAGGCTATAACGAACTGGCCGAGATCGCCACCGCGAAAGGGATGCGTGTAACGCTGCACCACCATATGGGCACCTGCATTCAGACCGTGAAAGAGATCGACCGCTTTATGGCGCTGACCAATGACAACGTTGGCCTCCTGTATGACACCGGCCACATTTATTACTCCGAAGGCTCGCAGCAGGCGATGCTCGATGTGCTGCAAAAGTACCTGCCGCGCATCTTCCATGTGCATCTGAAGGATGTGCGTGACGACGTAGTGGCGCAGGTACGCGATAACCACCTGTGCTTTCTCGACGGCGTAAAAAAAGGGACTTTTACCGTGCCGGGCGATGGCGTTATCGACTTTAAGCCGGTGTTTAAGATTCTGGATGACTACGGCTACAAGGGCTGGATGGTGGTGGAAGCGGAACAGGATCCTGCACTGGCCAACCCGTTCGAATATGCGGTGAAGGCGCGCAAATATATTCGTGAGAACGGCTGTCTGTAACCCCTTCTCCTGCTAAGTCCTGCGCACCGCTACGGCGCGCAGGATTTTTAGATCCGCTTTATCGTTGGGTTTTCGCTGCTATTCCCGCCACATTCCCTGCATTATGTGAGGTAATTCATAAACCCATGAAATAAACCCTGCGTTGGGCGCAAACAAATGAAATTTTCCATTCATCTGATACTATAGCGCTCATTATCCAGCCATATTTCTTTTTTGACGGGCCGAAGTTAATGACCAATAACCCTACCCAACTCTCCCTGTTACAGGATGATATTCGTCGCCGCTACGAAACGCTGAGCAAGCGCCTAAAGCAGGTGGCTCGTTATATTCTTGATAACAGTAACAGCATTGCCTTCGATACCGTGGCCTCAATCGCTGCGCAGGCTGATGTGCCGCCATCGACCCTGATCCGCTTCGCTAATGCGTTTGGCTTCAGCGGCTTCAACGAAATGAAACAGGTTTTTCGTCAGCACCTGATGGAAGAGACGGTTAACTATACTGAGCGTGCGCGCCTGTTCCGCCAGACCACCACCGACGACACGGCAACGTCGCCGGAAAGCCCGGTAGAAATCCTTAACGTCTTTACCATGGTGAATAGCCAGGCCTTGCAGCAGCTGGCAATGCAGGTTAATCCTGACCAGCTTAATAAAGCCGTGCAGCTGTTGAACGACGCCGAGAATATCTATGTTATCGGCCTGCGTCGCTCGTTCAGCGTGGCCTCCTATCTGGTCTATGCGCTGCGTCACCTCGAGCGCCGCGCGTTCCTGATCGACGGCCTAGGCGGCATGTTCACCGAACAGCTCAGCCTAGTGAATCCGAAAGACGTGGTGATCGCCATTAGCTATTCGCCTTATGCACGCGAAGCGGTCGAACTGGTCGAGATGGGCGCGAAACGCGGTGCGCATCAGATTGCTATTACTGACAGCCAGGTCAGCCCGCTGGCAGCGTTCAGCGACGTCTGCTTTGTGGTGCGGGAAGCGCAGGTTGATGGCTTCCGCTCGCAGGTCGCCTCTCTCTGCCTGGCACAGACGCTGGCGGTGTCGCTGGCGCTGAATAATGCTAACGCATGAGCGAATACTTATTAGATGTAAAAAAGGCAACCCTGGGTTGCCCTTTTGCTTTCTGAGGTTTAGCGAAGACTAACCGCGCGGATAGTTATCGCTGTTCACCCAAGCGTGGTCTTTCTCCCAGGTAAATTTCCACAGGCGCACCGGGCCTGCCATCACGTTCAGGTAATAGTTGTTGTAACCAGCAATGGTCGCTACCGGATGGTAGCCGCGCGGCACCGTCACCACATCGCGGTTGTAGGGTGCCATACACTCATCCAGCGAGCGGTCGGCAGTGTAAACGCGCTGCATCGCGAAGCCCTGATCGGGATCGAAGCGGTGATAGTAGGTCTCTTCGAGATAGGTCTCTGCTTCACTGTTTTCCTGATCGTGCTTGTGGCTGGGATACGAACTGGTATCACCCTCGTTGGTATAGACCTCAACCACCAGCAGGCTGTTGGCCGGTTGATCGTCCGGCAGGATATTGTGCACCAGGCGCTGATTGCGCCCTTTACCGCGATGCTCGACGCCGACGTCAGCAGGCGCGATCAGGCGCGCGGGCAGATTACCTTGGCTCGGTGCATTACACACTGCCAGCTCCATGTCGCTGTCAGCAGTGATTTCTACTTCATCGTCGTGCGGGACATAAACCGAGTAAGGCGGCACGCGCTCAAACGGCGACATGCGCTTGCCGAGGCCGGGAAATTCAGCATCGCATGTTTTTACCGAGGCGAGCCCCGCCAGCAGCACCAGGCAAAGCTCTTTATCGCCGCTGCTCAGCCGCAGGGTTTCACCCTTTTTCAGCAGGTATGCGTCAAAGCCTACATAGCGCCAGCCCGCGCTTTCCGGCGTAATGTGCTGGATGCGGCCCTGGCCATCCGGCTGCTGTGCTTTTGAAAGAAAAGACATCCTCACCTCTCTTTTTAGCCTGAAAACGAGAAGCTACAGGCGCGTTGCCGCTAACCTGTAGCCCTATTCTGTGGGACAGCGCGATTAGCTGAGCGTCGGCATACTGAATTCCGATACCGTCTGCTGGCCGCTCGGCCAGCGCGCTGTGGCGGTCTTCATGCGAGTATAGAAACGCACGCCGTCTGGACCGTGCACGTTGAGCGCGCCGAACACCGAACGCTTCCAGCCGCCGAAGCTGTGGAACGCCATGGGCACCGGCACCGGTACGTTAACGCCGACCATGCCCGCCTCAACGTCCTGCACGAACTCGCGCGCGGTGTGGCCGTTGCTGGTAAAGATGGCGCTGCCGTTACCAAATTCATGGCTGTTTACCCGCTGCAGCGCGCTGGCGTAGTCCGGCGCGCGCATAATGCTCAGCACTGGTCCAAAAATCTCTTCACGCCAGATGGTCATCTCTGACGTCACGTTGTCGAACAGCGTGCCGCCCACGTAGTAACCTTCCGCATAGCCTAGTACCTGGAAATTGCGGCCATCGACCACAAGCTTCGCGCCTTCCTGCTCGCCTTTGTCGATATAGCCCAGCACCTTTTTCTGGTGCGCGGCGGAAACCACCGGCCCCATATCATTCTCTTCTGCACCCTTGTTGATGCCTGGACCGACGCGCAGCGCTTTGATCAGCGGCGTCAGGCTGGCAATCAGCTTATCGGCGGTATAGTCACCGACTGCGATCACCACCGGCAGCGCCATACAGCGCTCACCCGCCGAACCAAACGCGCCGCCCATAATGGCGTTTACCGTTGCGTCGAGATCGGCGTCTGGCATCACAATAGCGTGGTTTTTCGCAGCGCCGAACGCCTGCACGCGCTTACCGTGGGCGCTGGCGGTTTTGTAGATATGCTCGGCGACGCCGGAAGAGCCAACGAAGCTCACCGCCGCGATGCGCGGATCTTTATACAGCTGTTCAGCGTCTTCGTTAGAGGAGTGAACCACGTTAAACACGCCATCCGGCAGACCAGCCTCTTTCAGCAGCTCCGCCATACGCACCGCCGCAGAAGGATCGAGCGCTGGCGGCTTCAGCACAAAGGTATTGCCGCACGCCAGCGCAATGGGAAACATCCACAGCGGCACCATCGCCGGGAAGTTAAATGGCGTAATGCCCGCCACCACGCCCACCGGCTGCATCAGCGAATAGCTGTCGACACCCGTACCCACGCTGGCGGAATACTCGCCTTTAATCAGATGCGGAATGCCGCAGGCGAACTCCACCATTTCCAGCCCACGCGTCAGCTCGCCCTGCGCATCCGACCAGACTTTGCCATGCTCAGAGACAATCAGTTCGGCCAGCTCATCGCGGTGCTGCTCCATTAACGCCTTGAAATTGAACATCACACGGGCGCGGCGCAGCGGCGAGGTTTTTGACCACGCCGGGAAAGCGTCGTGCGCCACTTTGATCGCCTCGGCCACTTCCGGACCGGTGCTCTGCGTCAGCTCAAGCACCACTTTGCCGGTTGACGGATCGTAGACAGGGATGGTTTCGTTGCTGGCGCTGTGGGTAATCTGACCGCCAATAAAGTTTCCTGTGATGTTCATTCTGTCGCCTCTTTAGATGTGTGAGTTCCCTGCAGAGTCTTAGTCTGACCAGGCAAAACCGAAAGCATGCAATGAAGCTATTACAGCGAAATAAATTTTTCAAATGAAAATTTTTGGAAAATTTCTTTTTAGCGGCATGGATCGCATTTTTTTCACTGGATCGGAAAAGCTTGCTCTGACAAGGCCTGAAGCCATCCTAAGCCTTGCTATTTACCGGCTCTTCCGGCGAGGAAAAACAGCAAAAGCAGCGGGCCGCCGAACGAAAAATGAAATTATTGCGAGGCAGATCTCAAGCTTTATATTCCACAAATCACCATTTATGAAATAAATTTTTTCTTTGGCGGCAGATTATTAACCCTGTCCTTTTGCCCTGCTACAGGAGCTGCAGCATGGCCATCGATCCCAACCGTTTCTGTATTAACCGTAAAATCGCCCCGAATCTTTCGCTGGAAGCGTTTTTCTAGCTGGTCCAGCGTCTGGGCCTGAACAAAGTCGAACTGCGCAACGATATGTCAAGCGGCAAGGTGTGCGATGACCTGACGGTCGACCTGCTCGCGAAATACAACATTGAGGTGGTCACCATCAACGCCATCTCCCCGTTTAACCGTGTCGATGAAGCGCTGCTGGCGAAAACCAACGCGCTGTTGCAGGAAGCGCAGGCGATTGGAGCGAAAGCGCTGGTCATGTGCCCGCTGAACGAAGGTGTTGAGATTGCGCCAGAAGAGACGCTGGCAGCGATTAACACCCTTGCGCCGCGCTTTACGCAGCACGGCGTTCAGGGACTGGTAGAGCCGCTGGGCTTTCCGGTCAGCTAGCTGCGTTCGGCGGTGCAGGCACAGCAGCTTATCCGCGACGCGCAGGTGCCGTTTAAGCTGGTGATCGACACCTTCCACACCATCTGTATGAGAATGCCGAGCAGGAGTTTCCGGCAGAGATCGACGTCAATGTCATTGGCTTGGTGCATCTCTCAGGCGTGGAAGATACCCGTTCCACCGCCGAACTGACCGATGAAGAGCGCATTATGCTGAGTGACAACGACGTGCTGAACAGCGTCGCGCAGGTGAAACGGCTGGAGATGCTCGGCTATAAAGGTGTCTACGCCTTCGAGCCGTTCTCGTCGGAGCTGAACAGCTGGACGCCTGCTGAAATCGAACGCCAGATCCGCCACAGTATTGAACTGCTGCAAGCCTGAATGATGCGTGGCGATCGCCGCGTCGTACCCTTATCTGTGTCTTCAGACACGTTTTTGGCCTCGGTCGGAGGCCGCTTTTTTAGCTCTCTTTCACTTCTGCTAGCGCTTCCGGCAACCGCCGCATCAGTGGCAGCGTGCAGAATAGCCCCAGGCAGACCAGCAGCGCAGTCAACAGATAGACCAGCGGCACGCCCGTGAAGCTCATAATAAATCCTGCCACCGGACCGGTGATGCCCAGGCCAGTCCATAAAGGCGGTATAGGTCGCCAGCGCGCTGCCCGGGTTCGCCTGCGGCACCGCTTTCACCGCCACCACGCCAAGCGCCGGGAACACCAAATACGTTACTTTCACAGGCAGAAAAAATGAGTGACAGCGCCTGGGATATGATTACCTGGCTGCGCCAGTATCACTATCAGTCTTGCATCGAGATCGAAGGCGTTTTGCAGCGCGCGGGCACCCTCAATGCCTATTTCCGTGCCATCGGTAAGCTGGAAGGACAAACCATTACCTGTTCGTCAGCTTATGGCCTGAATCCCGGCACATTAAGCGATATGATGCAGCGCGCACCGCCAGTAACCGGTAAATCCTGGTGGAGCTTATCGCTAGCTGGTACAGCTGGCGTGCCACAGCGTCCGGCGGTGATTTTTGTCCGCCAGCTGGCCGATAATGAAGGGTTCTGGGCCATTATTGACGGCCAGTATCTGATGGATTTTATGAGCGCGATTGGCGAAGCGCGCGGTTACCAGGTCAGTATGCGTTTTAATGGCGGCGCGCCAATTTCCCGGGGCGAAGAGGAGCAAGCTTCTTCTGGCCTGTTTAATGCCCAGATCTATCAGGCGCAGTCGAGCCGCTACCCTATAAGCGTCACTATCGAAACCCCTGGTTCAGAGCTGATGTGTACCTGGCGACAGGTCATCTTAATCTTCCTGCCGATGACGGCGATCCTCTCTATTTTACTGATGGTACTGACCGCCAACTGGCTACAGCGCCGTATCTCGTGGCGCGATGAAATCCGTCGTGCCATTGGTACACGCCAGTTCTCAGTGCACTACCAGCCGGTCTATAACAACAACACGCAGAACTGCGCAGGTGCAGAAGCGCTGCTGCGCTGGACGCTGCCGAGCGGCGACAGCATCCGCCCGGATATCTTTATCAGCGCCGCCGAGGCGGAAGGCATGATTGTTCCCCTGACGCGCCACCTGCTAGATTTGGTTGCCGACGACGTTCAGCAATGGGACGTTGCACCAAATTTTCATATGGGCATTAACCTCGCCGCCGATCACCTGCAACATCCATCATTTGTCGAAGATATGCTCAACTTCGCCGAAAGGGTTAAGCACAAGCAGCTGCTGATTACGCTGGAGCTGACCGAACGTAGCCTGATTAAAGATGGCGAAGATGTGGCGAAGAAACTCGACCGCCTGCGTGCTGAGGGAATGATGGTCGCCATTGATGACTTCGGCACCGGGCACTGTTCGCTAAGCTATCTGCAAACCTTCGCGCTGGACTATTTAAAAATCGATCGCGGTTTTATTAACGCCATTGAGTCGCTGTCTGGGGAAACACCGGTACTCGACGCGATTATCAATCTTAGCCATAAGCTACAGCTGGAAGTGCTGGGTGAAGGGGTCGAAACGTCGTTGCAGTATCTCTATTTGCGCCAGCGCGGCATGAGCTTTATTCAGGGCTACTATTATGCCCGGCCCATGGATAACCGCGCGCTGATCGCCTGGCTCGCCGAGTATGGGCAGCAACCGCTGCGTATAGAGGAACCCGATGATGCTCAACTGCACCCTTCTTGATAGTACCAGAACGTGGCGCTGACGCTGGCGGACTGGTCTTCACTGCAGCCGGCCGTCCAGACGCGATCGTTGCAGCAGCACATCGCGGACGATGAAGCACTTATCGCCGCGCTTGCCGACAGCGATATCTCGGTAGCAATGCGCGAACGTACCCCACTCACTGCCGCCTGTCTGGCACGGCTGCCACGCCTGAAGCTTATCGTCACCTCGGTCATGCGCAACGCCACCATCGATCTCGAAGCCTGCCGCGCGCGGTGTTGCCGTATGCGGCACCGCCAGCAGCAGCGCACCGCCGGCTGGAGCTGAGCTGGGGTTTATTGCTGGCGCTGGCGCGCCATATCGTGGCGGAAAATCAGGCGCTGCGCAGCAACGGGCCGTGGCAGCAGCATCTCGGCATCGCGCTTGAGGGTAAAACTCTGGGGCTGATTGGGCTGGGAAGATCGGCGGCGGCATGGCAAAGGTGACGGAGGCGTTCGGTATGCAGGTTTGTGCCTAGAGCCAGAACCTGACGGCTGCGCGCGCGGCAGAATGCGGGGTACACCTGATGCCGTCGTTACAGGCGCTGCTGGCAGCGAGCAACGTAGTGTCGCTCCATCTGGTATTAAGCGAGCGCACGCACCATCTGCTCGACGCCGCCTCGCTGGAGCAGATAAAGCAGGGCGCGCTGCTGATCAATACCTCGCGCGCGGGTCTGGTGGACCAACAGGCGATTATTGCAGCATTGCGTTCGGGCCAGCTGGCGGGTGCCGCGCTGGACGTCTTTGACACTGAGCCGCTGCCTGCCGATCATCCGCTGCGGCAGCTGCCGAACGTACTGGCGACGCCGCATCTGGGTTATGTCGCTGATGATAACTACCGGCGCTACTTTACCCAGGCAGTTGAAGATATTGCTGCCTGGCTGCGGCATCAGCCGCTGCGCTCGCTACTTTAGCCGTCTTGCGCGCTGCTTTCTTACCACGCGCAGCGCCACTTCAACGCTCTCATCCTGGCCGCCCAGCGGTGGAATCCGCGAGTCCTGCGCCTGTAGCCGCTGGCTAATGCGCGTCAGCGTCGGCAACAGCTGCTGATACTCTTCCACGGGTGGTGCCGCTGTTATCTCGGCTTCGCTCTCTCGACGGTTAGCTGAGAGCCAGCCGTTGGTGCGTGCTGGCTTTCGCTCAGCAATCACAATCAATGGACGGTGATCGAACCAGATGCTACGCGGCATTTCAGGCGCAGAGTCCGGCGAAGCGTAATGGGTAAGTTTCTGTTCTGTGCTGTCGATGGCCGATAGCCATGGATTGTCGAAGGGTGCGGTCTCTTTCCTTACCATTGATCCTAGTAAGGCGCGAAGTATCACTGAATACTCGGGTAGCAGCAAGTTCAGTGGCGTCTGCCAGGTCGCTCCAGCGCGCCTGAATGTCCAGAACACTATAGTTGACGGTAGCTGAACAGATTGAGCGCCTTCAAATTTTGAGAAAAAACCGCCTGGCGCAAAGCCATTTTTTGCCGCTTATTATGTTGCCTGTCAAACGAGACGCTATTCTCGGCAAAAAAGGTCAATATCAGACCAAACATGACAAATATCAAAGAAAAACGGTATACTCTGCCACTTTACGCAATAATTTCAACACTAATTATTGCGCTTAGTAGCCAGTGGAAAATTCTGCCGAACGGCTATGCTTAAATTTTCTCAATGCCGCGGACTGTCTTGTTCAACCGGTTCGCGACCTTAAGGACGTTCATGTCCGATTACAGGGTAACTCTATGAAACTACGTAGGAAGCGTGTCAAACCTATTGGGCTGGATGACGTCACCATTATTGATGATGCCCGTTTGCGTAAAGCCATTACCGCAGCATCGCTGGGAAATGCGATGGAATGGTTCCATTTTGGTGTGTACGGGTTCGTTGCGTACGCGCTGGGTAAGGTCTTTTTCCCCTGATGCGTCACCGGGCGTGCAGATGATTCCCGCGCTGGGTACCTTCTCTGTTCCCTTTTTAATCCGACCACTGGGCGGCCTGTTCTTTGGCATGCTGGGCGATAAGTATGGTCGCCAGAAAATCCTGTCGATCCCCATTGTCATCATGTCGATCAGTACCTTCTGTATCGGCCTGATCCCCTCTTATGCCTCTATCGGTATCTGGGCCCCGATTCTGCTGTTAATCGCCAAGATGGCGCAGGGCCTCTCTGTCGGCGGCGAATACACCGGTGCCTCGATCTTCGTGGCGGAATATTCGCCCGACAGTAAGCGCGGCTTTATGGGTAGCTGGCTCGACTTTGGCTCTATCGCGGGCTTCGTGCTCGGCGCGGGCATTGTGGTGCTGATCTCCGCCATTATCGGCGAAGCAATGGGGCTGGCGTCAGCCGTTCTTTCTCGCGCTGCCGCTTGGCCTTATCGGCCTATATCTGCGCCATGCGCTGGAAGAGACCCCGGCGTTCCAGCAGCACGTTGAGAAACTGGAGCAAGGCGACCGTGAAGGTCTGCGCGATGGCCCGAAAGTTTCGTTCAAAGAGATCGCCAGCAAACTCTGGAAAAGCCTGCTTGCCTGTATCGGTCTGGTGAGCGCCACTAACGTAACCTATTACATGCTGCTGACCTATATGCCGAGATACCTGTCGCATAACCTGCACTACTCGCAAGATCACTGCGTGTTAATTATCATCGCCATCATGCTCGGTATGCTGTTTGTCCAGCCGGTAATGGGTATGCTCAGCGACCGTTTTGGCCGCCGTCCGTTTATTATCGTGGGTAGTATCGCGCTGCTGATTTTCGCCGGTCTGCTGCTGTTGGCGGTGATCCTTAACGCCTTTACCGGCGTCATGGCATCGTCACTGCCCGCTATGTTCCCGACGCATATCCGCTATAGCGCGCTGGCAAGCGCCTTTAACATCTCTGTGCTGATCGCCGGTCTGACGCCGACCGTTGCGGCATGGCTGGTAAAGGCCACCAGCAACCTCTATATGCCGGCTTACTATCTGATGGTGGTCGCGGTGATCGGCCTGATTACCGGCATCTACATGAAAGAGACGGCGAATAAACCGCTGCGCAACGCCTGCGGCTTCTGACCTCGAAGAAGCGCGTGAAATCCTGCAGGAGCATCACGACAACATCGAGCAGAAAATCGAAGATATTGATGCCGAGATCGCGCGTCTGGAAGAGAAGCGTAAGAATCTGGTGCAGCAGCATCCCGACATTAACTAGTAACCTGATTTCTCCCGCCGCCCGGCGGGAGAATTTTTTCTGCACATCCCCGCCGCACACAATCTTCATTCTTGCCGATGAAAAGGATTAAACTAACGCTACTTTTTTCACCTGCGTAAGAATGAATATGTCTGACTTCTCTCTGCTCCAGCGGCCAAGAAGGCTGCGTTCCAGCCCGGCGATGCGTGAACTCTTCCAAGAAACCTCTCTCAGCCTGAACGATCTGGCCCTGCCGATTTTCGTTGAGGAAGGTGTTGACAATTACAAAGCCATTGAAGCGATGCCGGGCGTGATGCGCATTCCGGAAAAACGCCTTGCTTATGAGATTGAGCGCATTGCCAAAGCGGGCATCCGCTCGGTGATGACCTTCGGTATTTCGCACCACACCGACGCGACCGGCAGCGATGCCTGGAACGAAAACGGCCTGGTTGCGCGGATGTCTCGTATCTGTAAAGACGCGGTGCCGGAAATGATCGTCATGTCCGATACCTGCTTCTGCGAATACACCAGCCACGGCCACTGCGGCGTGCTGTGCCATCACGGCGTTGATAACGATGCCACCTTGCTCAATCTGGGCAAGCAGGCAGTCGTTGCGGCAGCGGCGGGCGCAGACTTTATCGCACCGTCGGCGGCGATGGATGGCCAGGTTAAGGCGATCCGTCAGGCGCTGGACGCGGCGGGCTTTACCCAGACCGCCATCATGTCCTACTCCACCAAGTTCGCCTCGTCGTTCTACGGCCCGTTCCGCGAAGCAGCGGGAACCGCGCTGAAAGGCGATCGCAAGACTTATCAGATGAATCCGATGAACCGTCGCGAAGCCATTCGCGAGTCGCTGCTCGACGCTGCCGAAGGCGCAGATTCACTGATGGTGAAACCGGCTGGTGCCTATCTCGACGTGCTGCGTGAAATCCGCGACCGCACCGAGCTGCCGCTGGCTGCATACCAAGTCAGCGGCGAGTACGCCATGATCAAATTCGCCGCTCAGGCGGGCGCGATTGACGAGCGTAATGTGGTGCTGGAGAGCCTGAGTGCTATTAAACGCGCCGGTGCCGACCTGATTTTTAGCTATTTTGCCCTTAATCTCGCCGAACAAAAAGTGCTCTGATTGTCCCCAACATTCTGTGGTCGGTCATCGCAACGATCGCAGGATGGCTTTTTAGCCCTTGTGGCAACACCAGTTTCGCTTCACCTGTATAACTAACTACAAGAGTACCGCGATGAGAGCACCTCAACATCCTGCTAATGAGGCGCAACGCCTTGTCCAGCTGCACGACATGAAGATCCTTAACACGCCGCCGGAAGAGCGTTTCGACCGCCTGACACGTCTGGCGCGCCGCCTGTTTGATGCGCCAGTTGAGCTGGTCAGTCTGGTGGAAGCCAGCCAGCAATGGTTCAAATCCATTGCTGGCCGCTATGACGCGCCCGGCACGCCGCGCGACATCTCCTTTTGCGGCCATGCCATTTTGCAGGACGACGTGATGGTGGTCGAGAACGCCCTGAACGACGGCCGTTTTCATGACAATCCGCTGGTCACTGGCGATCCCAATATCCGTTTTTATGCGGGCTGCCCGCTGCGTGGGCCAAGCGGCGTGAACGTCGGGACGCTGTGCATTCTGGGTCATGAACCGCGCGATTTCAGCGCCGAAGACCGCGCGACGCTGCGCGATATGGCCGTCATGGCTGAAGCGGAGCTGGCGGCATTTCAGACCGCCACCTGCGATGAGCTGACACAGATTACCCACCGGCGCGGCTTTATGACGCTGCGCCAGCTGATACTGAATGACTGCCTGTTAAAGCAGCATCCGGCCAGCCTTAACTTTATCGACCTGGATAAGTTTAAGCAGATCAATGACACGCTCTGCCATCGCGAAGGCGACCGTGCGCTGATGGATTTTGCCTATGCGATGAAAGTCTGTTTCCGCCATCTCGATCTTTTTGCCCGACTCGGCGGCGACGAGTTTTTGGTGCTGTTCAACGGGCTACGCCAGCCGGAAGCGGAGGCGCTGCTTGGTGATTTTGAACGCTATTTGCAGCAGCAGACCAGCGGCCTGAATCGACGTTATGCGCTGCACTTCTCATCAAGCGTTGTCGAATTTGACCCCGCCCGTCCGCAAAACCTGGAACAGATGCTGCGTTTCACTGGGATACATCAGCGCATAGCGCGTAGCAAGCATGCCACCGGTTGAGTGGCCCACGATCGCCGCTTTTTTTATGCCCAGATGTGCTAGCAGCTGGTGCGTGTTGTCCGCCAGCTGCTGGAAGCTGTACTGATAGTTATCAGGTTTACTGGCGCTGCA
This sequence comes from Candidatus Pantoea bathycoeliae, assembly GCA_031332935.1. GTDB lineage: Bacteria > Pseudomonadota > Gammaproteobacteria > Enterobacterales > Enterobacteriaceae > Pantoea > Pantoea bathycoeliae. The sequence goes on along the minus strand of JAUHTP010000007.1, from coordinate 36,303 downwards.
AAAGCCAATTTGATCCGGCGCAACGACACGATAGCCCGCCTAAGCTCAGTGCACGAATACTATCTTCCCAGGTCGCGCCGCAGAAGTTCTTGCCGTGCAGCAACACGACAGTTTGGCCGTTGGCGTTGTTAGCGGGTTTTACATCCATATAGCCCATGCTGAGCGGCTGCTGCTGAGAGGAAAAATCGAAGCGCTGTAGCGGAAAAGGATACTGGAACCCTTCCAGCTGTTCACCATAGGTGCTGGCAGCCATTACGGGCGCAGCGGTAAACAGGGCTATCGACGCGAGCAAGGCGGCAAGCTGTTTTTTCAGGCCAGATGTCGGGTGCATGCGGGGATCTCCATATGAGCAAAAGAACAGTAGTGTGACACGCGCGAGGGCTGACCGTATTGTTGCGCTGTGTCATGCCGATGATTTTTATCAAAAGAAGCGTAGCTGGCCTGCATCGTTTTTCCTGCTGACCGCAAATAAACAGGAAATTTGTACCGATCAATTCCTTTTCTGGATACTGAATCTAAATATTCCAGCCAAGACAAGCAAAATCATTTACCTTTATTTATTTTTATTTACTCCTTTCAACTAAAAAATAACATTTTTCTTTTTTTGATAAAAAGTTCGCGTTTAGCTTATCTAGCCAAAAATAAAAATACATTGATTGATAATTCCTTACACTGTGCACTCATTTTGGATGATGTGGATAATGCGCGAGAATAAATATAACGAAGAGGTTATTGATACGATTACCGACTGGATTAATAACCATTTTGATCAACGGCTGAGCATTGATGATATTGCCGAGAAATCGGGTTACTCCAAATAGTATTTGCAGAAACTGTTTGCGCGTTGCCGCAATGAAACGCTGGCGCTCTATATTCGCGAACGCAAGCTGGCCGCCTGTGTGCATGAGCTGAAAATCAGCTCGGTGCCCATTATTACGCTGGCGGTAAAGTACCATTTTGAGAGCCAGCAATCTTTTACCCGCTCTTTTAAGCAGATAATGGGCTGCACGCCTTACGTCTGCCGTAAGCAGCAGCTCGATGCACAAACTCAGGCGCAGCTCGAAGGGAACATTAATCCCTGTGCGCTGTGTTGCCAGGCATAGCCTGCCAGCCATGCGTCTAAGCGATACAACGCGAAGCGCCTGAATATCCGCACTATTGATGATGGTGAGTCATATAATGCGCTGCGCTAACGTTGGCTCGTGCACAAATAATTAAAGGGCAAGCACCGTGCCCTTTAATTATTTATTCTTCATCCGGCGCATAATACTGCACGCCAATTTTAATACGCTCACGCCCGCTGGCGACGCGATGACGATTAGAATCGCGCAGCGAATAGATACAGCCGCAATATTCCTGCTGATAAAAGCGCTCGCGCTTGCTTATTTCAATCATTCGCGCCGAACCGCCGCCTTTGCGCCAGTTGAATTCCCAATAAAACATGTCGGGATAATGCGATGCTGCACGCACACCACAGTCGTTAATTTGCTGCATATTCTTCCAGCGTGAAATGCCCAGCGAACTGGTGATCACCGGAAAACCGTGTTCATAAGCGTAGAGCGCGGTGCGCTCAAAGCGCATATCAAAACACATTGTGCAGCGCTCACCGCGCTCCGGTTCCCACTCCATGCCTTTTGCCCGCTCAAACCAGTTATCGCGATCGTAATCCGCATCGACAAAAGGCACGCCGAACTGCTCGGCAAAGCGGATGTTCTCCTCTTTGCGCAGCTCATACTCTTTTAGCGGATGGATATTCGGGTTGTAGAAGAAGATGGTGTAGTCGATGCCAGACGCGAGCATCGCCTCCATCACTTCACCGGAACAGGGCGCGCAGCAGGAGTGCAACAGCACTTTGTTGTGGCCGCCTGGCAGCGGCAGCGGCTTACGCTGAACGGATTGGGACATGCTAACTCCTTGTCAGGATATGCCGCGAGTGTAGTGTTTCAGCGCTGAGGATGCAAAAAAGGGCGCTGGCGCGCCCCTGTTTACCACTGCAACAGCTTGCCCGGGGTAGTGGCCGCCGCGCCCACGATACGCCTCCAGCTGTTTAACCAGCTGCCGCACCTCGTCCTGGTGCGTCATATCCAGCGCATGCCACTGCGCCTCGGCCTCCGGTGCGCTGCTGCGGTAAGTCGCGGTGACCTGCCAGCGCCTTGACGACGGCCAGACCAATACCGCGCAATACGCCAATCACTAATGCTTTGCCTGCCATATCGGTTCCTCTCTGATGAAGTGACTTAATCAGCTTATAGTCTGGCGCGCAGAAGATGGCGTTGTGGGTGCATTAAGAGGGGCAAAAGCACAGGGTGTAAAAGCTGGCCAATAAAATATAGACATTTTGATTAATCATCTATATTTACTGCAAAATATCAATGTTAATATCCATAACAAGACGCATTAAAGAGTGCACAGTAAGACTGAGAGGTAAGGAATCCCTGAAATCAAATGGCGCAAGGCTGCGCAGAAACAGTTACGTGCGATAGCCGATGTTAATGACAGAAAAACACTAAACGCACATATCAATAAGCTCAAAACTTTTCCAGATTGTCCGCCAAACTTGGACGTTAAACCATTGAAAAATGGCCAGGCCAACTACCGCTTAAAGTGGGGAATATCGTGTTTTGTTTGATTATCATAAAGGTGAAGAGCCAAAAATCATTTAAATACAGTATGTTTTAAGACGTACCACACGGACATATAAGTGATGCGCAATGGTTTACTGCTTCACTTTATCCCTGTCACTTTTAAGCTGAAGATTACGCATGAGTAGAACGTTATGATCGAATTTATTACCGACAGCGCCGGAAAACGAAAAGCAGCGATTATCCCTATTGAGCTTTTTGAACGTCTGACCCAGGATTCAGTTCTGGCCGAACTGTGGGAAGCAGTGCCCTTCCAAGCGGGCAAAAATGACGACGCCTTGATCCCGGGTGAAGTAGTAAACATCACGATTGATAAAGATGTCACTCTTCATGCTGCGTGGCGTATTTATCGCAAGCTGACGCAAAAACAGGTTGCCGAAGCGCTAAACATCACGCAACCCTCAGTTTCTGCAATGGAGAAAAGCGAGAAGCCGCGCAATTTCAATCTGGTCAAGCTGGCGGAACTGTACGGTTGCACGCCAGAACAACTTACCAATGACTAAAAATAAAAGCCGACAAGTCGGCTTTTATTCCTTACAGATGTCTTACCCGCCTGTTTTTAGTGTGCTGCCATCTGCTCAGGCAGATCCAGCAGCTTGCGCTTGCCTGCCACTTCTTCGGCTTTCACCGGCGTAGCGGCGTTGCCCCAGCTGTTGCGAATATAGGTCGATACCGCTGCAACCTGCTCGTCCGTCAGTTTCCAGGCGAAGCTCGGCATCGCGCCGCTGGTCGGGTTGCTCTGCGTCACTCCGTCGCGCCCGCCCTGCAATACCGTGGTAATGATGGAGGAGGCGTCATCCGCCAGCAGGCCTGGGTTGTTCGCCAGGCTTGCTGCCAGGTTCGGAATACCTTTGCCGTCGCTGTTATGGCAGGCGCTACAGTTGGCGCTGTAGACATTCTCACCCGTCTTCATCAATGCGCTGTCGCGGGCCTGCGGCTGCGGCGGCTGTGTCGATGAGGCAGGCTGCGCCTTCAGGTAAGTGGCGATAGCAAGCAGATCGGCGTCGTTAAGATGCTGCGTTGAGTTGGTCACCGCTTCCGCCATCGGGCCGGACGCCACGGCGACGTGGTTGCTGCCCAGCTTCAGGTAATCGACGATCTGCTCTTTACTCCAGCTGCCAATGCCGACGTAGCGGTTCGACGTCAGGTTCGGCGCATGCCATTCGCTGAGGTTGCTGCCCTGCAAATAGTCGTCGGTATCAACTCCGAGCAGGTTCTTCGGCGTATGGCAGGCACCACAGTGTTCCTGGACTTCCACCAGATAGGCACCGCGATTGAACTCGGCGGACTTGCCCGGATCGTTTTCAAAACCGCTGTTGCGGAAGAACAGCAGGTTCCAGCCCATCATCGCCAGACGGATGTTGTACGGGAACCCGAGGTTCGTTTCCGGCACCTGGTAATGCACCGGTTTTACTGAGCGCATATAGAGCCACAGGTCGTGCATATCCCGATCGCTGACCTTCACGTAGGCGTTGTAGGGCATTGCCGGATAGATATGCTCGCCCTCTTTGCCTTTGCCGTGACGCACTACGCGGTAAAAATCGCGCTCGGTCCAGCTGCCGATGCCGGTTTATTTGTCTGGCGTGATGTTTCTGGCAAAAATGCCGCCGAACGGCGTGCTGATTGAGTAGCCGCCCGCGAAGGCATCTTTGCTGCCCGGTGCGGTATGGCAGGCCACGCAGTCGCCCGCGATGGCAATATATTTGCCGCGCTCCACCGCGGCGGCATCCGCTGTCGTCGGCGGCTTGCTGGTTAGCGTCTGGTTATCTGCGACATCATCAGCTGAGGTATAGCCGTTCTGCCACAGCAGACCTGCCGCAATAACGCCTGCGATCACCACCGCGCCGCCTGCAAGGGTTATCTTTTTAATATCACACCTTCACCAGTGGGCCGGGGTTTTTCAGGTATTGATCGATGATCGCCTTCGCCGTCCACAGGCTGAGCGCGCCAATCTTACCGGTTGGGTTGTAGCCTGCGTTGTTCGGGAATGATGACGCGCCAAGCACAAACAGGTTGTGCATATCCCAGCTCTGCTGATAACGGTTGAGGACGCTGGTCTTCGGATCGGTACCCATCACAGCACCGCCGATGGTATGGTCGCTGGCGAAGTTATAGGGCGAATATTTGCCTGATGCCGAGTTGGTACCGATCACGGTTTTCGCGCCCACAGCTTTGCCGATCTCTACACTTTTCTCTTCAATAAATTTCGCCGAGCGGCAGTCGTTCTCGTTGTAGTCGAAGGTGACGCGCAGCAGCGGGTTACCGTTGTCGTCTTTGTATTCCGGGTCGAGCTCGAGGTAGTAATCTTCGTGCGAGAAGCTGGTGCCCTGGCCGAAGATAAAGGTCGCGTTCTGGAAAGCGTGGGTATACGCCTTTTCCATTCTTTGCCCCAGCGCGGTGTGCCCGGTGGCAGCGCGTCGGCGTTGCCGATAGGACGCGCGCCACGCGCCACCACCAGAATGCCCGCACCGCCAATAAAATCTTTATCACTATGGTCAAAGTTATCGCCGTTCCAGTCATCAACCTGCTGCGACAGCGCGCCCGCGCCGATGAACTGGTTCAGGTATTCATTCTTAAAGAACAGGCTGGCACCGGAGACGGTCTGGAGCTGTAGGCGCGCAGCGCGCCCTACCGTGCAGGTTTTGGTTTCAGGATTATAGGGCTGGCCGATTTTCGACAGCAGCAGACGCACGTTCTGCATCTGCAACGCCGACAGGATCACCATATCGGCCGATTGCACCCACTCTTTCTTGTTCTTGTCGATGTAGGTTACGCCGGTGGCGGTTTTGCCATCTTCCGACTTATTGACGCGCACCACGGCAGAATCGGTCAGCACCGTAAAGTTATCGCGCTGCATCAGCGCCGGGATTACGCAGGCGTTCGGGCTGGATTTGGAGAAGTTGCCGCAGCCGTAGAGAGGCAGTAGCCACAGTAGGTGCACGGGCCCATGCGTACGCCAAGCGGGTTAACATAGGCGCGCGAGGTCTGTCCGGTAGGCACCATAAAAAGATGCTGGCCAAGCGATTTGGCTGCATCGCGGAACAGATCGGTCAGGCGCGTGCTCTCCAGCGGCGACAGTGGATATTCGCTGCTGCGATTGCTCTCAAATGGATTACCGTCGGCGACGATCTCGCCGTTAAGTTTGCCCGCTTTACCGGAAACGCCCGCGATCTTCTCAAAACGGTCGTAAAAAGGCTCCAGCTCATCGTAGGTGACGCCTCAGTCTTGCAGGATCAGGCCCTTAGCGATCTTATCCTTGCCGTAACGCTCTACCGTCTGGGTGTAAGGCTGTAGGTCCCATGGCGTAAAGCGCCAGGCCATACCGGCCCAGTGCGTGCCGGAACCCCCCACGTTATAGCCCAGCTCGTTCAGGTTCCATTCGCGCGTCGGCAGCGCGGTTTCGCTGCGGTTGTTATGGAAATTGGTGGTTTCTACCGCAGGCTGCCGCAGCATGCTGCGGCGCGTATCCCAGCGCAGCTCATCGGTGTCGATGGAAGGTGGAAAATCGGTGGCGGTTTCAAACCATGGGCCGCGTTCGATGGCGACCACGTTCAGGCCGGCGCGGGTCAGCTCTTCAGCAATCAACGAGCCGCACCAACCCAGGCCGACGATCACAGCGTCAGCTTTTGGACGAATATTTTGCATGTGTAAACTCACTGCTCAGTCAGACTGAAGAGTCAAAGGGTGTTAACAATCAGGCTGGTCGGGATGATGTTTAGCTTCCCTTCCCTTTCTTGCCAATCAAATCGCGGAAGTCGTAGCGCGCGCCGGGAAAACCAAGCATCTTCCAGCTGGTCATCTCTTTGTTGCCACCGTAAATCGGATCGGCAAGAGTCCCTGTCGGTAGCGCTGCGCGGGCGTCAGCGGCGATTGCGGGCCCTGTTCCGGCGTGCCTTTGACAAAGCGGCCCAGCCGATAGATGGCGACCGCGTTGCCGTAATCACCCGCCAGCTGGCGGTCGATAAAGGTGGCACAGCCCGCTTCCTTACAGCTGATGCTCAGATCGTCGGCAGGAATAAAGCGTTCGGCAATAGCGCCTACGGTGTCGAACTCCTGCTGCGTCAGATACTGCAACCCGCCTTTACGCGTTTCGGCTTTTGCAACAGCCAGCGATGACGCCATGCCCAGCGCAGCCACGGAGGTGAGAAACTATCTGCGTTTCATATTTTCCCTGCCAACGAATTAATTACATTAACTGCATTAATTTATTTTAATGGTATGAAAGCGTTGCCGCTGAGTATATTCAAGGCATAGGCCTCCCCTGCGCGCCATATTTTTCTAACTGGCGACAGCGTCATTATTTTTATTGGGATTGATGCTTAATAACGGAAATATTCGTTTTGTTCAGAGGTCGGGCGTTAACATCCTAAAAATCGTTATCCATTTATTAACAACAAAATAATCATAAATTTTTAACCTACTTTCTGAAAGCGCAGCGTTGATATAAAATCATCACGAAATGATATAAATACTTTATTATCATCATATTAATAACACTAACCTTTACAGCATTATTGAGGGGCTGCCTTATTAATCCTCAGTAAAAATTGCAGGCCGTTATTAAACAGCGCGCATCCGCTCTTTTTTTCGCCACATTTACTATATATTTTATCGGCAATGAAAAAATGTTTAAAAAATACGCTGGCACAACAGTCAGCATGGTAATTTAAATAGCCCCGATGCAGTAAGGATCTATTTCTCACTTGCTGACAGAAACCCATAATTATCAGGCGTGTTGTGGTAACAGCATGACGAATAAGGTCATGTGTGGAGTAGCAATGAAAAAGCTTACCCTTGAGATGGTGGCCAAAATAGCGGGCGTGGGCATCGCAACCGTCGACCGGGTATTAAACGAACGCGGCGGCGTATCACCCGAAACAACGCGCAAAGTCCTTAAAGCAGCGCGTGAAATCGGTCTGAAGCTGCTGCTGCCGGAAGAGTATCGCCACGCCTGGCAGACAGAGGTATTTCTCAGCAATAACGGTTCGTCATTTTTCCAGCAGCTGGTGCGCTATTTCGGTGAAGTGGCGGGCGAGCTGGGTTATCGCCGCATTACGCTGCACAAAACCCTGGTTGCCGAGTCGCAGCCGGAGAAGCTGGCGCAGAGCATCATTGCGCGCAGCGTCACGCGCGACGGCATCATCGTTTTCGGCCACGATTATCCGCCGATTTACAGTGCGCTGGCGCTGTGCCGCAACCGCGGCGTGCCGGTGATTACCATTGTCACCGATCAGCCCGACGCCGAGCGCCTGTGCCATGTCGGCATAGATCAGTATCAGGCGGGCCGCACGGCTGGCCTGTTGATGAGCAAAGTGGTCAATCAGCCGGGCGATATTGTGATGGTCAGCGGCTGTTTTGATTACTGAGAGCATCGCCAGCGTATCGCCGGTTTCCGTGAGGTGATGATGCAGCGCGCGCCGCAGCGCCATCTGCGTAAAGTGCTGTTTTGGCCTGGACCAGCGCGACACCATCCGCATGCTGCTGGATAGCAGCCTGGCGCAGTCGCAGCACGTTGGAGGGCTCTATAACACCGGCATGGGCAACAGCGAGGTGAGCAAAACGCTACGCGCCCACCAGCTTCTCGGGCAGTGCTGCTATATCACCCATGAGCTCTATTCCATTACGCGACAGCTGCTGCTCAACGATGAGCTGGACTTCGCGCTGGACCAGAACGCGCAACAGCATGCGCGCCTGGCGATCGAACTGCTGCTGTGTCATCTGGAGAGCTGCTACCAACCCGATGTTTATCAGGATGGCAAAGTCGCCCTGCTGCTGTTTACGGCGGAGAATCTGGATTAAATGCGCCGTTCACTTCCATCAGCACGCCGTCGTAATGGGTCATCGCCAGCGAACTGGCGCTGGCCGGATCGAACAGCGACAGGCTTTCAATCTGAATCCACCATCAGTACCTTACGGAACGCCATGGCGTTTTTCGGCTCGGAGGTCAGCGTAATGCCGTGCTCGGCATACCAGCGGCTGTAGTTATGTTCAATCGACATGCTGAGCGTTTTGCTGTCGCGGTATCCGCTGAGCATCGGGATAATCACGATATTGGCGGTGTTTTCATACTCGAAGGTGGCGGCGTGTACCATGCCAATATAGATGCTGCGCGACTTTAACGTGATCCAGGCCAGCTCCCCTTTGCATACACTGGTAAAGCAGCTGCTCCACACCGTTGGATTTCGAGAGCTGCTGATAGAGATCTTTGCGTCCGCTGCTGTTAAGCCGCGCGATTTCAGACCAGTTTGAGCGGTACATGCAGAAAAGCACCGCAAAGGCCAGCATAACCACCACCGGAGCCTAGATACCTAGGAAGCTCCAGTTCAATAAACTCTACCTGCCAGCGAAGATGCTCGCCGGGCACCATTTGCAGAGCATTTGCCGTGCTGGAGATAACCAACAGAACCAGCGAGACGATAGTCGTTGCAAGCATCCCCTGTAAGACGAAGATACAGCCGTACAGCGCTACCAGAAAATAGACATCCCAGCGGATACTGCGCCGGACTTTGAAGCGGCTGGAGAGATAGCGACTAGTGTACCAGTAGCCGCACACCATCAGCACCATGAATATCGCCGTTCCCATCTTAAACTCCCTTTAACGTTTCGATATGGCGGGCGAAATCCTCATGCACTTCCTTACTCAGCACGTTGACCGAAGCATTGCCGTCTTCATCGATGATGATGCGCTCGCCGTCGGCTATAGAATCATTAATATCCTGACGTGACATGCCTCTGATAAAGCTCTCCGGGCTGGAAAACAGGGAACGCAGAAAGGTGAGCATTTGTGGCGGCTCTCCTCTGTGATAAATCAGAAGTATGAAATCCAGCCGACAAACGCGCCAGGCAGATTCGTCTAAAAGTGTTGCAGGTCAGGGAATTAGCGAAGCGGTAAGGGGAGAGAAGCCGCATCCTTGCGGCATAATGCGTTGTGGCGGTAATTAGGCCTCCAGGCCTGCGTCATACATGCCGCGGCGCAGTGTGAAATTCACGCCCATGGTCAGGAACGGGTCCTGCGGATTCCACTCCGGTTTCGGGAGTGAAAGCAGGAAATCAATGGTGTCGTTGCGTTTGCCCGCCAGCCAATCGGCCAGCATGGTGCCCATCGCGGTGCCGCGCACCGTGGCCAGACCGTTACAGCCCAGCGAGCCATAGACATTTTTACGCAGCTCACCAAACAGGCTGGAAGCCGCTACGCAGGCGCAGCGTCACCTGACCTTTATCGCACTCCGCTAGCAGCATATCGACAATCTGCGCCGCTGAGTCGTCGCAAAACAGCTGGCCCAGCGTCTTTTCGTGGTACGCAATGCCGTGACGATTCACCAGATCGATAAAGTCCCACTGGGTGTAGCGCGCCAGCGCCGACTTGCAGAAGTGCGGGTTATGCGACAGGTAAGCAGCAGGCTCGGTGTACATATTGGTGAAATTGCAGCCGCCGCCCGACATCAGGATTTTATGGCCAGGCTTTTTTCCGTTATCCAGCAACAGCACGCGACGGCCTCGCTGCCCGGCCTGCGCCGCGCAGAACAGCCCCGCCGCACCGGCACCAATAATAATAATAACGTAAAACTTTTCCACTGCATCTACTCTACCTTGTCTTTAAGAGGCGCTGATTGTAGAGTGCTGCCTTACGTGATGCCAGCGTCAAAAACCTGTAGTAAATATGTCATAATGTAACTAATTAATTTTAAGGCACTTTTGACCTAAACGAAGCGTTTCGTAATATTTTAAAGCCAAAACAAGGCTATATTTTCTTTTCCCATACAGTGCGTTGTCGCGGATAATGCGCCGCGCTCATGTCCTCAAAAATGGCGTAATGTTTATGCTACATTTGTTCGTTGGTCTTGACCTCAGTACCGGCCTGTTATTGGTTCTTGCCCTGCTGTTTGTATTGTTTTATGAAGCAATCAACGGCTTTCACGACACTGCCAACGCAGTTGCGACGGTTATCTATACTCGCGCCATGCGCGCGCAGTTAGCTGTAGTAATGGCAGGCGTGTTCAACTTCCTCGGCGTACTGCTTGGTGGTTTAAGCGTTGCTTACGCCATTGTGCATATGCTCCCTACCGATCTGTTATTGAATGTCGGCTCCGCGCACGGCCTAGCGATGGTCTTCTCCATGCTGCTGGCCGCGATTATCTGGAACCTCGGCACCTGGTATCTCGGTTTGCCGGCCTCCAGTTCGCATACGCTGATTGGCGCTATCATCGGCATCGGCCTCACCAACGCGCTGATGACGGGCACGTCGGTGATTGATGCGCTGAATATCCCGAAAGTAATCAATATCTTCCTGTCGCTGATTCTGTCGCCGATTGTCGGCTTGATCATCGCGGGCGGCCTGATCTTCGTGCTGCGCCGTTACTGGAGCAGCACGAAAAAACGTGCGCGTATCCACATGACGCCAGCGGACCGTGAAAAGATCGACGGCAAGAAAAAGCCGCCGTTCTGGACGCGTATAGCCCTGATTGTCTCTGCTATTGGCGTGAGCTACTCACACGGCGCTAACGATGGCCAGAAAGGCATCGGCCTGATTATGCTGGTACTGATTGGCGTCGCACCGGCCGGCTTTGTGGTTAACATGAACGCCAGCGGCTATGACATCACGCGTACGCGCGATGCGGTTAATCACCTTGACCAGTATTATCAGCAGCACGGCGATTCGCTGACGCACGTTATCCAGATGGCTCCGCCTGCCCTGCCGACACCTGAAGAGACGCCGTCGGGCCCTAAAAAGTTCCACTGCGACAGCGCGCGTGCATTGCAGGCGATTCAGCGTGCACAGAGCCTGCTGAACAACAATCTGCAAAGCTACGATCAGCTTACCGTTGAGCAGCGCAGCCAGATGCGTCGTCTGCTGCTGTGCATCGCAGACACTGCGGATAAAACCGCCAAGCTGCCGGAAACCAACGCGGACGATCAGCGTTTCCTCGGCAAGCTGAAAAGCGATCTGCTGGGCACCATCGAGTACGCACCGGTCTGGATTATCATGGCGGTCGCGCTGGCGCTCGGCATCGGTACTATGATCGGCTGGCGTCGCGTGGCGGCCACTATCGGTGAGAAGATCGGTAAAAAAGGCATGACCTATGCGCAAGGTATGTCGGCTCAGGTAACGGCGGCGGTCTCTATCGGCATCGCCAGCTACACCGGGATGCCGGTATCAACCACGCATATTCTGTCGTCCTCTGTGGCGGGCACCATGCTGGTCGATGGCGGCGGTCTGCAAAGCCGCACTATTAAGAACATCGCAATGGCATGGGTGTTTACGCTGCCGGTGTGTATTGTGCTGTCAGGCTGCCTCTACTGGCTGGCGCTGAAGCTGATATAACCGTTTTCAGCAGCAAAAGGGCGACGCAAGTCGCCCTTTTTATTTCTAATGCCAGATCGCCATGCAAACTAGGCTGAGGATCACTAACCCGCATAACGCGCTGGTTAAGATAAACTGACCGCGTACCCGCTCGCAGCGACGAATAAACTCATCGTCGTGATGGTCGAGATAACGTTTTGCCCAGATATAACGCACCAGCCGCACCTGTTTGCTCGGCTGGCCGTGCGAGGTAAAGAAGCCTGCGCCATCAACGTACTGATAAAGAATAGGATCGCAGCCTCGCAGTACCGCCAGCAGCGCGCGCAAAGATGAAAAATAGCGCGCCATATTCACAATACACACGACACAAAGAGCCCAGAAAAGCGCGATAGTGCTGATCATATACCCCTCCCGGCTGGAGCCGCAGAAACAGGTTTAGCGCAGTTGCGCTTCACGCTCTACGGGAAAAAGCCAACAACTGAATGACCTGAACAGATCTTTTTTTTGACAAGCTTACGCGGCCAGCGCCAAGCGAGAGTGACCGTTAATTTGTAGTGTAAGAGAAGATTTTAAATTTTTTCCAGCGATGATTTTCTTTCGTTATAAGCGAAACCGCTTATAAGCATTGATCTTATTCACAACAGAAGCTTGTACGTAAGCATTTGTTACCCGTCGCCGCTATACTTATGGCATAACAACAATCTGTTGGTACGGCTGACAGAACATCTGGTGACGAACATCGCCCGTTCGCGTAAAGGATTTCGCAGACAAAAAACGCAACAGGAAGACAGGTTGCCATCCTGAATCTTGTGAAAGGAGTTATATCATGGCTTACAAACACATCCTGATTGCAGTAGACCTTTCTCCGGAAAGCCAGTTGCTGGTGGATAAAGCCGTTTCGCTGGCGCGTCCTTACGACGCTAAGATCTCATTGATTCACGTCGACGTTAACTATTCCGATCTCTATACCGGCTTGATTGATGTCAAACTGGGCGATATGCAGAAGCGTATTTCGGAAGAAACGCACACGGCACTGCGCGGCCTGTCAGATGCAGCGGGTTACCCTATCAGTGAACCCCTGAGCTGCAGCGGCGATCTCGGCCAGGTTCTGGTCGATGCGATTAAAAAATATGATGTGGATTTAGTGGTGTGCGGCCATCACCAGGATTTCTGGAGCAAGCTGATGTCTTCGGCGCGCCAGCTGATTAATACCGTGCATATCGACATGCTGATTGTTCCGCTGCGCGATGCGTATGACGAATAAAATTTTTTCCTGCCGACGCGCGGCATAACACAACACAGCGGGTGATATCACCCACTGTCACTTCTGCATTTACTGCCATCTTTTATTACGCACCCAGCGGTGGATAGATATCAAAGCGATGGCTTTTGGTGACGATCGCCGACTGCGTGGCAACACCTGCCAGCGGCGGCGCGTAATCGGGCCGCTTCACCACGATACGCTTCTTCGCCAGACGACGCGCAGGCTCCAGCAGCGCGTCGGCGTCCTCATCAGCACCGACCAGCGACTGAAACACCCGCATTTCCTTTTTCACCATGGCGCTCTTTTGCCGGTGCGGATACATCGGGTCGAGATAAACCACGTCTGGCGCAGGCGAAATATCAACCAGCGCCTGCGAGCTGGGCGCATGGATCAGCGTCAGACGATCCCGCAGCCAGCCGCCAATTTCTGCATCCTGATAGCCGCGCGCTAACCCATCATCCAGCAGTGCCGCTACCACCGGATGGCGCTCCAGCATCCGTACGCGGCAGCCGATCGCGGCCAGCACAAACGCATCGCGCCCTAATCCGGCGGTTGCATCTACTACATCCGGCAGACAACCGCTTTTCACGCCAACCGCTTTTGCTACCGCTTCGCCGCGCCCGCCGCCAAAACGACGACGGTGCGCCATCGCACCAGAGACAAAGTCGACAAAAATGCCGCCTAGCTTTGGCTCGTCGCGCTTGCGCAGCTCAAGATGGGGTGGCGTCTGTACCAGCGCTAGCACGCACTCTTCGTCATGCTCGAGCGGCCAGCGCTGCGCCAGATGCGATAAGGCTCCGTCACCGGTGCCCGATTCATCAATTAAACAGATTTTCACTGCAATCGTTATCCCTGGATGCCGTAATGTTCCAGCATCGCGTCCAGCTGCGGCTCGCGTCCACGGAAGCGTTTAAACAGCTCCATTGGCTCTTCCGAACCGCCGCGCGTCAGGATGCTATCGAGGAACGACTGACCAGTCTGACGGTTGAAGATGCCCTCTTCTTCGAAGCGCGAATAGGCATCTGCCGCCAGCACGTCCGCCCACAGGTAGCTGTAGTAACCGGCCGCATAGCCGCCAGCGAAGATATGGCTGAAGGCGTGCGGGAAACGGCCCCATTCCGGGCTCGGCACCACGGCCACCAGCTTCTTCACTTCGCGCAGCGTTTCGAGGATCTGCGCGCCTTTCGCTGGGTCGAACTCGGCGTGCAGGCGGAAGTCGAACAGGCCGAACTCCAGCTGACGCAGGATGAACAGCGCCGCCTGATAGTTCTTCGCCGCTAGCATTTTGTCGAGCAGCCCTTTCGGCAGCGGCTCGCCGGTCTCAAAGTGGCCGGAGATAAAGGCCAGCGCGTCCGGCTCCCAGCACCAGTTTTCCATAAACTGGCTCGGCAGCTCGACTGCATCCCACGGCACACCGCTGATACCGGATATTCCCGGGGTTTCGATGCGCGTCAGCATATGGTGCAGGCCGTGACCAAACTCGTGGAACAGCGTGGTCACTTCGTCGTGGGTAAACAGCGCCGGTTTGCCATTCAACGGGCGGTTGAAGTTACAGGTGAGATAGGCAACTGGCTTTTGCAGCGTGCCGTCAGCCTTGCGCATCTGGCCGACGCAGTCGTCCATCCATGCGCCGCCGCGCTTGTGCTCGCGCGCATACAGGTCGAGATAGAAGCTGCCGCGCAGCTCGCCGCTCTCATCAAACAGGTCGAAGAAACGCACGTCAGGATGGTAGACATCCACGTCGGTGCGCTCTTTGGCGGTGATGCCATAGATGCGCTTCACCACTTCAAACAAGCCGTTAACGGCGCGCGCTTCCGGGAAGTAGGGACGCAGCTGCTCGTCGCTGATGGTGTAGAGATACTGCTTCTGCTTTTCGCCGTAGTAGGTGAGATCCCACGGATGAAGCTCGCTGACACCGTGCTCTTTCTGGGCAAACGCGCGCAGCTGCGCTAGCTCCTTCTCCGCCTGCGGACGGGCGCGTTTCGCCAGATCGTTCAGGAAGTCGAGCACCTGTGAAGGGTTTTCCGCCATTTTGGTCGCCAGCGATTTATCGGCGTAGGAGTCGAAGCCCAGCAGCTGTGCCAGCTCGTGACGCAGCGCCAGCTCTTCCGCCATGATTGGGCCGTTATCCCATTTACCGGCGTTCGGACCCTGCTCGGAGGCGCGGGTTGAATAGGCGCTGTACATCTCTTCACGCAGCGCGGCGTTATCGCAGTAGGTCATCACCGGCAGATCGCTGGGGATATCCAGCGTCAGCAGCCAGCCCTCTTGATCTTTTGCTTCTGCCTGTGCTTTGGCCGCTGCCAGCGCGCTTTCCGGCATACCGGCGAGTTCGCTCTCGTCGGTAATCAGCTTGCTCCAGCCCATGGTCGCGTCCAGCACGTTGTTGCTGTAAGCCGAACCCAGCTCAGAGAGGCGCGCGGCGATTTCGCCATAGCGCTGCTGCTTCTCTTTATCGAGGCCGATACCGGACAGCTCGAAGTCGCGCAGCGCGTTATCCACCGCTTTCTGCTGCGCCACGTCGAGGGCGGCAAAACTTTCGCCCTCTTTCAGGTTACGGTACGCCTGGTACAGCCATTCATGCTGGCCAACCCAGGTACTGTATTCAGAGAGCAGCGGCAGCGTTTGCTCGTAAGCCTCACGCAGCTCCGGGCTGTTTTTTACCGAGTTAAGATGGCTCACCGGCGAGAAGATGCGGCCAAGACGATCGTCCACTTCGGCCAGCGGCTGCACCAGGTTGTCCCAAGTGTAAGGCGCGCCCTGGGCCACCACGTTTTCCACCGCCGCGCGACATTCGTTCAGCGCCTCGGTCACGGCAGGCACCACATGTTCAGGCTGAATGGCGGAGAAAGGCGGAAGCGTAAAAGGCTGGAGTAATGGATTGGTCATAGCGCAGTCCTTGTTCAATGTATGGCGCGACAGAGCGCGCACGCAATCTTACTAAGATGATGCTAAGTGTAGCGAAAATCAATGCCAGCTAGGCTGAGCGGCGAAGAAACGGTTCGGGCGCGGACGCGACTGAGAATCGGCCAGCATTTTGCCTTCAGCAGGTATAATCCAGCCTACTTGCAGTACGCCTTTTTTACGCCAACCGCGGAATCCCCACTGTTATGCTGAGCTATCGACACAGTTTTCACGCCGGCAACCATGCCGACGTGCTGAAACACACCGTTCAGAGCCTGATCATCAGCGCGCTGAAAGAGAAAGAAAAACCCTTCCTGTATCTCGACAGCCATGCAGGAGCAGGCCGTTATTTGCTGAGCGGCGAACATGCCGAACGGACCGGTGAATATCTGGAAGGTATCGCCCATATCTGGCAGCAGCCGGACGCGCCGGAACTATTAAAGCACTATTTCAACGCCATTCGCGACCTCAACCCCAACGGCACGTTGCGCTACTATCCTGGCTCGCCGCTGATCGCGCGCCACCTGCTGCGTGAAGAGGACAAGCTCCAGCTGACCGAACTGCACCCCAGCGATTTCCCGCTGCTGCGCGGTGAGTTCCTGAAAGACAGCCGCGCCCGCGTCGAGCGCGTCGACGGCTATCAGCAGCTGAAGGCGAAACTGCCGCCGCCGACCCGCCGTAGCCTGATTCTGATCGATCCGCCCTACGAGCTAAAAAGCGACTACCAGGCGGTGGTAAAAGCGATTCACGAAGGCCACAAGCGCTTTGCGACCGGCGTTTTCGCGCTGTGGTATCCGGTGGTGCTGCGCCAGCAGATCAAGCATATGCTGCGCAACCTTGAAGCGACTGGCATCCGTAATATTTTGCAGATTGAGCTGGCGGTGAGTCCGGACAGTGACCAGCGCGGCATGACCGCCTCAGGCATGATCGTCATCAACCCGCCGTGGAAGCTTGCACAGCAGATGACCGACCTGCTGCCCTGGCTGCATAAGAAACTGGTGCCTGCCGGAACCGGCCACACTAGCGTGACGCAGATCGTCCCTGAGTAAGTTACAGTGTAAATATCGTCATATCGTGGGCCAGATCGGTGTCGGGAAACACTGAGCGGCATTCATCCAGCAAACGCTGCATATCGCGCGGTAAGTAGCGCGAGCTGAAGTGCGTGGCGATCAGACGCTTTGCGCCTACCTCTTTCGCCACCTGCGCCGCCTGGATTGTGGTGGAGTGACCGCGACTGTTGGTTTTCTCCTGCAAAGCCGCCTCTAGCGTGGTTTCGTGCACCATCACATCGACATCCGCCGCCAGCTGGAGCGCCATCGGCGTCGGCGCGGTATCGCCCAAAATCGCCAGGGTTTTGCCACGCGTTGCCGAGCCGAGGTAATCTGCGCCGTTAATCACGCGCCCGTCCTCCAGCGTCACGGTTTCGCCCGCTTTCAGCTGCTGATACCAAGGCCCGCGCGGCACGCCTTCCGCTTTGAGACGCGCGGCGTCGAGAAAGCCCGGCTTGTCGTGCTGCTCAATGCGGTAGCCGGAACAGGGCAGCGGATGCACCAGCGGCCAGGCGCTGACGCGGAATTAGCCATCATCGAGCACAGGGCCCGCCTCGATTTCAATAATGTCCAGCGGATAGTCGGTATAGGAGCCGCTCAGCAACAGCGCGGTTTCGACAAAAAGCTAAATACCCTTTGGTCCGTAAATGGTCAGCGGCTCGCTGATGCCGCCCATCGATCGGCTGGTCAACAGGCCCGGCAGGCCCAAAAGATGGTCGCCGTGCAGATGGGTAATAAAGATTTTGTTCATGCGGCCCGGTTTCAGCGGCGAGCGCATGTACTGGAGCTGCGTACCTTCATCGCAGTCAAATAGCCATGTGTCACCGCGCTGTGAATGGGTAAAGGCAATCGAGGTGACGTTGCGTTGCAGGCTGGGCGCGCCAGCGCCGAGAAATGTAAGCTGCATGCTATGCTTCCCTGTCAGTGGTGGAAGGATTCAACCCTATTACAATCATAGGTGCAATCTTTGCACCGTTTCGCCTCTCAGCGTTACAATCCCGAACCAAACTTTCGTAACCGGATGCATACACAATGACACGACATTATGACTATCTCGCCATTGGCGCCGGCAGCGGCGGTATCGCCTCAATCAACCGCGCCGCGATGTATGGCCAGAAATGCGCCCTGATTGAAGCCAAAGAGCTGGGCGGCACCTGCGTAAACGTGGGTTGTGTTCCAAAGAAGGTGATGTGGCATGCGGCGCAGATCGCCGAGGCTATTTATCAGTACGGTCCGGATTATGGCTTCGATACCACGGTCAACCATTTTGACTGGAAAACGCTGGTGAAAAACCGCAGCGCCTATATTGACCGCATTCACACCTCGTACGACAACGTGCTAGGCAAAAACAACGTGGATGTGATCAAAGGCTTTGCCCGCTTTGTTGACGCGCACACCGTAGAAGTTAACGGCGAGCGCATTACCGCCGACCATATTCTGATCGCCACCGGCGGGCGTCCGAGCCATCCGGACGTGCCGGGCGTGGAGTACGGTATCGACTCTGACGGTTTCTTTGAGCTGGATGCGCTGCCGAAGCGCACCGCCGTGATCGGCGCAGGCTATATCGCCGTTGAGCTGGCAGGCGTGGTGAACGCGCTGGGCTCAGAAACGCACCTGTTTGTGCGTAACCATGCGCCGCTGCGCAGCTTCGATCCGCTGATCACCGAGACGCTGGTGGAAGTGATGAATGCGGAAGGCCCGACGCTTCACACCAATTCGGTGCCAAAAGCTGTGGTCAAAAACGCCGACGGCAGCCTGACATTACAGCTGGAAGATGGCCGCGAGCAAACGGTTGATTGCCTAGTGTGGGCCATTGGCCGCGAACCGGCCACCGATAACCTTAACTTGGCGGTGACCGGCGTTGAGCTGAGCGAGAAAGGCTATATCAAGATCGACAAGTATCAGAATACGAACATCAGCGGCATCTGTGCAGTTGGCGACAATACCGGCGCGGTCGAGCTGACGCCGGTTGCGGTTGCAGCGGGTCGTCGTCTCTCTGAGCGCCTGTTTAACAACAAACCGGACGAGCACCTGGATTACAGCAACGTACCCACCGTGGTATTCAGCCATCCGCCAATCGGCACGGTTGGCCTGACCGAACCGCAGGCGCGCGAGCAGTACGGCGACGATCAGGTGAAGGTTTATAAATCTTCATTCGTCGCCATGTATACCGCCGTCACGCAGCACCGCCAGCCGTGCCGCATGAAGCTGGTATGCGTCGGTGCGGACGAGAAAATCTTCGGCATTCACGGTATCGGCTCTGGTATGGATGAGATGCTGCAGGGCTTCGCGGTGGCGCTGAAAATGGGTGCAACTAAGAAGGACTTCGACAATACCGTGGCGATCCATCCGACCGCAGCTGAAGAGTTTGTTACCATGCGCTAAAGAGTTTGCAGGGCCGCCGGTGTTGGCCTGCAAGGTAGTAAATTAAAGCCCACCTTTCCGGTGGGCTTTAAATTTTTATAGCGAGATGGTATCGACTAACGTAAGGAGCGGTAAAGACTCAACTGGTCTGAACGCGGGCCAGCTCCTCTTCAGTCAACCCCGTAGCCTACAAAATTGCTTCACGCGCCAGCTTCATTTTCAGCAGGCTGCGCGCGACTTCCAGTTTGCCCTCAAGCTTGCCTTTAAGCTCGTAAGCTCGCCTTCTTTGCGAAGCTGTTCTGCAATAGTCATTAGTGCATCCCCTTGTTGCGGTACTCGCTGTGCCAGTTCGCAGAAAAATGCTGTGGCATCTGACGTTTCGCCTGCCTGAAAAATATAGTGTACCAGCGATATTATCTGTGATAATGTGATGAAGAGAGCCAGCCTGTCCATCACCTCCTTCAAATCGCGCTGATGGATATGCTTTTGCAGCAGAGTGAGTGCAGCCATGCTGCGATGTTCAGCAATCTCATCATCCGGTATGACGGTAACATCGACCAGCGGAAACGAACCGCCATAAATCTTTTCAGCCAGTTTCGGGTTGCTAAATTCATCCAGCCAGCAGGTAGAGAAGGGATAAGGGCTGCGCTTACCGGCATAAAACAGCAGCGGTATCACCAGCGGCAGCTTTTTGTGTCCGGCGTCGAGATGATGCTGCATGGCCGCCACCACATAGCGCAGCAGCCGGAACGCCATATGCCTGTCCAGCGTCGACTGATGCTCAATAAGCACATGCACATAGCTGTCATCGCCGCTTCTGGTTTTCAGGCTGTAGAGCACATCGCTGAAATACGGACACAGGTCATCCTCAACGAAAGAGCCGGACTCCAGCTTCAATGTGTTGAGGTCGCATAGCGCGCGCAGCCCAGCAGGGAGGTGAATGTCCATAAAGTCGCGCGCCAGATCCATCACCGCGTCATGGGTCTCTTTACGTGACCAGTCGCGCTGGTACTCAAGCAGCACCTGCTGCCAGGTCACAGGAATCGCACCGGCCTGCACCATATGCTGAACCGAACGCTCATGCGTATCGACGCTGGTGCCGCCAGAGGTGTCGGTCACCGCGTAAACTTCGTAACCATCTTTCCGCGCCATTAACGCCGGGAAGGTCAGACAGACTTCGGTCCAGAGCGCGGAGATCACCAGCTTCTTGCGCCCGGTTTTCTCAACCGCCTCAACGAATTTCGCATCTTCCCATGAGTTCATTGAGGTGCGCTCAATCGGCTTCGACTCCGGATGCCCCGGCAGCAGTTACGGCCAGATATAGCCGCTGAAGCTTTCGGTTTCGACTGAGGTGTAAATCACCGGCACGTTAAAGATTTGTCCTGCCTTGGCTAGGGCAACGGTATTATTTTTAAGCTGCTGGCGATCGATATTGGCCACACCGAAAAACATCTGCGGCTGGTGGTCGATGAAAATCAGGGTAGAATTTTGCGGGTCCAGCAGGTCGAATTTAGACATGATTAGACATGATTGTGTTCCTCTCAGTGATTTGGGATGTTGTGTTTCCGTTGAGATGAACTTTACGCAGGCGGGCCGTTAAGAGATAACGGAAAGAATTTCACAACTTATTAAGATTTCTTTTAGATACTTGATACGAAATAATTTTTTACAGGCCAATGAGAAAAAGCACGCAAAAATTCGCGTTCATTTCCCGGTCGGCATAGGCTTAAAACACAAAATAACTTTCACATCTCGCATCCAATATGATTGTTCGTCCCTACCAACACTGACTGGTTTCGTCGGCTGTTCGGCTGGTATGGTTCCGTATTGCCGAAAATCTGGTTCCGCCTGTCGCTGAATCTGGAGATATCCATCATCGCCATTGTCTGTTTCCAGTTGTACGAATCGCTTGGCGTGGCGCTGGCGATCTTTCTTGGTTTTCGCAACAACGCCAGCTATGCTCGTTTTACCGAAGCGCGCACGCTGTGGGGTAGCATGCTGATCACCCACCGCTCGCTGCTGCGCTAGGTGAAAAGCGTGCCGCTGGAAACAGCGAGCGAGCGTGAGTTCGCGGCGCTGCAAATGGCGTTTAGCTACGGCATGAAGCATCAGCTACGTAACAGCGACCCACGCGATGATCTCATGCGTCTGCTGCCGTCACGCTGGCGCGACGAGGTGTTAAGCAGCCCGATGCCTGCCAGCCGTGCGCTGTTATGCATGGGAAAATGGCTGGGCGGGCAGCGTCAGAGCGGCAACCTGTCCGATATTCTCTGGCAGAGCATGGATGAAAATCTGAATCACCTGGTGCTGGGTGGCTGCGAGCGTATCGCCTCGACGCCGATTCATTTCGCCTACTCGCTGATCCTGCACCGCACGGTTTCGCTGTTCTGCACACTCCAGCCGTTTGCGCTGGTGACCGATCTGCACGGCATGACGCCGCTGGTGTCGATGTTTATTTCCCATACCTTTCTAATACGATATGTATCAGCATTGAGCGCAGCCTGCGCGAGATGAACGATGACTTTCCGCTGCCGCCACTTCAGCAGCCCGACAGCCGTCGCGTGCTGATCTGATTAGCTGAGGCGGTCGAGCCAGCGCACATAGGCCTTGTCCCACAGCGCGGCGGGCGTTCCCGCTTTGCCAAGGCCAAAACCGTGTCCGCCACGGCTGATCTCAATCAGCTCGACCGGCACGCGGTTACGCCGACAGGTATCACGCATCAGCTCGGTATTAAAGGGGTTAGAGATGTGGTCATTCTCTGCCTGCGCCAGGAAAATCTGCGGATAGCTGCGGGTGACGTAGTTTTGCACCGACCAGTTCGCCTCTTCTGCTGGCGTGGCGTTGTTGCCGACCAGAATGCGGTGCGTGGTGGTATGGGTGTAAGGTGCCTCCAGCGTAATCACCGGATAGATCAGGCCCACGCTGTCGACCTTGGGCACTACGTTATCCAGCTCGTCCTGAATCTCATACGAGCGGAAATCGGGTCGCGCGGCGGCCACTCCTCGCGCAGGTTCAGGCCGCCTGACTGGATACGCGCCATATCCAGCATGTTGCTTACTAGCCGGATAGTGCTCAGCGTCTGCTCGCGGATCTGGTTGGCCTGTGTGACATGTTCGACTCTTTGCTCGCCAGGTCCAGCATCAGCATCTCCGCCTAGCCGAACAGCACGGTGAGCGGCGTGCTCAGGTCATGTGACAGCGCGGAGAGCAGCGCATTACGCAGCTGTTCGCGCTCCGCCGCCAGTCGCGACGCCGCCTCGCTCTGCGACAGCGCCATGCGTTCCAGCGCGTTGGCAATCAGCACGGTAAAGGGCTCCACCAGCCGCTGCTGCTCCGGGATCATCAGCTGGCGCAGGTTTTGCGGTTCGACTACCAGCAGCCCGCGGCAATGATCGCCGCTTTTTAACGGCAGGATCTGGTAGGGCACGGCGGGCAAGGTATCGGTGCCCGCGCCTGCGGGCTGGCCTTTGCTGTAGCTCCATTTCGCGATAGCGCGATCCGGCTCGCTACCTGGCGTGGCCGCACAGGTGGCAACCAGCTCACCTTTGTCGTCCGGCAGCAGCAGGCTGCGCGCCTGCAAGGTCACGTCAATCACGCACTGGGTGGTCGTGGCAATATCGTCAGGCGTCAGCGCGCTGCCCAGCGATTTCGCCATCTCATACAGATAGCGCGCCACGCGCGCCTGATAGCGCACGCCAGCGGTCAGGTTGCCAACGATCACGCCAACGGCCAGCATCACCGCAAAGGTCACCAGATACTGCAAATCGGACACCGCCACCGTGCCGGTCGGCGCAACGAAAAGGGGTCGAAGGCGAGGATGTTCATCACCGTGGCGATCACCGACGGCCAGCGCCCGTAGCGCAGCGCGATAATCACCACCGCCAGCAGGTAAATCATCACGCCGTTGGCGGTGTCAAATCCCGCCAGCAGCCAGCTGGTAACCAGAATGCACAGCAGCAGCGCCATCAGCACGCCGCGCAGGGCAAACAGATTGCCCTTACGGAAGAAGTTTTCAATCGCGCGTTCTGCGCGAGCGCCGACGTAAACCTTGCCCTCTTTCAGGCGCTGGCGCAGGTCGTCCAGCGGCAGATCCACCAGCACCACTTCATCCGCGCTGTCGAAAAAGGGATCGGGCACGGTTTCGCGTACGCGGATGCCAGTGATGCTGCCCACCACGTCGTTCAGGCTTTCCAGATGCTGCACGTTGACGGTGGTAATGACGTCGATACCCGCATCCAGCAGCTCATCAATATCCTGCCAGCGTTTGGGATGGCGCGAACCCTGCACGTTGATATGCGCCAGCTCATCCATCAGGATCACCGCAGGATGGCGCACCGCCCCAAGCATAGAAAGGCCACAGCGTGACTGTTGCCAGCAGAAAGACGAGAGTAAGCGAGATCAGCAGAATCGTCAGTGCGATCTCATTCGGCGTTTTGCGGCGTTTCGCCCCCTCCACCATCGCGATCATGCGGTCGAGAAAGGTCTCGCCCGGATTGACGCTGCACTGGATCACCAGCCAGTCGGAGAGGATGCGCGTGCCGCCCGTTACCGAGGCAAAATCGCCGCCCGACTCGCGGATGACCGGCGCGGATTCGCCAGTTTTTTCGCAAAGCTGGTTTTATTTACCCCTTTCAGGCTGCTGGCCTGCGCCTTGCTGCGCCCTTCTGCCAGCGCCTCGGCAAAGTTCGCGAACAGCACGGTAAACCAGAGCCAGAGCGCGATCGCACCGGTAAAACGTGCTCTGCCGTCGAGCCAGCCGCCCACCATGCCCAGCGCCAGCAGCGTGGTCAGCAGGCTACCGGGCCAGACCACAAACATCACGGGATTACGGAACTGCACGCGCGGATCCACTTTTTTCAACGCGTCGAGCAGCGCGACACGCATCAGTGCGCCGTTCAGCGCCTGTTATTGACGACTCATGAGTGCGTACCCTGAAGAAGTTGCAAATGCTCCGCGACCGGACCCAGCGCCAGAGCAGGAATAAAGGTCAGTGCGCCCACCAGCAGCACCGTGCCGATCAGCAGCGCAATAAACAGCGGGCCCTGGGTCGGCAGCGTGCCATTGCCTGCTGGCTGCGCCTTTTTCACCGCCATGCTGCCCGCCAGCGCCATCACCGGAATGATGATACCGAAGCTGCCAACCAGCATGCAGAACGCCAGCAGCAGGTTTCAGAACGGCGTGTTGGGCTGAGGCCCGCAAAGGCGCTACCGTTGTTATTGGCGGCGGACGAGACCGCATAGAGCACTTCGCTAAAGCCGTAGATGCCCCGATTCGCCATGCCTGCCCCGCGTCGGTCATCATCGCCAGCGCCGTCCCGAGCAGCACCAGCGCTGGCGTCACTAGAATTGCCAGCGCGGTCATTTTCATTTCGCGCACGTCGACCTTTTTACCGAGGTATTCAGGGGTGCGACCGATCATCAGGCGGGCGATAAAGACCGCCAGCACCACGAACAGCAACATACCGTACATGCCCGCACCCAGCTGCATCAGCCACATCGGCACCATGCCGCCCAGCGCGGTAAAGGAGTCATGCATCGCATTGACCGCGCCGCACGAGGCAGCGGTGGTGATCACCGCAAACAGGCTGGAGTTGAGGATGCCGAAGCGCGTCTCTTTGCCTTCCATATTCAGCGCGCTGTCCGCGCCAAGCGCCAGCAGATGGGGGTTGCCGCGCGTTTCCGCCCACATCACGGCGACGACGGCGACCACGAACATCAGCGACATGGTCCAGAGCAGCATATGGCCCTGACGGCGATCGCGCACCGCATAGCCAAAGGCGAAGCAGAGCGCCGCGTCGATAGGGAAGGCATCGCGCGTCTCAATAGCCTAGGCGCGCAACCCTGGATGTGTCAGGTAGTGCAATGAGGTGGTGAGCTGCGGCTCAAAGCCGCGCACCAGCTTATGTTCGCCCTGCGCGCCCGCGTCAAAACGCTTCAGTCCCGCCGCGATACCATAATCCATGCCCTGATAGAAACAGGTTTCAAAGTGCAGGCGGTCAAACTCCGCCAGACAGCCCCAGTAGCGCCCGTAAAGCGTCTCGCAATCCACCAGACAGAACGCCATGGCCGCAGGCTGCCCGTGCAGATCCGCTATCGCCAAGCGGATGCTGTGCGGCATACGCGCTGCCAGCAGGCTAAAAAAGGCGCGCGTCAGATAGGGACGCTGGCCGCGCACCGCATAGGTGTTGGCGTAACAGGTGTAAACGAAATCCCACTGATCCTCGCGCAGTTCGTCGCCGCGATACCAGTAAATTCAAAGCCGCTCTGCGCCACCAGCTCTCGCTCTTTGCGCAGCTGTTTGGTTTGGGCTTGCGCGACATCAGCGTGTCGAGGAAATCCTGAAAATCGCGATACTCGCGGTTGTGCCAGTGATACTTGCAGCCGAGCCGCATCAGCCAGTCCGGCTGCTGCTGTAGCAGCGCATCGCCGCGCGCGTCGGTGAAGTTAATATGCGCACTGCTTAGCCGCCCCTGCTGATGCAGCGCGGCCAGCAGCTGAGCCGCGGCCTCTGCCTCGCCCAGCACGCGCGCGCCGGTCACCGGGCTGAAGGGGATTGCGCCCAGCAACTTCGGATAGTAGTGGATACCTGCGCGATGGCAGGCATCAGCCCAGGCGTGGTCGAAAACGTATTCACCCCAGGAGTTGCGCTTGCGGTAGCCAGGTATCGCGGCACGGAGCGCGCCGTTTTCGCGCCACAGCAGGTGATCGGGCTGCCAGCCGCCCCCGGCGCGCACGCTGCCGCTCTCTTCCAGCGCCAACAGAAAGGCGTGACGTAGAAAAGGCTGCTCGTTGGGCAATGGCGCATCCCATTCAGCGGCATCAACTTCCGCCAGCGAAGCGAGGTGAAACAGTGACATGCATAACTCCGGGAGAGATCGGGCGAAAGGTTAGTCAAGCAGGTTTTAAGGTATCGCGAAAGGGTGATGGCACCGAATGTGAAGCGGCGGAAAGTAGAGAGAAGATTGCGTCGCGTGGCACAAGGGGTTAAAACAGCCTGATGCAACAGGCAGCTAACAACACTCAGGATCGTAAAGCATGGCGAAAGCATTAGTGATTTTTCTGCACGGCGTTGGCAGCAACGGCGAGGATTTAGCGGCGCTGTGCCGTAACTGGGCACCACTGTTGCCCGATGTGATCTTCGCCGCGCCCGATGCGCCTGAGCCTTTCCCCTACGGTGCTGGCTTTCAGTGGTTCAGCCTTGAAGATGTGACGCCAGAAAACCGCCCGGCACGCGTCCGTAACGCGCGCGCGGCCTTTGACGCGACAATAGAGACGATCATGGCGCAGAACGCCTTGAATGACAGATGGGATAGCGTTGTGCTGGTGGGCTTTTCACAAGGATCCATCATGGCGCTCGACATGCTGGCATCAGGACGCTATCCGCTGGCGGGCGTCGTCGCTTTTTCTGGACGGCTGGCGTTTGATGAGCCTTTAACGCCAACGCACCAGACGCCTGCGCTGCTGATCCACGGCCATGCCGACGAAGTTATCCCGTGGCGTGAAAGTGAATCCGCCGCGCAGCGTCTGAAAGCGGCTGGCGTGCCGCTTGAACTTCAGCTTGAGCCCAAAACTACCCACACCATTTCAGCGCAGGGCGCGATGCGGGCCGCCACCTTTATTGCCCAGTGTCTTCAGGATTAAGGCCAGAAGCGCCGTAGCGCCGCATACGCCAGCTGTGCAGCCTCTTGCGGCGGCAGGCGTTTTAGATCGTCGTTAAACACCTCAATGCCCACCGGCCCCTGATAGCCTGCGCTTTTTAACTTATCAACGAAGCTGGCGACATCCACAATGCCTGAGCCGGGAAGCTGGCGGTGATGTTTGGCAAGATTCATGATCGCCTGTTTATCCTGCGGCGAGGGCTGAACGGCCATATCGCACAGCTGCACTTCGTAAATACGATCGGCTGGAATACCGTCGAGCTGTGAGGCGTCACCGCCCAGCGCACAGATATGGAACAGATCCACCACCAGGCCGATATTCGGCTGGTCCAGCTGTTGCAGGCGTTTCCACGCCTGCGGCAGCGTGTTATCGACGCTGCACCACGCCATCGGTTCATACATGATACGCATATCGAAGCGCGCGGCTTCCGACGCCAGCCAGCGCAGGTCTTCATCAATTTGCTCTTCGATACAGTCATCACGCGTGGTAGCCGGAGCCTGGATGGTGTTGCAGCCCAGCGCTTTTGCCATCTGGATAAACTGGCGTAGCTCGTCACGCTTTTGCAGGCGCAGTTCGCCGGGCGCGCCGGAAAAATCACGCAGCACCTGCAGGTTAGTAAAACCCAAGCCTTGCTGGGCCAGACGCGCCGCTCCGCCGTGACAGGCTTCTACGTCTTCACGCCAGATTTCGACCTGATCGAAGCCCGCTTCGCGCGCAGCCTGAAGTTTTTCCTCAGGTTCACCGCTTAACAGCACCAGGTTAAGGAATGCAGGTTGAGTCATAAACGTCCTCCTTAATCGTCCGGAATAATCGGTTGCCAGTGGCGCAGGCGCGAAGTGCACCTGGCCGGGTATTTGCCTCTACCCCAGTAAATTTACCAGCGCGAAACCAGCAAAGGTCATCAGCAGCGAGCCGGTAACGTGCACCAGTACGCTCGCTATCGCCCACAAATACTTACCTGATTGTAGCAACATGAGAATTTCTGCTGAGAAAGTAGAGAACGTCGTCAGACCGCCGCATAAGCCGGTGACGATGAGAAGCTTCCAGGCGGGATCGAGATGCGGATATTTGATAAACCACGCCAGCACCGCACCGATGATAAATCCACCTGCTAGATTAACCAGCAGCGTGCCCGGCGGCAGATTAGGGAACAGCGCGTTAAAGCGCAGCGAGATTAGCCAGCGCAGCGTACAACCTGCGGCACCGCCCAGCATCACTGCGAACAGCGATTTCAACATGATTTGCTCCTGTAGACAGCTATCGCGCAGGGTCGTGGCGGAGGGGAAAAACGGCCTGACACACTAGTAACGCCTGCGAGAGGATTAGGGTTTATTTCAGGCGTCATCAGCCGCTGGGATCGCCAGCAGGCGGTTGGGAAAGGTGGAACACCATCACCTTGTCGCGCTGATAATACGATGTCGCATGGCAGCTGACAACTGGCTCAGGGCGCGAGGTAATCGCAGAAGCCGCCGTCCTGATGCACGCCAATCACCGAGATATTTTCGCAGCAGTTGGTTTTACCGCGCTCTGGCAGGCGTCGCAGCGCAGGCAAGAGATATAGGGGATAAGCGCGACGCGTTGGCCCGTTTCAACGCCTTCTACACCCGCGCCCAAGGCGACCACTTCGCCGCACAGCTCATGCCCCAGCATGCGCGGGTAGTGGAAGAAATGTGATTGCCCGACCAGGCGTGGATATCTGCATGTTTTTCTGGTCGCTGTTCCAGGCGGCAGCCGGGCTGGTGCATAACTTCACCCAGTTTATCCTGGTGCGTATCGGCCTCGGTATCGGCGAAGCGCCGATGAATCCGTGAGGTGTGAAGGTGATTAACGACTGGTTCAATATCAAAGATCGCGGCATGCCGATGGGCTTTTTTTAACGCCGCCTCGATGATTGGCCTGTCAGTTGCACCGCCGGTGCTGGCCGCGATGATGCTCGCGATTGGCTGGTACATGATCTACCGCGACCGCGACAACAGCAAACTCAGCGCGTAAGAGATCCACTATTTGCAGGCGGGCAGCGTCACGTCACGCAAAGAGCCGCTGAGCTTCGCTGAATGGCGCGGCCTGTTTAAGCAGCGCACCATGTGGGGCATGATGATCGGCATTAGCGGTATCAACTACACCGCGTGGCTCTATATCGCCTGGCTGCCGGGCTACCTGCAATCGACCTACCATCTGGATCTGAAGAGCACCGGCCTGCTGGCAGCGATTCCGTTCCTGTTTGGTGCGGCGGGTATGTTGCTTAACGGCTACACGGTGGATGCGCTGGTGCGTCGCGGCTTCGACGCGGTGAAAACCCGTAAGGTGTGCATTATTTCCGGCATGCTCCTGTCGGCGGCCTTTACCGCCTTCGTGACGCGCGCCACTGATACCACCATTGCCGTAACGCTGTCGGTATGGCGCTGTTCTGTATCCACTTTGCCGGAACCTCCTGCTGGGGCCTGATCCACGCCAACGTAACGGCGCGTATGACCGCCTCGGTCGGCAGTATCCAGAACTTCGCCAGCTTTGTGTTCGCCTCATTTGCCCCGGTGATCACTGGCTGGGTGCTAGATACGGCTAAATCATTCAGCCTGGCGCTGATGATCTGTGCCGGTATCGCAGTGGTGGGCGCACTCGCATATCTGGTGCTGGTACGCAAACCGATCACTGACGGCGCGTAATCAGACAGCCGGGCACAGTGCGCGGCTAATTCAGTTTGTGCAGCGTCACGCCGTGGCGCGCGCCGTAGCGTTCAATACCGCCAATCACCTTCTCCACGCTGAGCGCTGGCGGCGGTGAGAAGAGCGGAGCGCGCCAAGAACTCCGCTACGCGGTCACCGCCCCGCAAGTACTCTTTCTCCGTTGCGCCATTCAGCACGCCAAACTGGAAGAAAGAGCGATCGCTGGTGCGCGTGACTGGCCACTGCCGCGTGCAGTGGCTGATGAACCGCGTGCCTTTGCCCGGCAGGCTGCACATCAGAAATTCATTGAAGGCCAGCGGCAGCGCGCGCAGCTTCAGGTGGAAGTAGCGCATGCGATCAAGCATCAGCCGATCCTGGTTTGGGTCCTGTATCTGATGCACCGCCAGGCGCGGCCAGGCCGCCAGCAGCCCCGCCGCTACCGCGTTGCCCTGCTCAAAGCCCACCTAGGCATCGTCGGGATCGCTGTGCGGTGAACGCACCGGGCAGAGAAAGGTTTCTGGCAGCTAGGGCGCGCCTGCCGCTGCCGCCAGATGGGTTAGCGCGCCGTTCGATGAGCCGATAAAAGTAGCCGAGTAGTCGCGTTCCGGATATTCACTCACCATTCATTCGGCGATGCCTTCAATGTCCAGCTCGCCTGCCTGTAACTCGGTAATACCTTCCGCCATACCACCGACGGCGTAGCCCCAGTCTTTGAGCCGGGTCGGCAGACAATTGAGCGAGAGCAACAGGCGATTAAGCATCGGTGACGTATCGGTGTCGTCAAAAGGTTTGTCATGCAGCGTATGGGCGAGCGCCATCAGCATAGCGGTGGCGGAGTCGAAACGGGCCATGCCCTTTGGCGGTTTACTCATCCTGATTCTCCTGCTGAATACGCGTCAGAAACGGACGGATGGCGTGGCGGAAGCTCCATGGATAGACATAATGCAGCGTATGGGTGCCGCCGCGCGGCAGTAGCGCGCCCAGCTCGTCGACCCAGCGCGCGGGCGACACCGTGTCGCGCGAGCCTCGCAGCAGCAGCGTCGGGGCGTTGATAGTAGGTCAGGCGATAACGTTGCGCAGGCGGCCAATCTTTTCAATTGCCACTTCCACGACGTCACCGCTTAACATAAACAGCGGCGGCGTGCGTTTTTTCCCGACGTCGCCCGGCGACAGCGGGCTAAAGGCGGAGATATATTCAATAATATTCGCTACTTTGTGCACCATGCTGCTGGTGGTGTCGTTCTGCACTTCGCGTCCGTTAAGGAAGGTTTTGATCGCCAGCGCCTGCGGATCGCCAATCTCTTCGGCGGTGGTCATCCACAGCCCGAAGCCGCCAGTCTGCGGCCAGTTTTTCCCGGCGGTGAACCAAGTAAACTGCATATCACGTACCGTCGCATCCATAAAACAGTGTAGCCCGCCACATATTCCAGTGCCTGATCCGCTTTTACCTGATGCGCCGGTTTGCCAATAATCACCGCCAGCTCGCCTTCGTAGTCAAACTCACTGGTGGTTTCTGGTTTCAGCAGCGGCCGATCGTGACTGGTCAGCGAGTCGGCGAAGCGAATAAACAGCGTTGGCGCATCCAGGGTTTCAGAGAACTCCTTGCTCTTATCGGCGTAGTTCATGCCGACGCAGAAGACTTTGCCTGGGTTTTAAATCACCGGCAGAAACTGTAATGCAGAATAAAGCATAGTCAGCCGGAAAATCGCGGAATGTAGCCAAGTTGGCCATAGAGGAACGCTGGAGAAAGGTCTTCAGATTGGGGCTATCTGCTCCAAGACGCAGCCCGACGTCTACGACGCAATTTTCAAGGGCGATGCCAAAACTTTTTCTTGCCTGGTCAGGAAGATAAAAACTGCAAAGCTGCATTACTGCCTCGTTTTTATAGGAAAATTCGCGCGCAGGTTAGCAAAAGATAAGATGAAAATCGTACAAACTTTCGCTCATCCGATGTGTGGGAAGGGCCCAGACCGCGCAGACAGGCGGTCTGAAGCGAGGTGATAACCACAGGTCACTCCCTGACCGCGATTACCGAGGGTATGAGCGGCGCAGCCTGTTAGTACATTGCGCCCGGCGGTACGTATTTGAAAGTTTCGACGTAAGCGCGGAATACATATTTTACTAAGCGGTTCATGAGTAGCCTTGTTCAAAATTTGTTGAAAAAATGCAGGAAAATCATAGCCACTGTTCATTTTGCAGGCAATAAACTTTGAACTGGATCACAAAACAGCATTATTTTACGGGCATGGATGTTAAGATAAGAGGTTGAGATGTTCGACCAGAATGGTGCAGCCAATAGAGATTAATACCACACCGCCCAGCACTTCTGCCCACTTGCCTAGCACTGGACCCACTAAACGGCCGACCAGCACGCCGGTTGTTGCCATGATGGTGGTAGCCATGCCAATCGTTAGCGCTGTCGCGATGATATTGACCTGTAAAAAGGCCAGCCCAACGCCTACCGCCAGCGCATCCAGACTGGTGGCAACCGCCGTTGTAGCCAGCACCATAAAGCCATGGCGCTGTGGCGCTTCGCAGGGCTCAGCCGTGGCGGTCTGGCGGAAGCCTTCCATCATAATGCGCCCACCGAGGAAGGCCAGCAGGAAAAAGGCAACCCAATGGTCCCACGCCATCACATAGCGGCTGGCGGCCAGTCCGGCAGCCCAGCCGATTAATGGCGTCAGCGCTTCAATAGCGCCGAAAATCAGGCCAGTACGCAGCGCTTCTTTGAAACAGGGGCGATGCAGTGCCGCGCCTTTACTCAACGCAGCGGCAAATGCGTCCATCGACATTCCGAAGGCAAGAATCAGGGTTGCGATAAAAGTCATAATGGCTAGTGTCAGGATAAAAAGCACGCGAAGGCCCGCTTTTTACCGCGAATATTGTCTGGTCTGGTAAAAGTGCGCGCAGTCTAGCACGCCTTCGCGATGATAAAAAGATAATAAAATCATGGACTTAAGCATAGCAAAGGCTATAACTTTCATCGTTCGCTATGTTTTGCCGCTAAGTTAATGGTACTTAAGCCTTTTCTAAGCGCCGGTTTTCTCATTTATACGGGTATAAACCACAGGGATTGAACCCTGACGGAGATTCCTGGAAAATGGCCGCGCTGATGACTGCGGAATTTCCTGATGAAAAACCCTTTTGAATCTCTGATTATCCCCGGTGGTATTTTGCTGCTTGGGTTTCTCTCTGCTCTGCTGCTACCCGCGCCGAACTTTGGTCTCACCATGGCCAGAAATCTGACGCAGCGACTGCATTTGCAGGATATTAACCAGCTCTACACGCTTATCTTCTGCGCATGGTTTCTGCTGTTGGGTGCAGTCGAGTTCTTTGTGATCCGCTTTATTTACCGTCGCTGGTTCCGTAGCTGATGGTTTTGCTCGCCTGCTGCTTTTTCCAGTAGCGCGGGCAGATCGAAATAACAAAAATGTAACATTTTTTTACAGATCTTGCTAAAAAGACGTGCCATATAAAAATTTCTTTATCGATCCCCTCCACGCTAAACTCAATAAATCAGTCACTTATAAAATAAGACGAATTTATTCTCTTCCCTTCTCTTGCACTACTCTTGTGCATTTATACAACATCATCTGCCGTTAACCTGCTGAGTTTGCGAAAAAAATCCCTAATGCCTGTCCGACTGAGATGCTTAATTCTTATGCTGAATCATTTCTGCATTTAAAAATAAACAAAAGTTTAAATCAGAGACGAGAATGTTATATTCAATAGACAAGCATCATAACGTGCAGTTAACTTGCATCCCGCTTAAACGAACCTGAGTCTTAACCTTTGAGAAGTAGCGCAACGTGCTCCCCAGAAGCGCGGCTATTTCGCCTGCGAATCTGTTGAGCATCAGGTCAACAGAGAGAGGAGATGTCGCCTCATGAGCAAGAAAGCTATAAACCTTACGCTCGCAACGAGCACCGTTGGCATGGAAAAGCGCAGATGTCCGAGCGTAAAGACATGGACGTGCTGCTGAGCGGCGCGGGCGTAATGAGCGCGACCTTAGGCGCGTGGCTACAGGAGCTTGAGCCTGACTGGACCATTGAGATGGTCGAGCGGCTGGCGGGTAAATCCTGCAAGGTGCAGCACCTTCCAGAAACGGTTGCCGGGATGCGCAAAGTGATAGCCCGTGTGCGCCGTAGAGTGGCCTGGATTGATACCGCAGAACAGCACGTCGAGGCCGGGTGCAATAATATCGGTAATGTTGTGCTCGCTCATGCGGCATCCTTGAGTCTGGTACGACGCTTTAATGCCTGGCGGCTGTTCGCCTTGCTCACGCAGCCGCCAACGCGTTTCGCACCCGAGGACGCGGCGTAATTATTAATGTCGCCTCGGTGCTGATGCACGAGATGTTTAACGGTGTGTATAACGGCAGCAAATCTTTTGTGCTGACGCTAACCCGTCTATGCAGCGCGAGCTGGAGAACAGCTGCGTGCAGGTGCAGGCCGTCTTACCTGGTGCAACGCGAACGGAGATATTCGACCGCTCCGGTAAGTCCATTGACGAGTTGCTGCCAGAGATGATTATGGAAGTGGAAGATATGGTCGATGCGGCGCTGGCCGGGCTGGAAGCGGGCGAAGCGGTGAAGATTCCGGCGCTGGAAGAGATTGCGCTGTGGCAGGATTACGATCGGGCACGAGGCACGATGTTGCCCTATTTGTCGCTGAGCCAGCCTGCGTCGCGCTACCGGGATTGAGAGATTGAGGCTTAACGCTTTTCAGGTGTGAGCGCGTGTTGGAAACAGAAAAAAGGCGGGCCAGAGCGGGTTTGCTTACCCGCTTTTCTTGCAAGGAACAGGTAAAATTGGGCTGCGCGTTCAAGAAATCTTTAGTTTAATCAAGGACTCATGTAATGGATGTTTTTTCAGCATCTGGCCAGTGAGTGCTGGATCGCTCTAAAAAGATACATTATAATCCCCGCTCCGCTGGCCCCTTAGCTCAGTGGTTAGAGCAGGCGACTCATAATCGCTTGGTCGCTGGTTCAAACCCAGCAGGGGCCATCAAATTATCAACGACTTACATAAAAAGCTTCAGTTAAGCTGGTTTACCAGGATACTTATAGGATACCGGCCACAAGTAGATCAAAGTAGCAATTCCTCCCACTCAACATTTAGCCACTTTCATTGCTTTGAGTTAGTTTAGCCATACGCTATGCGATGATCAGGTCGCCGGTAGCACAAATCAGTCCAGCGAATGCTATATCTGCTTTGAGCGAAAAGCGGACATTCAACTTCACAAGCTGTCTTTTTACTGCACCTATTCGATGCATGAAACGCATGGGCTGGAGGTAAAACCTCCGTATATAACCGTAATCAGGTTCTTCATTACACAAAGTCTGCTGCTATATCTTATCTCGAATCGGCGGGCATTCTGGCCTCTTCAGTCAGCTCAAGCGCTTATAGAGGGTACCGTAATGAATAACCACTCCGTTCCGGAAATTTATAATACTGATGTGCCGTATGCAGTGAAATGCGAGATAGTGACACAGTTGTGCCGGGTGCTGGCTCACCATAAAAAAATGGCTCCAAGCGATCTGAGAAAGTATCTGCTGGAGAAAACGCACGTTGATTTCGAAAATCTAGATTATAATCCGGTTGGAATGCTTCTGCTGTATGAATATCTGTACTCTGAGCGCCCTTCTGCTTGTTCCGAAGTTAAAGAAAACTATCACTGACATCAGCCTCCAGTAGGCAGGCCATTTTCAGCCCCGCTCGGCCCGCGAAATCCTTTATTACCGCCAGGCATAGTTAGTTCAGCGTTGTCTGCTTTCGGCTCGTTGGGGCTGGATTGTTTTCAGATCAAACATCCTATCCTGATTATGAATTGGCCTTTGAGTCGCCTCTCATCATAAATTCGTCATGAAACACCCCATCAACGCATAGTACATCGGCATCAGTCGCCCATTCTGTGAACCCGAAGGAACGATAAAGCGCATACGCGGCCCGGTTAGTTGTAACTACTGACAGTTTCACCGTTTTGGCTGAACGGGCGGCTTCCAGCGCCGCATCCATTAAGCCCGCTGAAAACCCGGAACCTCTCTTCGCGGAGCGAACATACATTCCCCAGATATTCGCCACATGACTCAACTTAAGTGACGAGCTGCTGCTAACACCATAATGCCCTGCAAAGTGTTGTTAACATCAAAACCGCCGAGAACATGACTTGTCCGCAGCTGTTCGACAAAGAACTGCATTGGCTTCTGACTGCATTCGCTGTAGGACGCGCCAAAGGCTTCGGGATGAAGGCGCAAAGCCTCCAGCCTCAATTCCCTGAAATCGCCCAGATCACTCTCGGTTATGCGCCGTATAGTAAATGCTTCCACTCATGGCTCCTTGCCGTCCCAGATTTACAATGTCACAACGTAATCAAACTAGCATAAGAGTTAATGTGAAATGTTCACTTCTGGCACAGGCTGTGTGAAAACGGCTGATCACTTTTTGGTCTAAGCAGTGAC
>JAUHTP010000069.1:0-6054 GCA_031332935.1 Candidatus Pantoea bathycoeliae | reverse complement strand
TTACGCTTCGCAATTAGCATCAGAGGAAGCGGCGTAGTATTGCCAAAATTACTCTATAATAAACTCGGGGTTATTCACATTGATTTATATCAATTGTTACGAACCATTATCTCTGTCAGCGCCGATCAATTAATGGCTTTTAATCTGCAACACCTATCAAAAATAAAAAAAATGATCGTTGTTGTTGATCTATTTAGTTTATAGGTAGTGAAATGTTTATTTCAATGATATAATGTTGCCCTTATTCAGGATGAGAGGCTTGTATGTTATTTTATCGATTAACAATGCCAGCGTTTTTATTTGTTAGTATTTTACCAGGTCATGTCATGGCAGAACCAACACCAGTAACGACAATCGCCGGAAATATTACTGTCACTGCTAATATTGTTAGCAGCTGTGAAGTCACAACAACGGGGTCAACAACCCCTCTATCCGGGGATTTTGGTACTATTTCGTTTGATGCGTCAGACTGGATCTCGCATAAAAAAATTAATGCTAATCCTTTGCTATTAACGGTGGCTTGTACCTCTGGAAGCGTACCTGAAGTTACTCTCAACCAAGGTAAGAGCTATGCTGACTCATCTTGGTATATGATAAACAAAAACGATAAAGATGCGAAAATTGCTTACCATCTTTATAGCGACAGCAGCTACTCCACGGAGATAAAACCTGAAGAAAATATTAATACGAAAAAGAAAAATCCATTTAATATGGTTATTGCCGGACAAATTCCGTCAATTTCAGACGCCAAGTCAGTCACCCCGGGCGAGTATCAGGATACGATCCAGATGACGGTTAACTGGAGTGGTAGCTAATTCAGGTAAATTCATAACCTGTTTCGGGACTAGTCAGCATGAATAAAACATCCCGACTGATAGTTTCACTGCCATGCCTTATAACATGTTCGTTTATGTGTATGGCACTGATTTCTTATCAAAGTATTGCTGCAACCGTGCAGACATCTTTTAAAATCTCAGAGATCGTGACCAACGGTTGCCAGATATCACAAACGAAAGATATTGATTTTGGTAGCCTTAGTATCGTAGAGCTTGTTGATAAAAGACCGGTAGCGACGGGTGAAATAGATGTTCTTTGTACACCTGGCGTGGCAATCAATGTAACTTTAGATGGTGGGGCTTCTGCTGTTAATAAGCAACGCAATATGAAGACCACCGGGCATCAACTGCTAGCGTATGATATTTTCAGCGATTCATCTTATACACAGATTTGGCCTCCTGATTCTTCTCATAAGTACGGAGGAAGCACTGGCGATCCATTAATTATTCCGCTTTATGCCAGGCTAGATACACATGGTGCGATAATGGTCGCTGGGAAATATCAGGATGTTATAAATATTACCGTTAGCTATTAGGTATGAACGTTACCGTTTGAACATTTGGGGATACCAATGAAGCGCTATATCTGTCTGGCAGTAATTGTTTCCTGTGCGATATCCTCCTCGGTATCGGCAGCGATCAATATCGCGTTATGGCCAATCAATCAGCATATAAATAGTGGTGAAAAATCCAGTATTTTATGGCTAAAAAATGCGGGGAAAGATAATGCCGATATTTCTGTCAGGGTGCTGGAGTGGCACCAAAAAGCGGGGGGCAATTATTTTAGCGATCAGAATGATATAAATATCGTACCATCCATTATTGGAATAATGCCGGGCGATAAAGCCTTTGTGCGGTTTTTTGTTTCTCCTTCAGCCCATCCGGTCATGGAACAGGCTTACCGCATCATTGTAGATGAGCTTCCACACTTTTCGAATACAGGGCACGACAAGGTGGCGCTACGAATGCGCTATGTACTGCCGCTTTTTGTTGCGGGTAGCAAGACACCGCTAGCCTGGCAGCAAAAAGGGGACAATCCCGCGACCCATTATCCAGATGTGACCTGGCATATTTCAGCTGATAAGGGGCATAACATCATTGTCTTTCAAAACAGTGGTCCGGTACATGCGAGATTGTCAGATATCTCGCTGAAAGATGGGCAACGACAGCACATGTCTGTATCGTTGCACCCGGGGTTGCTGGGGTATATCTTACCTGGCGAGACTCTCAGTATGCCGTTGCCTGCCTCCGTATTACCCTCCGGCAAGGCGACGCTGGCGGCACGATTTTTTGATGCTGATAGTCAAGCGACCGTCATTCCACGCGGCTGAGAGGTCGGGTGACTGCCATGAATATGACGGGCTTGAAAAACAAGACTGCTCCCGCCTGTTTTCTTCTACTGGGCATTTTTGTCCACAGAAATGGACTGTGCCGGGAATATATGAATGCACTTCCTCCGCCGCAAGCGCTACAGTCAGAATTCGTACCGGAATATCATGTCAGTGTGATACTCAACGGGCGAAAGCTGGATTGCCGGGTGCCCATCAGGGCCACCGATGGGCACTATCTGGTGCCACGTGTTTACCTGAATCACAAAATCCCTGTTCCTGCGAATCAGCTTCCGGCAGGTAATAGTCAGTATGTAGACATCACTGCGATTAGTGCAATGAAATCGCGCTATGATACCGGGCAACATGCTTTGGTTATTGATATCCCTGCTGAATGGATGCCAGAACAGATGCGTTCAGCTGCTCAAACTGCTGACAATATCGGCTATAACCGCGCTTCAGGCTTTGCGCTGGATTACGATGCCTACTTATCGCATAACCGTTGGGTCGATGCGGGTTCGCTTTATCTGGGCGGGCGGCTTTTTACCGGCTCCGGGTATTTGTTTGCATCCGGCATGGCTAACCGGGCCAAGCTTCGGGACCGAGTGTTTAGTGATACGCAGTATATTCGCTATCAAACCTACTACCGGCAGTATTTTGCTGATAGCGATACGGCTTTGATTCTCGGCGATTTTATATCAGATGGCGGAGAGTGGGACAGCGGCGTGCGGATGGGGGGGATCTCGTTTCGCAAGGCTTATCAACTTAGTCCTGACAAGAATATCTATCAGTCCCCCAGTATTAGAGGAACGGCAAGAACGCCGTCGATTGTCGATATTTTCATGGATAATCGTAAAATTGCCTCTGATTCTGTCGACAGCGGCCCATATCAGATCAATAACCTGCCGTTTATTAATGGGGCCGGGCAGGTAACTGTAGTGACGACGGATAAGCTCGGAAATAAAACCAATGAAACGGTGCAGCTCTATAAAACCAGCTCACTGCTTGCAGCCGGAATCAATCAGTTTTCGGCTAACCTCGGGTATCTTCGCTACGATTACGGCTATCGTGA
Organism: Candidatus Pantoea bathycoeliae; assembly: GCA_031332935.1. Classification (GTDB taxonomy): domain Bacteria; phylum Pseudomonadota; class Gammaproteobacteria; order Enterobacterales; family Enterobacteriaceae; genus Pantoea; species Pantoea bathycoeliae. The sequence goes on along the minus strand of JAUHTP010000069.1, from coordinate 2,818 downwards.
CAGCAAATATCGTAACCTGGCCTTCAGCGGTTATCTGAGCAGGGGAATAACGCCCACCCTGACCCACGTATTGTTCCTGCAAAATGCCAGCCGTTTAGTGATGGCAGGAACGGGAATTAATTTTCTTGTCGCCCCTGTCGGCACCTTCAGTCTGATCGGTGCGGCTAGTTCGGATAACGAATTCGCCAGACGTAACGGCGGGAAAGCTGAGCTTGGCTACAGCTATACTAACCAGTACGTGAATATATCCTACAATCATAGCCAGTACTCCAGAGGCTATACAGATTTAGGTAGCTATGGCTACCGTATCGACGGTTTTTCTTTGATGCCGACCCGCAGCGTTGACCAGGTCTGGCTAAGCTACCAGTGGCGCAACGCCGTCACCCTAGGGGTAGGTTATTTCTATATCCACCCTTACGTCGATGCCGCCTATAGCATGGGAAATATTTCTCTATCCGTCCCCACCTTTTTGCAAGGTGATCTCTCCCTTGGCGTCAGTGCCTACAACGCCAGAGGTCATGATTTGATGACGATGGTAAACTGGAGTGTTCCTTTGGGTAACAGCGCGCGAGCGCAATACACCTTTAACCACTCTTCGATTGGAAACAGGAATGATGTCAACCTTTCATGGGGTAGATATGGGCCACAGCAAACGCATATCGATTTGCAGGCGTCAAAAGAGGAAACCGGGTATCGCTATCAGCGTGCCAGCGTTTATCACAGCAGCCGTTACACCAGTCTGAGTGGAGGATTATACGGTAGTAATGATAAGACCTACTGGATGGAAGGTTCCGGTACCGTCACTCTCCTCGATGGCGCCGTTCAGTTTAATCGGGAGTCGCAGGGGGCATTCGTTCTGGTTAATGCGGGGATCCCGGATTTGCCCTATTACAGCGGCGGAAACCTGGAGGGGCGAACTGACAGCCGGGGGTTTGGCTTTATTGATAATGTGCAGGCGGGTATCCCGATTGAAATTTCACTCGATCCGACGCATCTTCCGGCGGAGTACAGAGCCAGACGTTACCGACAAAAAGTCAGACTTTACCCACGCTCTGGTACCGAAGTTAACTTTGGCGGGGAAAAAGCATTCCCGGCGAGCTTCAGGCTGACAGATGGCACAGGACACCCGTTACCGGCGGGGAGCATTGTGACGGATGAAAATACGGGCAATAGCAGCTTTATAGGCTACCACGGAAACAGTTTTATGTATCTGGAGAATGATCATCCAGTGATGCTCTCAATATATCGTGGCGAAGGTTCCACGTGCCGGGTCGTGCTACATCGGCAGGACTTTATCTCCCTAGCCGGTACGTTACCTACCTATACCTGTCGTTGAGGAGACGTGATGAAAGTACGATACGGCATTATTACTACATTTTTTTTATTCCCCGGTTTTATCCCTGCAACACAGGCTGGTTTGGTAAATTTTGAATTCAACCAGCTCTGTAACGTCTACTGGCAATATCAGGGGCCAATCAAGCTTGGCTTCGATAAATCGGGTTTGGACATTGAGGATGGGGATAGTACCAGTGTTGATGTCCCGGTAAATGTTTTCTGCCTTGGCCGGCCTGACGACCTTTCTGACTCTAACGCCTCATTCAGTATGGTGGTCAGCAATGTTTCCCGAAAGCCCTGGTTCAGTAATAATCTGGTGCTCACTAAAGAAAAACAGATAGATGCTAGTCCACATTATCAGATTCAGGCAAACCTGTGTGCCGGGGCAGCTACAGGAGAAATCTCTCAATTGTGCGTAAACACTATCGGCACGCCAACAAGCTATGTGTTTCCGGGTAGTGGGAGCCAAGGAGAGCTTGTTGATAGCCTTCTGGGACCTGCAAGCGATCAATCGACGACAGCTGATAAAGATCTGTGCCGCTCACACCCGCAGGATTGTAGTTATTCCTATGGTATCTTGAATTTAGGCGCGAAAGATCATCCTTATCGCCTGCAAGCACATCTAGTCATTCCCCGGCAAGAACAGATAGCTCCAGGCTCCTATGATGGTAGTTATACTATCCTGCTGAACGGTAAACTGAAGGGAAAATCGATTTTTGGGATCCCAATGGTGGGGATGAATATTACTAACGTTCAGCAACCGCTGGAGTTCAAACTTGATGTGTCATCAGCCTGTCAGGTTACTCCTCCCGCGGATATGAGTTTGCCTGAGCAAATGTTTTCCGGAAAAAGCGAAACTCAGGATGCCACAGCCCATGTTCGTTGTACCTTTGGTACACCTTTTATTGTAACTTTTAAAGGACAAAATACTGATAATACCGGTATTGAATATTTAGCTGTCAGTGCGGGAAAAAACAAAATCCCTTATGAAATACTTGATGGCGACGGTGTGCCATGGGCGCCACTTGGGAAAAAATTTACCGGGACATCGAAGAATGAAGCAATAAAATTTAAGATAAAAACGCGGTCTGGTAAAAATCAGCCTGCAGGAACCTATGAAGACACCATGACGATGACAGTCAGCTATACAGAAGGTACCTGACAGGCGTAATAATACCTATTTGATAGGGCAAAGAAATCTTAGGTTCTGAAATCTCAGGGACGATTCTGTCAAATTAACAACACAGTACAGTCAGCACAAGTATAGGCGCGCTAACGATATTTTAGCCAGCAAGAAAATAAATTGTTCCGCAAAAGCTAAATGCTCTTGATGGTTAGGGAAATGAATTATCGTTTCAAAAATATCCTGACCATGAATATCGGTGTCATAAACTCAGTGATGACGTGAGATCAGGTAAGTTATGGTAATAAAAGAGGCTGTAAAATAATCTGTGTAAATGGCATTTTTAGCAAAACCTTTAAA
>JAUHTP010000068.1:0-6260 GCA_031332935.1 Candidatus Pantoea bathycoeliae | reverse complement strand
AGCCAATTCATATTGATGTATGGAGAACGAATCTCCAGTTAAGCGATGGAGCCATCTACACAAAAAAATTTACAGACCCCCGAACACAGAACAGCGCTCAAGCGTTTAGCAAGCCGGATGCTATGATCCGCTCCCGGTTAGTTAGTATGACGTAATGTCCGCTTCCGGCACTGCGTGTCCACACAATATCAGGCAGCAAAGCTACCCAGGTTTGACGTATTATAACGGCAGTGTTTCACGGGTGGCGTAAAAAGGTCTAACAGGCTGCCTCAATTGAAAAACCTGCAGTTTGCCTGTAAACGACGCAGAATGGCTTTCAGGCCGGTTCAAAAAAGGACAACGCGATTATCTGAAATTCTGAGTTACTGTCTGAGATGTCTCCTGTTACGCCGTTTCAAAACGGCAGCCTGCCAGGCGACGGGCTGCCTGAGGTGTCAGGGAATAAGTTTGCTGCTTCGCATGGCTTCCAGATGCGCAATCAACACGTCATCGGAGCGCTTGACCATGGCGTCAAACCCTCCCGTCGCGCTTTGGTGACGTCAAATATGGCATCTTTCTCAACATGGAAGATAAAGTCACCAAATCCGCCCAGCGCCAGCTTGTCGATATCCTTCTCTTTCAGTTGCGCCTTGTCGGCGGTGGATGACCAGAGAGGCTTAAGCGCGCTGAAACGTTCGCTAAGTGAGACAGGCTGTGCCTCGCCAAGCGGTACGCCGAACCAGTCAGCCAGTTTGGGCCAGACGTGACACCAGCGAAACACGTCGCCATTTGTGATATTGAACGCGCCGAATTTGGCATTTTCGGCAGCCCAGACAGCGCTGTGACCGAGGATGCGACTGTCAGTGATATTCACCAGCGTATTGCGATAGGCTTCATCCGGGCCGGGGAAATGCAGCGAGGTTCCCGTTTCGCGGCAAATCGTACCGTAAACGCCGATCAGATTTCCCAGGTTCATGGGCGATCCGAATGAGTGGCCGATAACGATATCCGGGCGCAACGCAGTCCAGCCGATGCCCTCATCGCCAGTTTTTCTTGCATAGTCCTCATGCCGGAAATAAAGGTTTGGCGGAAAATGACGGCTGTCCTCTTCCCGTGCCGGGGTTCGGTAAACGCCCAAGTGGGCGCCATAAACCTTTCCGCCCTGAATAAAAATAATATGTTTCAGCATATTGCCTGACGAGCGTACCGCGCCGATCAGGTTTTCGAACATAAGGGCATTGATATCCGCTTCCACGCCCGGATTGGGATCCTGACGCAATGCCGCGTAAAAGATATGCGTCACTGTTTCAAACGCTTCGCGGTGTTGATTAAGATCCTCTCGAGATGTCAGGTCGGCGCTGATATGAGGAGAAGAGTGAGGGCTGTGCAGCGAACGCCCCAGAGTGGTGATTTGCCAGCCCGCTCTGTGGAAGGAATCATGAGCGGCAAATCCAACGACGCCGCCTACACCGACCAGCAATACGTGCTTAACATTCATACATTTCTCCGTTTGGTTTCAGATAACAAAATTTAGCTGCATTTTTCGGGCACAACAGGTACAGGCAGAATATTAGCCACATCGTCTTTTCTTCTGCTCAGACACATACCCGTTCAGACCAAAATGTTGATCGCGTTTCTGCAAAAAAACTGCCGATACAGGCTTTACCTGCCGAGAAATGCCGCTGAGTCTTATCAAATAAGTTTATTACGCTCTCAGACTCACGTCCTGGCCGCGTTCAGTAACAGCAACTTACCGCTGACAGGAAACAGAGCTGTTACCGAAAGCTATTATTAAAAAGTGATCTATATAACATAATGAGTCAAACAACGATGAGCAGGCAAAGCGGCACCGGCAGCGTTTCTCTCTGTACGTGTTAAACAACACAGGATTTTTTCGACTCTCCGCATATGTTTATCCAGAGTGCCAGTTCTTTATTTTCTGCCAAAGGCTCTCCGCTTCTTACCTTCACACCAGCCGGGATTGTCGAACCGTTATCGGGGGAGCTTAACTATCTATAAATAAGGCGACCTGACATCACGGATTAGGTAAAAGCAGAAAAGTGAAAAAGACGTATGGGATACAATAACTGATGTCCGCCCGGCGTTTACCGAAGCGTTGTAAAATTTGCTGTTTAAGCGAGGACTCAAAGCTTACATAATAAATATTCCGATAAATTAACTGGCGATTTCACAGTGAAATTACCAGATAATTTATATTAAAATCAAAAAGTTATATCATAAACTGGAGCGGCGAATTTTCAGGTCTGGCTGCGCTCAAGGTTCTTTTTCAGAATGTGGCCAATCATCCTGTCGAGCTCATCCTGCAGCTCTTTCGGCAGACGGTTAAATTCATAGGAGAAGGTGCGGCCTTTAACCCGTTTGCGCGCAAAACGGTCTTTTTCGCTGAATGACCACAGCGGGGTGAGTACTGCCCGGTCCCGGCCGGTTTTATCCGCCAGCGACGCCGCTTCACGCGAAATCATTTTCATCAGCCGGTTTTTAACTTCATCTTCAGCGAGATCGCTGCCGGTCAGGATCGGCTCCATTTCAGGCATGATGTTATCAATGAGCTGTGCATACTCAATGCCTTTTGCCGACAACAGCTCGCCGGCAGTAAAGAGCAGTCTGTAATCGGAAAAGGTCAGTTCAGACTGCACCGGAAACAGTGCAACCAGTTCACGCGGTGCTGCCGCAGCCTGAAGCGCGCGCGTGACCTTCGCCTGCGATAATCCTTCCTTTTCTGCGATCTCTTTCTGATTCATCCCGGCCTCTTTCATGCGCTGAAGACGCAGGCCAACCTCACGGATATTGTGCTGCAGCGAGGTCTGCAAATCTTTCGCCAGATGACGGGCTTCGGCAACGGTAAGTGCCTCGCGGGTCACCAGGACGCGCAGTCCCACGTGACAGAGCAGGGCAGAGGCCCGGCGACGTGAGCCATCAAGGATCTCAATGCGCTCATCGTTCTGGATGCCGATACAGGGATAGAACTGCTGAAACCGTAATGTCCGGGTGATATCTTTCAGTGAGTCCGCTGTCAGGGCAGTCTGATCGCGTCCGTTTGTCTCTTCCACCACGAAGGTGTCTTCCGCCACGCGGTCGTGTTCCAGTATCATTTCCGTAAAGGTGGCATGGCGCCCCGTGGATAATACAAAGACATGCTGCTGGCTGCCGCTGGCGGTATTTTCTTCCCCGAGTATGCTAGAGGTAAAGGTACGCCCGATGGTGGGTCTTTTTCTGGCCATACGTTTTATCTCTCTCAGTTGGACCGTATAAATTCAATGCGATCAAAGACCGCTTTCGCAAAATCTTCCGCCGCGAGGCGGGCATTTTTCAGGGCCTCGCTGCTGCCGACATAGGTGGCCGGATTGGCTGAAATCACCGTGTCAAACGACTCGCCGCAGCGCTCAAATCCGTCCAGACGCGGCAGGGCCACATCAAGCATATCGCCACCGAATATCTCTTTGGCCAGACTGTGGCAGTACTTATGATCCGGTTTACTGGAGAGTTTGGACATAAATCCGATATTCGTCTGCAGCCGGCATTCACAGCCGGAATCGCTGATGAGCTGTACCAGCTCGGGCAGACGGGCCAGATATTTCAGGGTGGAGTGAAAGTCGACCTGCGCCGGCGGGACAGGCGTAAACAGAATATCCGAAGCCGCAATCGCGTTTTTCAGGAAGGCATCGAGATGCGGTCCGCTGTCCAGAAAAATGAAATCATAATCGCCACTGAGCTTGTCAATAATGTTTTCTTTCAGAACCGCAAAACGGTTCTGACCGGGGAGGTGCGTCTGACACAGTTCTTCCCAGTTTGAAGCGATAAAGGCGTCATCAATGGAGGCCGGTATTAAATCCACCCCCGGCACCACCGAGGGCACTACAAACTCGTCCAGCAGTTCTTCCCGGCTGGCGTTCTGCAGCATGGCCTGCGGCGCCGTGGTGTCGACGATCCCCACGGCATGGGCATGATTGAGAAACATGGTCGCAGAAGACTGGGGGTCGAAATCAATCACCAGTATGCGCAGATCTTCATGCAACAGGTGAGGGTGCGCGCGGAGCGCGTGCGCAAGAGAGACGGTGGAGACAGTTTTCGACACCCCCCCTTTGAGACTGCCAACGAAAATGGTATACGCATGATCATAGCGATCGCGGTATTTCGGCTGCCCGCGGTGATGATAGATATCGATAATATTCTGCAGAGACATGGCGTATTTGATTGATGAACCGGCAGGACGTTTGTCAAAAATATAACCGCCTTCCTCCATCTCACTGACGGCATAATCCACACTGGCCCGGGTCAGCTTCGGAAGTTTGGCCACGGCAGCCTTGGCATAAACCTGATAGAACACATCTTCATGAAATTCTTTTTTTTGTTTCTGGATCTGCTCAGTCAGGGCGTGCAGCATTCTGTCTGCCCGCTGCGCGACCCGGCCAAGATGGCTCGGACTGGTCATCGATACACCTCAGTAGGTAGTAATTATGCTTTTATTTAAAAAAGCTTCATACAAATGATATTTCATGTTTAAAAGGAAAGTAAATGTTTATATGCGGAAAATTTGACAGGACGGTCGCAAACCCAGGGATTATTCAGGCAGAGAGGGCTGGTAACCCTGCCGATGCCTGTAAATTCTTTACGGGCGTCTGCAAGGTTGAACAAGCCGAAGGCGCGTTAGCAGGGGTACAAACGGGAGTTATACACATATACAGCCGTTATTTTTAAAAGGATCTTTTTATTTGTTTTTAGATCTTTTTAGCGCATCGCTGCACCCGCTGATGGCGGGGCCTGCAGGCCGGTGACCGTGACAATTCGCCCTCAGACTGTGACAGTTTGCCCTCAAAATACCCCTGCAAAACATTATTAACAGGCTGAATTTGCGAAATTCTTTTCCCGTGCGCAGCGGCTTTTGAGCTGCCAGTCATGAACTGGGGGCAGCCCTCCGCATGTTTCAGACACTCGTGCGTTTTACCGCAACGTTTCTGGCCTGTAACCGGTAAGGCCAAGCCTTGCCTTATCGCATCGTTCTGAAGCGTTGTGCATGACTGGCGCCCGGACGTTGCGCGAAAATGCTGTCCTGTCCTCTCCCGGGAAACGTGTATCTGTTGCCAGTCAGAGAGGTGCACTACCATTTTGCAGTACGCGCTGGCAGGCCGTGACGCGTTTACAGCGGGTCCAGAAGCCGCCTGTTAAAGCAAATGACAGGTCAATCCGGCAGCATTGCTGCCGGTCATTCTGAATAAGGTTGTCACTCCCTGTTCCCGTTTTTCCCTGCGACCTGAGCTATCAGTGCCACAGCCACAGCCATTTGCCGGTCCGGTCCCGCCTTCATCCCGGCTATATATCGCCCCTGTCAGGGCGTCTGACCGGTGATAACCGTTATATTTACATCACCAGGGTATTGTTTTCCACATAGGCCATCGCACTGATAAAGTCCTCCCGGTCCGGGGGATTGACCAGCGGAAAACTGAGGATACGCAGCCCGGACTTGAGATAAACGTCACAGTGCCGCGTTTCCGCATTCAGCACGATTTTCTCAATATGCTGAGCGGCCCGTGTCCGGCACTGCTCCCGGCCGGCTCTGCCAGCTAGCTCTCCTGGCGTAAACACGCCGTTATGTTTACCGGTCATGCTCTCCCTGACCGATCGCAGATGCAGTTCTCCGTCACGCAGTTCCCTGCTCAGCGCCTTAACCCGCACAGCCAGCGCTTCCACCTCGGGCGCCACCTGCAGGGCCTCAATGAGGCGGTTGATCTGCTGATGAAGCCCGACCAGCCGGTTTTCCAGCTGGCTGATATAGTCCGCACTGCCGGTCCCTGTATTCAGCCGGCTGAGACTGTTCATCAGGACGTCAATGAGCGCCTTATCGACCAGATCACGTCTGATGGCCGGCGCATCACACCGGTGAAGGCGCCGCATCGGGCAGGTATAATAGCCTGTACCGATGGGTGTGATGCCAGTCATGATAATGGAGTGCCCGCAGCGGGAACAGGACATCAGGGAACGAAAAATATTGATAAGAAAGGGGTTACCGAAAGTACTGTTGCGTCCGAACGGCGTCAGCCTGAAAGACTGGACGTCATGAAAGAGTTTGTTCGGCACGACTGCCGGATAATAGCCGGGTATTTCATTCACCCCTTTTGACATGGTGCGGTAAGAGGGAACAAAGGTGCCGGTGACCGCCTTGTTGCCGAGCAGCTTTTCGATGGTGGAGGGATTCCACACGCGGCACGGGTCTGTAAATTTTTTTTGTGTAAATGGCTCCATCGCTTAACTGGAGATTCGTT
>JAUHTP010000067.1:0-6452 GCA_031332935.1 Candidatus Pantoea bathycoeliae | reverse complement strand
CAATCCGGGCTGAGTTCCCTTAAAGTGATCTACTATTCTGCGCAGCTATTTAGATACTTCTGAGCCGTTGATGGACTGACCCCACAACAGTAGACATTTCCTGTCCTCACGACGAGGCCTGCTTAAAGGCCTCCGGGCTGACGCCGCCAAGATGACTGTGGCGCAGGGCCCGGTTGTAAAACACTTCAATGTAATCGAAGATATCGGCCCGGGCCAGATCCCGGGTTTTATAGATGCGTTTTCTGATCCGTTCTTTTTTCAGCGAACTGAAGAACGATTCGGCCACCGCATTATCCCAGCAGTTGCCACGCCTGCTCATGCTCGGTGCCAGGTTATTGGCCCGGCAGAAGCGCTGCCAGTCGTCACTGTCGTACTGGCTGCCCTGATCGCTATGTACGATAACCTCGCCGTCCGGTTTTCGACGCCACACGGCCATTATCAGAGCGTCCAGCGCGAGTTCGCGAGAGAGAGTGGGCTTCATCGACCAGCCAACCACGTTACGGGCGAAGAGATCGATAACCACCGCCAGATACAGCCAGCCCTGCCAGGTGCGGATATGACTGATATAGCGCCCGATAATCTCTTCCTGCGTCAGCGTCTGCTCCCGGTGGTGCTGCGTCCGGTGGTCGTAATAGTGGTGCACCACCGCACCGCCGCTGTAGTGCCTGAGCTTCGCCGCCGACACTGGTGGTCGCTTCAGGTACCGGCCGGGGTATTTGACGCTACACCGGGCGGCCCTGGTCTTCTTCGCGAAGTGGACCTTCCAGCGACGTCCGTACTGCGCCTGCAGATAGCGCTTCCATTGCTTTCTGTCGCGGATATGCCCCAGCCCCGGCAGGCTGCCGAGGTTAATCAGGTCATAGCTGTGGCGCAGCAGGCGGATGCAGGGCTTTGACTTGCAGCTCTGGCAGAAGAAGCGGCTGTGGGTGCAGTCTGCTGATGAACAGCAGTAGCGGCGGACTCCCATACTGGCGGTGCCGCAGGCGAGCATGCGTTCGATGCAGAGGCGGGTCCAGGGAGTGATACTGTCGCCGAATTTTTCGAGGGATCTATTCCAGCCATCATCGGTGGTGAAGAGCAACTTTGCGGGGCGTGGAATATACATGCCGCAGAGTATAAAACGGGACTCAGGGCATGAAAACCATCGTAGCAGCGAAGCGGCGACGCTCGCCCTGTAAGGGCGCTACGTTCTCCTCCAGGCAAGCGTGATCCGTCTGCTCAAAAAACTCCAGCAGTAGTTTGGCACCGCTTGTCTGTTTATCACTCACGATTTACGCCTGTTCGAGCGCTTTTGCCATCGGGTGATGGTCATGGATGAGGGACAGCTCGTCGAGACGCAAACCATGGGCGATACATTAACCTTTTCCTCTGACGCAGCACGTGTGTTACAAAATGCGGTACTTCCCGCATTGCCTGTGCGCCGCAGCGCGACAAAAAAGGTTTAAATCAGATGCAACGTGTCACTATCACTCTCGATGACGATTTACTGGAAACGCTGGACAGTCTGAGCCAGCGCCGTGGCTACAATAACCGTTCCGAAGCAATCCGCGACATTCTGAGCGGCACGCTGGCGCAGGCCCCCCAGGAGCTCGGCACTCAGGGCTTCGCGGTGCTCTTGTATGTTAAAGTTGAAAGAATACATCAGCACTAAATCAGCGTCACGACCCTATCATCAGCATTCTTCCCTCCCCCCGTTACTTTATTCGTATCCCTTATAATGGGATGTTTGCCAGCCAGCCCCTGTATAATTACTGCCCCCAGTCGTCCATGACCCGGGGGGTGATGTCACCGGGTCTTGTGGGGCGCTGGTAACCGCTAATAGGGGCCAGGTCAGGCACTTTACGCCAGGACCGTCTGTAACGTGGATGCCGGTACCTACTCTCCGAGGTTATCTGGTTAACCGTATAAACAGGGAGACAGAATGACCAAATCCAGCGATTACGAATCCGTCCAGGTCTTTATTGGCGTTGATGTCGGTAAAGATACCCATCACGCCGTTGCCGTTAATTGTTCAGGTAAGCGCTTGTTCGACAGTGCATTACCCAACGACGAAAACAAACTCAGAGCGCTGATCTCTGACCTGAAACAGCATAGTCAGATACTGCTGGTCGTTGACCAGTCCGACACTATCGGTGCTTTACCTGTCGCCGTTACCCGCTCTGGAGGCGTCCTTGTCAGATACCTTCCCGGGCTGGCAATGCGCCGCATAGCCGACTTACACGCCGGTGAAGCCAAAACCGATGCTCGTGACGCTGCCATCATCGCCGAAGCTGCCCGTACTCTGCCTCACGCGCTACGCACGCTGAAGCTGGCTGACGAGCAAATCGCCGAACTCTCCATACTATGCGACTTCGATCATGATCTTGCTGCACAGGCGACGCAGGCCAGTAACCGTATCCGCGGTCTGTTGACCCAGATACATCCAGCTCTGGAGCGCGTGATCGGTCCGAGACTGGGTCACCCGGCCGTGCTCGATCTACTCCAGCGATATACCTCACCCGAAAAACTCGTGTCCTTGGATGAGAAAAAACTGGCAACCCAGCTCTGCAAACTCGTACCCCGTCTGGGAAAATGCCTTGCCGCAGACATCACCCAAGCACTGACAGAGCAAACAGTCGTCGTTCCCGGTACGAATGCTGCTGTCGTTGTTCTGCCACGCCTGGCACTCCAGCTCATCACGCTGCGTAAGCAAAGAGACGAGGTAGCCCTTGAGGTGGAACAGCGGTCTTGCTCACCCTCTTTACCCGGTGCTCCGGCTCGTCGATACTCGGCGAACACCCGTCAAGACGAGGCAATAAAACGCTCAAACGGGCGCTGCTCCTGCCAGCCTTCGCCGCGCTCAGGGATCCGATCTCCAGGGCTTACTACACACGCAAAATGAGCCTGGGAAAACGACACAACCAGGCGCTTATCGCCCTGGTTAGACGACGCTGTGATTTCCTGTTCGCCATGATGCGTGACGGGACTTTTTATACCCCTAAGTCGCCATAAATATGCTTGACAACTTAATAGGGGCCACCCATTAAATTACGTGCAGGCGGCAACTAGGCCATTGAGGGTGTCGCTTATCTTCTCAACCATCGCAGAAATATTCTCCCTAGTTCTCTGATTGCGGTCGATATTAATGTTGAAAATATCTGTTATTGTGCTGGGATTTCCGCCAAGGAGACATACTCGATCTGAAAGCATCACCGCTTCTTCAACGCTGTGGGTTATCAGGAGCATCGAGCATGTTTTAATAACCCGATTTTCCCACAATTCGATGAGATCGTGACGCAGCTTCTTGCCGGTAAATATATCCAACGCGGAGAAAGGCTCATCCATCAGTAAAAGATCCGGCTCAACCGCCAGTGCCCGAGCAAACCCAACACGCTGGCGCATCCCCCCTGAGAGTTCGCGTGGATAGGATTTTTCATAACCGACTAGGCCAATCAAATCCAGCATGTCCATCGTCCTTTTACCGACTTCATCAGACGAAAGTCCCTGCGCTTGCAGTCCAAGTGCCACGCTGTCGAACACATTTAACCACGGGAATAGCGCAAATGATTGAAAGACCATGCTGGTATTTTTTCCCGGCCCATTAACCGGCTGATCGCTGCACACGATGGAGCCAAAATCTGGTTCGACAAGACCTGCCACCATTCGCAGCAGCGTGGATTTACCCGAACCAGAACGCCCGAGCAATGCAACAATCTCATTCTCCTTAACCTCAAGATTAATATGTTCTAGCACAACGACCTTTTGTTTCTGGTCTTTTTTAAAAGATTTAGAGATGTTTTTTACTTCTAATACAGCTTTTGCATGGTTCATAACATATCCCGATAACTGATTATTAATCATTAGTCTAATTTCAAACGGTTTTCTGCATACCGATACATGGGCTGCCAGATAAAAATAATGCACAGTAGCACCATGAAACACATTGCCATGCATCCTAGTGCTTCTTGCGGATTTTGGCCTGTTTCACTGGAGAGAGAGATAAAGGCACCGAGCCCATGCGTCTTTAGAGTAATTTTTCCCCAGTTCAGTACTTCAGCGGCAATTGCTGTATTCCATGCCCCCCCTGCTGCTGAAATAATGCCTGTGACGATATAAGGAAAAACAGCCGGAAGCGTGAATTTACTCCACCACAGCCATCCACGGAGATGACAAACTTTACTCGCCTCAACCATCTGGTTGGGGATCATCGATGCGCCAGCGATGACATTAAAAAGCACATACCATTGTGTACCTAGCATAATCATCGGGATGGTCCAACGCCCCAGGTCCTGGTGCCATACCACAATCATAAAGGCTATCAACGGATAAAAGACGTTGGCAGGAACCGCGGCTAAAACCTGGATAATCGGCTGGAAAAAACGTACCAGTTTTGGTCGCAGACCAATCCAGATGCCAAGCGGAGTAAAAATAACGATGCTGAGCAACATAGCTGCAATGACCCGTACAGCAGTCAATCCCATCCAACCGGGAAGTGAAGCCAGATATTCCTTAGGAATGAATAACCACAGCAGGTGGCCGTAATAAATGCATCCAACAACAATCGCCAGATACCACAGATTTGACCACAGCCAGTTCATTTTTCCCAGGAAGGCAAGCAAACGATGAAGCCGTAATCCGTACCATGCCTTTGGTAATACAAATAACCAGAACAGGGAGAACCGCTTGCAGGCGAGCCCCAGTCCTTGCCCTGTCATTGAATTGCTCAGGCATTGATAGAACCACGAACCTGGTACCTTGCTGTCACTCACATCCTCGTACTTAAACTGATGGGCGTAGCGGACCAGCGGGCGGAACAGTACTTGGTCAAAGATGATGATATTAACGATAAGCGCCAGTACTCCCTGGACGACGCCAGAAGGACTACCTTCCTGAAGCGCAATACCAATATAAGAGCCAACGCCGGGTAAATTTGTACTGCCTCCTCCTACTGACAGCATCTCTGAAGCAACCAACGCAAACCAGGCGGCAGACTGTGATACCATCGTATTCCACAGTAACCCCGGGAAGGAATAAATGAATCCCAGACGCCAGAATTTTTGCCACGGGTTATAGCGGAATGCTTCCGCCACTTCTGCCAGCTCGTTAGGTACCACTCTGAGTGTCTGGTACAAGGTCAGCATCATATTCCATGCTTGTGCTGTAAAGACTGCAAATATAGCCAAACATTCCAGTCCCATAACGCTGTGGGGATAAAGACCGAGGAAAAAGGCGGTGGTGAAAGTCAGAAATCCAACTAACGGGACGGACTCCATAAAGTTGACTAAGGGCAAAATGACACGTCTCATAGGAGCATATTTTGCTGCTAGCACCGCAAAGACGATTGCAAATAGCATTGAGTAAAATAGCCCGATAACCAGCCGCATGGTGGTACGAAGTGTGTAGTAAGTAAGAAAATGATAATCGAGGCTTAGTGCGGGTAAGTCGCGTCCGTTGAATGCGCTATGCATCCCCTGCCATCCGTAAATAAATAAGGCAATACTTGTAACAAGAATAAAACAGACAACCATATCGTTATACACAAAAGTCGTTTTGCTTCTGTGTTTTGTCAAAGCATGCATAATAAACCCCCGCTCATTATTCACGTTCAGGGAATGACGTCCACTGAACATCAGTGAATAATGCAGAATGAAATCTACAATCGGAAAAAGACCATAGAGGGACATTAGCTTAACCCAGCGCTCTATGGCGCATTACGAATTAAGGCAGTAACGTATTGATATAATCCTCAACAGCACGCTGTCTTTTATGTGCTAGCTTTTGCAGGAATCCACTGACGAAAAAATTTTCGCTAGCGAGCTTTTTGTTAATAGAGAGTGGTGATGAATTCTGAACTGGCTGACAGGCATTCGCCAGCGTTGAAAAATGAATGGTGCTATTAGCATCAACATAAAACATATAACGTTTGGTTGTGAGCAACATGCCATACCTCACCTAAGTGCATAAAATGAAAGATCATTAACTGGCAGTTTCAAGGCAACTGCCATAACCACCTCCATTGCATACACCTGATTTCAATGCAGATAGTCAGCCTGTGCCTAGCCCTCTCGACGGAGGTTCATCAGAAATGTTATGCATCATAACGCTTCTCCTCTTGAAGATATGGGGTTAATTCAGTGATACTGGTATGATTTTCGATAAGAACATCACGCTACCTCAGTGGTTATTTTGAGGCGCAATCACATGTCAGGTGAGATTGCTGCCCGCCGGGACCGGCAAACAGCGACAGAAAAATTTTCGCTAGCTTGCCTTGCTATTTAATTTAGAGTAACTGTCCAATGAACTGTCCTGTTTGAAAGATGCCTTATTATAGCTATGTAACTTCAACGGTAAATTAAAAAATCAACTCTGGTTATGAATTGTTTAACTATGAGTGAATCTGAATGTTGAGTCGATGCTTATACTGTAGTGGTCAACTAATACTGGCCACCGCATTAGACTGTATGTAGAACAGT
>JAUHTP010000066.1:0-6631 GCA_031332935.1 Candidatus Pantoea bathycoeliae | reverse complement strand
CGGCCAGTGGGTCAACCTCTCCCGCATGGATATAGTGCAAGACGTGCTGATTACGCGTCATGCCGCCAAGCGTCCGATGCCAGTAGGTTTTCGCTGCCGCCTTGCTTTTTGTCCGATACAGTTCAAAAAATTGCGCATCCGGGGCGATCACTTCGGCCACCACAATGCGTCCGACAATCCCATGATAGCAGTGTTCGCAGCCTTCAAAATGGCGCATAAACACCTTTTCAGGCTGGCAATAGTGTTCAATCAGATCGCGATCGTCCGCCTCAAGCTGCCCGGAAACCCGCTGATAAGGCACTTTGCAGTGCGGGCATAAGCGCTGTACCAGACGTTGGCTTATCAGCCCAATCAACAACTGCGGATCGGCCAGTAGCCGTGCGGATACGCCTTCTATTTCCAGTCGCTCAAGGATATTCAGGCCATCATTGGCGTGCAGTGTCGTCATCAGCAGGTGCCCGGTCATGGCCGCTTTCAGTGCGGTGATGGCAGATTCCAAATCGCGGATTTCACCGTTTAAAATCGCATCCGGATCGCATCGCAAGGCATAGGCCATCGATAGCAGCCATGCGCGTTTGATTTCTTCGGTGTTTTTCTTATCAGCGATGATCGGCGTCTGGATTGCACCGTAAATACGACCTTCTGGTGGGTCTTCAATGGTTAACAGTCGCCGTATCGGTAATTTGTTGATATAGCCCCATATCGCAAGATAAGCGGCGGAGGCGGTGCGTAGCGTGGTGGATTTCCCGGATCCGGTTGGCCCGGATAAAATCAGCATCCCTTCGGGACGACGCAACAGGCGTTTCAGTACCCGGACTTGATCGGGCAAAAAGCCCAAGGATTCAAAATCCGGTACCGCATCCCATCATCCTTAATCAGGCGCATCACCACATAAAGCCCGCCGACAGCAGGCATATGCGCATAGCGGGCACCAAATATTCCCAGCGGTTTTAAAAAGCGTTCAGCAATGCGGCCATCCTGATGAAGATTGGGGTAAAACTGCTTCTCGGTGACGTCACACATCGACAGAATAATAGTGGACGCCAGCGCCATTCCTTCGTCCTGGTCGATGCAGTCCAGACATTGCAGTTCACCGTGAACCCGCGCTTCCACATAGCAAAATTCGCCGCCATCACGCCCAACGGTAAAATGCACGCGCAATGGCCTTGCGGAAGTAGCTTAATACCCGCTGCTGGTTAACGCTGTGGGCCGGCGCATCACTCGATGTGGATATTGCTACGTTGGCGATTTCATCCAGCGACAGGCTGGCCCAGAGGGTACGCCCCGGAAAGGCTTTCTGTACGCGGCTGACAAAATGCTGAACCTTGAAATCCTCGCGGTAATTGTCCGCGATAAAAATATCAATCATGCCGTCCTCGGTCTGTGTCACCCGCACAAAGCGGGCGATATCGGCATCGGGCTGCGGAAGGGTATTTAACATAAGTCATCCTCTTCATTTAAATAAAAATCCAAAAATTTCTGATAAATTCCCGCATCCTTTTCACTAAAACAGACAAAGATGACCTGGCTGATAACGGGGTTAGATTTCAAAAAATCTCTGACGGTGGTGATCGCAATGCGCGCGGCGAGAAGACGAGGGAAATGATAGTGACCCGTACTTATCGCCGGAAACGCGATGGTCTGTAAACCGTGTTCAACGGCCAGCAACAGACTGTTTTGATATGCGCTCGCCAACTGGGATTGTTTTAATGCAGCCCGCCAGCCCCACCACCATACAGGGCCAACCGCGTGTATCACTTTCCGTGAAGGTAAATTCCCTGCATCAGTGATAACCGCGTGTCCGGTTTGACAGGAACCCTGTTGATGTCGCTGCTGCTGACAAAGTTTTTTTAGTTTAGGGCCAGCCGCGCGATGAATAGCCCCGCTGACGCCGCTCCCGGAGCGTAGTGACGTTCTGGCCGCATTAACGATAGCGTCAACAGGGAGATGCGTAATATCGCCTTTATCATCATGATTCTTTTGTGCATGGGTGATCCCCTTAAATCAATAGTTACCGTTTTAACCTTTTTTGCATTACTAAAAGGCCAGTGTGCGTTTATCGTTGCCGTCAGCCACGCGGACTTCGCGGGCGCTAATCGCCTCAACCAAAAAACGGGTGCCGGGGATCTGCTCGCCTTGCCGCAGTTCGGCCCGCTTGCCATCGGAAAGCACCAGACGCGCCATCAGCTGTTTGCCACTGCCGTAAATTTCTTCTACTGACGGTAAGCCTCCGGCGCGGGGCAAAATGGCCAACTCCCGGCCAGTAAGCGGTAAATTCGCTGTCCGGGCATCAATACCACTGTCTTCCAGTTCGCGTTGAATGCGGGCGCGGGCAGCTTTGGCGTCCAGCATGACGGTTTCGGCCTGTATCTGCTCCAGGCGTTGCAGGGTGTACTCTTCCATCACGAGCAGTTGAGGCGGCGGTGTTTCGGCATAGGCTACGCCACTTAACCACGCGGCGATAAACAGGACGCGCTTATGATTTTGCATATAATTTTCCTTCCATCCGGTAACTTAAGCGCCCCTGATTGAGCGTGATCGTGATGACGTGCAGGCGTAAACCCAGATCGTCCAGTTCATCAAACAGCAGGGTCGGCGGGATGGCGGTTTCCAGTGAAAAACTAAAACTGTGCCACGGCAAAATTAGCTCTTCGCCGTTAGCGCTCACCTGACGGTTGTCGTCTTCTTGCAGGTTAATCGGCAGGCGCATCCGTTGCGCAAAGGTGGTTAACCGCTGTATCTGGCTATCTGCATCGGGCAAGGCGCGGGTATCCGCTGAAGGCGTAAAAATGACAGATTGGCTAAAGCCGCCGGTATCGCCCTGACCGGGTAAATTGAAATACGGCGTCGTTTGCCCGGCGTAAACCTGCTTGACCCGGTAAGCGAAATCGCCGACGGTGGCCCCAACGGGTTTGCTGTACGCCAGTCGTAGTGTGCCTTCCTGTGCGCACTGCGCCTCTTTAAAGCGCCAGCCTGCCAGCGACAGCGGGATGGTTTGCCAGCGTTCGGCACAGGCGTTAATAAACGGCATCAATCGCGGCGAGTCATGCCACGGCGAGCGCTGGGCCGGGGAGGTTTGCACCTGTTGCTGTGCCAGCCATGCCGCCCGTATCGCGGCCTGACGTAACGTTTCCTGATGGGTTTGAACCCCGTTCCAGCCGACGTAACCGGCCAGCATCAGGCCGCACAGGGTGAACAGGCCTAAAAATCGCCGCTTGCGTGATGTCGCCTGAAAGCGGGCGCTGGCGGGAAAGCCAGGCCCGGCCAGCAAACCGTCTAAATCAAAAGGCTGGCTATCGGCGATGCTCCAGTCTGCCGGGGCGAAAATCTGCCAGCCGCCTTCCGGCTCACGGTTAAACTGGAGAAAGTTTTTTTGCGCCTGCGCTATGGCCGTCTTGTCGCCGACCACATCGTTAATCAGTACGCCGTCAATGGTGCTGACAAAGCCGTAATGCGCCTTGTCTATCGCGATAATCGCGTAGCCGCTGCCTTTCAGTTGTCGGGCGATGAGCAGAGCCAGTGCGTAACCGTACTTGCAGCCTTTTGGCAATGCCAGCTTTGCCCAATTGACCAGCCCCATCACCCACTGCGGATTTTTCTGGCTGTCCCGATAGCGATAGCTGACCACGCGATCTGCCCCTTGCCGCCGCGCTTCGCTTTTAATGTTTTTACCTGCCCGCAACGTCACGGGGAGCCAGTCTATTCCGGCCAGAAAAACGCGGCGACCTCGCACCATCGGTGTCGCGGTAAATAGCGGTGTTGTCGTCATCATTATCCCTCCTGCGACAGAACCGGGGTAATGAGCACAACCAGCATCCGATCACCGTCTTCTGCCTGTTGACCGCCGCCTAAGCCAAAGAACCCCGGTTGACCGACGCCCTGCTTGCTTCCTTTACGGCTGGCCTGCTGAAAGCCGGATAACACCAGTGTCTGGCCGGTTTTCATTTTCACGCGCTGGGTAAAGGTTTTCAGTTGCGTATTGAGCAACTCGACCGAGCTTTCCCCGGAAGTAAAGGTACGGCGAGTAGGTGGTTCAGAGAGATTGATGGCGAATTGCAGTAACAGGTGTTGACCGTCCGGCATGATATTCGGCAGCAGATTGATATAAAAGCCGGTGGTAATGGTGGCGGGCTGAATCGAGGTTGCCGTGCCGACATTCGCGGTGGCCTGCGTCTTTACCTGCGCAACATAATCCTCCTGTTCGGCCACCTGCATGGCGACCGGTGAAAGATTGGTGGTGGTATTCGATTGTTGGGTGACGACACTCACTTTAGCTTGCTCGGCAAGGGCTTTAAGAAAGACTTTTGACCCTGCCAGACGCCCGTCTACGACCGAGAAGCCGCCATTCATGATATTGCCCGCCGCGCCGCCAAAGGCTTGACTGAGCGACAACCCTAAACGGCCATTGTTAAAAACGGCGTTCCAGTCCAGTCCTAACTGGTCTTTTTGCCGTTTTTCAACGCTCAATACTTCAATATTGAGCACGACTTGCCTGTCTAATGTCTGGTTGCGCTCGTCAACAAAGCGCTCAACCGTATCCAGCACCCGTGGCACATCGGTGACGGTCAGATTACCGGCAGACAGGAACATACGCCCCAGCCCCGGCGTCAGCATCGATTTTACCGCCCCCTGTAAATCGGCATACAGGGATGATTTTATGGTGGTTGAGGTAGATTGTGACGTGGTGGCATCACCACTGAGCGCATTTCCACTCTGCCCGCCGCTGTTACCGGCTTTGGAGGTGGTGCCACTTACGACTCTGGATTGGTAATCGGTCTGTGAATCCATAAAATTCAGCGTAAATGACCGGGTTTCCAGCGCGTAGATAACTATCTGTCCGGATCCATAGCGCCACGACACACCAAGGCGACTGGCAATGGTGTCGAGCAGCCCGGCAAGCGACCCGTTCCAGTAAAGCCCGTTCAGATTCGCGCCGGCGTTAACCGCCGCAGGTGCAGAGGATGACGCCATCCCGATGGCGGCCAGCGGCACCATGCCATTGACATCCGGCGGCGGGATATCGCCTTTCATCTGCTGGGTCTGTCCGCCAGAGACACCACCCAATAGCGTTAATGCATCCGGCGTGACGGAAACGGGAATACGGCACACGCGGGTAATACGCTCAGAGACGTCATGCAGGCTGATTGAGCCTTGCCGGTTAATCGTAATGGTACAAGGGGGTGTGGCTTTTTTTATTGCTGTCCGGTCAATCATCGGGGTGGGATTCACCCACTGCCGGGAGGCTTCGCGTAATACTGGCGATGGCGAAGTCAGTTTTTGCATCTGCTGCTTTGCCTTTGCGTCTGTCGCCTCACTGTTTTTCATGTTTTGGTTAATACGCTCAATACTGGTACAGCCAGACAATGCCAGCACCACCAGTAAAGGCGTAGCAGAAAAAATCGCTCGCATAGGGTATCCTTTGATAAATAGAGTGCGTTATTTACGAGAAGAAGAAAATAAGGAGGAATAAGATGACATCACATGTTGCGCTTTGCGCAATCGCGATCCCTCCATCGACTGAAACCGAGAGTTTCCTTACTGGGGAACGATGAAGTGGAATTCTATTATTTTGTTGTGTAGAGATGTTAATGCGATTTTTGAGGTAACTAACAATGAGCGTTAAATGCAACATTCTAACCACATTCATTATGATATTTATGTTTTTATCAAAAAGTCATGCTCAAATCGCCATTGAGAACTATAAAAATATTTTTATTCCTATGTATAATCTAAAGGGGGAATTAAAAATAGCGATTCGTAGTTATTTTTCCAATAACGACATGAATTATTTGCTAGTTGATCCGGTAACGCTTGTCACTGAAACGGATAAAGCAGTAAATTTAAGCCACAGAAACCCCTTAAAAGATAATCAATCAGGTTACTTCACCACTAAAGATTTAGAGAACACCAACTATTTTAAAACATTAAAAACTTACTCATCTCCTCCGTATCTTTTGCAGAATTATGGGTTGACGCATTCTGATAGTATTAATGGTATGTTTCTTAGTGTTGACTTATGCCCCTCAAAGAGGTTTTTTGAAAGAGATTTCTTTAGGCGATTGTTAGCAATTGCTGATGAACATCATAAAAAATTTCCTATCGCCATCGCCATAAGTGGTTTATGGATACGTAATCATCAGAAAGAATTTAACTGGTTAATCAAAAATGAAAAAAGTTTAGATATAACTTGGGTGAATCATTCGTTTGGTCACCCATACTTTAAAGGCAAACCATTTAATGAAAACTTTTTGTTGTTTCCGGGAATAGACATGAAAAGCGAAGTATTAATGACGGAGAAACTTTTATTGCAACATAATCAGGTTCCTTCAATATTTTTTCGATTTCCTGGGTTAGTTTCAAATGAAATGACAGTGAAAGAATTGAATAAGCTAGGTTTAATCCCTGTCGGTAGTAATGCTTGGTTAGCGAAAGGTGAGCATCCTAAATCAGGAAGTGTTGTTTTGATTCATGGCAATGGAAACGAACCGTTAGGTATAAAGATGGCATTAAAATTAATTAACCACAACATCAATTGGTTGCCATTGAATTACGTTTTATCAGAGAATGATCAATAAAAATGGCTTTGTTGAATAAATCAGAATTAGCCGACAGGATGGCTCTCTACTACACC
>JAUHTP010000065.1:0-6638 GCA_031332935.1 Candidatus Pantoea bathycoeliae | reverse complement strand
TTAAGAGAATCCGCAGCCTTTATGGCTGCGCATCTATTTATTCAACAACGCCCACATCCGCCAGAGAGTTCCGGCAAGAAATACACAACTTCTTCCGCGATACATTACCGGCCCTTGCCGGGATATTGTCACAACGAATTAACGATAACTTCCAGGTACTGAAAAAGGCATCTTCAAGTTAATAGTGTATATAAACAGAAATAACCCGCGTGACTGGGAAGAATTCTTTTTGGAAAAGAAAAAATCTTTGTCTATTCTTTTTATGATTGGTTATTTCCTTACTTTGTATGCATACATAATTCTGGAAGGTGAAATGATGTCGATTAAAACTATTGAAGACCTCTTTATTCATGATTTGTCAGATATTTATAGTGCTGAAAAACAAATTACCCGTGCGCTGCCAAAAATGGCCCGGGCGACCACGGCTACTGAGCTCAGGGAGGCCTTTCAGCAGCACCTCGAAGAAACGCAGGGTCAGATTGAACGACTTGACCAGCTTGCAGAAGTGACTGACGGGGTGCGCATCAAGCGTATGAAGTGCCATGCACTGGAAGGGCTGGTTGAAGAAGCCCAGGAAATTATCGAATCAGTGGAAGCTGGCCCCGTAAGGGATGCCGGGCTGATCGGCGCCGCTCAGAAGGTGGAGCACTACGAAATTGCCACGTACGGTACCTTACACGCCCTTGCGCTAAAACTGGGTTATAAAGAGGCTGCGGCACTGCTGGCCGAGACTTTGCAGGAAGAGAAGAACACCGATAAAAAGTTGACGGCAATTGCCGGTAAACAATAAGACACCGCTGTAAGCATACATCATCCACTATCCACCGGTTCCGCGCACGGCGCGAGTTTCCGGCAAACCAGGAGAAGTGTTATGAGTAGAACCCACCAAAAAAACCACTTGGAATGGCTTAAAGATGCCCATGCCATGGAAAAGCAGGCGGAATCCATACTGGAAAAAATGGCCGGCCGTCTTGCGCACTATCCAGACCTTAAAGCGCGGATCTCTCGGCATATTGAAGAAACAAGCAAGAGAGCAGTAGGCATTGGTAAAATCTGTCATCGACCGGCATGATACTTTGTCTTCGGTGGTTAAAGACGCCATAGGCAAAATGTCAGCAATGGGCGGGATGCTGGCTAAAGATGAAGTGGTTAAGGGAACAATCAGCGGTTATGTTTTCGAAAACTTTGAAATCGCCTGTTATACCTCCCTGAGCGCTGCCAGCTAAGCTGGTTGGCGACATAGAGGGCATCAGAATATTCAAACAGATCCTTGAGCAGGAGCAGGCTATGACCATCTGGATGCTGGAACATCTGCCTGACGTCACCGGACAGTTTATGATGCGGTCAGCGGCTGATAGCGTCGAAGCCAAAAAATGATGCCTGGGACCTGAAACCTTCCCAAATCATTTTTCCGATAAATTACGGAGCGAGCAATGTTCAGACACGTTAAACAACTGCAGTACACCGTCCGCGTGGCGGGTCCTAACTCGGGGCTTGCTAACCTGCTACTGGAACAGTTTGGTGGCCCACAGGGTGAGCTGGCAGCGGCCTGCCGCTACTTTACCCAGGGCCTGGGTGATGAAGATCCAGGCCGCAAAGATATGCTGATGGATATTGCCACGGAAGAACTTAGCCATCTGGAAATTATAGGCTCGCTGGTTGCCATGCTTGACAAAGGTGCTAAAGGGGAGCTGGCAGAAGGCACCGAACAGGAAGCAGAGCTTTACCGCAACATTACTGGCAAGGGCAATGACAGCCACCTCACCTCTCTGCTGTATGGCGGAGGGCCATCCCTGACAAATTCTGCTGGCGTTCCCTGGACTGCGGCTTATATCGACACGATTGGCGAAGTCACTTCCGATTTGCGGTCAAATATTGCGGCTGAAGCACGCGCAAAAATCCTGTACGAGAGACTGATAAACGTCACGGACGATCCTGGCGTCAAAGATGCTCTTGGTTTCCTGATGACGCGTGAAGTGGCCCATCAGATTTCATTCGAGAAAGCGCTTTATTCAATACGCAATAATTTCCCTCCGGGCAAATTGCCGCCAGTTGAAGAGTATGCGGGCGTGTATTACAACATGTCTGAGGGTGGAGAGGTGCGCGGCAGCTGGAACTCAGATGAAAACTTCACCTATGTGGCTGACCCGATGCCGGCCGTGGACGGCGGGGATGGAATGGCAAGCGTACGACTGCCCGAGAACCAGCAGAAAAATATTGACAGTCTGAGCCGCCGTACGGCATCTGATACCACCGTCAACCCTGTCACCAGTACGGATTTAGGCGCTGTGGTTCCTGTTGAAAATAAAGCCGCGTCTGGAAAAACGACTTCAAAAAAATGAAGCCATCGTTCTGACCGTCGGCCGCTATTTCAGGTGTGAAGAAATGGTTCGCCTGTCAAAAATCTCTTCAGCAGTCGCAAGCGGCTCCCGAAGAGTGAGGTCATGGAGGCATAGGGGAGGATTTTGTACTTCTGAAGTACATCAGTAAGTTTAAAACTATGCTCAGCAACTGTAAAGAGCTAGCGGATGTCAGATCATCATTTTGGGCTAATTCATTACCCGCGCACCTCAGAATAACAGAATCTGGCGCAGGTGATACTGCGCGCGGATTCTGTCAACCTCGTTAGTGCAGAAGCGCTTTAAATGAGCAGCGGCTTCCCCTCAAGCCCCGGCTGCAGGCGGCTTATTCACGCAATTGCGTTACTTATAGATTTCAAAGGAAACGAAATGCCGTTATTTTCCAGCTTTTGGCAGGCCGGTTATGAAGGAGCCGATCATATCAACCCTCATGGCCTCAGGCTGTCGATGAACGAGATTAACGACCATCTGACCCGGGCGCGTGAAGATTATGCCGCACTCCGTCGCTTCAATATTCATACCGTGCGTGAAAGTGTCGGCTGGCGACTGGCAGAAAAGACCAGCGGGGAGTACGACTTCTCGTCGGTCGCACTGCGGATGCAGGCAGCCCAGGAACAGGGCATCCAGATCAGCTGGACAATCTGTCATTACGGCTGGCCTGAAGATATCAGCCTGTTCTCTTTTGATTTTGTGCCACGCTTCGCGGCATTTTGCGGGGCGCTGGCGCATTACCTCGCGCCCTGGTACCAGGACGCGCCTGTCTACTCGCCCATGAATGAGATCTCCTTTCTCAGCTGGGGAATCGAGGCGGGCGTGTTTTCCTGTCCCGATGCGCCAGAGCATAACCGGGGAGATGCCAGTAAACGGCAACTGGTGCGTGCCACGCTGGCAGGCTGTGAGGCTATCTGGCAGGCCGATCCCCGCGCACGCTTTCTGCATTGTGATCCTGTTATTCACGTGATTGCGGAAGAGGAAAGTGAAGAGTGTCGCGCTCTTGCCCGCTCGCTGTGTGAATCTCAGTATCAGGCCTGGGACATGATTGCCGGCAGGCTCGCACCTGAACTGGGCGGAGCTGAGCATTATCTTGACCTAATTGGTATTAATTACTACCACGCAAATCAGTGGGAAGCCTTTTCGGCCCGTCGCCTTTACTGGCATCTGGGTGACCTGCGGCGTAAACCGCTCCATGAGATTTTACACGTTTTGCAACAACGCTATCAACGGCCCCTGTTACTGGCTGAAACCAGTCATGTCGGCAGCGGTCGGGGCGCATGGATTTCTCACATTGCTGCGCAAGTTGCCCAAGCGCAGCTGGTCGGGGTTGAGTTACTCGGCATCTGTCTCTATCCCATCCTCGACCGCCCGCAATGGGAAGATACAGCCCTCTGGACACACAGCGGACTCTGGAATCTTGATCGGCATGGCCCCGATCCCTGTGCGCGCTACTTACAACCAAATTATGCCCATGCGCTGCGCCAGGCGCAACGTTCACTACGGCAATTTCACTGGCTCATCTCATCTGCCAGGCCGGATCAGGAGAAGAATATGAAACAAAATACGTTAATTGTATTCAGCCATTTGCGCTGGGATTTTGTTTTTCAACGGCCGCAGCATTTAATGACGCGTCTGGCGCAACATTATCAGGTTCTGTTTGTTGAGGAGCCGGTTTATCTGCCGGGTCCGACGGGCCTGCACCAGAGTTTTCCTGCGCCGAATATTACCGTCATTCAGCCGCACACGGATGTTGATGCCCCGGGCTTTCATGACAGCCAGATCGCCCCGCTTCAACTGCTGCTTGCTACTCTCGTCGATGAAGACGAACGCCCGCTGGTCTGGTTTTATACCCCGATGGCACTGCCGTTATTAACGTCGTTCCAGCCTCTTGCCGTCATTTATGACTGCATGGACGAACTTTCTGCTTTTAATCACGCGCCACGCCAGCTGCAACAGCGCGAGTCGGCGCTGATGAGCCGTGCTGACCTGGTATTTACTGGCGGCACCGGCCTCTACGAGGCAAAAAAAGCGAAACACCCACAGGTACATTGCTTTCCCAGCAGCGTAGATACTGTGCATTTTGAACAGGCGCTGGATCGGAACAACGGCCATCCGTTACAAAGCTCGCTGCCTTCACCACGCCTCGGTTACTACGGTGTGATTGATGAGAGGATGGATCTGCCGCTGCTTGCCGCCCTGGCTGACAGTCATCCCGAATGGCAAATCATTATGGTCGGGCCGGTGGTGAAGATAGATCCCGCGTCCCTGCCCCAGCGGGAGAATATCCACTGGTTTGGCCAACAACCTTATGACGCGCTGCCGCAGTTCCTGGCAGGCTGGGATGTCTGTCTGATGCCTTTTGCTCTTAACGCCTCCACACGCTTTATCAGCCCTACCAAGGTACTGGAATATATGGCCGCCCAGCTGCCCATAGTCAGTACTGCCATCACTGACGTTGAACGGCACTACGCCGGGCTGGTCGCTATCGCGTACACGCCGGAAACCTTCATCCAGGCCTGTGAGAATGCGCTGCGCCTTGCGCCAGAAGCACGTGAAACGCTGGCCGGGCAGATGCGTACCCGGGTTGCCGCCACCTCCTGGGATCATACAGCCGAACAGATGTATAAGCTGATGCATCAGGCGATGCGCAAAACAGCCGGGAAAATGCCCGGCGCAGGCGAGGCCGCCCAGCCGCAACCCGTAATGACCCGGCTGACTCCCAGTATGGTAGAGACGAAGTCGGTGCCCTGCCTGATTATTGGCGCAGGCCCTACTGGCCTGAGCGCAGGTTATCATTATGGCGAAGGCGCAGTGATTCTGGAGAAGAATGACACACCCGGAGGCTGGTGTCGTTCTGTCCAAGATAAGGGATTCACCTTTGATTACGCAGGACACATTATGTTCTCGCAGGATGCTTATGTGCTTCAGCTTTACGAGATGCTGCTGGGTGACAACCTGCACTGGCAGGAGCGTGAAGCCTGGGTCTATAACGACGGGGTTTATACGCGCTACCCCTTCCAGTCAGCACTCTATGGTTTACCGCCGGAGGTGATCAAGGAATGTATCCTTGGTGCGATAGAGGCACGTTATGGCACAACCAAAACGGGTGCCGTGCCGGTGTTACTGGAAGCCGCAGGGGTGAAGAACCCGTTGCGTAGTGAAAACCTCAGCTATCGTCGCGATTGCTGTGCCGATGGCGCAATCCCAGATGGCAAAGATTGGCTGACAAAGAGTGACGAGGACGCCCCAGAGAATTTTGAACAGTTTATTATGCGCACTTGGGGCAAGGGGATTGCCCGTCACTTTGCGCTGCCCTATAACAAAAAACTCTGGAAACTGCCGTTGACTGAGATGGAAACCTCCTGGCTGGGTGGACGTGTACCACTGCCGGATCTCGGACAAATCATTGATGGCGCGCTGCAACCCCTGGCGAAACCCGTTGGCCCTAACGCGCGTTTTGGTTATCCGCTGCGCGGGGGATTCCAAGCACTGATGTCCGGTTTTTTGCGTCATCTGAAATGTGCCCTGGAAACCAATGCCGCTATTGCAAAAATTTTGCCCCAGGCGCATATCGCCATCCTGGCTGACGGGCGTCACTATCGCTATAACCAGCTGATCAGTACCATGCCTTTGCCGGAGTTGATTAAGGTGATGGGTGACGAAGTCCCGGAAAATGTTCACGACGCTGCGAGAGAGTTACGTCACGTTTCGGTGCGTTGTGTAAATCTGGGCATAGGCCGTACCCATCTGACGGAGAAACACTGGATTTACTATCCTGGCAATACCCTTTTCCACCGTATATTTGTGCAGGGCAATGCCAGTCCGGAATGCAACCCGGAAGGTGGATTTGGGCTTACCTGTGAAATGACTTACTGCCGGGAGCAACCTTTGCCGCTGGAAGGAGAGGCACTGATTGCCCGGTGCGTGGAAGACTGCATTAAGGTCGGCATGATCCGACGCGATGATGTGATTCTGACGGCCAACGTGGTCGATATGCCTTATGCCTATGTGATTTACGATCATGCACGTAAAGCAAACGTCACCCTGATTCGCCAGTGGCTGCTGACACAGGATATCCATCTGTCAGGACGTTATAGCGAGTGGGAGTATTATAACTCCGATCATGCCTTTCTGGCCGGGAAACAGGCGGCAGAGAATGTCAAAATTCAGATGCCGGCACAGAACGTGCGCAATTAACCAGTACTTTTAATCTGAACCGCCCCGGTTTTCACGGGTCTGTAAATTTTTTTGTGTAAATGGCTCCATCGCTTAACTGGAGATTCG
>JAUHTP010000064.1:2716-6713 GCA_031332935.1 Candidatus Pantoea bathycoeliae | reverse complement strand
AAGCAACAACCTGAACCTGATTCAGTGCTTGCAAAACAGAGGTAGTCCATAGATACAGAAGGTCTGCGCTGGCTGGTAATGAAACAGTCGGTCCAGCTGTCACAGGCGCAGCTGGACCAGTTTCAAAAGGCACTAAAATCCAGTAATAACCGTCCCTTGCAGCCCTGCATGGCCGCATGATTGTCGAATAAGGTTAATTACCGTCTGGACGTAATTAGATTAGTGCAATAAATGACCATATGGCGGCGATATATCTGGCTGACTAGCTGATGTGGCGCTTTTATGTTGTGATTCATGCCCCATTTTGAGAAAAATCTTTGTTCACAATTTCCTCAAATTTCTTTAAGTACATGAATTTTAAATGATATTGTAAAGTAATTATCGTTTAACCAGCATTATCCGATTGAAGACGGCGAATTGTTCAAAGTTTGGCCTTTCATCTTCAGTAAAAAATGCGTAATATACGCCGCCTTGCGAACAGTTACGGTCACTTCTTCTTCATGCGCATTGGACACCACCAGCTTCGTAATCGACTCATTGCTGCACCGATGGCCGGCATCACCGATAGGCCATTCCGCACTTTGTGTTATGAAAACGGGGCCGGTATGGCGGTCTCCGAGATGCAGTCATCTAACCCGGAAGTCTGGGCCAGTGACAAATCCCGTTTGCGTATAGTGCATAGTGACGAGCCCGGCGTTTGCGCCGTGCAGATTGCAGGTTGCGATCCTGATGATATGGCCGCCGCCGCGCGCATTAATGTGACGTCTGGCGCGCAGATCATTGATATAAACATGGGCTGCCCAGCTAAAAAAGTGAA
Source organism: Candidatus Pantoea bathycoeliae (assembly GCA_031332935.1). Lineage (GTDB taxonomy): Bacteria > Pseudomonadota > Gammaproteobacteria > Enterobacterales > Enterobacteriaceae > Pantoea > Pantoea bathycoeliae. The sequence goes on along the minus strand of JAUHTP010000064.1, from coordinate 5,896 downwards.
TCGTAAGATGGCAGGCTCAGCGCTGCTGCAATATCCAGAGCTGGTGAAATCTATCCTCACCACCGTGGTTAATGCTGTAGATGTGCCTGTTACGCTGAAGATTCGCACCGGCTGGGATCCAGACAACCGTAACTGTGTAGAGATTGCCCAATTGGCTGAACGCTGTGGCATTCAGGCCCTGACGATACATGGACGCACTCGTGCCTGCCTGTTCAACGGGGAAGCTGAATACGACAGCATTCGGACAGTTAAGCAGAGTGTCACCATTCCCGTTATCGCGAATGGCGACATAACTGACCCGCATAAAGCCAGAGCCGTGCTTGACTATACGGGGGCCGATGCCCTGATGATAGGCCGCGCGGCTCAGGGAAGACCTTGGATCTTCCGTGAAATCCAGCATTATCTGGACACTGGGGAGCTGCTTGCTCCGCTGCCGCTGGCAGAGGTGAAGCGTATGCTCGTTGCGCATATACGTGAGCTGCACGACTTTTATGGTCTAGGCAAGGGATACTGTATAGCGCGTAAGCACGTCTCCTGGTATTTGCAGGAACATACCCCTAATGACCAGTTTCAGCGCACATTCAACGCCATTGAGAATGCTAGCAAACAGCTGCAGGCGTTGGAGGCATACTTCGAAAATCTTGCGTAAACGAAATAAAGAGCTGAAAGAACTATGTTCGAACAACGCGTAAATTCTGACGTACTGACCGTTTCTACTGTTAACTCACAGGATCAGGTGACGCAAAAGCCTCTGCGTGATTCGGTTCAACAGGCATTGAAGAACTATTTTGCTCAACTGAATGGTCAGGATGTTAATGACCTGTATGAGCTGGTACTGGCTGAAGTCGAGCAGCCACTGTTGGACATTGTGATGCAGTATACCCGTGGCAACCAGACCCGTGCTGCGCTGATGATGGGTATCAACCGTGGTACTCTGCGTAAGAAACTGAAAAAATACGGCATGAACTGATTCATTGTTTATGTAGTAAATGACGCCAGCCTGAGTGCTGGCGTTTTTATTGGTGCTGGTTTCATCATCACGCTCTAAACGATGAAACAACTCGCACGCGAATGGTAACTATAGTTGCAATCGCGACGGTGAAAATTACCTCTGCATTGACCTTCCTCTTTCCTCTCAATCTGACGTCCATCTCATGCGTATCCCCTTGCAGTGCGAGTGCTGGCGCGCATCAATGATCCTGCGCGATGGAAAACGTAATCCGCCTTTCGCAAACATGCTTTCCTGAGCCTTGGCTCACATTGCTTCCATATAGTGAAACTATTTGCACTAACTGTGATCGAGGCGACTCGATTTGCTTCCTTTTGGTGCACGATATAGCTCTGCTTTTCCAATACTTCCGATTATTAAGTGATCTTCCCAGCCCACACATGCTTCCGCAAACCTAGCACTGGCTTTGCAGTGCTATGCGTGGCTGACCGCCACTGACAGGTAATAGCGCGCTGCACGGTGCGCATCAAACATAACAAGATAATTACGCCACACAGGATGCTTTATGCAAAAAAATGATCTTTCTACGCTGGACGCAATTAAGAAGAAAGGTTTTGTGCAGTGCGGTATCAGCGATGGGCTGCCGGGCTTCTCCTATGCCGACGCCAGCGGCAAGTTCTCGTATTGACGTGGATGTTTGTCGTGCAGTAGCAGCGGCCGTTTTCGGCGATGCCAGCGGTGAAATATACCCCGCTGACCGCGAAAGAGCGTTTTACCACATTGCAGTCTGGCGAAGTCGATATTTTGTTACGCAATACCACATGGACCTCTTCGCGTGATGGCGGTATGGGCTTCCTGTTCGCGGGTGTGAACTACTATGACGGCATCGGCTTCCTGACCCACCAGAAGGCGGGTCTGAAAAGCGCGAAAGAGCTGGACGGTGCAACTGTCTGTATCCAGGCGGGTACCGACACCGAGCTGAACGTGGCGGACTTATTCAAAGCCAACAAGATGCAGTATACGCTGGTCACTTTCGATCGCTCTGACGAATCGGCCAAAGCGCTCGACAGCGGTCGCTGCGATACCCTGGCCTCTGATCAGTCACAGCTCTATGCGCTGCGCATCGAGCTCAGTAAACCGGATGATTTTATCGTGCTGCCAGAAGTGATCTCTAAAGAGCCACTGGGCCCGGTTGTGCGCCGCGGCGACGATGACTGGTTCACCATCGTTAAATGGTCGCTCTATGCGATGCTGAATGCTGAATGCTGAAGAGATGGGCATCAATTCGAAGAACGTCGATCAGATGACGGCCAAACCGACGACGCCGGATATGGCGCACCTGTTGGGTGCTGAAGGCAACTTCGGTAAAGATCTGAAGCTCGACAACAAGTGGGCATATAACATCATCAAGCAAGTGGGCAACTATCAGGAAGTGTTCGACCTCAACGTAGGCAAAGATAGCGCGCTGAAGATCGCTCGCGGCCAGAACGCGCTGTGGAACCAAGGCGGCATCCAGTATGCCCCACCGGTCCGCTAATTACACATGTTAACGGGACGCCGCCCAGAGCGGCGTTCTGCCTGCGTTTTGCCTCTGAGGTTTCAACATGTCACAACGCTCAACCGTGAAAAGGGATTTTTCATTCGGTAATCCTACGGTTCCCGCCTAGCTTTACCAGATCATCGCCATCGTCGCGGTGTTTATCGTAGTGGGTTATCTGATCCACAACACGGTGATCAATCTCGCCAGCCGTGACATTACTTCTGGATTTGGCTTTCTTGAACGCAGCACCGGTTTCGGCATCGTCCAGCATCTGATCGATTACACTGAAGGCGATACGTATGCGCGCGTGTTTCTGGTCGGCCTGACTAATACCCTGCTGGTCTCCGCGCTCTGTATCGTTTTCGCTTCGCTGCTGGGATTTTTTATCGGCTTTGCGCGTCTGTCTGATAAATGGCTGCTGCGCAAACTCTCAACCTTCTACATTGAAACCTTCCGTAATATTCCCCCTCTGTTACAGATCTTTTTCTGGTACTTTGCGGTATTACGTAACCTTCCCAGCCCGCGTCAGGCATTAAGCGCCTTTGATCTCGCTTTTGTCAGTAATCGCGGACTCTATGTTCCCTGGCCGCAATATGCGCCTAGCTCCTAGCCGTTCATTATTGCGCTTCTGCTAGCTATAGCTGTATAGCTGTATAGCTGTATAGCTGTATAGCTGTATAGCAGGCAGCTA
>JAUHTP010000064.1:0-2616 GCA_031332935.1 Candidatus Pantoea bathycoeliae | reverse complement strand
TATAGCTGTATAGCTGTATAGCTGTATAGCTGTATAGCTGTATAGCAGGCAGCTATGCGCTGTTTCGCTATAAACGCAAGCACCAGCTTAAAACGGGCCAGCTGCGCCGAACCTGGCCTGCGGCAGTAACGATGCTGGTGCTGTTTCCCGTTGTGGCACATCTGGGTTTTGGTGCGGCAACGCACTGGGACGTACCCACGCTACGTGGATTCAACTTCCGCGGCGGATTTGTCATGATCCCCGAGCTGGCCGTGCTTACCGTGGCGCTTTCTGTCTACACCTCTTCTTTTATTGCTGAGGTGATCCGCGCTGGGATTCAGTCAGTGCCCTATGGTCAGCATGAAGTCGCACGTTCGCTGGGATTGCCTAATCCGGTGACGCTGCGCCAGGTCATTATTCCACAGGCGATGCGTGTCATTATTCCGCCGCTCACCAGCAAGTATCTCAACATCGTGAAAAACTCCTCGCTGGCCGCTGCTATCGGCTACCCCGATATGGTGTCGCTGTTTGCCGGTACAGTATTGAACCAGACCGGGCAGGCGATTGAAACCATCGCCATCACGATGGGTGTTTACCTAGTGATTAGCCTGACAATCTCGCTGCTAATGAATATCTATAACCGCAAAATTGCGCTGGTTGAGCGCTAAGAGAACGGGATGACGATGTCTGTGACTACACATGAAACCCCGCCAGTCGCTACAACGCCGCTGAGCCGCGTCTGGGTCTGGTTCTGGTTCTGGTTCTGGTTCTGGTTCTGGGCGCGTAAAAATCTCTTCTCCAGCTGGTTTAATACGCTGCTGACGCTGTTTTGCCTCTGGCTGATGTGGCAGGTCATTCCGCCAGCCTTAGAGTTGCTGGTGTTCCAGGCGAACTGGGTCGGTGAAACGCGCGCTGACTGTACTAAAGAGGGCGCATGCTGGGTGTTCATTCATGCGCGTTTCTGCCAGTTTATGTATGGGCTCTATCCCCACGAGCTGCTCTGGCGTATTAACCTGGTGCTGGGCGTAGCGTCCATTATCCCGATGTTTGTCAAATCGCTGCCGCATCGTGGGCGGTACATTGCCGGCTGGGCGGTCATCTATCCTCTTACCGTCTGGCTGCTGATGTACGGCGGTGTTTTTGGCCTTGAACACGTCGAGATGCGTCAATGGGGCGGCCTGACCTTAACGCTGATCATCGCTGCCGTCGGGATCGCTGGCGCATTGCCGCTCGGTATCTTGCTGGCGCTAGGCCGTCGTTCGCGCATGCCAGTAGTGCGCACGCTGTCGATCATTTTCATCGAGTTCTGGCGCAGTGTGCCGCTCATTATGCTGTGCTGTTTATGTCTTCGGTAATGCTGCCGCTGTTTATGTCGGAAGGCACCAGTATCGATAAGCTGGTACGCGCGCTGGTTGGGGTGATTTTGTTTCAGTCGGCCTATGTGGCCGAAGTGGTGCGCGGCGGTTTGCAGGCATTGCCGAAAGGTCAGTATGAAGCTGCGGAATCGCTGGCGCTCGGCTACTGGAAAACCCAGATGCTGGTGATTTTGCCGCAGGCGCTGAAGCTTACGATTCCCGGCCTGGTGAACACCATTATTGCGCTGTTCAAAGATAACAGTCTGGTGATCATCATCGGCCTTTTCGATCTCTTTAGCAGCGTGCAGCAGGCCACCGTTGATCCCGCCTGGCTGGGCATGTCGACAGAGGGCTACGTTTTTGCTGCGCTGGTTTACTGGATTTTCTGTTTTAGCATGTCGCGCTATAGCCAGCATCTGGAGAAGCGCTTTCACACCGGGCGTAAATCGCACTGAGGTTTTCCATGACACAACATTTACAACATGATTTAGCTTTAATGATTTCGCTCGAGACGTGAATAAATGGTATGGGCAGTTTCATGTACTGAAGGATATTAACTTACAGGTGAAGCCGCGCGAACGCATTGTGCTTTGCGGGCCTTCTGGCTCGGGTAAATCTACCACGATTCGCTGTATTAACCATCTGGAAGAGCATCAGCAAGGACATATTGTGGTCGATGGCATCCATCTTAACGATGACGTGCGTAATATTGAACGCGTGCGTACTGAAGTTGGCATGGTGTTCCAGCACTTCAATCTGTTTCCCCATCTGACCGTTTTACAAAACTGCACGCTGACACCAGTCTGGGTGCGTAAGTCCTCGAAAAAAGAGGCGGAAGAGCTGGCAATGCACTATCTGGAGCGCGTAAGGATTGCAGAGCACGCGCATAAGTCCCCTGGTCAGCTCTCCGGTGGGCAACAGCAGCGCGTGGTAATTGCGCGATCGCTGTGCATGAAGCCGAAAATTATGCTGTTCGACGAGCCGACGTCAGCTCTGGATTCTGAGATGGTGAAGGAAGTACTTAACGCATGAGATGGGTTTTGCGCGTACCGTCGCTGACCGCGTGATCTTTATGGATAGCGGCGAGATCGTAGAGATGGTACCGCCGCAGACATTCTTCTCTAATCCAGTGTCTGAGCGTACGCGCGCGTTTTTATCGCAGGTTATTCACTAATGCTTTGGTCAACGCCCTAGCCACTTACCAGGGTGTTTTATCGATGAAATGGTCGATCCTGGAAAAGAAAAAAGCCCTTTGCTTACGCAAAGGGCTTTTTCTTGTTTG
>JAUHTP010000063.1:0-6739 GCA_031332935.1 Candidatus Pantoea bathycoeliae | reverse complement strand
CGATGGTGCCCACGTTTACATGCAGTTTGTTACGTTGAAATTGCTCTTTCGCCATGGCGATAATTCCTTACTGTTATGCCTTCATAAATGATGAAGGCATCTGTTCACAATTTTTAAACCGTAGCCTTATTTGCTACGAGCTTCAATAACTGCCTGAGCGACGTTGTTCGGCGCATCATCGTACTTCAGGAACTCCATGGAGTAAGAAGCACGGCCTTTCGTCAGAGAACGCAACTGCGTCGCGTATCCGAACATTTCAGACAGCGGAACTTCAGCGTGAATCTGAACGCCGGTAGCGTTAGATTCCTGCCCTTTCAGAATACCACGACGACGGCTAAGGTCACCGATGACGTCACCGGTGTTCTCTTCCGGAGTCTCTACTTCAACCTTCATGATCGGCTCAAGCAGTACTGGCTGTGCTTTCTTAAAGCCATCTTTAAAGGCGATAGAAGCGGCCAGTTTAAACGCCAGTTCTGAGGAGTCGACGTCATGGTAAGAACCGAAGTGCAGACGCACGCCCAGATCAACAACCGGGTAACCTGCCAGCGGGCCAGATTTCAGCTGTTCCTGGATGCCTTTATCAACCGCAGGCACGTATTCACCAGGAATCACGCCGCCTTTGATGTCGTTGACAAATTCGTAGCCTTTCGGGTTTGACCCCGGCTCCAGCGGGTACATGTCGATAACAACATGACCATACTGACCGCGACCACCAGACTGTTTCGCGTGCTTACCTTCGATGTCGGTAACTTTGGTGCGAATCGCTTCGCGGTAAGCTACCTGCGGTTTGCCCACGTTCGCTTCAACGTTGAACTCGCGCTTCATACGGTCAACGATGATGTCGAGGTGCAGCTCACCCATACCGGCGATGATGGTCTGGTTAGACTCTTCGTCAGTCCATACGCGGAATGACGGGTCTTCTTTAGCCAGACGACCCAGAGCCAGACCCATTTTTTCCTGGTCAGCTTTGGTTTTCGGCTCAACGGCGATAGAGATTACCGGCTCCGGGAACTCCATACGTTCCAGGATAATCGGGTTGCTCGGATCACACAGGGTATCACCGGTGATCACGTCTTTCAGACCGATTGCCGCTGCGATGTCGCCTGCGCGAACTTCGCTGATCTCTTCACGTTTGTTAGCGTGCACCTGTACGATACGGCCAAAACGCTCACGAGCAGATTTAACTGAGTTCAGTACGGTGTCGCCTGAGTTAACCACGCCAGAGTACACGCGGAAAAAGGTCAGGTTGCCCACGAACGGGTCGTTGGCAATTTTGAACGCCAGCGCAGAGAACGGCTCGCTGTCATCAGCGTGACGCTCAGCCGGGGTATATTTACCGTCGTCCAGCATACCGTTGATCGCAGGAACGTCAGTCGGTGCCGGCAGGTATTCAACCACAGCATCCAGCATCGCCTGAACACCTTTGTTCTTGAACGCAGAACCACAGGTAACCAAGATGATTTCGTTGCGCAGTACGCGCTGACGCAGAGCAGTTTTGATCTCTTCTTCGCTCAGCTCTTCGCCGCTGAAGAATTTCTCCATCAGCTCTTCAGAAGCTTCTGCTGCCGCTTCGATCAGCTTGCCGCGCCACTCTTCAGCTAGTTCCTGCATGTCAGCCGGGATCTCTTCGTAATCGAAGGTAACGCCCTGGTCGGCATCGTTCCAGTTGATAGCTTTCATCTTGACCAGGTCAACAACACCGGTGAAGTTCTCTTCAGCGCCGATAGCCAGCTGAAGCGGAACCGGAGTCGCGCCCAGACGAGATTCAATCTGGCCAACAACTTTCAGGAAGTTCGCGCCCATACGGTCCATTTTGTTAACGAACGCGATACGCGGAACTTTATATTTGTTCGCCTGACGCCATACGGTCTCAGACTGCGGCTGCACGCCACCTACTGCACAGTAAACCATTACTGCGCCGTCGAGCACACGCATGGAACGTTCTACTTCGATGGTGAAGTCAACGTGTCCAGGGGTATCGATGATGTTGATACGGTGCGGCTCAAACTGTTTAGCCATACCGGACCAGAACGCGGTGGTTGCTGCAGAGGTGATAGTGATACCACGCTCCTGCTCCTGAGCCATCCAGTCCATGGTCGCTGCGCCATCATGTACTTCACCGATTTTGTGGTTAACACCGGTGTAGAACAGGATACGCTCGGTAGTAGTGGTTTTACCGGCGTCGATGTGTGCGCTGATACCGATGTTACGGTAGCGCGCAATGGGTGTTGTACGAGCCATTTGATTCCTCTGATTCTCGGACGTTCAAAATTAGTCGAACCCAGCAGGTTAGCATTTTGCACACCCGCTGGTTTAACAACAACTACCTGGCGATTACCAGCGGTAGTGAGCGAACGCCTTGTTAGCTTCGGCCATACGGTGAACGTCTTCACGTTTCTTAACTGCAGTACCTTTGTTTTCTGCAGCGTCAGAAAGTTCGTTCGCCAAGCGGAGAGCCATAGATTTATCACCGCGTTTACGAGCAGCTTCTACGATCCAACGCATTGCCAGAGCATTACGACGAACCGGACGGACTTCAACTGGAACCTGATAGGTAGAACCACCAACGCGACGTGACTTAACTTCGACAGTCGGACGTACGTTTTCGAGGGCTACTTCAAAAGCTTCCAGCTCGTTTTTACCAGAGCGCTGAGCCAGGGTCTCAAGAGCGGTATAAACGATTGATTCAGCGATAGATTTTTTACCATCCACCATCAGGATATTTACAAATCTAGCCAGCAGCTCTGATCCGAACTTAGGATCCGGCAGAATTTTACGCTGACCAATGACGCGACGACGTGGCATGGAAATACTCCGTTGTTAATTTAGGATTGTCCAAAACTCTACGAGTTTAGTTTGACATTTAAGTTAAACGTTTGGCCTTACTTAACGGAGAACCATTAAGCCTTTGGCTTCTTCACGCCATACTTGGAGCGAGCCTGCTTACGGTCTTTAACACCTGAGCAGTCCAGCGCGCCACGAACGGTGTGGTAACGCACACCTGGCAGGTCTTTAACACGACCGCCACGGATCAGGATAACGGAGTGTTCCTGCAGGTTATGACCTTCACCACCGATGTAGGAGGTAACTTCAAAACCGTTAGTCAGACGAACACGGCAAACTTTACGCAGTGCGGAGTTCGGTTTTTTCGGAGTGGTGGTGTACACACGAGTACAAACGCCACGTTTTTGCGGGCAAGCTTCCAGCGCAGGCACGTTGCTCTTTGCAACTTTGCGTACGCGTGGTTTGCGAACCAGCTGGTTAACTGTTGCCATTAAATAGCTCCTGGATTTGCTTTTCCTTCGTAAACACGTAATAAATCGCCCCGTATAACTACGAGGACGCAGAATTTTAGGGCTGAGCCAATTAGGGTGTCAAGAAATAACCAAGCTTTACGACATTACCAGGTTATTTGCTGCTGATGTTTTTCAGTGAGCGTGACGAAACCAGTATAGTCTACCGGCCTCACTTTGGTTGAAATTTGACCAGTAAGGCCGCGCGCGGTCACGTCTTCTGCCAGCACCCACACGGTGGCAGGCGACGCCAGCAGCCGGTTCAGCGCGCTGCTGCCTTTAAGCGCGCCCAGTACGCCGTCCTGTAACAGCAGCAGATCGTCTTCTGCCGTCAGCAACAGTAGCAGGCTGTTAATATCGCTGTACCAAGGAGAATGCATCAGGGTATGCAGCATAGCGCGCCCTCAAAAAGTAATGATGCGATCGTAGGTCGCTAGCTGTTGCTGTAGCGCGGAAGCATCAAGAATGCCAACGTCCATGACGCGTGCACCCTCTTCCGCCAGGCCCCGTTCGCGCAACGCCTCGCGGCTAATACAGCAGTGTTCAATATCGTACAGCGCCAGCACGCCAAAGGTGGCGGCATGGTTGCGAGCCAGAATGGTTTCCGGCTGCTGGCCGGGCATCAGCTGTAAAACCCCATCGCCGATAAAGAACAGGCCAATAGACTCGCTTAGCGCACCGGTCGCCAGCGCGGCGTCGAGGCCTTCACGACCTGCGCTGCTGCCGTGCGGCGCACGAGTAAAAACAAAGGCGACGCGATTCATTAAAACTGTACCAGTCGATCGCAGTCGAGTGCGGCTTCTGCCAGCGCGCCCAAACCGCTAAGTTCAAATCCGGGCTGCAGGTTGCTGCCTGCAAGCTGCAACCGCTCTGCCTCCTGCGCATCAGTGACGCCGCGGCGCAGCGCGGCAGCCACGCAAATATTGAGCGCCACGCCCTGCTCCTGATGCAGCGAAAGCCATGCGCGGACAATATCCGCCTCATCGCTGGCCGGTGCGGTCAGCTCATTGGCGTTCAGCACGCCCTCGCGGTAAAAGAAAATGCTCTGCAACTGATGACCGGCAGCCAGTAGCGCACGCGCAAACAGCAGCGCGCTGCTGGCCTGCTGCGTACCGTAAGCCGGACCGGTGACCAGCAAGGTATAGCGCATTAGCGGTCCTGTCCCTGAAAGTCACCGTTCTTGAACTGGCGAATATAGAGATAGACGGTATGCTTGGAGATATTCAGGCGATCGGCGACTTGGCTGATGGCGTCTTTGATATCAAAGATGCCCTTTTCATAAAGGTTCAGCACGATCTGGCGATTCTTGGCGTTGTTTGAAACGTTGCGATCGGCGCTGACTTCCTTAATGGTGAACTCCAGCGTCTGAGTCACCAGATCTTCTACCGAGCTGGCGAAGTTGACGTTTGAATCGACCTGCTGCATCTCGGGCGGCATAAAGGTCGACATAATTTGCGAGAACGGCACATCAAGGTTCATGTTAATGCACAGCAGTCCAATCACGCGCTGCTGACGGTTGCGAATGGCAATAGTGACCGACTTCATCAGCACGCCGCTTTTGGCGCGCGTGAAATAGGCGCGAGACACATTGCTGTCCGCGCCGTGCATGTCATGCAGCATACGTAGTGCCAGATCGGTAATCGGCGAGCCTACTTTGCGGCCGGTATGTTCGCCGTTAGCGATACGCACCGCCGAACACTTTAGATCTTCCAGCGAGTGCAGCACGATTTCGCAGTGCGAGCCGATCAGCATCGCCAGGCCATCAACGACCGCTTCATAGGATTTAAGAATATCGTAGTCGGTCTGCTCAAACGGACGCTGCTCCAGTAAATCGAAGTCGCTCAGTTCGCCGGGATTGAATGGATTTGACATCGAAGAAATTACCCTAAATGGCTGGAGCCTGTCTCAGCGCAGCGGGCAGACTCTTTTATTGGGAAAGTTATGCAGTCGATAGTCTGGCAAATGTCGCCTGCTTATGCCAGAGCTTTGTCGTTCAATAGAAATGAAACCGCCGCCCGAAGGCGGCGGTGAAAAGATTATTGAGATTTCTTCGCGTCTGCGGCCGGTGCCTGCGCTTTCTCATCAGCCTTAGGTGCCGGTTTGATGTCGAGCAGCTCAACATCGAACACCAGCGTAGAGTTAGCTGGGATACCCGGTACGCCGTTTTTGCCGTAAGCCAGCTGCGGTGGGATAACCAGTTTGATCTTGCCGCCTTTCTTAACGTGCTTCAGTCCTTCAGTCCAGCCGGGGATCACGCCGTCAAGACGGAAAGAGAGCGGTTCACCGCGGGTATAGGAGTTATCAAACTCAGTGCCGTCAATCAGCGTGCCTTTGTAGTTCACGACCACGGTATCGCTGTCTTTCGGCGCGTCGCCGCTACCTTCTTTCTCTACTTTATACAGCAGGCCAGATTCCGTTTTCTTCACGCCGCTTTCTTTAGCAAATTTGTCGGCGAAAGCAGTACCTTTATTGGCGTTCTCTTTCGCGTCTTTCTCCATTTTCGCCTGCGCAGCGCCTTTCACGCGGCCTTCAAAGGCCTGCAGTGTCTGCTCGATCTCTTGGTCGAAGAGTTTGCTCTTACCGGCAAACGCATCCTGAACGCCCGCAATCAGCTGATTTTTATCCAGCTTGATGCCCAGTTTCTCCTGTTCCTTCAGGGAGTTGTCCATGTAGCGACCCAGCGAGGCGCCCAGAGCGTAGGCTGATTGCTGGTCTTCGTTTTTGAAGGCCGCATTTTTCAGTGCCTGCGGTGCCACATCGGTCGCTGCGGTCGTTTCGGCAGCCATCACCAGCGGCCCACTCAGCGCAACGGCCATAGTGGTAGCTAACAATGTGACTTTAAACAGTGATTTCATCCTTTCTCCAAAACCGAAGCGTGTTACCTCGGCAACTATTGCGGACTAAAGCTCCACACTATAACTGTACGCGGCAGTGTCGAAAACTCCCGCAGCGTAATTACCTAGTTAACTTCCGACCTTTTTTGCATCAGGAAGTTTCATCAGAGATGATGATAGCGGGTCTCATATTCAACCCTTACAGGCGAAGCGGTAAAAAATCGGGTGATTCTGGCGGCAGAAAACGTAGAATCTGCGCCGGGCGCGATCGTCACAGCGTCATAACCGGAGGAGAGATCATGCAACAATCAGAGTGGGAACAACTGCTTGAAGCACTGGAAAGCAAGCTGGCCTTCAGGAGCTTACAATCGATCAGCTTAATCAAACGGTGGTGCAGCACGAACTAGAAATGGCCAGGATGCGCGAGCAGCAGCGTTGCTGCGTCAGCGTGAGTGGCTCATATACCTCGGTATGCTCCGCACTCCCGCTTGCTGGCGCATTCTTCGATGGTAAAAGCAAAAAAATCGATGGTCCCCCCCCATTTTTGCAACACTGATTTTTTGACTAATGGTGGGCTTGCTCAAATCTGTGCGGCGTCTCTGTGGGCAGAGA
>JAUHTP010000062.1:0-6747 GCA_031332935.1 Candidatus Pantoea bathycoeliae | reverse complement strand
CGCTCCCGGCTGCGGACACGGTATTCCCCCGGCTCGGGCATATCCTTCTGTGTCGCCTGAATGCCCAGCGTCAGCTTGCCGTCGCGCAACGCCACCAGGGTTTTCTCGGTGGCGCGATAGCTTTCCTTCACCGCGTCCGGCAGGTCACCCTCCGGGCGGCGGCGATAGAGGGCATGGCACACCAGATTCAGCGCCAAATCCTTCAGGACAGTGGGTACCTGCGTCAGCGGCAGGGTATAGCGCCCGCGCAGATGCGCATCAATCAGCTCGACCGCATACCGGATAGCCTCACTGACCACGGTCTCATTAACCACGTCCGGTAGCGCCTGGCCGATCGCCATGCTCACCCCGTCCTGCGTCAGCTCAATCAGCGTCTGGCGGGGAATAACCGCCGCCACATCATCGGGTGTGCAGTAATCCATCAGATACCTCGCACCATGCGGATAAGCTGGCCTTCGGCAGTGGCCGCATCCAGCGCCACCCCGACCGTCGAGGCCGGTAATGCGCCTTTTTCCAAAGCAGACTCCGGGATAACCCGACCCTGGTCATCGGATTTCAGTAACTCGCCGACACTGATGGCACTACCGGCCTCGACCGCCATAATGCCCAGGACATTGACCGGCACGGCATCGCCTTTTTTGCCCGCGACATCCGCCACGCCGAGTTCGGTACCGCTGCCTTTAAAGGGTTTCGCCGAAATACCGACCAAACGGTGAACGGGCAGATCTTCTGCCGCCACCACGGTCGTGGTGAGTACGACTTGTTGTGTGACCATCTTTTACGCTCCTTTAATACCGCTAATCAGATACCCAGCCTCACTGCCTACCACCGCCACCTTGTAAATATCGGTGTAGCGGATATTGACCACCTTCCCGCCGACGCTGTCGAAGCGGTCGGCCAATGGCATGCCCTGGCGGCGGAAGGTATAGCCAAAGGACGGTCTGTGTTCATCTGCATTTTCACCGCTGGCGGCAGGGCCACTGACGACATGTAGCATCAGATTATCTTTCCACAGGTCTGTGGTGCTTTTACCGTCCTTGGCCAGCTGTACCGGCGCACCAATCAGTACCTCATCGACCTGGAACAAATCCTTTAAAATTTCCGTGGTGATACGTTTGCGCTCATTACCGCCGAGCGCGTCCTGCAACACCTTATGGAAGCGCAATAGCGCCATCACACTGGCGCCCATGGCGATCACATTAGGGCGCAGGCCCGTGTTGGCGCGCACCACTTCCATGCCGGTTTCAATATCTTTCAGCGGATCGCCATTTTTCTTGTTCCAGGCCCCATCACCGCTCAGCGCTTTGGTGGCATTGCTGGCATAGACCGACGTCGATTGGGCCAGCTCGGCAACATAGGTTTCATGGCGCAGTAAAATGCCATCCGTGGCACGCTTAATCGCTTTTGCCTCTTCGTTAAACATCGATTCGGCCTGTTCCCGGTAATCTACCGGTACAGCCAGATCATGCTCATCCAGCACGATATCGGTGAAAGCCTGTTTTTCCCGTAACAGGATATTGCTGTCAGCACCCACTGCGCGTTTGGTTTCATAGAGTGCCAGGCGCCCTTTACCGAAGGTCGGAATTTTTGCCCCCTCTTTTTCAAGACGCACGACCGGAAACAGTTTTTCACCAATCAAACTGGCATTGTGATAATCCCGCGCCAGGGTGGTGAGAACGGGGTCACTGATCCGTTTCGCTTTCAGATAATCAGACATACTCTCTCCTTACAGGCAGCGCTTAACCGCCGCTTCATAGCTGATGTTTTCAGACGTCGCCAGGGCCTGCGCTTTTTGGTGCAGGGCCAGCGCGACCGGGTCAGCATCGGCAAACTCCACCGACTGCCCCAACGGGGTACCGCGTGCCTTGGTCGCCACCTCGCTGAAACAAACCAGCGGCGGGGAGGTTTTCAGCACGTTTCGGAACGCCTCGCCCAGTGGCTGGGTGAGGCTACCTTCGCTGAAGGCCACCGGCGAGTCGCCGCGTTCAACCGCATCCAGCAACGCCACCACCACATTTTTGGCGGCAGGGGCCAGACGCCCTTCGCTGACCAGACTGTCGGCAAAGGCGGCATTCATTTCATGGCGCTGACGTTGTTCGGCCTGACTGTCGGCCTGACGACGTGCCTCAAGCTGACGCTTCAGGTCAGCATTCTCCTGCGCCAGGCGCAGGGTTTCTTTCTCATCCACGGTGTTGTCCTCGATAGTGGGGGGAATTGATGGTGTAGGGGATGCCGGGGCGGTAGCGGTGCTTTCGGTGAAAGCCGGACGCACGCTGTCGTTTTCCTGGCCTGTGTCACGCAGCGCGTCGATTTGCCACGCAGGGAGCGCCGCATCGGTCGCTTCACGGCCAAATTTCTCAATCAAAAAATCACGCAGCCGGGCGAACAGTGACGCACTGGTTGTACTGCCCCAGTCGGCAAACTCGACCACGCCTTCTTCCGCTTCACTGAACGCGGCAGGCTTGAGGCCCTTAATCGCGGGTGGCTGTGCGCCGAGAAAGCCGATATGGCGCAAATACCAGTTACCGGGCTTCGGGTTGCCGGGTGCATCGGGGGAGTAGAAACAGGCAGAAATGTTCTTATAGCGTTTTTGCGCCACCAGTTCGGCAAAGGCCGGGTCGACGTCCTGGGGTTCAGCCAGCACATCAGTCCCCTGTGCCATCAGACTTTTCACCCAGCCGTAGGCAGGCGCATCGAGCGCAGGATGCCCGACCACGATAGGCGCATCGTACAGCGCCGGATCGTAAGCCTGCACCATCGCCGCGACCGCCGCTTCGCTGAACTGGATCCGGTTGCCGTGCATATCGGTATGCGTACCGGCTTTGAAAATATGGAGTGTGCTCATGTCCCCTCCGGTCAATAGACAGGGGGACAGTGTGGCGTGTGAAAACAGGGCAGGCTTTTAAAGGGGTTTAAGAATGTACGGATAACGGCGGGTCACCCATATCATGCCGTTAAAAGGCGACGACCGTCAACGCAGGCGATAAAAAGGGCGCAGGAAAGCCTTTATAAAGGTTTATAAAGGCCGTCAGGGCGTTCAGGGGTAAACTGACCCGCCTGAACGCCGTAAAACGCGCCACGGGCGTTAGCGGCGGGTGGCCCTTTCCAGATAGCGCAGCACCGACGCCAGCAGTTTTTGTTCGGTACCGGGCTGAAGCGCACCCTGCTTATCCACAGGCAGATACGGTCGCGCGGGCAGGGTGATGCGGCGTTGGCGTCCGGCCTTGCCCCCCAGTTGATGTATCCGCGCATAATCGAGATTGCTGCCAAGCGCCGCATGATGGCTACTGTAATCGGTGGTGACACTGCCGCGTAGCTGGCCACTGGCTGACAAGGTCATGCCCTCGCGAGACAAGGCGGCCACGGAAGGTTGCCAGGCCGGATGCCCCTCATCTTCAAAGTTCAGGTCGGTTTCGGTCTTGAGGGTTTCTGCCAGGGCGCGCATCAGCGACGTCATGTCCTGCCCGGCGAGGCTCAGGTCGCGTAGTCCCTTTGCCAGTGCGCGGGCATCAATCTGAATGTGCATCAGGTCTTTCATGATGGCCCTCGCCACTGTTGACGCGCCAGTGCAGCCAGCGGGCCGCCGTAGCGCGCCAGGTCAGGGGCGTAAGCACGACCGGGTGTATAGGAAAAGCCGATATCCGGGCTGAGGGTTTTACCGGACGGTAAATGAAAGGTGGTCACCGGCTTCATTTCCCCGGTTTTTTCAGAGACCCGTCTGAGCGCCGTCTCCAGTCGACCGGCTGCCGTCCCCACCGCCAGCCCGCGCTGACGCACGTCCTCGGCGGAGAGCGCAATCACGCTGCAGCGACAGCGCCAGCCGTTAGGGGGATAGAAGGTCTGCCAGAACGGATCATCCGCCGGAAAAACCAATCCGTGCAGTGCCAGATGACTTTTGCGCGTGCGGTTATCGCGGATAGCGACGTACATCCAGTAAGGCCGATCATCGATATTGGCCTGCTGCTCGGCCCAGCGTCCGGCGCTGTAGAGCAGGGAGAGATTGGTGCGGTAAATCGTCTCCAGCCGCCATGCACTGCCCTGCTGAACGGTGACGGGCTCGCCCGTGACGGGGTCAGTGGTATCGGTTTTTCCCCACCATCCCCTGGCCTGCAGTATGGGGGTCAGTTCCTTTTTAAACCACTGCTGGGTCTTGCCTTCCGCCAGGGCGTTTTCCAGTGCCTGGCGAATATCCTCCAGAATATCGAGGCGCATCACTTTCGCCACGGTAAAGGCGTGTGCATGCGCCTCTTGCCACATCTCCTCCCAGTCCCAGGTGATGCGATAACCCTTGGCGCGGAGGTAGGCAATGGCGCGTGCAGGCGGCAGGCCAAAACAGACGGTAATGTCGTGACTATTGAGCACTGAGCCTCCCGGCGATGTTCGCCACAAATAAAATCCGCGCCAGGTGCGCCTGCAGACGGTCAGCCGCCATACGCGGATACATTTCTGCCAGCATGCCCATTAATGCCTGGGGAGACTGGCCCTGCTCGACGGCGGCAAACAGCGGTGCCAGTATCGGCTCCATGGCGTTATCCCGTTGCCCGCGGGTTATCAGACTCTCCAGCGCGTGCTCCAGTTCATCCTCTGCCAGCCCGGCTTCTTCGGATTGCGTCTCGGCAAAGGCCGCGTTCGTCAGGGGCGTCATGACCGCAGACTCGCGCAGGTCGCCCGGTTGCAGGTTGTACTCACGCATAAAGTATTGCGGGGTAAACAGCGTCGCGGCCTGCGACAGGCTCAAATCGCGTTTGGCCTGGGTCTCGTCAATGGTCTCTTGCGCCCACAGCGCCCATGAAGGCATCGGCACCTCACCGAAGTTAAGCTCCACCATAAACCGCAGTACCTGATTGATGGCACTCATCACCATCGCCGCATCGCCATCGCGGATATCAGCGGCGACTTCCAGTCCAGCCTGCGCTGAAGCGTGCGTGGTATCCGCTTCGGTGGTCTGGTTTTGACCCAGCAGAGCAATGACGATTTCAGCGCGGGCCAGTTCAATCAGATGGCGATAGATGTCGCTGGATACGCCCTTGCCCGCCGATTCAATGATTTCCACCGTGGAATCATTGGGAATAACCGCCACCGCGTCTTCCACCATCTTGTCGAGCGAATCGAGCAGCAGGTCGATTTCCGCATCGGCGGTGCCGCGTGGGTGTTTGCCAACCAGCCAGGGGCTGCCGTACTTCTCGGTAAAGCGCATCCAGAAACGCCAGCCGCCTTTTTTAAACGCCACCGGCCAGAAGCACATCGACAGGTCGGGAAAGCCGTAAGGGTTATCAAAGGTCGCGTCCTGTGTTGCCACCACAAACTTGCGTGGCGGTAACAATTCACCGGCCAGCCCCGCCTGTCTGGCACCAAAGCGCAGCTGGTTGCCGTCATCAAAGCTGAACCACTCCGGCGGTTTACCGACAATATCACTGACCTGCAGGCGGTCGTGACGTTTGACCCAGGTCAGTTCAGCGGGCTGGTAGCCAAAGAAGGCCGCATCGAGCAGCTCGCCAATGATACGGTCGATATCCCAGCCTTCCATCACCTCACGCAGAAAATCCACCACCGCCGGGTCGGCATGACGCGGCGTCAGTCCCCGCTCCAGCGCCTTGACCGCTGATTTACGGCGGCGAATGCTGCTGCCAACCAGCGGTTCAGCGCGCAGTTCACGGTAGACGCTGATATCGCGACCCAGGGATTTAAGAATGACGTCCGGGTTAGGCAGCCACTGGGTAAACCCCAGAATGCCCGCCGGGCTGCGCTCGCGCGTAGCCATCGTGCGCATCAGTGGCCGACACGGGTCGGCGAAGGCGACAAATTCGGTTGGTGTCACATAGAGTCCGTGTGCCATTAATAACCCTCCAGTAATCGGTTAGCCTGCCGGGGTCGGCGGGAGTAAACACGCCCCGGCCCGGTCGGGCTGTCGGCGGCATTGAGCGCCAGAAAACAGGCCCAGGTACGGTCAGCATGGCCGCTGGCATCGCTGTCGGCCACAAAGCGCGGGGCACCGGTCGGGCCGGTCACGCGCGTTAACTTGTGCAGGTCAGCCCGTAAATCCTTGTCACCTTGCGGAATACGCAACCGGCGGTCTTCAAAGATTTCCTTGCCGCGTGTGGCCAGCGTGAGTTTATTACCGGCGGTAAACAGCACCCCCTCGACGCGATGGGTACCATGACGGCGTTTGGCATCTTCCACCGGCTTTTCGCCCATGCCGGTCTGGTCAATGCAGCACCGCAGTACCCGGTAGCGGAAAAAGACATCGTCGAGCAGCGCGTCCTGCTCGGCAAAGGTGGCCCGTTTGCGGGTAATGATGTCGCGCGTCCAGTACACATCGCCCACCTGCTCAATCACCCAAATGACAAACAGGTCATGACGGGTGGCGATATCAACCCCGACAAAACAGGGGCCATCGGCATAGTGTTTGGGGATACCCGCCAGGTCATGCTCTACGCCGTCAATCAGTTCATAGGAGAGCCAGCTTGATGCTTCATCCAGCCATTTGAGTTCAAACTCCTGCGCCCATGCCTCCTCGTCGTTCAGGGCGGCACGCATATCGGCAATATCGCGCGGCAACCCTTCACGCACCGCCTGATAGATATCCACCACATGGCGCGACCAGACCGTATCCAGGGACGCATCGGTCATCAGTTCATAGAATTTGTTGCCTTTGCCGTTCGGGGTGGAGGTGACGCGCAGCCTGTAGCCGTTCGATATCACCGGAAACAGCGCCGTCCAGATTTTGCGGCTGTCGGCATGAAAGGC
>JAUHTP010000061.1:0-7839 GCA_031332935.1 Candidatus Pantoea bathycoeliae | reverse complement strand
CCCACCATTAGTCAAAAATCAGTGTTGCAAAAATGGGGGGGACCATAGATTTTTTAACTGCCCATTCCACGCGATAAAAACAGAATCAGGCAAGATTCATGCATGTATAGGCATAGTTGCGCTGGCATTCTATGACTATTCTTTTAAACGTTCCTCACTGGCGCGCCCGTTTGGCGTCGCCCTCTTAATTGCCGCGCCTTTTGCGCCGCACATATTAAAATACTCACGACACACCGAACCTGGAGACACCATGAATATTACGCACGCCTGTGCCGCTCAGGACGCGAAATCCAGCCTGGCACCGTTCGATTACAAACCGCGTAAACTGCGCGCATGATGTACAGATTGAAGTGCTGTTCTGTGGCGTTTGCCATTCTGACCTGCACCAGGCCCGCAACGAGTGGAAAAACACCATTTTTCGGTCGTACCGGGACATGAAATCGTGGGCCGCGTGACCGCGGTTGGCAATCATGCCAGCAAATACAAAGTGGGCGATCTGGTTGGCGTCGGTTGTATGGTAGACTCCTGCCGCAGCTGTCTAGGCTGTCAGGAAGGGCTGGAGCAATATTGTGAAGTCGGCTTTGTCGGCACCTATAACTGTCAGGATCGTGAAACCGGCGACATTACCTACGGCGGTTACTCAACGGCGGTCGTGGTTGATGAGAACTTTGTGCTGCGCGTACCGGAAAAACTTGACCTAGCAGGCGTTGCGCCGCTGCTCTGTGCAGGTATCACAACCTATTCGCCGCTGCGTCACTGGAACGTTGGCCTAGGCAAAAAAGTGGGTATCGTTGGTCTCGGTGGCTTGGGTCATATGGGCGTGAAGATCGCACATGCGATGGAGGCACACGTTGTGCTGTTCACCACCTCACCGTCAAAAATTGAAGATGGTAAGCGTCTCAGTGCAGATGAAGTTGTAGTGTCGAAAGATGCGGATCAGATGGCGCAGCACACTAACAGCTTCGATTTCATCCTTAACACCGTTGAGCGCAGCACGAGCTCAACCCGTTTATCGCCCTGCTGAAGCGCGATGGCAATATGACGCTGGTCGGCGCACCGGAGCACGATCACCCTGCACCGCAGGTGTTAAACCTGATCATGAAACGCCGCAGCATTGCCGGTTCGCTGATTGGCGGCATCTCCGAGACGCAGGAGATGCTCGATTTCTGCGGCAAGCACGGCATCACGTCAGATATCGAGCTGATCGCGATGAACCAGATTAACGAAGCCTACGAGCGTATGCTGAAAAGCGACGTAAAGTATCGCTTCGTCATTGATATCAATACGCTGCGCGACGAAGCAGCGGCGTAACGAAAACCGGTCGCGCGGCACAGTGCCGCGCGCTTGTTTCAGACGCCCGCCGCCCGGGTAGCCTCAGTCTGCTGATAAGAGGCATCCACCAGATAGTAGATCTGCGAATCTTTCAGTGAGCCGTCGAGCAGTAGCGTGCTCCAGTGCGTTTTATTCAGATGCTCGCTGGGAAAGACATCACTGTGCTCCTCACGCAGCAGCTTCGCCAGCGCAGGCGTGCTCTTGAGGGAGACCGCCGGACGCCCTTTTACCTCATGCACCATCGCAAACAGCACGCCGTTGCTTTTTATTTGCGTTGCCTTCCAGTCGCTGTGGACGCTCTGTTCCGCGCCCGGCTTGCTCATGCAGTATGTCAGCAGATCTGACGTGTTCATTTCGACTCCCCTTGTAAAGTTGCCACGATGCGTCGCGCGCCGCCGTGAATGCGATGTTCCCCTAACCAGATGCCCAGCATTAACTTTCCGCGCTGGACAGGCAGTAACAGCGATACGCCCAGCGTGGAGGATTTGATATGCGCGGGCATATCGTCGCGTCCTTCATAATTATGCTGGTAAGGCGCGTCTTCCGGGACGTGGCGCATAAAATGGTTTTCCATGTCGCTGCGCACCGTGGGATCGCAGTTTTCATTCAGCGTCAGCGAGGCGGAAGTGTGCTGCAACAGCAGGTGCAGCAAACCGGTCTCTACCTGTGCCAGCGCGGGGATCTGGTTGATAATCTCATCGGTGACCAGATGAAAACAGCGTGATTTCTCCCCGAGCCTGAGCGTTTGTTGATGCCACATGCCTTGTTCCTGAGTTAGTTACACCGTTTAAGTGTGCAATAAGTCGCAGAAAGGTAAACCTGAAGGCGAAAAAAAACCGCCAGCCTGAGCTGACGGTTTATTTTTTTGCAACGCTATAACCAGCAGAATTACATCACTGCCGCAAATGCCTGCGCCACCTGACGCACGTTATTGCTGTTCAGACCGGCGACGCAAATACGGCCGCTGACCACCAGGTAAACGCCAAACTCTTCGCGCAGGCGATCGACCTGCTGCGCGCTGAGGCCGGTGTAGCTGAACATACCGCGCTGATTCAGCAGGTAGTCGAAGTTACGACTAGGCAGTTCGGTGCTCAGCACGTCAACTAGGGTTTTACGCATCGCGATAATACGCAGGCGCATCGCCTCAACTTCCGCCAGCCAGTTCGCTTTTAGCGCGTCGTCGTTCAGCACGCGAGCCACCACCTGCGCACCAAAGTTCGGCGGGCTGGAGTAGTTGCGGCGCACCGTGGCTTTTAGCTGGCCCAGCACGCGACTGGCTTCTTCGGCGCTGTCGCAGACAATAGAGAGGCCGCCAACGCGTTCGCCATACAGCGAGAGGATTTTTGAGAAAGAGTTGCTGACCAGAGCTTGCAGGCCCGCAGCGGCAATGGCGCGAATCGCATAGGCATCCGCTTCCATACCGGCACCAAAGCCCTGATAGGCGATGTCGAGCAATGCAATCAGCTCCTGCGCCTTCAGCACCTCAACGGTCTGATCCCACTGCGCGTCCGTGAGGTCTGCGCCGGTCGGGTTGTGGCAGCAAGGATGCAGTAGCACGATGCTCTGCTTCGGCAGCGCTTTAAGCGCGGCGAGGAAGGCATCGAATTTCACGCCGTTGGTTTCCGCGTCGTACCACGGATAGGTGTTCACCTCAAAACCGGCACCGTTAAAGATTGCCACATGGTTATCCCAGGTCGGATCGCTGACCCAGACACCCGCGTTCGGGAAGTAGCGCTTCAGGAAATCCGCACCCACTTTCAGAGCGCCGGAGCCGCCCAGCGTCTGGATTGACGCAATACAACCCGCCGTCAGCATCGGATGTTCGGCACCGAACAGCAGCGGCGCAATGGCGTTACGGTACGCGTTGAGGCCTTCCATCGGCAGATAGAGCGATGCCTGCTGCGGCTCGGCTTTCAGCTGCTCTTCTGCGGCAGCGACCGCTTGGAGCTGAGGAATAATCCCCTGCTCGTCGTAATAAAGGCCGATGCTGAGGTTCACTTTATTGGTGCGCGGATCATGTTTGAAGGTTTCCATCAGCGACAGAATCGGATCGCCAGCGTAGACATCAACGTTTTGAAACACGGTGCAGATCTCCATGAGTAGTCGTAAAAATCAGAGGTGTATGCAGCATTAAACCATGTACCGTCCGGGACGATGGTTCATGGCGATAATCAGGTTGAGGATCACGGCGCCCGCAATCGATGCCAGCAGCATCGGCCCGCTCACGACAAACAGCGACGCCAGCACGACACAGGTATCCACGGCCATTTGCAGTTTCCCTGCGCGCAGTCCGATGCGATCCTGTAGCCACAGCACCAGAATGTTAATCCCGCCCAAGCTGGCTTTATGACGAAACAACACTATAAACCCAATGCCCATGATCACGTTACCGAACAGTGTCGCATAAAAAGGATTGAGCGCGGAAAAGTGCACGAACAGCGGATGGAGGTAGGTAAACAGCGAGACCAACCCCACCGCACAGAATGTTTTCAGGGTAAATTCCCAGCCCATGCGGCGCACCGCCAGCCAGTAAAACGGCATGTTAATCAGGAAAAAGGCGCTGCCGAAAGAGAGCGGTGACAGATAGCTGATAAGAAAGGCGATGCCAGCGGTGCTGCCAGTCAGCGCGCCCGCCTGCTTCAGCATGATGACGCCGAAGGAGACCATGAGCGTGCCAAGCACAATCGCCAGCGCGTCTTCAACGCGTGAATGGGGTATGCGGGAAGGTTCTACGACGTTATCCATAGGGTAATCTCATTGCAATATAAAGCCGGATGACAGATGCCGGATGACAGATGCCGGTTAGATGCAAAAAACGCACCATGCCGTCAGCATTTCACTGTTTTCGGCAGGTGCCAATGATTATCCAGTTGATAACTAAGGCGCTTTTATTGCGTTTTTTGTGCACGCTTCGAGCCAAAACCGTCGAACCATGCATAAATTCAGTATCTGGTGCGCATTTTTTGCATTAACTGCCGTTATGCTGCACCAAATAAGCACATCATGCACTCTTTTGGCACATTTTGTGCTCGGATATAATCATCAGGCCGTTCTCTTTCAGGCGACCCAACACCACAGAGGTTTTTACATGCGATACGCTCTGATGGCCTGCCACCAGTTGGCTTATCAGCGCACTCAGTGATGCGAGATCGGCGACTGCTACTTTTAGCAGATAATCTGCGTCGCCGGTGGTTTTATAGGCATCCACAATCGCCTCTTCCTGCTCAACCATGCGGTGAAAGCTGTCGACATATTCGGCCCGACCATGCCCAGCCCAATCGCATCAGGCGACAGACGCGCGTGATAGCCGAGAATGAGACTGGCCTGTTCTAGGTTAATGCGTCGGCGCGAACACTGCGACGCCGAGAGGCCAACCAAATCGCTCAGTTCCTGATTGGTTAAACGGCCGTTCGATTGTAATAACGTCAGTATTTTCAGGTTATAATCATCTACGTGAGTCATGCTGCTTACAGAGCTTAAACGTGCGCTTTGGTACAGATAACCTGATGAACGGCGAGGTTGTCCAACACTATTTTCTGATGATGCGAGGCGGCATGCACGGATCGTGCATGCCGAAGAGAACGGTTATTCGTCGTCGTAGGCCGGGCCGGCATAGTTGTCAAAGCGTGACCACTGACCGTTAAAGGTCAGGCGCACCGTACCGATAGGACCGTTACGCTGTTTACCCAGAATAATCTCGGCAATCCCTTTCAGATCGCTGTTCTCGTGGTAGACCTCGTCACGGTAGATAAACATGATCAGGTCGGCATCCTGCTCGATTGAGCCTGATTCACGCAGATCGGAGTTAACCGGGCGTTTATCGGCACGCTGCTCTAGCGAGCGGTTGAGCTGAGACAGCGCCACAACCGGCACGTTGAGTTCTTTCGCCAGCGCTTTGAGCGAGCGGGAAATCTCGGCAATCTCCAGCGTACGGTTGTCGGAAAGCGCCGGAACGCGCATCAGCTGTAGGTAGTCGATCATAATCATGCTGAGTCCGCCGTTCTCGCGGAATACGCGGCGCGAGCGCGAGCGCACTTCGGTCGGCGTCAGGCCAGAAGAATCATCGATGTACATATTCTTCTTCTCCAGCAGGATACCCATGGCGCCGGAGATACGCGCCCAGTCCTCATCATCCAGCTGGCCGGTACGGATGCGCGTCTGATCGACGCGCGACAGCGACGCCAGCATACGCATCATCAGCTGCTCGCTGGGCATCTCCAGGCTGAAGATCAGCACGGGCTTATCGTTCAGCATGGCAGCGTTTTCGCACAGATTCATGGCGAAAGTGGTTTTACCCATCGACGGACGCGCTGCGACGATAATCAGATCCGACGGCTGCAGGCCAGCGGTCTTTTTGTTCAGATCATGATAGCCAGTATCCACGCCGGTTACGCCATCGTGCGGCGTAGAAACCAGTGATTCGATGCGCGAAACCGTGGCTTCCAGCACTTCCTGAATGTTCTTCGGCCCTTCATCTTTATTAGCGCGCGTTTCAGCGATTTTAAAGACGTTGGACTCAGCAAAGTCGAGAAGCTCATCGCTGTTGCGGCCCTGCGGATCGTAACCGGCGTCGGCGATCTGGTTTGCAACAGAGATCATCTCACGCACTACCGCACGTTCACGCACGATGTCCGCATAAGCGCCGATGTTTGCCGCGCTGGGAGTGTTTTTCGCAAGCTCGGCCAGGTAGGCGAACCCGCCCGCCATCTCCAGATCGCCGCGCGTCTCCAGCGACTCCGACAGCGTAATCAGGTCAATGGGTTGCCCTATTTCCAGCAGACGCTGCATTTCTGAAAAAATCAGACGATGCGAACGGTTGAAGAAATCTTCAGCCACAACGCGCTCAGAGACGTTGTCCCAGCGCTCGTTGTCGAGCATTAACCCCCCCAGCACCGACTGCTCCGCTTCAATCGAATGCGGCGGCATTTTGATACCATCCAGCTGCCGGTCGGGCGTGTCGTTCGATTTGTTGGTGGGTTTATTTCCTGCCATAGTGAATGCAATACCGATCTTCTGAGAGAACGCGCCAGTATACCTTAAGGCGGCGCGCCTCTCACGCCTCATAATTGAACAATCACAAGAGTAAAAATGGCAAAGCGTATTCAGTTCACCGCGCAGGGCGGACCAGAGGTATTGCAATGGGTAGACGTCGATCCTGCTGAACGCAAAGTGCAGGTAGAGAACCGGGCTATTGGCATTAACTACATCGATACCTACGTGCGCAGCGGGCTCTATCCGGTCGCCAGCTTCCCTTCCGGGCTGGGCACCGAAGCAGCAGGCGTAGTAAAGCGCTTCGGCAGCGGCGTGACGCGCTTTAAGCCGGGCGACCGCGTGGTCTACTGTCAGGCTGGCTGGGCGCTTACAGTGAGCTGCACAACGTGGCGGAAGATCGCCTGATGCTGCTACCGGATGCGATTAGCTTCGAGCAGGCCGCGGCCAGTTTCCTGAAGGGGCTGACCATGCATTACATTATCTGCTGCGCCAGACCTACCAAGTGAAGCCGGATAAAGTATTCCTGTTCCACGCGGCGTCGGCCTGATCGCCTGTCAGTGGGCGAAAGCGCTTGGCGCGCACCTGATCGGCACGGTAGGTTCAGCTGAAAAAGCTACGCTGGCAAAATCTGCAGGCGCCTGGACCACGATTAATTACCGAGCGCGTTAACGAGTTAACCAACGGCGAAAAAGTGGCGGTGGTTTACGATTCGGTGGGCAAAGATATGTGGGAAGCGTCGCTGGACTCGCTGCGTCGTCAGGGAATTATGGTGCGTTTTGGTCATGCTTCCGGACGGTGACTGGCATCGATCTTAGCGTGCTCAACCAGAAAGGTTGCTGTTCGTGAGGCGCCCGTCGCTCTACATCACAAACTGTCAGGAGCTGGAGCACGCCAGTAACGATCTTTTTCACTGCTGGCCAGCGGCGCGATTAAGGTCGAAGTGCCTGAACAGCAAAAATCCCCGCTGAAAGAGGCGGCGCGCGCGCATCAGACGCTGGAAAGCTGCAGTACGCAAGGCTCAAGACTGCTAATTCCCTGATCCCTGAATGCAAATGGGGCTTCCCGAAGGAAGCACCTTTGCTTTTTTATCATTCGCGCTGGTGTAAGGACAGCGGCGATGAATACTTGTCGAATCAACGGCAATCATCTTGGCAGAAAACATAAGTAAAAAATATGTTTAATTGCAAAACAGGCATAAGCAATCCGTGACTCTGTGATCGTTCTCGCAATTAATAGCAGCGGCGTCTTTCTAACCTGCTGATTTTTTGACGCAGCTTACGTTGTGCACGCTCACGGCTGTCGCCACAAAAAGCACGATAGACCCAGGCAGCAACCAGCGCCAGCAACAGCAACAATTTAATTACAAGTGCAAACAGCCCGCCGACGAACATCACGATGGTCGCTACCACCAGCGCCGCCAGCACGCCCAGCAGCGAGACGCCGGTGACCAGCAGCATCAGAAAAAATCGATGGTCCCCCCCATTTTTGCAACACTGATTTTTGACTAATGGTGGG
>JAUHTP010000060.1:156-7962 GCA_031332935.1 Candidatus Pantoea bathycoeliae | reverse complement strand
TGATGCTGATGCTGATGCTGATGCTGATGCTGATGCTGATGCTGATGCTGATGCTGAAGAAGAAGTACCACAAACCGATGTTGAAATGTATCGGGCTGGTGCTGCTTTTTAACGTCTCTAACTACATGTTGACTTCCTATATGCCAAGCTACCTTACCGGCATCCTCGGCATGGGCGAGCTGAGCAGCCTGCTGCTGATCATGGTAGTGATGTTTGTGATAATGCCGCTGACGCTGTTCTGGGGACACTGGGCGGATAGCCTGGGCCGTCGTCCTGTCATCGGTAGCGGCGGGCCTGATTCTGCTGGCAATCCCCGTCATGATGCTGGTGACCTCAGGCAATATGTGGCTGGTGTTCGCCGGTCTGATTGTGCTGGGCGTGCTGCATACCTGCTTCAGCGGCACCATGCCTGCTACGTTGCCTGCGCTGTTTGCGACTGATATTCGCTATAGCGCACTGGCGATTGGCTTTAACCTTTCGGTATCGCTGTTTGGCGGGATAACGCCGCTGATCACCGCATGGCTGGTGGATACCACGCATAACCTGATGATGCCAGCCTACTCCTGATGGGTGCTGGCGTTATCGGCCTGCTGACCGTACTCACGCTGCATGAGTCAGCCCGTAAACCGCTGCGCGGCTCGTCGCCTGCGGTAGCCAGCGAGGCTGAAGCGCATCGGCTGGTGAAAAAGCTACGTTCGCGTAACAAGCAGCAGACAGCGCAGTAATCTGCCTGACTGATGAGATAAAAAAAACCGCCGCTGGCGGTTTTTTTTATCAGAAGCGACATTGCAGACTAACAGTAACGGTGTAGTTCTTGTTGGAGATGCCCGCTGCATCACCGCCATAAGAGGCGGATTCACCGGTTGGCGTATAGATAACCTGGGTGCCGCCCTTACCTTCTTCGTATTTGCTCCAAGTAAACTCAGCAAACACTTTCGTATGTTCGGTCACGTAGTAGCCCGCATCAACCGCTGCGCCGTAGTAGCGTGAGTTAGAGGTTTTATCACGGTACTTCAGGTCACGCATATAGTGCTCATCGTTGTCGTGCGCGCGCACCCAGTCGCTGAATTTGAACAGCGCGTTGAACTCAAAATCATTAATACGGTACTGACCAACCAGCCCGATATAGGGCATTGAGAAACGCTGGCTGTAGCCGATGCCGCGCTCGCCGTCTGCGAAGTTGCCGATAAAGTTGGCATTATCGTAGTTGAATGAGCCACCGTAAGCGGTCCAGCTAAAACGCGTTTCCTGGTAGCCCACAACCGCGCCTACTTTATAAGCGTCATCCTGCAGGAACCAGCCTTTGACGTTCAGATCGTATTCGTTGGCATAATTCACATCGGTGCTGGTATGGGAAGAGTGATCGGTCCAGCTGGACTGGCGGGAATTCTGCCAGTCATAGTCATCCATATGACCAGAACCAGAAGCCAGCGATGTCCAGCCGCGCGCGTTCAGCGTCAGGAAGGAGTACGCATCCCATGAAAAATCGCCTTTCAGAATCGCGACGTTTTTAATTTTCCAGTCCAGCTGGCTAACTTTACGTGCGTTGCTGGCGTCATAAACCAGCTCTTTCGATTTTCCGCCCAGCATGCCTACAGAGGTTGATACGCTGACGCTGTCGGCAGAGAAGTCAGGTGTAAATGAGGAGGACGCGGCGAAAACGCTTCCAGGAAATGTGGCCATCATCATTACCGCAAGTGTGCTCTTTTTCATTAAATATCCTGCTATAAAATTAAGTGATCCCTGAATTGCGGGTACAGACTAAAAGGCAGGATATTGTCAGGCAAGCGGAATTTTTTCGCTAAAAAACAGGACCCGGAGAGTTAATTAATTAATATTTTGTTTAATCCTGTCGATAACAGCTAACTGGCTGCTGGTTATCGCCCACTGTTTATCTTTTCGCGAGCTATTCAGAACGCCATCATCAAACAGCCCGCCAGTAGCGTGATCATCCCTGTCAGACAGGCTTCATTAAAATTTCCTGCGTTAAAAATAACCCTTTTTTACCCACCAGCTTTATTTGACTTAAAAATATATCGCTTACTTTTTCAACAAAAATAAAGTTCCCTTGCACAACACGAAATATTTTCATCTCTTTACTTAAGGCAAAAATTTTCCCGCTGGCTTTATCTTTTTTGCCAGGTAGATTACCCAATGCTGAGCAGACGCATCGCCCGAAAAAGAGAGGAAAATAACGCTTTTATTTGTCCCGCTCTGGCTTTGATCTGCTATATGCAGGTTTTTTGATCCAGAACAAACCATGCCATCACGCCTTCTGTCAGTTTGTGTCAACGATAAGCAAAACCGCACACACTGGAGACAGGCTTATGACAGGTAAAATCGCGTTAACAGGTGGACTGGTGGTATGGCTGGTCTACGTTACGTGGATAGCAAGCTACTACTTTCGTACCTTTACCCGGTTCGCTCACTAATAAAAAACAGGACCTTCGGGTCCTGTTTTCTTTGGCTCTAAAGCGCTGTAAAACAAAAACGCGCCGCAAGCGTAATTACTGCGGCGCGTTTTTATTGCGCTGAATCAGGCGGCTTTAACGGCGCGCATTTCTTTGTCAGGGCGGCTTCGCCTTCAGCGTTTTCCTCGGCAACATCCGCCACGCGCGCCTTTTTCGCTGCGTCTGCGGAATCCGCTGCATCCGGAAGCTTGCTGGTACGCAGAATATGCTGAATGGCATCTTTCTGTTCGGCAAGCAGCAGGCCGAGGGTTTCCGTCTGGGATTCATCCATATCGGGCTGATGCTGCGCTAACCAGCCGGTAAAGGCCTCAGCAATATCGAGCATCTTGTCGCAGGCATCCGCCTCTTTTTTGCTGGCAAAAGTCATTTTCTCTTCACCCTTCTTGACGACTACGTATTTAATTTCGACAGCCATTTTTGCCTCCCCAGCACTGTTAATATATACAGTACACCTCTCCTGAGACGGGATTGCATCCTTTTTTCAAGTCCTCTGTCACACCAGGCGAAGATAAAATTTTGCTCAGGAAATCAGCTCATTAAGGAAATCGGCAAGCGCTTTACGCGGGTCATCCTCTTCCGAGACGATCATATCGATACCCCATTGCCCCAGCACCTCACATGCGACCGGATTGTTGCGGTTGGTGAAGAGATAGGATTTGGGCCGTGCGGTGGCTAATCCGGTTCTGCCCCACATTTTCGTCAGACGGTAAAACAGCAGACGAATATTGAAATCGCTAATGCTGTAGCCAACAAACAGCACCGAGTTGCCCATCACGTCATGGGTAAGTTTGATATCTAGCGGTGAGTCAAAATAGAGGCGCTCGAAATAGCTGCTCTCATCAAGCACGATTGAGGTGTCATCATCGAAATCGCCATGCAGCTTGATGATATGGCGTTTGTCTTCGGTTAGCGCCACCAGATCCGCTGCGTTAGCAACCTTACTGTAGGGCACGCCGTGCGCCTCATGCGCCGCTTCCAGCCAGCGATCGTAGTTGGTGGTATAAATGCGGCTGAAGTTGCCCTGGGTAATCATGGTATGGATTTCAGACGACCGTACATCGATATCGGGGCGATGCCATTCGCGATCCATCCAGCTGCGCAGCGGGCCCAGCGAGCCTTTTTTCTGCTTGTAATACTCCGCCAGCGAAAGATGGGTGCCGTAGGTGTTGAATATTTTAGGATCGTAGCCAAGCTCGTTGGCCAGATGGGCAATTAGCTCATGCCATTCAGGCAGGCCCAAATTGCGTGAAATACCCGCACCCGCGAACAGAATCAGCTTGCCAGAGTCGTAAGCGCGTTTGAGTTCAGGTTTCATGCCACTCCTCGGGCAGTTTTCAAAAAATCGGCAAAACGGTCTAACGCCAGCTTGCGCATAGAAATTTCATTTTTCAGCTCACCCATTTCCGCAAACGTCTGGCTATGCCCTTCCGGGATAAACACACAGTCCCACTGAAACTCACGCGACCCGGCTGGTTTTGCCGCAATAGTGCCGCGCAATTCGCCATGAAACTGGTACATCTTGCGCCCGTCGCAGTAGCCCAGCACGGTTTTTGCCGTCACTGCCTGGCTGTCGAGCCCCTGTACCAGCTTAGCGAAGCGTTCCGCGTCAAGACGGTTCCATAAGATGCGCGTCAGACCGGCCGGCAGGCCATTAAGCCCATCGAGATAGAGGCCGGTATGTTCGACAAACAGCGGACGGCCGATGATGGAGAACGCTTTGGTGAGTTTTTCACGCACCAGCTCCAGCTCATTTTCGGTCTGGATCTCTTCAATACGCCGCGCGATGGGCAGGACATTGACGCCGACCGGCTCGAGGATTTTTCGGACCTCAGCAAGCTTATGCTCATTGGCTGACAGAAAACGGATTTTCATCACAACCCTATGTATAGAATGATGTTTTTAGTGAAGGGTAACAGATATTGTCCTGCAAATTACTGGCTGGTGCAAATTTGCTCAGCAACGGGCGGGACGGATTGAGTAGAGTTTAGCCCGTGAGCGCGCGGGCTGAAAAGTAATTGTACTGTCAGCAGGGTTTGGACAAAAAATGTTTGTCGCGTGGTTATTGCTGTCCACCTTCCTGAACATTAAACACCTGAAAAATCCGCCCTTCTCCCTCCTGCGTAGAGACGTCACGGAATATTGTTGTATGGTTCTCTACCAGATATTGGCCTGTTTCAGAGTAAAATGCCAGTCCAGCCGCGCCAGTTCATTAACAAAATCACCGGTGGTAACGGTATAGCGTCCCTGGTGGTCACGTTTGACAGCATTTCTGAATGCGGTTTCTTTCTCATCTTCGCGCAGCATGATGATCTCCATGTAAAAGACTGTACTTATATACAGTAAATCTAACGCGGGTTTTGAGCAAGCTGATGCGATGGGAATTTTTGTAAAGCTGTCGGGCAGCAAAATTCCTCCGCTTAACGGGCGGTATCTGGCTGTATCAAGAGCGGCAGGTTTCAATGGAAAAGCCCGCGAGTGCGAGCCCTGATTTACTTTATTTTAAACGCTCGGCCGCTTCCTGCGCCTGCTTAAGGTCATTTTGGGCGGACTGAAGCTTGCGTTTTTTCTCGTCGACCTTATACGATTTTTGGGCAATATTCTCGGTACGCCCGTCAGCTTTCGCCTCTTCTAAATCCTGCTGTGCTTCCTGAAGCTCCAGCTCTGCTTTTTCACTTTCAGCTGGTGCTGGCTGACATCTTCGCTGGCACGGCTTGCCTGGCGTTCATCGGTGCAATAAGTTTTAACTTTGGTCAGCGCATAATTCAGGCGGGAAACCTCAGCGCTGTTACCTGCGCTAGTAGCCGCCGCAATTTTGGCATTTAACTCAGCCACCTGATCGCCGCATGAGCGCGTCGTTGCGTAAGACAAAAAAGACGAAGCCGCCAGAATAAAGGTAAAAATGATTTTTTTCATAAGCCAGTTAATCCTTTGTTATAAAAAAACCACACAGCCTGTATGGTTACGCGCTGAACTATAACCCAGCACCCTTCAAAAGGAATCCGTCGCTAGTGTAAATTCCTGTACAGATTGTGTAGCTAAATTGTGTAGCTAATGAGAGGGTTTAACTGGCTGATCAGCCTCTGACCCGCTCGAGCCTGCAAGCAAAATTGCACACTCTGGACAGGCTGAATTTTAATACACTATCCCCAGGCGGCTCAGCACCTGCTGATACTGACCGCTGGCGATAGTGCCGTTCACCGCAGTCTGCAACGCTTCAGCCAGCCCGTTGCCTTTCTTCGTCGTGACGGCGACCCAGGAACGCACCGGCCCATAACCCACAATCTTCGTGTCGCCACGTGAAGCCACCTTCTAGGCCGCCATCGACTGCGGGCCAAACAGCGCGTCGGCGCGTCCCGAAAGCAGCGTCAGCGTCGCCGCAGCCTCATCGGTGAGATAGACCGGCGTGACCTGCTTTAACCCTTTCGCGCGGTTCTTCTCATCCCAGCCGAGCCGGATGCGCTCTTGGTTGGTGCCGGAGCCAACGACAATGCGCTTGCCCGCCACATCCTCCGCTTTGTTAATCGCGCTAATCGGGCTGTTGGCCTCCACCAGAAACGCGTGGCCGTCGGCGCGGTAGGTAGCAAAGTCAAACTTCTTCTTGCGCTCCTCCGTCACCGCAATATTAAACATCGCCACGTCATAGCGCCCTGCAGTCACGCCAGGCTGCCAGTCTTCCCAGGCGGCGGGCACCAGCCGCAGCTTCAGCCCCAGGCTGTCTGCCAGCAGCCCAAGTGGCGGCGAATTGGTATTGGCGGTCGCCACGGTAAGATAACCCGGCTCGACGAAATGAAAACCCGGTGGGATCGGGTCGATCGCCTGCGGGTTTGCCGGTGCCTCTATCGTTGTGTCATTTTTCAATACATCCAGACGCTCCACCGCCAGCACAGGCTGCGCGGCGCACAGCAGCAGCGCGGATAACAACACTTTTCTCATCACACTGTCCCTATAAAACGGGCGCAAGAAAGCGGCGCGTACGCTCATGGCGCGGATCATTCAATACCTGCGTCGCGCTGCGCTGCTCAACAATTTTGCCGTCGAGCACCTCACCCACCAGCTCGGGATCCAGAGCCGAGGTGTGCTCGTCAAACAGCATCACGCGCGGGCTGAGCATTAGCGCACGCGCAATGGCGATACGCTGCTGCTGACCACCGGAAAGGTGGCGCGGCCAGGCGTCCGCTTTATGCCGCAGCCCAACGATATCCAACAACTCACCGGCGCGCGTAATGGCGTCGCGCTTTGAGAGCTGACGGTGGGCGATCGTTGCTTCAATCAGGTTCTCCAGCACCGTGAGATGCGGGAAGAGATTGAAGTTCTGAAACACGTAGCCGACGTTAATGCGCTGGCGCAGGATCGCCTTCTCCTTTAGCTCATACAGCTTGTCGCCACGCCGCTGGTAGCCAATATAGTCGCCATCGTTCTGGATAAAGCCCTCATCCACGCGCTCCAGATGGTTAAGCGTGCGCAGCAGCGTGGATTTGCCGGAGCCGGACGAACCGACTAACCACCTCGATCTCGACGCGGTCATCTGGCTGGAGCGCTGGTTAAAAGCTACGAAGGCACGCTGATCCTGATTTCACACGACCGCGACTTCCTTGACCCTGTGGTAGATAAGATCATTCATATCGAGCAGGAGAGCCTGATCGGATACACCGGCAACTACACCTCGTTTGAACAGCAGCGCGTGGCGAAGCTGGCGCAGCAGCAGGCGCTGTTTGAGAGCCAGCAGGAAAAAGTGGCGCACCTGCAAAGCTATATCGACCGCTTCCGGGCTAAAGCTTCTAAAGCGAAGCAGGCGCAGAGCCGCATCAAAAAAATGCTGGAGCGCATGGAGATGATCGCCCCGGCGCACGTCGACAATCCGTGCTGAAGATGGAGAAAGTCACGGCAGGCTACGGCGAGCGCATTGTTCTGGACGCCATAAAGCTCAACCTAGTACCGGGTTCGCGCATTGGCCTGCTGGGGCGTAACGGCGTGGGCAAATCGCCCCTGATAAAGCTGCTGGCGCAGGCGGACGCTGCGCCGAAGCAGGATAACGGCAACAGCGCACAGGCGCGCAAAGATTCAGAAGCGCCGCGACGCTGAGCTGCGCACGCAGACGCAGCGGCTGCGTAAAGAGATCGAGAAGCTGGAGAAGCAGATTGCAAAATGGCAGAGCCAGCTCACCGAAGCGGAAAGCCAGCTGGCCGACGGCGACATTTACGACTCGAGCCGTAAAGCGGATCTCACTGCGGCGCTACAGCGTCAGGCAGAGAGTAAAGCCGCACTGGAAGAGGTCGAGATGGCGTGGCTGGATGCGCAGGAGCAGCTGGAGGCGATGCTCGCCTCCTGACTTTTA
>JAUHTP010000006.1:0-99520 GCA_031332935.1 Candidatus Pantoea bathycoeliae | reverse complement strand
GCTTTTAGCTTTTAGCTTTTAGCTTTTAGCTTTTAGCTTTTAGCTTTTAGCTTTTCGCGGAATTAAAACGATCGTACCGGCGCAAGACGCGCCATAATGGCGCGGCAACGCAGTCGCAGCCCGGTACGGACGTTTTAATGTAGAAGTCCGTTTTAAAAGGGCTGATCGCCAAGCACGGTAGCCCTATGCATAATGCGCCTTGCCGGATAATAATCCGCATTGGCATAGTGCTGCGTCACGCGGTTATCCCAGATCGCCACGTCATTCGGCTGCCAGCGCCAGCGCACCTGAAACTCCGGCTTAGTCGCATGGGCATAGAGCAGCTCCAGCAGCGCATGACTCTCTTTCTCGCTCAGCTCGACAATTCGCGTAGTAAACCCTTCATTCACAAACAGCGCTTTGCGCCCGCTTACCGGATGCGTACGGATCACTCGATGCTGCACCGGCGGATGCTTCGCTACTGCTTCCTGCCAGCGTTGATGCTCCTCTTCGCTGCGGCGATATTTATATTCCTGAAAGGACTTCTTGAAGTCGTGCTCGGCATGCAGCCCTTCAAGCAGTGTTTTGATCGGTGCCGACAGGGTTTCGTATGCAGCGATGCCGCTCGCCCACAGTGTATCGCCGCCAGACTCTGGCAGCTGCTTCGATGCCAGGATCGCCACCGCTGGTGGCGTATTGATAAAGGTGACGTCGGTGTGCCAGTTATCGTTGTCCGGCGGATTATCCTGGTGGGTGTCCAGCACGATAATCTCTTCCACGCCCTCGGCATGTGGATAGACCGGATGGATGTGCAAATCGCCGAAGCGTGCCGCCAGCGCACGCTGCTGGTGCGGCGTAATCACCTGGTCACGCAGAAACAGCACCTGATGGCGCAGCAGCGCGTGATAGAGCTGCTCAAACTGGGCGTCGCTCAGCGGTCGGGCTAAATCGAGATTAGATACCTGCGCGCCAATGTAAGGGCCGAGCGCAGTGATGTTCAGCTTTTCGTTCATTGTTGTTCTCCGTTCCAGGGCGTCAGCCGACGCTGTAGGGCGCGCAGCCCGAGTTCTAAGGCAAACGCAATCAGCGCGATGACCGCGATGCCTGCCAGCACCACGTCGGTCGCAAGGAATTCTCCAGCGGACTGCACCATAAAGCCGAGCCCGCACATCGCGGCGATCAGCTCTGCTGCCACCAGCGTCGACCAGCCAACGCCCAGCCCGATACGCAGACCGGTCAGGATCTCCGGCAGCGCGCCCGGCAGGATCACCCAGCGCAGCAGCAGTGCCAGACTGAACTGCCGGGAAAAAGGCCAGCGCAAACGGCGTCGCGCCGCCGTGGTTTTATCGTTAATCACTGCGCTCATACAAACGCCTCCCGCTGCTCAAATACCCGGCTTAATAGGTATTCACGCTTTTCAATAAAGGCAGGATCGGATTTGATGGCTCGGCAGGGCTCGCCTGCGGCGAAGCGCTGGCAGAAGTTGAGCTTCAGGCGTTCCACGATGCGGCCCGGTCCCGGCGACAGCAGGATCAGTTCGCTGGCGAGAAACACCGCCTCTTCAATATCCTGCGTAATCAGGAAGATTTGTTTACCGCTGTCGCGCCATAGCGTTAGCAGCAATGTTTGCATCTGTTCGCGGGTAAAGGCATCCAGCGCTCCAAAGGGCTCGTCGAGCAATAGCAACTGGGGGTCGGCTGCCAGCGCACGGGCAATGCCGACGCGCTGGCGTTGACCGCCGGAGAGATGCCAGACGGGACGATTTTCCGCGCCTTCCAGCCCCACCTTTTTAAACAACCGACGGGCGATCACATTACGTTCGCTGCGCGCCATACCCACAAGCTGAAGACCAAAGGCGACATTATCCAGCACGTTGTGCCAAGGCAGCAGCCCTTCATGCTGAAATACCACGCCACGCTCCGCACCCGGTCCGCTGATGGTTTTGCCTTCCAGCGTGATGCGGCAAGACTCCACCGGCAAAAAACCGGCGATCAGGTTAAGCAGTGTGGTTTTGCCGCAGCCCGATGGGCCGAGCACTACCAGCAGTTCACCTTTATCGAGTTGCAGGCTAATGTCCTGCAACGCGGGGCGTCCGGCATAACGCGCGTTAAGATGAGCGATGCGTAGCATGGCGTTCTCCTTACTGTTTCGCTAACGGCTCGACAAAGCTGCTGGTGACGAAATCGCTGTAATTAGCATTCGCCTGCGGCATTTTGCCCTGCTCTTTCAGGAACTTCGCCGTATCGACGATCTCCTGGTTAACCGGCTTACCCAGCTGTTCAACCTGCTGCTGCGCAGTGAGATAGGTATTGCCTTTCACCAGACTAGGCACCTGCTCTTCCGGCACGCCGCTCAGACGCGACAGCTTGCTCAGGTTATCCTGCTGTTTCAGCCACTGATCCGGGTTGTCGAGATAGGGTTTCTGCGCGTCGATAGCGCTGCGGGCGAAAGCGGTCACCACTTCAGGGTGCGCTTTGGCAAAATCTTTACGCACGACCCAGACGTCGAGCGTTGGCGAGCCCCATTGGCCTACCTGTGAAGAGTCCGTCAGCACCTTGCCGTCTTTCTCCAGCTCGTTAACGGCAGGCGCCCAAACGTAAGCGCCGTCAATATCGCCGCGCTTCCAGGCCGCAATAATGGCGGGCGGCTGCAGGTTTACCAGCTGTACTTCGGTCGGCTTAATCCCCCAGCGCTTCAGTGCCGCCAGCAGGCTGTAATGCGTAGTCGAAATAAACGGCACGGCGATGCGTTTGCCGATTAAGTCTTTCGGGCCGCCGATCCCTTTTTTCACCACCAGCGCTTCGGAGTTGCCCAGCTGCGACGCCAGCAGGAAGGCTTCAATCGGTAACTGCTGCGTGGCGGCTACCGCCAGCGGGCTGGAGCCGATATTACCGATCTGCACATCGCCGGACGCCAGCGCACGCAATACCCCTACGCCGCTGTCAAATTTGCGCCAGTCAACGGTCGCACCGCTCTCTTTAGCGAAGGTATTGTCCGACTGCGCAACTTTCGCTGGTTCAGCAGAGGTCTGGTAAGCCACCGTGACATTGACGGCCTGCGCTTGGAATACCAGCAGCGATAGCGCTGCGGCCAAAATCGTTAAACGTCCTTTCACTGCCATGATGTTGCACTCCGCCAGGATCTGATGATGGGCGCAGTGTCGCCAGCGGCAGTGGTTTCATAAAGGAATGAAAAATTATTCTTAATAAACAGACGTTCTTAGATCATGATCGGCAAAGCAGATGCACAATCCAGGAAAAGAGAGGCAGTATAACTCAGACAAATTGTCAGGCGCTCACATTGCCGCTGTGCTATTGATAATGGTCCACTTTTAACCTGCGAGAAAGGTATGCGGCAACATGTCCATTGAGAAGGTCGCGCTATTGGCGGGCGTCTCCAAAGCTACAGTATCCCGCGTAATTAACGATCATCCGGGCGTAAAAGCCGATACACGCGATCGGGTGCTGGCGGCCATCTCTACCAGCGAATACCAGCCCAATTTGTTAGCGCGTCAATTGCGCACGGCACAAAGCCATATGCTGCTGGTGCTGATTTCTGACATTACGAATCCCTTCTGCTCACGCGCAGTACAGGGTATCGAAGCAGAGGCCAAAGCACAGTGCTACCACATTCTTCTCTGCAACTCCGCTTCGCAGCTACAGCGTAAATCTGCCTAGCTCGGCCTGCTCACCGGCAAAGTCGTGGATGGAGTGAGTACCCTAGATGCCGCCTCTACGCTGCAGGTGATTGCCAGTATTATCGGTGATGCGCCCTGGGTTCAGTGCGCCGAATACCATCCTGCTATACCGGCGGCGTCGGTGACTATCGACAACCATGGCGCCGCGCGGGAAACCGTACGCTATCTGGCAGGCAAAGGCCGTCGACGTATTGGGCTGGTAAACAGTGATATGCGCTACCTTTAACTCGCATCGGTGTGAAGCAGGCTATTACGAAGGGCTGGCACAGCTGCCGCTGCCGTGGCACGGCGTGGCCTATGCAGAGGATATCTCCTGCGAGGCGGGTAGCCAGGCGCTGCGCCAGATGCAGCAGCAGGCTGAGCCGCCAGATGCCGTGCTGGCGGTATCGGACGTGCTGGCGGTGGGCGTGGTGCACGCCGCGCGGGAGGCGGGTCTGCGCGTGCCGGAAGATCTCGCCGTCGTCGGCTTTGACGACATACCTTTCACCAGCAGCCAGAACCCACCGCTCACCACCGCCGAGCAGCCGATGTATCAGCTTGGCGCGCGCAGCGTACAGCTGCTGCTACAGTGTATTCGTCGTCCTGATTCGGCGGTGGTACGTGAAGTGCTGGAGTAGAAGCGCGTCGAGCGCGCCTCCAGCTAGCTCAGCGCCAGATAAGTAGCACGCAGGCGGCGGTCAGCAGGCCCATCGCTAGGTTGAAGATCGTCCAAGCGCGGCGGCTTTCCAGAATGCGACCAATCAGCGCGCCAAAGCCGATCCAGAGAATGCCTGCCACCAGATTGACCAGAAACATACCGAAGCTAATAGCCGTAACTGAGTGCAGATAGGCGGCACCCGCAAGGCTAAAGCTCGCAACCGCGCCCAGCGCTATCAGCCAGGCTTTCGGGTTAATCAGCTGCAGCAGGCCGCCCTGCCAGAACGGCATCGGTTTTGGTGGTGCGTCGCCGGTTTCCAGCTTTTCATAGGCGGCAGTGGCAATTTTCCACG
Organism: Candidatus Pantoea bathycoeliae; assembly: GCA_031332935.1. GTDB lineage: Bacteria > Pseudomonadota > Gammaproteobacteria > Enterobacterales > Enterobacteriaceae > Pantoea > Pantoea bathycoeliae. The sequence goes on along the minus strand of JAUHTP010000006.1, from coordinate 94,855 downwards.
CCAGCCAGAGCAGATAGAGGCTACCTGCGACTTTCAGGATCAGATGCAGTGCGGGATAAAGCAGGATCAGGCCACCGACGCCAAACGCCACCATCAGCAGCATCACCTGCATACCAATCATGATGCCGACCATTAACGGCAGCGTGCGCCAGAAGCCGAAATTGGCACCAGACGTGGTGATTAACATATTATTAGGGCGAAGCGTGATGGCGGCGACCCAGAGAAAACCTAACATAGAGAAAAACAGGCTCAGTTCCATGAATGGGTGCTCCTCACCCCAGACTTACAACAAACTTAACGAAGTTAACAGTGTGATATGGATCAGACAAGCCCTTGCGGCATGAATTTTACTGCTGACGCGATAGCAAACTTTATGCCGCCGCGCGCTGCGCAATCCGCATTTGCAGACGGTGCTGCCGCGCCTGGTGCGTCGCCGTATTTTGCTGCGCCCGCACTGGCAGCGGCTCGATCTGCCGGACGGTGATTTTGTCGATCTCGCCTAGAGCGAAGATCCGCAGCAGGCCAGCCACAAGCCACGCGTGGTGCTGTTTCACGGTCTGGAAGGCAACTTTCACAGCCCTTACGCGCACGGGCTGATGCATGCCTGCCAGCGCCAGGTCTGGCTCGGCGTAGTGATGCACTTTCGCGGCTGCGGCGGCGAGCCGAACCCTCTGCATCGCATCTATCACTCTGGCGAAACCGAAGACGCTGCGTTTTTCCTGCACTGGCTGAAAACGCGCTGGGGCGATGTCCCGACCGCCGCAGTAGGCGTTTCGCTCGGCGGCAATATGCTGGGCTGTCTGCTGGGCAGGCTGGGCGACGCCGCGCCGCTCGACGCTGGCGTCATTGTCTCTGCGCCGCTGCTGCTGGAGCCGTGCAGCCTGAAGCTCGAACAGGGCCTCTCCCGCTTTTACCAGCGTTATCTGCTCGATCAGCTGAAAAAGAATGCCGAGCGTAAGCGGCGCGCCTGGCCGGGTACGCTGCCGGTGGATCTATTGCAGCTCAAGGCGCTGCGCCGCCTGCGCGATTTTGACGACGCCATTACTGCCCGCGCGCACGGCTTTCTTGATGCGGAAGATTATTATCGTCGCGCCAGCGCCATGCCGCTGCTGAAAAACGTGCGTAAACCCTTGCTGATCGTCCACGCAAAGGACGATCCTTTTATGACTGATGAGGTGCTCCCTCAGCCGGACCAGCTCTCAGCCAGCACGACCTATCAACTTACGCCGCATGGCGGACACGTTGGCTTTGTGGGTGGCACACTGCGTCAACCACAGATGTGGCTCGAACAGCGTGTACCGCAGTGGCTCACACAATGGCTTGCATCATGATTATTCCCTGGCAACAGATCGACCCGGAACCCCTTAACAACCTGATTGAAGCCTTTGTACTGCGCGAAGGCACCGACTACGGTGAGCAGGAGCGCAGCCTGGCGCAAAAGGTTGAGGATGTGCGCCGTCAGCTGGAGCGCGGCGAAGCCGTGCTGGTCTGGTCGGAACTGCACGAAACCGTCAACATCATGCCGCGCAGCGAATTTCGTAGCTGATGCGCCGCCGCGCTTTTCATGTTAACAATACTTATCGCCCGACGTTACAGGAAGCTTTACCATGTCAGCACGACACCCGATTATTGCAGTGACCGGCTCCAGCGGTGCCGGGACCACAACGACCAGCCTGGCGTTTCGCAAAATTTTCCAGCAGCTCAACCTGCATGCCGCCGAGCTTGAAGGTGACAGCTTCCATCGCTTTATGCGGCCAGAAATGGATATAGCTATCCGCAAGGCGCGTGATTTAGGCGGTCACATCAGCTACTTCGGCCCGGAAGCAAATGATTTCGGTCTGCTGGAGAAATCTTTTTCCGATTATGGCCATTCGGGCAAAGGCCAGTCGCGCAAATATCTGCACACCTATGACGAGGCTGTCTCCTGGAATCAGGTGCCCGGCACCTTTACGCCCTGGCAGCCGCTGCCGGAAAATACTGACGTGTTGTTTTACGAAGGGCTGCACGGCGGCGTGGTGACGCAGCAGCATAACGTGGCAGAGAAGGTCGATCTGCTGGTCGGCGTGGTGCCGATCGTCAACCTAGAATGGATCCAGAAGCTGGTGCGCGATACTGGCGAGCGCGGCCACTCGCGTGAAGCGGTAATGGATTCGGTGCTGCGCTCAATGGAGGATTATATCAACTTCATTACGCCACAGTTTTCACGTACCCACATCAACTTCCAGCGCGTGCCAACGGTGGATACCTCAAACCCGTTCGCCGCGCGCGAGATCCCGTCGCTGGATGAGAGCTTTGTCGTCATTCACTTCCGCGGGCTGGAGAATATCGACTTCCCCTATCTGCTGGCGATGCTTCAGGGTTCGTTTATTTCGCATATGAATACGCTGGTGGTGCCGGGCGGCAAGATGGGGCTTGCGATGGAGCTGATTATGGCACCGCTGGTGCAGCGGCTGATGGAAGGGAAGCAGATTGCTTGACCAGGCGATAAGCAGGCGGCTCATAAACGCAAAACGCGGGTGAGGTGACCCCTCCCACCCGCGCGAGCACGTTGCCGAAGGCAGGTGGCCTTAAACCTCAATCACTTCATAGCTGTGGGTGATCTCAACGCCCTTGCCCAGCATCAACGCCACCGAACAGTACTTCTCCGCCGAGAGATCCACCGCGCGCGCCACGGCTTTATCGCTTAGCGCCTTGCCGGTGACCACGAAGTGCAGGTTGATATGGGTAAACAGGCGCGGTGCCTCTTCGAGACGTTCTGAGGTCAGCTTCACCTCGCAATCCACCACGTCGTTGCGCCCCTTCTGTAAAATGGACACCACGTCAATGGCGCTACAGCAGCCCGTGGCAATCAGGATTTGATGCCCTGAAGCCGACTCGCCCAAAAAGGTTAACCCCTCGACCCACTTAACTCTTACCTGCATGTTTCCACCTCGAGAATAGCCCGTTTGCAGCCAGAGTACGCGTTCACCTGGTAAACAGAATCCAGACTAATCCCCCCTTTGCTGAAGCGAGACAAGAGAAGACAGTCGGCAAAAGCTGTGCTACAAACAGTGCTGAAAATAGTTTCGTCTTAATTGACGAAGACGGGATACCCCAAGCGCCTAGCGCAAACTGGAACCCGAATAATTTCCCTTACGGGAAACGCTTGAAGCTTTCATCGCCTAGCAGGGAACATCCCCTGCACTTTGGGCACGATTACAACAGAGGATAATAGCGAATGGTTCTCGGTAAACCGCAAACAGACCCTACACTCGAATGGTTCCTGTCCCATTGCCATATTCACAAATATCCATCCAAAAGTACGCTGATTCATCAAGGTGAGAAGGCTGAAACGCTTTACTACATCGTGAAAGGTTCCGTCGCGGTGCTGATCAAAGATGAAGAAGGCAAAGAGATGATCCTCTCTTACCTGAATCAGGGTGATTTTATCGGCGAGCTTGGCCTGTTCGAAGAAGGTCAGGAGCGCAGCGCCTGGGTACGCGCGAAAACCGCGTGCGAAGTGGCGGAAATTTCCTACAAGAAATTCCGTCAGCTTATCCAGGTGAACCCGGATATTTTAATGCGTCTCTCTTCGCAGATGGCGCGCCGTCTGCAGGTTACATCGGAAAAAGTGGGCAATTTAGCTTTCCTCGACGTGACCGGACGTATTGCACAAACCCTGCTCAACCTGGCGAAACAGCCAGACGCCATGACGCATCCCGACGGCATGCAAATTAAAATTACTCGTCAGGAAATTGGCCAAATCGTTGGTTGCTCGCGCGAAACCGTGGGCCGCATTTTGAAAATGTTGGAAGACCAGAATCTGATTTCCGCACACGGCAAAACCATTGTCGTTTACGGCACCCGCTGATTTCCTCTCACTCACGGCGTGATTCCCTGTCACGCCGTTACTGTTTTTAGTGAAGTGATGTGGTGTCGAATCATCTATCACCCCGAAGTCAACTATGCCCTGCGGCAGACGCTGGTGCTGTGCATTCCTGTTGCGCTCGGCTGGCTGTTTGGCTATCTGCAATAATAAGGGCCTGCTCTTCTCTCTTGTTACCGCCTGCTGCAACGTTGCCGGTCTGGATACGCCCCATAAGCGCTTCTTTAAACGACTGATTGTCGGCAGCTTGCTGTTTGCGCTCGGCAGTTTTCTGATCCAGCTACTGACGCTGAGAGGCGTCCCGCTGCCCGCCGTGCTTTTTGTACTACCGTTGCTGCTGGGCGTTACCGGCGAAATCAGCCCGCTGCACGGTCGCCTGCTCTCCGGCACGCTGGTTGCCGCCATCTTTACCCTGAGCCTGATTGGCCGTATGCCTATCTACGTGCCGCCGCTGCTCTATATCGGCGGCACACTCTGGTATGGCCTGTTTAACTGGTTCTGGTTCTGGTTCTGGCTGTGGAAAGAGCAGCCGATGCGCGAAACCCTGAGCCTGATCTACCGCAAGCTGACGGACTATTGTGACGCAAAATACAAGCTGCTGACCCAGCTCACCGATCCGGAAAAAGCGCTGCTGCTGGCGCGCCAGCAGAAAGCATTCGACCGGATCAACACCTGCTACCAGCAGATGCATATGCTCTCTGCCAACCGCGACAACAGCCATAAACGGCTGACGCGCGCGCTTCAGGTGGCGCTCGATCTGCAGGAGCATATCTCCGTCAGCCTGCACCAGCCGGAAGAGGTACAGAAGCTGGTGGAGCGCAGCCATGCGGAAGCGGTGATCCGCTGGAACGCCAAAATTATCTCGGCGCGGCTGCGTGCGCTGGCCGGTGCAATCCTTTATCACCAGCTTCCGAGCCGCTTCGAGATGGAAAAGCCGCTCGGCGCACTGGAGAAGATCACTCGCCAGCACCCCCCGACAACCCGGTGGGCCACTTCTGCTTCTACCATTTCAGACGTATCGCGCGCGTCCTGCGCACGCAAAAGCCGCTCTACCAGCGCGACCTGATGAGCGATCGCCAGCGCCGCCTGCCGCTGCTCTCCGCGCTGCGCAGCTACCTAGTGACGCGTAAATATTACGGCTGTTCGATGATCGGCTTTACCGTTACGGCGGTCTATTCGCTGCAACTGCTGTCGCTGAATGGCGCGCAGTTCTTACTGCGGCGCCTGATGGACACGCTGATGGGTTGCCTGATCGCCTTCGGCGGCATGCTGTGGCTGTGGCCGCAGTGGCAGAGCGGATTGTTGCGCTAGAATGCGCACGACGCACTGGGAACCTATCAGGATGCGCTAAGGCTGCTGCTGGGACCGGAGCAGGAGGCGAAGAAGCTGGCGTACCAGCGTATGCAGGTTAACCAGGCACATAACGCGCTGTTCAACTCGCTCAACCAGGCTATGCAGGAGCCGGGCTTCAATGCCCAGTACCTGAAAGATATGCGCTTATGGGTGACGCACAGCCAGTTTATCTTCTAGCATATTAACGCGATGACGATACTTACCCGCTAGCATACCATGCTGACGCCCGATCTGGCGCAGCGCTACCTGCAATCCTGTGAAATCGCGCTACAGCGTTGCCAGCAGCGGCTGGAGTATGACGGGCCTGGCTCGCAGACCAACGTAATGGAAGATGTGAATAGTCTGGGTGAAGGGGCAATAACCATTCTGGAGCACCTGAACGTGATGCATACCATTTCGTCGCTGGCGTGGAGCCAGCGGCCACAGCATGGCCGCTGGCCGATAAGGCATTTGCGTAAAGGCTGATTACGCTGCCAGCACGCCTTCTACCGCGCGGGCAAAGCCCGCCATGCCCTCTTCAATATCGGTGGGCTCGATCACCAGCGATGGCGCGGTATGGTCGTCAATAACCGCTTTGACCGCATCCATATCGTTAAAGGGTACGTGCACGATATCTGCCGATTTCGGCCCAAAACCGTCGGAGTATTTCGGCTGTCCGCCAACGGAGACGGTAAACAGCGTGCGGCCGTGGAACGCGTTATGAAAAGCGATGATTTTGCTTTTAAACGGGCTGTGGCGCTGGCAGGCGTAGTAGCGCGCCAGCTTGAAGGCCGCTTCATTGGCTTCTGCGCCGGAGTTGGCGAAGAAAACGCGCTCGGCGGAGGTCGCGTCGATCAGTTTGCTGGCAAGGCGCAGCGCGGGTTCATTGGTAAAGACGTTGCTCAGGTGCCACAGCGTTTCGCCTTGGGTCTTCAGCGCCTCCACCAGCGCCGGATGACAGTGGCCAAGCGCCGTGACGGCGATGCCGCCGGAGAAGTCGATATACTCTTTGCCCTGCTGATCCCAGACGCGGCTGCCCTTGCCTTTTACCGGCACGAACTGCGTTGGTGCATAAACAGGCAAAATGACCTTATCAAACGTTTCCCGCGTTACCGCTAGTTTCTCTGTTGCCATCGACGACCACCTTTGATTATTTATTAAACCACGCTGAAACATTAGTCATAAAATATGCATAAAAATCAATCAAAGGCAAACATAACTTCAGGATTCAAGAAAATTACGCAGCAGCTGGTGGCCCTGTTCGCTCAGGATACTCTCTGGATGGAATTGCACGCCTTCCAGCGCCAGCATCCTGTGGCGGAAACCCATAATCTCATCCGGCTCACCTTCTTTCACGCTCCAGGCAGTGATTTCAAACTCATCAGGCAGGGAATCGTGCGCCACAATCAACGAGTGGTAGCGTGTGACGGTTAGTGGGTTATTCAGGTCACGGAATACGCCGTGGTTGTTATGGACGATAGAGGAGGTTTTGCCGTGCATCGCCTGGCGAGCGCGTACTACTTTGGCACCATAAGCCTGAGCAATAGCCTGATGGCCAAGGCAAACGCCGAGCACCGGAATACGTCCGGCGAAGTAGCGGATTGCTGCCATGGAGATGCCTGACTCATCCGGCGTACAGGGACCGGGCGAAATAACCAGATGCGACAGCGGCAGCGTGGCCAGCTCGTCCAGCGTGATGGCATCGTTGCGCACGACGCGCACCTGCGCGCCGAGCTCGCAAAAATACTGGTAAAGATTCCAGGTAAAGGAATCATAATTGTCGATTAGTAGCAGCATGGCCTGTCCTGACAGAGAAAACCGCCGCTATTCTACGCGTTTTACAGGCTGGCGCGACTCACTACGCTGGCAAATACCGCTTCCAGCGGTGCAAGGTCGCCATTGTCCCCGGCCTGGTTCGCCTCGCGCCACGGCTGCGCCTTGACGTTTTGCCACTCGAGGAAATAACCAGCGTGCAGCGCCAGCTGTTCAAAGAAGATGCGCTGGGCGAGACCGTTACCTTCGCGGAACGAATGCAGCATATTGATTACGCAATAATAATGCGCAATACGTGCCACAAATTGCTCCTGCTCCAGGTTGCGCAGCCCCTCTTCCTCTTCCAGCGCGTCCATCAGCGTATTGCCCTCTTTTTCGATGTACTTGAAATGACAAAACGGCGTGTCGTCGCGCCAGATATCAATGGTGCGTAGCTCACCTACCCAGGCATAGATGTCCTAGAATAGCGTACGGTGAATATGGTACAGGAAAGGCAGGCCAATGATGGCAGTCCCAGCTCCAGCGTGGCGAGGCGCGCGCTGCTGAATGCCAGCTCAGCCTTGCGCAGCTGCGCGGCATCATGGATATCCAGACGATTTTTCAGCACATCGTCGTTTTGCCACAGGTAAGGATCGCGCGCGACGGCACTATTCGGCACCATACTGTCTCCTCAGCGAGTCGAGTCGCGCTTCAGCCTGATCGTAACGGCTGGTGGGGTCTGCTAGGGTAAAACCTTCCAGCCGACAGCTGGCCTGATAGCTGGCGATGCGTCGCTGCTGCCAGAGCGTATTTTTCTGTTTCTCAGTGAGTTTATTTGCCATCCCGTCTCCTGCTCGGGGTTGTCCAGACTCTTGAAGCTGAGTATTGAAGCGAATTTTCCCTTTGCCGGAGAGAGGCAAGGGAACGCCGTCAGCGGATGGCGGCGTAAAAAGTTATGGGAGGACTTTCGCAGACAGGATAACTACTGGTTTTACCGGAACATGTTGATAAGGCCCGACATCTTTGGTCTGTACCTGATAAATGTTTTCGGCAACGTCCATGCCTTTCACAATTTTACCAAAAACCGCGTAGCCAAAATCGCGCTGGCCGTGATCGAGGAAGGCGTTGTCAGCAACGTTGAGAAAGAACTGGCTGGTCGCGCTGTCTTTCTCTGCGGTACGCGCCATCGAAATGTGGTGCCGCGCAGGTTGCGCAAACCGTTATCCGCTTCGTTTTTGATTGGTGCGTTGGTCTGCTTCTGCTGCATATCAGCAGTAAAACCGCCGCCCTGCACCATAAAGCCAAGGATAACGCGATGGAAGATGGTGTTGTTATAGAATTCTTTGTTAACGTAATTGACGAAATTCTTTACCGAAACCGGCGCTTTTGGGTTATTCAGTTCGAGTTCGATATTACCGGCGGAGGTGGTGAGCTGGACGTGCGTATCGCCTTTGGCAGCCAGCGCTGATACAGAAACCGTTGAGAGCGCAAGCAGGGCAATTGCCGCTGTAAATGTACGTTTAAGCATGAATAATTCCTTCCTTACCTTGGAGAGCAGCTTTTAAACGAGATTGATTGTAAAGAGCATGAAATACAAGAGCCAGCGTGTTTTACCCTTATTTACGCTTGGCGTAATTTGAACATAATTTACACGCACGCAAATGCTTCGTGACATAAATCACATTATGAACGAAATATGAAAACTGATTTTCAGCCTTTATTTATTAAGATCACAGTTCCATTTACACTTTCTGACAGTTTTTACGCCGCCCTCTCTGTTTTCCACAGGTTCACAACATGACAAATCGTAATCGTATCGGGCTTACCTGGATAAGCTTTTTCTCATACGCGCTAACCGGCGCGCTGGTGATCGTCACCGGCATGGTTATGGGCGACATCGCGAAGGATTTCCAGCTGCCCATTGAGAGCATGGGGAATACCTTTACTTTCCTGAACGCGGGCATTCTGGTTTCTGTTTTCCTGAACGCTTGGCTGATGGTGATTGTGCCGCTGAAGCGCCAGCTGATTTTGGGCTTTATCCTGATGGTGCTGGCGGTGCTGGGCCTGATGACCAGCCGCGATCTCTCTGTTTTCTCGCTCTGCATGTTCGTGCTGGGCGTGGTCAGCGGTATCACCATGTCGATCGGTACCTTCCTGATTACGCATCTGTATGAAGGCCGTCAGCGTGGCTCGCGCCTGCTGTTTACCGACTCCTTCTTCAGCATGGCCGGTACGCTGTTCCCGGTGCTTGCCGGTATCCTGCTGGCGCGCGCGCTGCCCTGGTACTGGGTCTACGTCTGCATCGGGATTATCTACGTTGCGATCTTCGTCCTGACGCTGTGCGTCGAGTTCCCGGTGCTGCGTAAGCCTGAGAACAGCCCGACGGTGGAGAAAGAAAAATGGGGCGTCGGCGTGCTGTTTCTTTCCATCGCTGCGCTCTGCTATATCCTCGGCCAGCTCGGTTTCATATCCTGGGTGCCGGAGTACGCGACCAAAACCATGGGTATGGATATCGCCACCGCCGGCCAGTTAGTTGGTAATTTCTGGACTGCCTATATGGTCGGCATGTGGGTGTTCAGCTTCCTGCTGCGCTTCTTCGACCTGCAACGCATCCTGATGGTGCTGGCCGGTCTGGCGACAGTGCTGATGTACTGGTTCGTCACTGCGACAGACGCCAGCATGCTGCACTGGATCATTATTATTCTGGGCTTCAGCTCCAGCGCTATCTACACCACCATCATTACGCTCGGCTCACTGCAGACCAAAGTCTCATCGCCGAAGCTGGTCAACTTTATCCTGACCTGCGGCACCGTGGGCACCATGCTGACGTTTGTCGTCACCAGCCCGGTTGTGAAGCAAAGCGGAGTCCATGCCGCGCTGCTGACGGCGAACGGTCTTTACGCCGTGGTGTTCGTCATGTGCGTGCTGCTGGGCTTTGTTACCCGACATCGCCAGCATGGCCATGTGATGCACTAATTGAAGAACGGGCGGCGCGAGCCACCCTTTATTTTTATCTCCTCTCCTTACCCTTCGCCGCTTCGCCTCGCTCATCGTCCGCTAAAAATGTGATCCAGCAATTTTTTTAACAGAGCGAATAACTTACGAAAAATGATGCAGAAACAGCAATATACCTCAAAATAGGTATACAGAAAGACGCTTGATGTATATCAATTTGCGCTGGAAATGGCGCGCTATTGTAGCGTCAATTCCCGCAATTTTGAGGCAAGCATGAGCAAGCACAATGTCGTCGTCATTAGTAACGGCATGGTTGGGCATCGCTTTATTGAGGAGCTGATCGACAAAGCCGACCCCGGCCAGTTCGCATTAACCGTCTTCTGTGAAGAACCCCGCGTCGCCTACGACCGTGTTCACCTTTCCGCCTACTTTTCCCACCATACCGCCGAAGAACTCTCGCTGGTACGCGAAGGCTACTACGAAAAACATCAGGTTGAACTGCTACTGGGTGAGCGCGCCATCACCATTAACCGTGAAGAGAAGCTGATCCACTCTAATACTGGCCGTGCCGTTCGCTACGATACCCTGATTTTCGCCACTGGCTCTTATCCGTGGATCCCGCCGATTAAAGGCTCAGAAGGGACAGACTGCTTCGTTTACCGCACCATTGAAGATCTCAACGCCATTGAGGCGTGCGCGCGGCGTAGCAAACGGGGCGCGGTCATTGGCGGTGGCCTGCTTGGCCTGGAGGCCACCGGTGCGCTGAAAAATTTAGGCATCGAAACCCACGTTATCGAATTTGCGCCAGAGCTGATGGCGGAACAGCTCGACGTGCAGGGCGGCGAGCAGCTGCGCCGGAAAATGAAGAGATGGGCGTGCAGGTGCACACCAGCAAAAATACCCAGCAAATCGTGCACCATGCAAAAGGCGGTAAAACCTTGCAGTTCGCCGACGGCAGCACGCTTGACGTCGACTTTATCGTGTTCTCTACGGGTATTCGCCCGCAAGACAAACTGGCGAAACAGTGCGGCCTGGCGCTTGGCCAGCGCGGTGGTATCGCCATAGACAACCGCTGTCAGACCAGCGATCTACGCCATTGGCGAGTGTGCTGCCTGGCAGAACCTCACGTTTGGCCTAGTGGCACCGGGCTATAAAATGGCGCAGGTCGCCAGTGACGTGCTGCTCGACCGCTACAATGCTTTCCATGGCGCAGACATGAGCGCCAAGCTCAAGCTGCTCGACGTCGACGTTGGCGGTATTGGCGACGCCCATGGCAGCACGCCGGGTGCACGCAGCTATATCTGGCTGGATGAGAGCCTTTCGGTCTACAGCCTCATTGTCAGCGAAGACGGTACCACGCTGCTCGGCGCAGTGCTGGTGGGCGATACCAGCGACTATGGTAACCTGCTGCAGTTCGTGCTTAACGCCATTCCGCTGCCGGAAAATCCAGAGGGCTTGATCCTGCCCGCTGGCAGCGGCGAAAAACCGGTGATGGGCGTCGATTCACTGCCGGACAGCGCGCAGATCTGCTCCTGCTTCGACGTCAGTAAAGGCGACATCATCAAGGCGGTTCAGGGCGGCTGTCACACCGTGGCGGCGCTGAAAAGCGAAACCCGCGCTGGAGCCGGCTGCAGCGACTGTATCCCGCTGCTGACGCAGGTGATGAATGCCGAGCTGAGCCGTCAGGGTATTGAGGTCAATAATCATCTCTGCGCCCACTTCCTCTCTTCGCGCCAGGAGCTCTACCACCTGATTCGCGTTGAAGAGATCAAAACTTTCGACGCGCTGCTGGCGAAATATGGTGAAGGTTACGGCTGCGAAGTCTGTAAGCCCACTGTCGCTTCCCTGATGGCATCATGCTGGAACGACTATGTGCTCGCGCCTCAGCACACGCCGCTACAGGACAGCAACGACCTGTTTCTCCGCAATATCCAGAAGACGGTACCTATTCCGTTATTCCGCGTACGCCAGGCGGTGAAATCACGCCGCAGGGACTGAAAGTGATTGGCGAAGTGGCCGAGCGCTACCGCCTCTACACAAAAATCACGCTCGCAGCACATCGGCCTGTTAGGCGCGCAGAAAGACGATCTGCTAGCCATCTGGTCACAGCTTATCGACACGGGCTTTGAAACCGGCCAGGCCTACGCTAAGGCACTGCGCATGGCGAAAACCTGCGTTGGCAGCGCCTGGTGCCGTTATGGCGTCGGCGACAGCCTTGGCTTCGGCGTTAAGCTGGAGAACCGCTACAAAGGCATTCGTACGCCGCACAAAATGAAATTTGGTGTGTCCGGCTGTACGCGTGAATGTGCTGAAGCCCAGGGTAAAGATGTGGGCATTATCGCCACGGAGAAATGCTGGAATCTCTATGTCTGCGGCAACGGCGGCATGAAGCCGCGCTATGCCGACCTGCTGGCGGCTGACCTCAATCGCGATACGCTGGTCGCTTACCTTGACCGCTTTATGATGTTCTATATCCGCACCGGCGATCGCCTGCAGCATACCTGGCTGTGGCTGGAAAGCCTTGAAGGCGGTATCGACTATCTGCGTAGCGTCATCATCAACGACAAGCTGGGCATCAACAGCAAGCTGGAGGCCGAGCTGAGCGTGCTGCGCGCCCGCGTCCACTGCGAGTGGAAAGCGACGGTGGACGATCCTGCACAGCACGCCCGCTTCGCCCACTTTATCAACGCGCCGCAGCGCGATCCCAACGTGCAGACGGTTCCTGAACGCCAGCAGAATCGTCCGGCGCGTCCGGAAGAACGCATTGCCGTTACCCTGATAGAGGAGAGCGAAATATGAGCCAGTGGAGACCCGTTTGCGATATCGAACAGATCCTGCCGGCGACCGGCGTGTGCGCGCTGGTGAATAACCAGCAGATCGCCATTTTCCGGCCGCATCACAACGATGAGCTGTTCGCGATTAGCAATATCGATTCCTTTGCGCAGGCCAGCGTCCTGTCGCGCGGCATTATCGCCGAGCATGACAATACGCTCTGGGTGGCTAGCCCGCTGAAGAAGCAATGCTTCCGCCTCAGTGACGGCTACTGCATGGAAGATGCGACGCGCTCTGTCGCCGCGTATCCAGTGCGCGTCAACGCAGGCACGAGATTTGCGCATGACCTTATCCTCTCCCTGATGCTATGCTGCGCTGCCGGTGACGCGCTCACCGGCAGCATGCTCCCCTCTCGCTTTTAGGACGCTTTATAGGTTACTTCCCTCTTTATTTGCCGCCTTCAGGGCAAAAGCTGTTTACTGGTCGGTGGCGGTGACGTCGCTGAGCGCAAAGCGCGCTTGCTGCGGGTGCCGACCTGCACGTCGGCGCGCTGCACTTTTCTCCAGCCTTCCGCCAGTGGGCTGACAACGGCGAGCTGACGCTTATTACCGGCGCGTTTGAGGCTGGCTGGTGGTCGCGGCGACAGATGATGATGTTGTGAACCAGCAGGTGGCGGATGCTGCCCAAGCGCTTCGCATCTTCTTGCAATCTGGTCGATGCCCCAGAGCAGGCCAGCGCCATCATGCCGTCGATTATTGACCGTTCGCCGCTGATGGTCGCGGTCTCTTCAGGCCGCCGCGCGCCCGTGCTGGCGCCTGCTGCGCGAGAAGCTGGAGGCGATGCTGCCACAGCATTTCGGCGAGCTGGCGTCGCTGGCGGGCACGCGTTAAACAGCGCTTCACTTCCATGGCGCAGCGCCGCTATTTCTGGGAACGCTTTTCACCAGCGACCGGCTGGCGCAGACGCTCGCCAATGGCAACAGCGCGCGTGCAGCGCAGATTACCGACTCGCTGTTCAGTGACGATCTGCCGGCGCAGGGTGAAGTGACGCTGGTGGGCGCCGGGCCGGGCGATGCGGGCCTGCTGACGCTGAAAGGGCTACAACAGATCCAGCATGCTGAAGTAATTGTTTACGATCGGCTGGTCTCGGAGGAGATCCTTAACCTGGCGCGACACCGAGCGCATCTTCGTCGGCAAGCGCGCCGGACATCACTGCGTGCCGCAGGCAGAGATCAACCAGCTGCTGCTGGAGCAGGCGCAGCGACAAAGCCAATGGCTTCATACACCTTTTTCAGCGTCTCCTGCGCACGTTCACGCGCTTTCTGCGCGCCGTCACGCATCACCTGCTCCAGGAAAGCTTCATCGTTGCGATAGCGGTTATAGCGCTCCTGCAGCTCAGAGAGCATACCGGAGACCGCATCCGCCATCACGCCTTTCAGGTGGCCATACATCTTGCCTTCGAACTCCGCTTCCAGCTCGGCGATGGTTTTACCCGTCACGCCCGACAGAATGTCCAGCAGGTTTGACACGCCCGCCTTCTCTTTCACATCGTAGCGCACCACATGCGGCTCTTCGGAGTCAGTCACGGCACGTTTGATCTTCTTCACTACCGACTTTGGATCTTCCAGCAGGCCAATAACGTTATTGCGGTTATCGTCCGACTTGGACATCTTGCGCGTCGGCTCCAGCAGCGACATCACGCGCGCGCCTGATTTCGGAATAAACGGCTCAGGCACGCGGAAAATATCACCGTAGATCGCATTGAAGCGCTGCGCGATGTCGCGGCTTAGCTCCAGATGCTGCTTCTGGTCTTCGCCCACCGGCACATGGTTGGTCTGATACAGCAGGATATCTGCCGCCATCAGCACCGGATAATCAAACAGGCCCGCGTTGATGTTCTCTTCGTAGCGCGCTGACTTGTCTTTAAACTGCGTCATGCGGCTCAGCTCGCCGAAATAGGCATAGCAGTTCAGCACCCAGCTCAACTGGGCATGTTCCGGTACATGCGACTGAACGAAGATAGTGCTTTTATTCGGGTCGATGCCGCAGGCGAGATAAAGCGCCAGCGTATCCAGCGTGGCCTTACGCAGCGCCGCAGGATCTTGGCGAACGGTGATGGCGTGCAGATCGACGATGCAGTAAATGCAGTGGAAATCGTCCTGCATCTGCACCCACTGACGCAGCGCACCCATATAGTTGCCAATGGTAAGTTCGCCGGACGGCTGTGCGCCGCTGAAAACAATGGGTTTGCTCATGCTTGTGTCCTGATTAGTGCAGCCCGAGAGCGGGCAAAAGTTCATCAAAAGAGTCGAGAGTCAAATTCGGGTTGCTGTCGGAGATCGGCTCGCCGTAGTTGTAGCCATAGGTCATGGCGACGTTCGGCACGCCAGCCGCCTGCGCTGGCTGAATATCGTTACGCGAATCACCCACAAACAGCAGCTGATTCGGCAATACGCCGAAGTGGCCCAGCACCAGGAAAATCGCCGCCGGATGCGGTTTTTTCACGATCACGTCATCGCCGCCGATAATCAGCGTAAAGGCGTCGGAAATGCCGAGCGATTCCAGCAGCGGTGCAACGAAAGGGGTCGGCTTGTTGGTCACGATTGCCAGCGGCAGACCTTTAGCGTGCAGCGCCAGCAGCGTCTCTTTCACCTAGGGAAACAGCGTGCTGCCTGCTTCCACCGTATCAGCGTAGTGTTTGTCAAACAGCGCGCGCGACATCATGATGTCCGCGCCGTTGCCAATCCAGGTTGAGGTACGTTCCAGGCCCGCTGGCGGCAGCTGTAGATCGGCCAGCGCCAGATCGATTGCCTGCGCCAAGCCCGGTGCGCTGTGCACCAGCGTGTCGTCGAGATCAAACGTCAGCGCGCGAATATCAGTGAAATGAGCCATTAACCTTCTCCAGTTCGTGACGCATTTCATCAATCACTTTTTTGTAATCGGGATGGCCGAAAATCGCCGAGCCCGCAACAAACATATCTGCGCCCGCCGCAGCGATCTGCGCAATGTTATCAATTTTCACCCCGCCATCGACTTCAAGGCGAATATTGTAGCCGCCGTGATCGATGCGCCTGCGCGCTTCACGCAGCTTGTCCAGCGTGCCGGGAATAAAGGACTGGCCGCCGAAGCCGGGGTTAACGGACATAATCAGGATGACGTCGAGCTTGTCCATCACGTAATCGAGATAGCTGAGCGGCGTCGCCGGATTAAACACTAGGCCCGCTTTGCAGCCGTGCTCTTTAATCAGCTGCAGCGTGCGGTCAACGTGCTCACTCGCCTCAGGATGAAAAGTGATATAGCTGGCACCCGCTTTAGCGAACTCCGGGATCAGCGCATCTACCGGTTTTACCATCAGATGCACATCAATCGGCGCGGTAATGCCGTAGTCGCGCAGCGCTTTCAGCACCATCGGCCCCATCGTAAGGTTGGGAACGTAGTGATTGTCCATCACGTCGAAATGCACTACGTCGCCGCCCGCGGCTAACGCTTTTGCGGTATCTTCACCAAGGCGGGCAAAGTCCGCCGCAAGGATTGAAGGGGCCAGCAAATATTGTTTCATCCGATTCTCCCAATGTTGTGCGCCAGCCTGACGGCTGACGTAATGCCTGGTCGCGGACGAAACAGGCTAGCTGTAAAGAGCCAGCAGTTCATCCACCTTGGTGCGACCCGTTATGCTCTTGCTAATAGAACGCCGCGCTTTCACCACATGTAACTCTGCATTCTGATACCAGAGACGCGTCAAAGCGGTATCGTGATTGGAAATCAGTACCGGAATGCGGCTCTTTTGCGCCCGTTCCGCCAGCTCTGCCAGATGCTGCTGCTCGCGCAGGCTAAAGTTGTTGGTATGGTAAGCCGTAAAATTAGCCGTTGCCGACAGCGGCGCATAGGGCGGATCGCAATAGACCACCGAGCCTTCCTGCGCGCTGGTCAGGGTAACATAGTACGATTCGCAGACAAAGGTCGCCTTTTGCGCGCGCTCCGCAAACCATAACAGCTCGGCTTCGGGGAAATAAGGCTTACGGTAACGGCCAAAGGGCACGTTGAACTCGCCGCGCAGGTTGTAGCGGCATAAGCCGTTATAGCCGTGCCGGTTCAGGTAGAGAAACAGCAGCGCGCGCTCATAAGGGTCGCTGCTGGCGTTAAAGGTGGTGCGACGCAGGTAGTAGCATTCTGACGTATTGCCTTCAAGCGAGAACAGACGGCGTACATCTTCGATAAATACCGCGCTGCGGTTTTTAACGATGTTGTAGAGGTTGATCAGGTCGCTGTTGATATCGGCCAGATGGTAACGCGCATAGTCAGTGTTAAGAAACACCGAACCCGCGCCAACAAAGGGCTCAATCAGGCAGTCGCCTTGCGGCAGATGGCGACGAATATGGTCCATCAGAGGATATTTTCCTCCTGCCCATTTCAGGAAAGCGCGATTTTTCTTCATGCTGTCGTGGTTATACATCTTAATTGTGGAGCTGTGGCGGACCGACAGCAGAACGGCGCTTATCAACGGGGCCGGATTAACCGGCCCCACATGGTTTACTGGCTGGCTTCTTTATTCACCTGACTTACGGGCTTCACCCATGGTTTTTGCGCGCGCACTTCGGCGGGCAACGTGGCCACTGCGCGTCGTGCATCTGCCGAGGTGGCGTAAGAGCCACTGACCAGCACGTACCACGGCTGGCCGTTACGCGTGGTTTTATAAACGTGATAGTTACTGAGATTTTGCTTTCTCGCCCAGGCATTCAGGCTTTCCTCACGCGAGGCGCCGCTCAGCTGCAACGTGTAGTTGCCACCCGACAGCGGCTTGCTGGAGGCAGCACCGCTGCTGGCTGTTGCACCGCTGCTGCTTGTCGAGCCATTGATGGCGGGACGCGCTGGCGTAGTGTGCGTGCGGCTTTCGCTGGCTGACGGCTTGGCAGCGGTAGTGTTTTTGTGTGCAGGTTCGCGCGACGTATGCGTTTGGGCAGAGGCGCGTGGCGTAGCCGGTGCGGTTGGCAGCGAACTGGTAGTGCCTTGCGCGGCGTTATTAACCTGCTGCTGCTGATTGCTCAGCGCGCTGTTAAGATCGCCAGGTAAGGTGACGCGCTGCTGATTGTCAGGTGTTTCGATCGGAGCCGCCTGAGTGGGCGTTGAAGTGACCGGTGGCATCGAGACATCACGTGTCGCGCTGCTGTCGGCTGGTGTGTTGCCTGTCGCCGCGTTTTCCGTCGGCGCGGTCTGGCCGCCGCTCATGGTAGTCGAGCCTGAAAGATCTATGCTCTTTTCGCCGCCATTGCCGCCAGAAGAAGCCGGTGCGTTATTTGCACCACTACCTGTGGTCGGCTTGCTCTCATCCGGGCCTTTCAGCGCCGAACCAATGCCGAGCACCAGCAGTAGTAGTAGCAGTAGCAGTAGCAGTACCAGAATGCCGATACCCATCATCATATGCTGGCGTGGAACCGGCACTTTTGGTGCAGAAGACGTCTTACGCGGGCGCGATGGACGGCGGTCGCTGGCGTCAGGTTTTAACTCGTCTTCCGGTTTAAACTCATCCATTTTGCCTCCTCCGTAAAGCGGCATTCGGCCATGCGCACCCCGCGCGCCGCGTCACCACTTGACTGTTTATGTTCAGAGTTTCTGACAGTCGTTAATCGCAGCCAGCACCATATCATGCGCTATGCCGCTGCGCACTTCGGAGCGGCCTAACGCCAGCGGCAGTACCAGACGCAGCTCGCCCGCCAGCACTTTTTTATCGCGCAGCATATGGGGCATGTACTCTTCCGCCTTCATGCTTTCTGGACCCTGCACAGGCAGACCAGCACGCTGCAACAGCGCGATAATACGTTGGGTATCGGCCTCGCTGAACTGGCCCAGCAGTTGCGCCGTACGTGCCGCCATGACCATACCCGCCGCGACAGCTTCGCCGTGCAGCCAGTTGCCGTAGCCCATGTGCGCTTCGATGGCGTGGCCAAAGGTATGCCCAAGATTCAGCAGTGCGCGCTGGCCATGCTCATGCTCATCGGCAGCAACGACCTCAGCCTTAAGCTCGCAGCAGTGGCGAATGCACCAGGCTATCGCCTGTTCGTCCAGCGCCAGCAGCGCATCGAGGTTTTGCTCCAGCCAGCTAAAGAAATCGCCATCCAGGATGATGCCGTACTTAATGACTTCCGCGAGGCCTGAAGCCAGTTCACGCGGCGGCAGCGTACGCAGACAGTCGGTGTCAATGACCACCGATGCAGGCTGGTAAAACGCGCCGATCATATTTTTGCCTAACGGATGGTTGACGGCCGTTTTACCGCCGACCGACGAATCGACCTGCGACAGCAGCGTGGTGGGCACCTGAATAAAGCATACGCCACGCTGATAGCTGGCGGCAGCAAAGCCGGTAAGATCGCCAATCACGCCGCCACCGAACGCAATTAGCGTGGTGTCGCGACCGTGTGGTTTTTTCAGTAACGCGGTAAAGACTTCATCCATTACAGCGAGCGTTTTGTACTGTTCGCCGTCGGGTAAAATCACCTGATCCACTTTGACGCCCGCCGCTGTCAGCAGCGCCGAGAGCCGCTCAAGATAGAGCGGTGCCAGCGTCTGGTTAGTGACCAGCATCGCATTATCACCCGCTTTCAGCGGCCAAAAATAAGCCGGATCCTTAAACAGTCCGGCGGCAATTGTGATGGGATAGCTACGCTCTCCCAGTGAGACGGTGATCTTCTCCATGATGCTCGATACCTGTTACTGAGCCTTTCGGCGTGGGATCAGTTTTTTTCCAACATGTGGATAATCTGGTTAGCCACCACTTTAGCACTTTGATCGTCAGTGCGAATGGTAACATCCGCGATCTCTTCATAGAGCGGATTACGCTCGCCAGCCAGCGCTTCAAGCACTTCACGCGGCGGTGAATCGACCTGCAGCAGCGGGCGCTTTTTATCGCGCTGCGTGCGTGCCAGCTGTTTCTCAATAGTGGTTTCAAGATATACTACCACGCCGCGGGCGGAGAGACGATTGCGTGTTTCTCGGGATTTAACGGAACCGCCGCCAGTTGCCAGGACAATGCCCTGTTTTTCGGTCAGCTCGTTGATGATTTTTTCTTCGCGGTCACGAAATCCAGCTTCGCCCTCGACGTCAAATACCCAGCCCACATCCGCTCCGGTACGTCGCTCAATTTCCTGATCGGAATCGAAAAATTCCATATTGAGTTGCTGAGCTAACTGACGACCAATAGTGCTTTTGCCGGCACCCATCGGCCCAACCAGAAAGATATTGCGTTTCTCTGCCATTTTTGTCGGTATTACTAAGAATTCGTTGATGATACCCCGCGTGCAGCTAAATAGCTGGCGGGACAGGAACTGAGACCTCATGAGCGTTAGCAAGAGTCAGACGAAAAATTATCTCAACACTCAAGGGCGTTTGGCAACCGAATAAATCGCCCTCCGGCATTCCTCTTGCAGGGCCGGTGTGCGATATGCAAAACGATGCGCATTAGCGTTGCGCTTTTTACTTATACGCGCCGTCGGGACGGTTACAGCGTTCTAAAAATCGCTAAACCTTGTAAGCTAATTCCTGTCCTGCGTCAACGCAGTTGGCATCAGGGAGCGTATTTTCCGGTTTATCCGGCCGTAAGCGCTGCTTCCCTGACCAATCGTGGTGTAATAAAGATAACCAGCTCGCGTTTTTTATTTTCCGCAGTCTGGTGGCGAAACAGCGTGCCCAATAGCGGAATATTGCCCAATACAGGTACGCGATTTTCACCCTAGCTACGCTGTTGCTGAAAAATACCGCCCAGCCCCAGCGTTTCGCCATCTTTCAATGTGACCTGCGTTTCTGTTTCCTGCTTAATCTATTGAAAGTACGCTGCTGTCACCGCTCTGGACGACGCTGCCCGGCACGTTCTGGCTGATACGGATTTTCAGCTGAATACGCCCGTTGCCCAGCACGTTGGGCGTCACCTCCATACCCAGCACCGCTTCCTTAAATTCAATGGTGGTCGCGCCGCTGTTGCCTGCTGAGACCTCATAAGGGATTTCGCTGCCTTGCTTTATCATCGCCTTCTGCTGATGCGAGGTGAAAAGGCGTGGGCTGGCAATAATATCAACCTGATTCTCCTGCTTCAGCGCGCTTAGCTCCAGATCAAGCAGCCGGCCGCCAACCCGTGCCAGCGTGACGCCTGCGCTTATTCCCGGCGAGCTAATAGCCAGCGGAATCGCCAGTCGCGGATTGCGTAGCGCATCCGTGACCGCATCTGCGCCAGAAGCAAGGCTCCAGCTGGTTACCGCGTGCCGCCAGTACCGCATCAAGCAATGCGCTGCGCGCCGAGGCATCAGGTGCGCGCACCAGGTCGGCCAGCTGTGAGCGCAACAGCGTCTCGGCAGGCAGCGCGTTGAGCTGCGCCAGCTGATGCTGATAAGCGTGTTCAAGCACGCTCAGTTCGGCACGCAGCATCTGCTGAGCCAGCCGCTTCGGCTGAATAAAAAGCAGCCACAGCGCCACCGCCACAGCCACTAGGGCCGCCGTCGCGATAACAATCTGTCTGCTTAACGACAGGTGCAGCCAGTATTCCACCAGGCTATTCATCGCTGGACTCACCGGTTTGCGCGCGCAGTGCAAAACGATAAAAACCATCCTGCTGGCGCTGCACATTACCCTGCATAACCGCAGTAAACAGCGGCAGCTCTTTAAGATGCTGACGGAAATCGCGTATTGCCTGCATATCCAGCGCCCGCCCTTCTATCCGCAGCTGCGCTGGCAATTTTTCTACCCGCTGTAGCCAGAGGCTGTCTAGCAGCAGCGACGGAAGTGCCTGCCAGAACTGATGCCAGCGCATCAGCTCGTCGGCCTATTGCTGCGCTCGACGCCGCTGTGTCTGCTGGGCTGTTAGCTGTTGCTGTAGCGCCCACTGCTGGCTGAGCCGCTGGCCGACTTCCGTTAGCGCGTCCTGCGTATCCCGCTTCGCGGCCTGCAGCTTCTGGCCGGTACGATCGAGACGCCACAACTGTAAAGCCGCCGCCAGCAGCAGAGCCAGTAGCATGACGATGGCAAACCCGGTGCTGACGCGCCGCTGGCGTTGCAGACGCGCATAACGCCACGGCAGTAAATTCACCGCGATCATCAGTTATCCTCCGGACGCAGCGCCAGCCCAGCGGCGATGCAAAATTGTGCCTTCTGCTGTGGAAGCGGCGGTTGCTTGTAGGCAAACAGACTGAACGGTGAAAAAGGCGAGAATTTGTCAGGCAAGGCAACATGAGTCGGCACACAACCGTATAGCGCGCTGGCCGCAGGAAAACAGCGCTGCGCCAGCGCCTCTGGCGTAGTGTCCGGGCCGGCGCAGCCAGCAATGCTGTCGCTGGCGCGGCAATACCTGAGCCATTGGGTGTCATGGTGCAGCAGTAGTGCTGCATCCTCGCCAGCCCTGCGGCCTGTGCTGCCAGCGCCAGCGCATGCGTCGCCAGTTCAAAAACGGCGGGTTGCAGTGCGCTTTGCTGCAGCGGTGCCAGCCACTGAGCAATCGCTTCCCGCCGGGCGGCCGTCACATACAGCTGGCTGTCCAGATCGCTGGCGCGATAATCCAGTGCCAGCGCGTCCGCATCGACGAGGAAAAGCCGCTGCGCCGCGGCCGTCACGTAGCGCACCAACGCAGGCTCCTGCAAACGCTGCGCTGGCAAAGTCAGCGGCCGTTGCAAGTCCAGTTGGGCATGCAGCCCGACGCGCAGTGAATAGCGCTGCGGCAACTGCTGTTGAAGCTTACGCAGCGCTGCCTGCAATTCAGGCGAAGATTGCAGCACGCCGTTTCTTAACGTATCTTTCGGCAGCCCTTGCTGCCACCAGCGACGCAGCTGCCAGCCGTCGCGTCGGCGTTGTATTGCGAGGGCACAGAGCTGCGTATTCTGAATATCCAGTCCGACTTGCCATGTCTGAAAAGCCATGCGCGCGATCTCCTTATCTACAGGGGTAAAAGGACGTATCAAAGCTTCTGGCTTGCCTTTATACTACCGCGCGGGTGTTTATAAACTGCCCAAACGACAACAGATGGGAAATTCCAGGTGAAGTTCGTAAAGTATTTATTAATCCTTGCAGTGTGTTGCATTTTGCTGGAAGCTGGCTCCATTTATGGTCTGTACAAATACATAGAGCCGCAGCTGCCGGACGTAAACACGCTGAAAGATGTACGTCTGCAAACGCCAATGCAGGTGTACAGCGCGGATGGCGAACTGATCGCCCAGTACGGGGAGAAACGCCGTATCCCGCTAACCCTCCAGCAAATGCCGCCAGAGATGATCAAGGCGTTCATCGCGACGGAAGACAGCCGTTTCTACGAGCATCACGGCGTCGATCCGGTCGGTATTTTCCGCGCGGCCAGTATTGCGCTGATGTCAGGCCATGCTTCGCAAGGCGCGAGTACCATTACTCAGCAGCTGGCGCGTAACTTCTTCCTGAGCCCTGAGCGCACGCTGATGCGTAAAATCAAGGAGGCGTTTCTCGCTATCCGTATTGAGCAACTGCTGAATAAAGATGAGATCCTTGAGCTCTACCTGAACAAAATTTACCTCGGCTATCGCGCTTATGGCGTGGGTGCCGCCGCGCAGGTTTACTTCGGTAAACCGGTCGATCATCTTTCGCTGAGCGAAATCGCTATGATTGCTGGCCTGCCAAAAGCGCCCTCGACCTTTAACCCGCTCTACTCCCACAGCCGCGCGCTGGCGCGCCGTAACGTGGTGCTGGCCCGTATGCTGGATCAGCAATACATTACCCAGCAGCAGTATGACGAAGCGCGCAACACGCCGCTGGTCGCCAACTATCACGGCCTAGAAATCGCCTTCTCTTCGCCTTATCTGAGTGAGATGGCTCGCCAGGAGATGGTGAAGCGTTACGGCGACGGTGCTTATAACGACGGCTACAAGGTCTACACCACCGTTACGCGCCGTTTGCAGCAGGCAGCGCAGGATGCAGTACGCAACAACGTGCTGGCCTACGATATGCGTCACGGCTACCGTGGCCCAACCAGCGTGCTGTGGAAAGTCGGTGAACCGGCGTGGAGCCAAGAGCAGATCCTCAAAGCGCTGAAGCCGCTACCGGCTTACGGGCCACTGCTGCCTGCCGTTGTCACTCAAGCCAGCAGCAATGAAGCCACCGCCATGTTGAAGGATGGCACCAGCGTATCGCTGGGCCTTGCGGGCGTGCGCTGGGCGCGTCCGTTTAAATCCGATACGGTGCAGGGGGCGACGCCGAGAAGCGTGTCGCAGGTTGTCCAGATAGGCCAGCAGATTTGGGTACGCAAAGTCGACAACGACTGGTGGCTGGCGCAGGCGCCAGACGTTAACTCGGCGCTGGTATCGCTTAACCCGCAAACCGGTGCGGTACGCGCGCTGGTGGGCGGATTCGACTTTAACCAGAGCATGTTCAACCGCGCCACCCAGGCGCTGCGTCAGGTGGGCTCTAATATTAAGCCGTTCCTCTATACCGCAGCGATGGATCGCGGCCTGACGCTGGCCTCCATCCTGAATGACGTGCCGATTTCACGCTGGGATGCAGGCGCAGGTGCCGACTGGCGGCCCAAAAACTGGCCGCCGACCTATGACGGTCCGATTCGTCTGCGCCTGGGCTTAGGCCAGTCGAAAAACGTGGTGATGGTGCGCGCCATGCGCGCCATGGGCGTTGATTATGCGGCTGAGTATCTGCAACGCTTCGGCTTCCCTGCGCAGAACATCGTGCATACCGAATCGCTGGCACTGGGTGCGGCCTCCTTTACCCCTATGCAGGTTGCGCGTGGCTATTCGGTGATGGCGAACGGTGGCTTCCTGGTTGACCCCTACTTCATCAGCAAGATTGAGAACGAGCAAGGCGGCACGGTTTTCGAAGCGAAGCCGCGCATTGCCTGCCCGCAGTGCAACCTGCCGGTGATTTATGGCGATACCCGCAAAGCGCTGGCGCTTAATGAAGAGAGCGTGGAGAACGTTGCCACCTCCGAGCAAAATCAGAACCAGCCTGCGCCGCAGCCCGCACTGGAGCAAGTTCCTGCACAGCCGCAGTTGGGCGGCGCGCAGGAGTATGCGCCGCACGTCATCAACACGCCGCTGTCGTTCCTGATTAAGAGCGCCCTCAACTCAAACGTCTTCGGCGAACCGGGCTGGATGGGCACTGGCTGGCGTGCCTCGCGCGATCTGAAGCGCAACGACATTGGCGGCAAAACCGGTACCACCAACAGCTCCAAAGATGCCTGGTTCTCGGGCTATGGTCCTGGCGTCGTGACCTCTGTATGGATCGGCTTCGACGATGCACGCCGCGATCTTGGCCGCAGCACGCTGTCAGGTGCCATCCCTAATCAGATTTCCGGCTACGAAGGCGGCGCGAAGAGTGCGCAGCCTGCCTGGGATGATTATATGAAGAGCGCGCTGGACGGCGTGCCGGAGCAACCGCTGACGCCACCAGACGGTGTTGTTACGGTCACCATCGACCGCAGCACCGGTAAGCTGGCGAACGGCGGTGGCAATACGCGTCAGGAGTATTTCATCAACGGCACTCAGCCAACGGAATATTCCGTTCATGACGTCGGCACCACCATTATGGATAACGGTGAAAGCCACGAACTGTTCTGATTCCTGATAAAAAAGCAAAAGGCCGACAGCAATGTCGGCCTTTTTTATTCTGTGGCTACAATAATCTTAGTAGCTGAGCCTGCCCTGCTGCACCAGCGATTCGCGCACCAAGAACAGAGCGCTGACGTTGCGCGCCTCGCGGAAATCGGGCTCCTGCAACAGCGCCAGCAAATTATCGAGCGGCCAGCGGTGCTCGATCAGCGGTTCTGGCTCATCGCCTTCCAGCCGCTCAGGATAGAGCCCTTCGGCCACTACGATGTTCATCTTGCTGGAAAAATAGGAAGGTGCCATGGTGAGCTTGCTGAGGAACTCCAGCTTTTCGGCACCAAAGCCGACTTCTTCTTTCAGCTCGCGGTTCGCCGCCTCGAAAACCGTTTCGTCGGGATCGATGAGTCCTTTTGGAAAGCCCAGCTCGTAGGTCTCCAGCCCAACCGCGTACTCCTGTATCAACACGACCTGATTATCAATAATCGGCACAATCATCACCGCCTCTCGCTCCGACGGTTTCATGCGCTCGTAAATACGTCGCGCGCCGTTACTAAAGGCGAGATCGACCGATTCGACGGTAAACAGCCGCGAGCGCGCCACCGTTTCTACATTGAGGATGTCGGGTTTTTTTAACGTGTTTTTCATATCAGCCTCAGACTTTCAACGCCGTGCGATGCCGGGACAAATCAGCTTACCTGACCAAAAGCGATTGTGCGACAGCGAGTTTAGCGGCCCATCCTCGCATAACATCCTGCGGAGCGATAACAACGCATTGTTATAGCCGTTAACGTTTTTGCCATAAGTCAACGTCCCCAGGTAAAATTCAGAAAAGACCGATGTTTAATTCAGTTTATGGCAGTTAACATTCGCGCAAGGCATGTTGCACTAACTTCTAATTTAATGATTTTGCGCTTTATTTACTCCGGCATTTTACTTGTGAGAGTTGTTTATTCCCGCCAAAATTGTCTTAAATAACAGTTCTATCTGGGAGCATAAGTCTAAAGTGAAGGCAGGATTTTGGCTGAATTGAGCAAAGCATGAGCACAATCCTCATTGTATTGGTAATAGTCCTGGTCTGCTCAGGTTTGGCAGGTATTGGCTTTTGGTACGCTATGCGGCATTGCCCGCCGTTGGCGAAACCGCTGCCATTTATCAGTCCACCCTGCCGCAAACTCACCGACGACGAACGCCGCGCGGTGGAGAAATACGTCGCCTCGCTTGCGAGACCGTCGCCCCCTGACGCGCCCGGCGAAAAACATGCCCTCTACGATAACCTCACGCTGACCGCCCAGAGGAATAATGTCTATCCGGTTACGCGCGCCATTACCCGCTATGGTCTGTCGACCGATGACCCGCACAAGTGGCGCTACTATCTCGACGAAGTGGAAGTGCATCTGCCGCCGCACTGGGAACAGTACATCACCGATGAGAACTACGTTGAGCTGATCCGTACCCAGACCATTCCGCTGGTTATTTCGCTTAATGGCCACTCGCTGGTTAACTACGGCACTGACCAGGCGTCGTTGCCCGCACTACTGGTGCGCCCAAGCTCGACTAACGCCTCTATTCGCAAAGAAGACAGCGAAAACGTTGAGCTGCTGCAGGTGCGCAAAGAGACGCTGGAGGAGTATCAGCTGACGCGCCCAGACGGCACGCGCGAAGCCGTTACCATTACGTTCGGATTTTTGCTGTTTTTTATCAGCCTGCTGGTGCCCGCCAGTTTAATGATCTGGCTGGTGCTGCTGGGCTGCGCCATGATCGGGGCCAGCATCTGGTCGCTGTTTCATGTTCCCAGCCAGAAGCGCATGCGCGATACTCACTGCCTGCGCGGTGCACCTAAGCGCTGGGGCCTGTTCGGCGAATCGAACCAGGAACAGAGCAATATCATGTTGGGCATTATCGATCTCGTCTATCCGCCGCACTGGCTGCCCTACGTTGCACACGACCTAGGCCAGACCACCGACGTCGAAATCAATCTGAACCGGCAGGTGGTGCGGCAAGGCCGCTTCCTGTCACTGCAGGATGAGGTGCGTAACTTCCCTATTCAGCGCTGGCGCAAAAACATGGTGCTGGCCTGCGGCTCGCTGCTGGTGATGGCGCTGCTGGTCAGCTGGATCCCGCTCAGCATGCCGATCAAACTTAGCCTGGCGTGGGTAAAGGGCACCAAAAGTCTGGAAGTGAACAATGTCGATAAGCTGGCGGCGCAGTCGCTGCACGTCGGCGATATTTTGAAGGTCAACGGCACCGGCATGTGTTCCGTGCCTGATAACTATCAGAGCAACCGCAGCTACGCCTATATGCCGTTCGACTGTTCGGCGATTTACTGGAATAACGCCTCACTGCTGCCGCAACCGCAGTCGGACATTATCGATAAAACCTCGGCGCTGCTGGAGGCGACCACGCGCCAGCTGCATCCAGAAACCAATACCGATCCCAAACTTAACCCGCAGCTCGCCTCGGCAATCCAGAAATCGGGCATTATCCTGCTGGACGACTTCGCCGACCTAGTGCTGAAAATCCAGGATCTCTGTAGCCAGCAGCAGGATT
Organism: Candidatus Pantoea bathycoeliae; assembly: GCA_031332935.1. Classification (GTDB taxonomy): domain Bacteria; phylum Pseudomonadota; class Gammaproteobacteria; order Enterobacterales; family Enterobacteriaceae; genus Pantoea; species Pantoea bathycoeliae. The sequence goes on along the minus strand of JAUHTP010000006.1, from coordinate 67,082 downwards.
GCGTGCGGCTGAAAAATGCGCTGGTGAATCTCGGCAACGCCAAAGACTGGGACACGCTGGTGCGCCGCGCCGACTCCGGACAGTTAAATGGCATGAACGTGCTGCTGCGTCCTGTGAGCGCAGAGGCGCTGGAAAACCTAGTCAACACCGCGACCTCCAGCTTCTTTTTTCGCGAGACGCGCCGCGCCGCCGAGAACCTTAACAGCCCGCCGCCGGGCGGATTCCTGATTGCCAGCGACGAAGGCCGCCAGCTGGTGAACCAGCCGCAGCCTTCCGTTTCACTGTTCGATCTGGATGCGCCTTCACAGTGGCGCGAGCTGCAAAGGCTCTCTGGCATGCTGCTGCATACGCCGTTCAGCGCCAGCGGCATCATTACCAGCCTGTCGGTGGATGCCAACGGCACGCGCCATATCGCCCTGCACAACGAACCGGATGCAATGGCGATGTGGCGCTATCTTGGCACCGCGCTGCTGCTAACGGTATTGCTGGTCTGCGCGCTGGTTAACGCGCTGCTGGCGCTGCGTCGCATCCACCGCAACCGTCAGCGCATGGCCAACATCCAGCAATACTACGACAAGTGCTTTAACCATAATCTCAGCACCATGCAGAGCGTGCGCTCAATGTTTTAACGCAGCTGAACGCAACTGTTTCTACCTAGTGTTGCTGGCTGCACCCTGCTCTTTCCCACCCCATTTTATGCTACCCTGTCGCCCTCTTTTCACCAAGGAACCTGCCTGATGACGCTGAACTGGTCGCAAATTGATACCGTACTGCTGGATATGGACGGTACGCTGCTGGACCTGGCCTTCGACCGCCATTTCTGGCTGGAGCATGTGCCGCTAACGCTGAGCGAAACGCGCGGTATTACACTGGCGGAAGCAGAGTCGCTGATCGCCGGAAAGTACCAGGCCGTGGCGCATACGCTAAACTGGTATTGTCTGGACTACTGGGCAGCGGAGCTGGCGCTGGATATTCGCGCCATGACCTTTGCGAAGCGCAGCCTGGCAGCGATGCGTGAAGATACCGTGCCGTTTTTGCAGGCGCTGCGTCAGGCAGGTAAACGCACCATTCTGCTGACCAACGCCCATCCCTACAACCTGGATATCAAACTGGCGCAGACAGGTCTTGCGCCGCACCTTGATTTATTACTTTCCACCCATACCTTTGGGTATCCGAAAGAGGACCCGCGCTTGTGGCAAGCGGTGGAGCAGCACACCGGATTTCATCGTCCGCGAACGCTGTTTATTGATGACAAAGAGACCATTCTCGACGCCGCGAAAAGCTGGGGCATCGGCTGGTGTTTAGGCGTCAGCAACCCCGACTCAGGGCGTCCCGATCAGGTCTTCCAGCGTCACGCGGCGGTCCGCGATTTTCGCACCCTGTGCAGCGCGCTGGCGTAAACGGGAGCAGCAATGAAAGAGAAAAGCAGCGAAGGCGTACGCCTCGACAAATGGCTCTGGGCGGCGCTCTTATACAAAACCCGCTCGCTGGCGCGCGACACGATAGAAGGCGGCAAAGTGCACTACAACCGCCAGCGCAGGTTGAGCTGGAAGCGGAACTGACGCTACGCTAGGGCAACGACGAGCGTACCGTGATTGTGACCGCGCTGAGCGACAAGCGCGGCCCGGCGGAGGTGGCCCAGCAGCTTTATAGCGAAACCGCCGCCAGTATTGAGAAAAGGGAAAAGACGGCGCTGGCGCGCAAAATGAACGCGCTCACCATGCCGCACCCCGATAAAAAAGAGCGCCGCTATCTGCTGAAATTTAAATTATCGGGCGACGAATAAGCTTCGCCCCAACGAGAGAAACGTTATGTCTGTACAAGATCAACTGCATCGTTACCTGTTTGAAAATGTGGCCGTGCGCGGTGAGCTGGTAAATGCCAGCCACACCTGGCAGGAAATCATCAAAAACCATGACTATCCGGCACCGGTGCAGACGCTGCTGGGCGAACTGCTGGTGGCGACCAGCCTGTTGACCGCCACGCTGAAATTCGACGGCGACATCACCGTTCAGCTACAGGGCGACGGCCCGCTGTCGCTGGCTGTGATCAACGGGAATAACCGCCAAGAGCTGCGCGGCGTAGCGCGCGTGAAAGGCGATATCCTAGCAGACAGCACGCTGAAAAGCATGGTGGGCACGGGCTACCTGGCGATCACTGTTTCACCTGAGAAAGGTGAACGCTATCAGGGTGTTGTTGCTCTGGAAGGCGAAACCTTGGCCGCCTGCCTGGAAGATTACTTTATGCGTTCTGAACAGCTGCCAACCCGCCTGTTTATCCGCACCAGCGAGAAAGGCGCAGCGGGCATCTTGCTTCAGGTGCTGCCTGCGCAGGATACCGAGACGGAAGATTTCAACCATCTGGCGACGCTGACTGAAACCGTGAAGACTGAAGAGCTGATCGATTTGTCAGCGACCGACGTTTTGTGGCGTCTTTACCATCAGGAAGAGGCGACCGTGTTTGATCCGCAGACGGTAAGCTTTAAATGCACCTGCTCGCGCGAACGCTGCAGCGAATTCCTAAAGACGCTGCCTCAGCATGAGGTCGACGAGATCGTTGAAGAAGATGGACAGGTCGATATGCACTGCGACTACTGCGGCACCCATTACGTTTACGACGCGGTCGATATCGCGGCGATCCGTAAAGGTGGAACTGACGGTGGAAGCAGCGAGAGCATTCACTGATGTATATCTGGGCGGCTTTGCCGCCCTTTTCCCCTTCTGCTATATCCCCTTAATTTCCAAAGTAAAATACCCCCTTCTCGCTAACTTTACTTTCAAAAGCGATGCTTTTTGCTACTTAACGCGCCCTGGTTCGCATTTCTGAGGGACAACGCTTTTCCCACAGGCTGAAAAGAGTACACTGCGCGCGATCGTGCATCGGCCCGGCAGAGTGCGGCGTTTTTTGTGCGACACCTATAACTATTCGCCTGTGCAGTACCAAAACGATTTAAGGAGCAGTCACATGCGCGTTACCGGCCTGACCTCGCAAGATCTTGCCGCTTTGGGCATCAAGGGCACCACAGAAGTGGTCCACAACCCCGATTTCGATACGCTGTTTACCGAAGAACTCCGCCCCGAGCTGGAAGGTTATGCGCGCGGCACCCTGACGCAAAGCGGCGCAGTCGCGGTCGATACCGGCATCTTTACCGGCCGATCGCCCAAGGATAAATATATCGTTCGCGATGAGACCACGCGCGACACGCTGTGGTGGAACGATCGCGGAACCGGTAAAAACGACAACCAGCCACTGTCGCCAGAAACCTGGCAACAGCTGAAAAGCTGCGTAACCGAACAACTCTCAGGCAAACGCCTGTTTGTGATTGATGCCTTTTGCGGTGCCAACGCCGACTCGCGCCTCAGCGTGCGTTTCGTCACCGAAGTGGCCTGGCAGGCGCACTTCGTCAAAAACATGTTTATTCAGCCAAGCGAGAGCGAACTGGCGGAATTTAAGCCCGACTTTGTGGTGCTGAACGGCACGAAATGCACCAACCCCAACTGGCAGGCGCAGGGTCTTCACTCAGAAAACTTCGTGGCATTTAACCTGACCGAAGAGATGCAGCTGATCGGCGGCACCTGGTACGGCGGCGAAATGAAGAAGGGCCTGTTTGCGGTGATGAACTACCTGCTGCCGCTGCGCGGCATCGCCTCCATGCACTGCTCGGCCAACGTTGGCAAAGCGGGCGACGTGGCGGTGTTCTTTGGCCTCTCCGGCACCGGCAAAACCACCCTTTCCACCGATCCGGAACGCCAGCTGATTGGCGACGACGAGCACGGCTGGGATGACGACGGCGTGTTCAACTTCGAAGGCGGCTGCTACGCCAAGACCATCAAGCTCTCTGAGCAGGCTGAACCAGAGATCTATCGCGCGATCCGCCGCAATGCGCTGCTGGAGAACGTGGTGGTGCGTGAAGATGGCAGCGTTGATTACGATGACGACAGCAAAACCGAGAACACCCGCGTTTCCTACCCGATCGATCACATCGACAACATCGTGCGTCCGGTGTCGAAAGCGGGCCATGCGAAGAAAGTGATCTTCCTGACCGCTGATGCTTTCGGCGTGCTGCCGCCGGTGTTGCGCCTGACGCCGGAACAGACGCAGTATCACTTCCTCTCTGGCTTTACTGCCAAGCTGGCGGGCACTGAGCGCGGCGTAACCGCGCCAACGCCAACCTTCTCTGCCTGTTTCGGCGCGGCATTCCTTACGCTGCACCCGACGCAGTACGCGGAAGTGCTGGTGAAGCGGATGCAGGCAGCCGGCGCGCAGGCGTATCTGGTCAATACCGGCTGGAACGGCAGCGGCAAACGTATTTCGCTGAAGGATACGCGTGCGATTATCAACGCGATCCTGGCTGGCGAGCTGGACAATGCTGAAACCGAGACGCTGCCGGTGTTTAACCTGCAGGTGCCAAAAGCGCTGGGCCAGCTAGATGCCTCTACGCTCGATCCGCGTCGCAGCTGGGAAAGTGAAGAGAAATGGCAGGAAGCCGCACGCGATCTGGCGCATCGCTTTATTACCAATTTCGAGAAGTACACCGATAACGCGGCAGGTGCCGCGCTGGTGCAAGCAGGTCCGGTTCTGTAATCCTCTGGGCGCGGCAACCGCCGCGCCCTATTCCTTAACTTTGCGCTACGCTGACAGGAGCTGACTGCTCAGCCAGCGGCAGCCAGGCGCGAATACGTGATCCACCGCGCTCGCTCTCACCAATCTCCAGTGATCCCTGATGCGCATCGATAATGCGCTGCACAATCGCCAGCCCAAGCCCGGTGCCGCTGGTGCTGCGCGCGCTATCGCCGCGTACAAAGGGTTGCAGCAGATGCGCCAGCTGTTCCGGCTTGATACCCGGGCCGTCATCCTCGACCTGGAACCAGGCTCGATGCAGTTCGCGGCCGCTGCTCACCTTAATCCAGCCGTTGCCGTAGCGCGCAGCGTTTACCACCAGATTCGCCACCGCACGCTTGATCGACAGCGGGTTGATATTCAGTATCAGCCCCTCCGGCATCATAGCGTTCTCAATCTCGCGTTCGTAGCCGCTTTCAGCCGCCACTACTTCGCCCAGCACACCGTTGATGTCGGCGCGCTCCGTCTGGATCTCCTGGCCGGTGCGCAGATAGTCGATGAACTGCTCGATGATGGCGTTGCACTCTTCGATATCTTTGTTGATCGATTCGGCGAGATAGCCATCCTCTTCACCCATCATCTCTGTCGCGAGGCGGATACGCGTCAGTGGCGTACGCAGATCGTGGCTGACGCCTGCCATCAGCAGCGTACGGTCGTCCGCAAGCTGTTTAACGCCAGAGGCCATCTGGTTGAAGGCGCGCGTCACCGACCGCACCTCCGACGCGCCATACTCGCGCAGCGGCGGCGGAATAATCCCTTTACCAACTTGCAACGCCGCATGTTCCAGATCCACCAGCGGCCGGTTCTGGATGCGGATAAACAGCCACGCGCCGCCAATCGCCAGCAGCATGATCGCCAGCGTGTAGCGGAACAGCGGTGAAAAGTCGCCCTGATGGATCTCGGTCAGCGGCACGCGCACCCAGATGTCCGGCGACAGCCAGATTTTCAGCCAGACGACGGGCGAGTTCTTATTCACCTCAACGCGCACGTCGGTCGGGCCGCCAAGCTGCTGCCCCATCTGCTCGCTGAGGAATTCATAGTGCTGCGCCCAGCGCAACCCGCTCTCTTCGGCCGCCGCATTGGTATACAGGGAAATGCCCAGCTCGCGGTAAATCTCGCGGCGGAATGCAGGCAGCACTTCCAGCTGCGTGCCATCTTCCAGCTGTAGCCGGTCGGTCATCAACATGCGCACTTCATACGCCAGCACCTTGTTGAACTGCTGCAGGCTGGGGAGAATGGCGAAGTTGAGCACCACCAAGTAGGTCGTTACCAAGCTGACAAACAGCAAAGTAACGATCAATAGCAGGGTGCGAGCGAACGAACTGCGAGGCGAGAAGCACAGTCGCCTCATGCTTTAGAACCGTCCGGAACGAATACGTAGCCTAAGCCCCAGACCGTCTGGATGTAGCGCGGATGCGCCGGATCCTCTTCCACCATGCGGCGCAGGCGGGAGATCTGTACATCAATGGAGCGCTCCATTGCGCTGTATTCGCGGCCACGCGCCAGGTTCATCAGCTTGTCGCGCGACAGCGGCTCGCGTGGATGGCTAACCAGCGCTTTCAGTACCGCGAACTCACCGCTGGTAAGCGACATCGGCTCATCTTCACGGAACATTTCACGCGTACCCAGGTTGAGCTTGAATTTGCCGAAGGCAATAACGGCTTCTTCCTGCGACGGCGCACCCGGCAGTTCATTCGCCTGACGGCGCAGCACCGCGCGGATACGCGCCAGCAGCTCACGCGGGTTGAATGGTTTTGGAATATAGTCATCGGCACCGATCTCCAGCCCGACGATACGATCAACCTCTTCCCCTTTCGCCGTTACCATGATGATCGGCATCGGGTTGCTCTGGCTGCGCAGGCGGCGGCAAATTGACAGGCCATCTTCGCCCGGCAGCATCAGATCCAGCACCATGAGATGAAAGGATTCACGGGTCAGCAGACGATCCATCTGCTCGGCGTTAGCGACGCTGCGCACCTGAAAGCCCTGCTCTGTGAGATAACGTTCCAGCAGCGCACGCAAACGCATATCGTCATCAACGACCAGAATTTTGTAGTTCTCTTGCATTTTCTACTCCCAAAGGCGCGATTGCCCGAACCGATATTGTTAAAAAAAAAGTTGCCTGCCTGTGACAGGCATTAATGGTTTATATTCTAGCCGAAATTGTTACAAAGCATATTAAACAGGAGTTTATCTTTAATTTTATCGCTGCGTTAACTGAAAAATCACCCTGTTAGCTTTGCTTAAGGCAATTACGGCAAATCTCAAAGTCAGCGCGTTTTTCTTGCAATCGTCGGCAGTAAAATCCGGCCAGCCATTAATCAAACAGTTAACCTGCAATTTGGCTTAAGCGCCATCTATTGCCGTCCATGCGTGTACCGGCAGGGAGAAGCCCAGTCGGACGGCAGCATAAAATTCCGGCCACCGCGAACCTTGCCGCAGGCTTCTCTCAGATTAGCGCCATTTCTATCATCGTTCAGGCCATTTAAAAACAAAGTACGCTAAATCAATCAGTAAAGCTATCTTTCCGCCCTTTGTGAATTGAACCACACTGCTTGCACACTCTTCACTACAGGGATAGCAATAAAACGTTGTTAGTGCTGGGTGCGCTGGCCGCCCTCAGTCTGAACCCAACCTAGGGGGCGAGCGCAACTGGCGAAGCCGCTGGCGCGCAGGCTTCGACCACCGTGCAGGGCAATTCTAACGCCATTGGCGTTGGCGCAGTAGCGCGCTGCTCGGTGTCGCCCTCGCGACCGCAGGCGGCGGCGACAAAGGCACTTCATCTTCTACCACCACCTCTACCGTGGCGGGAAAATAACGATTTCTTCTGCTTTATCTTCTTTATACCTGCCCGTTTCGCCACCTGGGAAGTCAACACCAGGTTTTCACCGTTGAAAACCTGTTCCCCGAATCTTTTTTGCCGCGCTTGATTTGCTTTACACTGCCTGCTTTTACCCTTCCGAGTCGACACGCATGAAAACCCGACTTATCACCCGCGAAGGCTTTAATAAGCTGAAAGCTGAGCTCGACTATCTCTGGCGCGAAGAGCGTCCCGAAGTCACTAAAAAAGTGACTTGGGCTGCCAGCCTCGGGGATCGCAGCGAGAACGCTGACTACCAGTACAACAAAAAACGCCTGCGCGAAATCGATCGCCGCGTACGTTATCTGACAAAAAGCCTGGAGTCGCTGCGCATCGTTGACTATTCGCCACAGCAGGATGGCAAAGTGTTTTTCGGTGCCTGGGTTGAAGTCGAGAATGATGACAGTGAGATAAAACGCTTCCGCATTGTCGGCTACGACGAGATTTTTGGCCGCAAAGATTACATCTCTATCGACTCGCCAATGGCGCGTGCGCTGCTGAAAAAAGAGGTGGGCGACGCGGCCACCGTCGAGACGCCAGCGGGTCCGGCACTCTGGTACGTCAATGAAATTACCTACTCGGACGCCTGATTCAGAATATCGCTGAAAGCCGTCCCCATCGCTGGCAATTTCACTTTTCAGTCCGTATAACTGTCCCCTGTTTTTTAACCCTGTAAGCAAGACAGAATCGATGATGAAAGATCTCAGCCACATTATTGCCAGTGAGCTGCAGGCGCGTGCGGAGCAAGTTGAAGCTGCCGTGCGTCTGCTGGACAAAGGGAACACCGTGCCGTTTATCGCACGCTATCGTAAAGAGGTAACCGGCGGCCTGGACGACACTCAGCTGCGCCAGCTGGAGACGCGCCTAGGCTACCTGCGCGAGCTCGAGGAGCGCCGCCAGTCGATTCTGAAGTCCATTGACGAACAGGGCAAACTCACTGGCGAACTCGCCAGCGCCATCAACACTACCCTCAGCAAAACCGAACTCGAAGACCTCTACCTGCCTTATAAACCCAAACGCCGCACCCGTGGCCAGATCGCGATTGAAGCGGGTCTCGAGCCGCTGGCCGATACGCTGTGGCAGGATGCGTCGCAGGATCCCGAGCAGCTGGCCGCACAGTATGTGGATGCCGACAAAGGAGTTGCCGACGTGCGTGCCGCGCTGGATGGCGCGCGCTATATCCTGATGGAGCGCTTTGCTGAAGATGCCGCGCTGCTGGCGAAAGTGCGCGACTATCTGTGGAAAACGCGCATCTGGTGTCGCGCGTGGTAGAAGGTAAAGAGCAGGAAGGGGCGAAATTCCGCGACTACTTCGACCATCACGAAGCGCTGAGCGGCGTACCGTCACACCACGCGCTGGCCATGCTGCGCGGCCGCAACGAGGGCGTGCTACAGCTGTCGCTCAACGCCGATCCGCAGTTCGACGAGCCGCCGCGTGAGAGCTATGGCGAAACGCTGATCGCCGAACACCTTAATCTGCGCCTGAACGGCACGCCGGCCGACAGCTGGCGCAAGGCGGTGGTGAGCTCGACCTGGCCATCAAGGTGATGCTGCACCTGGAAACCGAGCTAATGGGCACGGTGCGCGAGCGCGCCGAAGATGAAGCGATCAACGTTTTCGCCCGCAACCTGCACGATCTGCTGATGGCTGCTCCAGCGGGTATGCGCGCCATCCATTCCGGCTCAGGACGCGCGCTGCGCCAGTGGGCTGGCGCGCTTGAGCCAGGCAACGGCGGCACAACATTCTTTAACTTTCTCGCCTCGCACGACGGCATCGGGCTTAACCCGGCGCGCGGCATTCTCTCTAAAGTAGAGATCGTGGCGCTGGTGCGCGATCTCGCCCTAGAAGGCGCACTGGTCTCCTACAAAAACAATCCAGACGGCACCACCAGCCCCTGTGAAATCAACGTCACCTATCTCGATGCGCTGAATCGTCAGGAGGATAGCGACGACACGCGCCTGCGCCGCTTCCTGCTGGCGCACGCCATTTTGCTGGCGTTTCTTGGCGTGCCCGCAATCTACATCCACAGCATTCTCGGTTCACGTAACGACTATGACGGCGTAAAAGCCGTGGGCCACAACCGCGCCATCAACCGGCAGAAATTTGATTTACAGATGATTGAGGAGGCGCTGGTGGAGAGTAATGGGCTGCGCCATGCGATCTATACCCGACTCAGCCAGCTGATTCAGCTGCGCACGCGCCAGCCCGCCTTTCATCCCGACAACGCTATGGAGCTGTTCGACAGCGATAATGCGCTGCTGGTATTAAAGCGCTATGCGCCGCAGCATGAGGATAAGGGTCTGCTGTGCGTATTTAATCTGAGTGGAAAACCGTCAGCGCAAAACTGCCGGAGGCACGGCTTTTTCAGGATGTGATTACAGGAGAGAAAGTTGATGGCACCCAGCCGCTGTCGCTGGATGCCTGGCAGTTTGTCTGGCTACGCAGCTGATTACTTATAAACATCCGCAGTGGCGCTGAATTTACCGTGCTCACGGCCAGCAATTACCGGGAAGTATTCGCCTCCTTTTTCATCAGCCAGTCTGGAAAGCTCGCGTTTGGCATCTATCGGCGAAGTGGTTTCCGCCGTGGTATTCACCGAACCGATCTTTTCAATATTCATTTTTTGTACTTCTTCTTTGGTTACTTCCTTGGCCGCGAACGCTGAGAAAGACACCGCGCCCATCACCATTGAAGCCACAACCCATTTCATCACCTTCATTACAGTACCCCTATTCATTTCCGTTATGTGAGATGTAAGCAGACGCTGAACGCGTCAGGCGAGATGGAATGGCATTATCCTCTCCCTGGACAATTCAAATCCTTAAGCGGCCATGATTACCTGAAAAGTATTGTCGCTGATGAGAAAATTGCCAGCCTTGCGTCAGGTTTAAGCGCAAAACTCCTGACTGAAATCAAGAATATGCTGGCAGAAGGCATCGGGATGCGAAATAAACGGCGCATGCGCAGCTTTCTCCATGACGACAGAAGGCGAAGCGGGCAGCATCTTATCAAGCTGCGCAGCGATACGGCGCGGCACCAGCCCATCCAGCGCGCCATAGAGGCGTAAAAACGGCTGCGTAATGTGTGGCAACCGATCGCGCAGATCGACCTCGCGCAGGATTGCCAGCCCGCCATCCAGCACCTCAACCGGCGGCATGGGCTGCGCCAGCACCACCTCTTTTAAGCGGCGCGCATCCTGCCGCGCGCTGTCAGTGCCCAGCGTTTGCAGTGCGAGAAAGCGTTCAACGGTGCGCTGGAAGTCGCTGTTAAGCTGCGAACGGAAGGTTTCTAACGTCTCCGGCTTAATGCCGGGCCAGCCATCAGTGGCGGTAAAACAGGGCGATGAGGCGACGCTGATTAATCCAGCCACCTGCTGCTGCACGCGCAGCGCCAGTTCAGTCGCTACTAACCCGCCGAGCGACCAGCCCAGCAGCAGTGCACGCGGTGGCAGATGTGGTAGCAGCAGCTGCGCCATTTCCGGCAGCGAAAGCGCACCATCATGCTGGCTGCGGCCATAGCCGGGCAGATCGACCAAGTGCATGCGAAAATGCGGGCTGAGTCGCGGCACAATGCTTTGCCACACTTCCGCGTTCAGTCCCCATCCGTGCAGCAGCACAAGATCACTATTCCCTTCTCCGCAGGTGTGCCAGTAAAGGGATGCCATCAGTTACTATCCCGTAAAACATAAAAGGTGGCCGCTATGCTATCAATGCCTGGCCTCTGTTGGCTATGCCGACTGCCTTTGAACGTGGCAGCACATGGGTTGTGCAGCGTCTGCGTGCGCTGCTGCCGCTGCCCGTTCTCTGTCCGCGCTGCGGCCTGCCCGCGGGTTCCTCGCACACGGCATGTGGCCGCTGCCTGCATACACCCCCGAGCTGGCAGGCTCTGGTATGCGTCAGCGGCTATCAGCCGCCGCTACGCCGCTGGGTGCATGAGCTGAAGTTTTACCGCATAACCGCACTCAGGGTGATGCTGGCGCGTCTGCTTTTGCTAAGCTGGCTGGACGCTCATCGCACGCGTGGGCTGGTGCGGCCAGATTTACTGCTGTGCGTGCCGCTGCATAAGGTTCGCGCCTGCCAGCGCGGCTACAATCAGGCCGCGCTACTGGCCCAGCCGCTAGCGCACTGGCTCGGCTGTGAGTTCCGCGACGGCGTGTACCGCAGGCGGCGCGGTGCACTACAGCATCAGCTCAGCGCCTCGCAGCGCCGCCGCAACGTACGCGGTGCTTTCCTCCTTGAAAAGGCCGTGCTCAGACGCCATATCGCCTTGATTGATGATGTGGTGACAACGGGTAACACCGTCGGGGAAATCAGCCGCATTTTGCTGGCGCAGGGCGCAGCCAGCGTACAAATCTGGTGCCTATGCCGTACCTTGTAGAGCGTCGGTGATGGGCGTATTATAACCAACTAAATTAGTCAACTAATGAGCAATCGCCATGATCCGAATTACAGACTCTGCCCGGGAGCACTTCTCTAAACTGCTGTCAAAACAGGAAGATGGCACCCAGATTCGCGTATTCGTTATTAACCCGGGTACGCCAACCGCCGAGTGCGGCGTCTCTTACTGCCTGCCTGACGCGGTAGAAGCGACCGATACCGAGCTGAAGTTCGGGAAGCTGTCGGCATACGTTGACGAGCTGAGCGCGCCTTACCTTGAAGACGCCGAGATTGACTTCGTTACCGACAACCTTGGCTCACAGCTGACGCTGAAAGCGCCGAACGCCAAAATGCGTAAGGTCTCTGACGATGCGCCGCTGACCGAGCGCGTTGAGTACCTGTTGCAGGCGCAGATCAACCCGCAGCTGGCTGGTCACGGCGGCCGCGTGTCGCTGATGGAAATCACCGACGACGGCTTCGCTATCCTGCAGTTCGGCGGCGGCTGTAACGGCTGCTCCATGATCGACGTTACGCTGAAAGACGGCATTGAAAAAGAACTGCTGGCCGCTTTCCCGGACCTGAAAGGCGTGCGCGATCTCACCGAGCACCAGCGTGGCGAGCACTCCTACTACTAATCTTCTCCGCGCGCGACAGCCAGTGGCTGTCGCGCGCCGCCTGCTACTCGCCTTTCCGCGTCTGACTGACCGCTTTCAGCAGTTTTACCACCGCTTTATCCGCAAAGATCGTCTCTAGCGGCTGCGCCAGTTTGCGCCGCCAGTTAGGATATTGATCGACGGTGCCGGGCACGTTGACCGGCGTTGTCATACCAACTGCCGGTTGCTGCAAGAAACTTATGCATCGCCAGATTAAGCGCAGGCGTCATTTCCAGCTTATCGGCCTGCCGCGCGCTACGCGCAGGCATCGCACCTGCCTGATGCAGCGCATCCAGCAGCGCCTGCTTCTGCTTCGCACGCTGCTCATGCAGCGACTGCAACACCTCTTTGCCAAGATAAAGTTTGAGCTTCTCCCCCAGCGCGAAATCATCGGCGTTCCAGAAACCGCTAAGCGTCGGCAGATCGTGCGTGCTGGCGCTCGCAATTTACTGGCGCGGGTAGTCGCCTTGCTGACGATAGCTGCCGTCGCGCTGCTGCTCAAACCACATCACTTTCCTGGAAAAAACGCCGCTGGCGCGCAGCAGCCCGACAATCTCTGGCGGCACGGTTCCGAGATCCTCGCCGATGACCATACAGCGGTGGCGCTGGCTCTCCAGCGCCAGAATCCCCAGCAGATCATGCACCGGATAGCTGACGTAAGCCCCTTTGTCAGCGGTCTCCCCTTTCGGCACCCACCACAATCGCAGCAGCGCCATAACGTGGTCGCGGCGCGCAGCATGTCGATAAAAGGCTGGTAGCCGCGCGCGCATCACGTGCGGGTCCATCGGCGGTAGCCCCCAGTTTTGCCCCAGCGGGCCGGGCCTGTCCGGGGGCGCACCGACCGAGGCCTCCAGACAATACAGCTCAGGATCGTGCCAAGTTTCCGCGCTGCCCTCTGCAACGCAAACCGCCAGGTCACGGTACAGCCCCACCGTCATCTTTAGCGCCTAGCTACGTGTAGCGATGCAATCAATTCTGGACTCCCATAAACCCTAAAAAATGGCTATTTTGGACAGTCCAGAATTGTTTTCAAAAAGGAAATCAGACGAAATTGCGGATGATCAACTCACGCTTACTATGGCAGTTGCTGCCCAATTAGTATTTTAAGTCAACAACGTCGATATGAAGATTTTTGAAGATTTGCCTCATTTCTGGGATATCATTAACTGAAATAATCATTTTTCCTGATATCGAATGAGCCAGGCTATCGATGATGCTGTATTGCTCCAGGCCAAACGTCACGCCATAGCCTTGAGTCTTCCAGTAAGGTGGATCAAGGTAGAAAAATGTGTGTGGCCTATCGTATTTTTCAATACAAGCCTGCCACCCAAGATGCTCTATGGTTGCTTGAGATAAACGCAGATGAGCCTGTGATAGCTGTTCTTCGATCCTTAGGAGGTTCAACGCCTGTGATCGCACTGCAGAAGTACCAAAGCTCTGCCCACTCACTTTGCCACCAAATGTGAGCTGCTGAAGATAGTAAAACCGGGCGGCTCGCTGTATATCGGTCAGCGTTTGCGGAGGTGTTTCTTTCAGCCAATCAAACAACTGCCTGCTGCTAAAGGCCCACTTGAACTGGCGTACAAATTCCTCCAAATGGTGTTTGACCACCCGATAAAGGTTTATCAAATCCCCGTTGATATCGTTCAGCACTTCGACTGAGGATGGCTCCTTGCTGAAAAATAGCGCAGCTCCTCCACAGAATGGTTCAACGTAGCATTTGTGCGCAGGAAAGCACGGTAAAATACGTTTAGCCAGCCTCCGCTTTCCTCCCACCCATGGTATGATTGTTGTACTCATTAATGTAGTTCCTGTACATAAATATAAGTTTTACCGATCAATTATCGGTTATTGATCGTCAAAATAATTATCATTCATGCAGAAATATGTAGATACAAACAGAGCCGTAGAGTATAAATATCGCTATTTATTTTTCTGCTTACTTCTTCAATCTATCTGGCTAGAGGAAGTTGCTTTAAAACATACAAAACGCTCAATTTGTCAGGAGTACTCTAGGAAATGACTCTCACAAACAAATGAAATGGGCATACATGTAAATAACTAAGATGGATCATGTAAGATGAAAGTTTTCGTCATTAACTTAAAAGACTCTTTAGAGAGACGCAAATCTATTGATATTCAACTTAATAAATTAAATCTTGATTATGAAGTGGTTGATGCCATTGATGGTCGTGCATTAAGCAATGAGGAAATTACACAACACACGCACGAGCTTAACTATGCCTGTAAACCAGGCGAAATAGGATGTAGCTTGAGCCACCTAAAGGTGTATCGAAAGATATTAGAACATAATATCCCTTGTGCGCTCATTTTAGAAGATGACGTACAATTAACTGACGATCTGCCGCTTGTACTTACTGAATTGTCTCATTTTATAAAAACAAATGCTCCATCAGTGACATTGCTTACTCATGCTCATCAATATGATGCCAAGATTCGGCATAAAATATTGCCGCAATATGAACTACATGTTTTGATTGAAGCATCATGTTCTCATGGTTATGTAATCAACGCATCAGCAGCCCAAAATGCCCTGGATATCCTCTATCCCGTATGGATGGAGGCTGATAAATGGAAAATATTTCGTGAATATTCTATCGCTAATTTGTACGCAGCTCTTCCAACCGTTATTTATCATTCCAAATTATCAAAAACGTCAATCATAAACGAGCAGAAAACAGACATTAATACTTTAAAGCTAAAAAAACTTACCGAAGAAAAACTTCATAAAAAGCGACCATTGAAAATAAAATTAAAAAGAATGCTGTGGATGCTAATCAAGCGCCCATTTATGGATATAATAAAGCAATAAATTTAACAAATGAAATATCTCAATCTAGAACCTTACTCTTGTCAGGCATTGCTGGCCAGGCTATATCTGGTGATTTCGTTAAATCAACGGCTTTCAAACTCCTGATATAAGCAAGCCATATCTGAAGCTTGCTTTTATCTTCATAAGAGATAGATCCCAGTAGTAATTCGCTATGCCATTCTCTGATCATTGTAAATGCCATATCGATGAGATGATTTCTTTTGGCTATTTCTTTTTCTAATAGAGCTGTTTTTTCTGCATTCTCATCCTTCACCCATGCACTTCCATTCCACTTGTCGTATTGCCCTGAAGGCGCTATATTGACAGTATATTTAGGCATCTTGCCGAGTTGCGTAATAAGAACAGGCTCACCATTTCTAATATCATAAACCATTTCTCTTCTGTGCTCCTCTGCAAGTGACCATTCTGCATTACGTTCATCAAATACAGCGACATGTCCCGCAGGGATTTATGGTGGTGGCAGCAGGGCACAATTGGCTGGTAAATCGTTGTGAGGAAGAATATAAGCATCACTTTTACCTATAAATTCTTTTGTATCAGCGCGTAAATTGTAAACAGTTATGACTTGGGGTTTATCAGATTTTTCAAAAATCATTATGCCAGCCTCACGATATAATTAAACGCAATATTATCTACTGTGTTTGCCACGTTTCCTGTTGCATTGATGGTAATAGCATGTCCATGCGAACCTATATGAACATTATGTGCATGTGGGCCGATGGCAACAGTATGTCCGTGATGACCCGCTGCAGACGTTGTTCCAAATGTATTACCTAGATTGCTACCGACATTTTGATCGCTACCACCTTCCTTTTTCATTGCAGAGCCCCAGGTGTGGGTATGCTCTCCCTGTCCATCCGTTCCTTTATTACCATAATCAAAAACGTCCGTGGCTTTTGACCCTAAATCTGTATTGGACACCGTTGCTGAATGCGTATGGGATTGAATGCCACCCGCCTCTCTGCTGAGTATGGCGCGTTCATCAGATTTACCTTTGATGGTCTGGCCACGTATATCAGGAATGACCCCTGATGGGTAAACCATGGCCAATTTCGGATATTTGCTTTTATCAAACGTCTGTCCCTGCATCAGGGCATAGCCTGCGGGAATATTATCCGACGGCCAGGCGATAGGGGCACCGACAGGCAAGATACTGGCACTGGTCTCCGTAGCAATACTTGTTGCAATGGCCTTAATTGCTGCCAGCAGCTGTGCCGACTGGCTGCCATCGGGCTTCATGCCCACCTCAGCCAAAATATTCTTATGCTCCGTCTGGGTATCAATCATCGCACCCTGCATGGCATTCAGCCATTTGGCGTGCACCACCGTCCCCTCGGCACCGATAGACGGGTCACCATCGTGGAACAGCCCATCGGCGGTCTCGACCGGCGAAATAATCTCTTTCATTTAGGGTGTCTCCCCGTCATTATCCATGTTCTGAGTCTGTGCCGGTGATTTGGCCAGGTCCGGCGCTGAACGTATTAACGTTTTCAGCGCGTCAATCTCTGCCTGCTGCGCTTTTACTTTCGCGGACAAGTCTTTTATTGCTTTAATTAGCAACGCGGTGATACTGCCGTAGGCGACGGATTTCACATTCTTGACAACGGTGCCATCACTCTCATGGTAATCCCCCGAACTACCCACCGCCTCAGGCAGGACCTTTTCCAGCTCATCGGCCATCACACCCGCCTGACGATGTTCGGCAAGGACATACGTGTAGCCCGTCAGCGTTTCGACCTTTTCAAGGCCATTGTCTATTTTCGCAATATCGCTTTTTATCCGCCGGTCAGAGTTATTTTGCCAGTGACCCTGCGCGGCGTAAGCGCTGCCATCGTCCTTAAAAACGAACCACTTCATATTACCGCCACCGCGATTAATAATAAGGCGATGTTCATAATGGCTGCCCACTACATCGGCACCGTAAAATTCGGTGCTCATGGGATTGCCTGGATAAGGGTAATAGCGGCATTCCCCTGTACGTGATTCGTTGCCGCTTCGCCCCCTGCCATAAAAATGCAAAATATCCGTGAGATGGCCACCACCGGATAGGGAGACAGCTTTACCAAAGGTTGCCCCACCATTGGTGGTAACGTTGCCACCCACTTCAAGGTCTTGTATCCAATGCAGACGCTCTGTATTCCACTCGCCGGTTTTGACATTGTCGGCGTACAACGCGACGCTGCCTTTGCCATTGGCAATCAGCCCTGAATCGCTGTCGCCGACATTGACCGAATGGGTAATCTGCAGACGGCCGTTAACCGTGCCACCGGTACGTTTATCCAGCGCGTTTTGTGCCTGTTCAACGGTATTTTTAGCCCCAGATGGGCCACGAACGCCGCTTTATCCGGGATATCCGCGCCGTTATTTTTCTTGAGCAGGCTATGCTTTCACTGGCTTGTTGGGCTTGTGCAATCAGCCCCTTGATGGCTTCGGCCAGCTGGCTATTTTGTGCCGGGTTGGGCTGCATCCCGGCGGCCGACAGAATGTGCTTATGCTCGGTCTGGGTATCGATGAGCGCCCCCTGCATGGCGTTCAGCCACTGGGCGTAGAGCACGGTGCCCCTGACGTCGCCGGCCGGGTCGCCGTCATGAAACAGCCCGTCTTCGCTGTCAATCGGCGCGATAATGTCTTTCATGGCCGCGTTTTCTCCCGGTAGTTAAACACCACCTGGGTGTGCGCGGGCTTCAGGTCCTTAAACAGCCCTTCAATCAGGTTCTGCCCGAAGGTCAGCAGCTTTTCCCCGGCCACCGAGCTGCCGGCGCGGAACGGCTCCGGCTCATCAATGGTGACGCGGTAGCCCAGCGATTGGGCGAGAGTGATAAAATATTTGCGGCTCAGACCGCCGGTGGCGTTGATTCGCGCCAGTACCTGCTGACGACGCTGCTGTAGCGTCATGCCGCTGTCGGGGGAAAGACTTAACATCCGCTCCCAATCCGCCAGTAGCCCCACGGCGAGGAAGGGCGCGATACCGTCTGCCACTTCCCCTGCGCGGATTTCCAGCTTTGCCAAGCTTTGCCCTTCGGCCTGCAGTTCGACACCGAGTCGCTCACCGGTCAGCGCATAGCTTTTCGGTGGCAGCAGCGCACTGAGCAGCTGCGCATAGCCGCGGCCGTTCATGGCATGGTCTCCACGGTGATAGTCCCTGCGCGTATCCACTGCACGGTCTGTTTGTTCACCACCGGCACCACATTGGCGCTGGGGGCAAGCAGCTGGTAGTCCACTACGACGACCACTTCCGATATCAGCGCCCCAGCTGGGTTCTGACCGCCACCTCGCCGGGGGCCAGGCGGTTAAAATAGTCACTGAGGGCGGTTGTAATCTGTTTACGCGCCGCGTCCAGCGTCAGGTTGCTCAGGCTGACCTGGGACGTGATATCGGCTTTCACCACCTCGGGGCCAGCACCAGGCAGTCTTTCGCGGTGACCGGGCGCATTTCGTCAATGTAGCTCTGCACCGCCTTAATCGTCTCCGGCGACGGCAGGTCGTTATGGGTGACTATCACCACATCCACCGTGCCGTAGCCCCGGCGCAGCGGGTAGACATAGGCTTCGGTGACGCCGGGCAGGGACACCGCCCAGCGATGGTAATCGTATTGGTTGCCGCCCGCCGGCGGGCGGCGTATCACCTCCAGTAGACGTGCCAGCAGGGCGGCGTCGGATTCGGCATCGCTGCCGCCGACCATGCGGGTGATGGTGACGTTGCTGTCAACACCGGCGGGGGCCATCAGCAGCGTCCCCGGTGTGTTGTCCGCCAGATTGCCCTGGGTGCCGCTGTCGAGTGCGCGGGCCGGCAATGTCAGGCTGCCGGTGGCGCCTATCGTGCCCGGCGCGGTGGTCTGGTAGCGCTGACGGCTTCCGGTAGGCCGCAATTGCAGCAGGCCGGTAATGTTTGCGCCGGGGTTGCCGGTCAGGCGCACCTCGCCGCCGGCCGGCGTCGCCGCTTTTAGCGTCAGGTTGCGTGTGCGGGCGTGCATCACCAGATAGTCATGGTCGGCGGTGTCCGGGAACATCTGCCGCACTATCTACAGCTGGTGCTGGTACAGCCCCTGCAGTGCGCTGGCAATGGCGTTCGCGCGCACCGCATAGTCACTGTCGGGGCCGGTATCGGCGTCCGGCAGCTGGTTGCGGATATCGCGCAAGAGCGTGTCGGCAATCTCGGTATGGGTGGGGGTGCTGTGCGCCATGTGGATATTCCGTTTAAATGACCTTTACCGGGTGGGTAAAGGTCTGCAAACTGCCGTTGGCGGCCACGACGTCGATATGCAGCTGCAGGTCGCCCTGTGCCGGACGGCTGACACTGACGTCAATGCGACGGGCGCGGTTATCGGTCAGCAGCGGTTGCAGTGCCTGCTCGGCATATTGCTGTGCCAGCCGCCGGGTGGTGGCCGAGTCCTTGGCCCGCGCCAGCTCATGCAGGCGTGACCCCAGCTGCGGGTCAGACCAATACTGCCCAAGCGGCGTCATTAAGCGCAGGTAGACTGCGTTATGCAGGTCAGTGGTGCGGGTGGCGGTGTAATCGCCGGTCAGGCTGTCAATCAGTGCGTCCATGGCGTCAGGGTAAGGCAGGCGACGGGATGGGAGGAGTGACGCGGGCGTAGGGGGTAACTGGCGGGGTGGCGTACGGCGCGAGGCTGTCTCGCGACAATTAAAATGCGACGTCAATGCGAAGGCACTTTTAATTGTCGTCAGACCGGCGACGCTATCTTACCCGTTAACCGGGCCGTCGGACAGCCCGGACGGTGTCGAGTGCTTGTGGCTGCTTTGCCGGATGCCGTTGATTTCCACCTCGGCACTGCGCAGGGTGCCGCCCTGGTGCTCGATATCCCCCGCAAAGCGCGCCACCGCGCCGTCACCGCCGTTAATCGTCATACCGCCGTGGCCGCTGATAGGCCCCTCGGCCGTCAGTGCTTGTGAGGTTGACAGCATCGGCGTCTCAAAGCCGGCGCGCTCTTCGGCCTCAACCTGATAGCGCTTGCATTTAACCCGGTACTCGTCGCACTCCACTTCGATAATTCTCTCGCGCCGGATGACGACTTTCGCGCCTTCGTCACTGTAGAGCGCCACCTCGCCGTTTGCCAGCCCCTGCAGCCGGTAGGTGCTGTGCTCAGTGGCAATCACAATACTGTGACGGGTGCAGCCGCCCACGGGCAACACCACCGCCATGGTGCCGGCCGGCGGCACCGAGGTCAGGCCATAGTGCTGGAACAGCTCCACGTCCGGCGTACTCTCCCCGGCGAGCCCCGAGACCTGGGCGGCCTGGACACCGCCGTTGGGCGTCACGCGGCGCAACACCGCGCGGTAGGCCAGCCGCAGGCCACCCAGGGCGCGGCGAATACGTTGGTCGATGTGCGCTATCAGGTCAGCCATCTATCTGCTCCCAACTTTGCCATAGGGCTTTCGCGCCCTTAACCTTGCTCAGGCGCTTGCTGTTCGGCAACGCATCCGGCAACCAGACGCCATCCTCGCGCAGCGTCAGCAGGGTTTGCAGCGGCTGGCCCCGTCCACCGCTGAAGCGTCGGTGCATCAGGTAAAATGCCGTCAAGGCCGTGCGGCTCGCTCTTTATCCGTACCCGCTGGCCCGGAGCCCACAGCAGTCCGGCGGCGGTATGCAGTCCGCGCACCACGGCGGTGATAAGCAGGCCGTTAAGCCTGGCGTCCGCCATCAGCTTGCGGGCGCGAAAATGCACCTCCTCATCGCTACCTGTATCGCCCACCACCGTCACCAGGGGACGGTAGAGTGGAACGCTTGTGTCTTTCACCTGGCTGCGGCGGTCATGGCGGCCGTCAGCCTGTGCGCTGCCATGCCTCTGGGCCAGTACCGTGACCTCGGAGTAGCGGCTGCTGATACTCTCACTCATCGCCAGGCGCAGCAGGTTATTGCCCTGACCGTCGCGCCGCATGACCAGGGTATCGACCGGCGGGGTGCTGTAGTCCGGGCCACCTACCACCAGGGTACCGTCGGCACTTATCCAGGGCCACAGCCCGCTGGCTTCCGCTGCCTTGCGCAGCGCGCCCCACGCGGTATCGCCGGGGTCAATGCTGACCTTTTGGGCGGCCAGCGGCGAGGTGGCCTGCAGGCGAATGTGGGTAACCCCCAGCGGCCGCACTATCTGGGTGACCACTTCCTGCAGGCTCATGTCGCGAGCACTGAACAGCGGGGCCGAGCAGTCAACCAGCACCGCGGCCGCATCGCGGCCATAGACGCTCAGCGTATGCTGCCCGCGCGCCACCTCGTGGCGCAGTTCATCCACCTGAACGGTCATGATAAGCGCGTCACCGGCGCGCAGTTCGGCCCGTGCGCCCACCCTGATCTCCGGCGGCAGACGGGCCTGACTCAGTCCGACGGTGAACGCCCAGCCCGCCGCCGGGGTCAACAGGTCGGCGTCCACTTCAATGTCCAGCCAGTCATCATGGGCCACCCCGCCAATCTGCAGGGCGATGCGCTCGGTAGGGTTAACGGGCGAAGGCATACAGACGGTCTCCGGGTTGCAGCGCGTTAGGGTTGCGCAGGGTGGGATTTAATCGGGCCAGTTCGCGGCCGCGTGCGGCGTCGCCGTACCATTCAAAGGCCAGCAGATGCAGGTTGCACGCCCGGGTGACCTGCCGCAAAACGCGCGGCGGACGGCGCACTATCAGGGTACGGGCCTGGCTCTGCAGCTGGCAGGCCAGCTGCTGCAGCGCAGCGATAAGCTGGCTGTCATTACGGGCGCCAGGTGTAACGTCACTGGCCTGGTGCGCCGTGCGCTGCCGGGTGTCCATCACGCTGCGCTGGGTCACGATGGCGGTGACGATTAACCCACGCACATCCTCACACAGGCTTCAATATCGCTGCCGGAAAGCGTCGGCGTCGCCTCTTCCGCCTGAAAGATATCCGCCGCCACGTCAACCCACTCCGCTATCGTCACCAGACGCACGGTCTGGTTAATCAGCTCTCGGTCGGCCTGCGGCATAATGCTGGCCCGGTTCAGGGTGGAGGCAAAAACGCCGTCTGGGTTATTGGGGGCACTCGCCGTCATGCGCCGGTCAGCAAACCCGGCCAGCCGCTCGCCCTGACTGCGCACCGCCAGCCAGTCCGACAGACGCGTCACCTCGCTAAAATTCAACCGGTCACTGAAAGCCGATAACAGCCCTTCCAGGTCAGAGACAAAGGCGGTGGGCATATCCAGGTAGTTCATCACGCTGCCCACAGACGTCTGCACCTCGTTGGCCAGTGCCTGCACCACATACTCCGCTGAGGCCACCAGATTACTGATGCGGGCGATGCCTTCATTGCCGCGCCGGATGGCTGCCCATGCGTCCGACAGCCCGGCGGTCACGCTGTCCAGCAGGCCGCCGGTGCGTGGCACACTGCTTACCGGCGCAAACAGGGCCTGTTCGGTGCTGGCCTCAACAAACACCAGTTCAACCGTCACCGCGTTAAGCGGCTCTACTTCGTGCTCGACGCCCGCCTCCAGCAGCTGCACACGCGGCAACGAGCCATGCACCGGGTGGACCAGTTCACCCGGGCCAGGGGCTTTTAGCGCTGCCAGAAACGCCTTGAGGCGCGTCTGGTAGCCGTTGCCCCAGAACAGCGCCGACAGGCGCAGGTTCAGTGCTTTCAGCCCGTGGTCTTCCACCTCAGCGCCGTCGCGCCAGGGGTATTCATACACCACCGTATCGCGGGCCAGCACCTCGCGGGTGTAGAGGCAATCGAAGGCAATACCCCGAAATGACGCCGGCAGCAGCATATCGACACCCAGCTGCCCGGCCAGTTGATAAAGCGTATCCGCCATCAGTGTCGTCTCCCGTCACGCGTCAGCCGCGCCTCCACGGCGGTGGCAATCTCGCGCCCGTCCAGCGTGACGCTGACATTGATATTAGGGGAAGGCGCTTCCTTAATCGCTGTCGCACTGCCCCTGTCATTCTGGACGTCAGGGAGCATAAAGCGGCGAATTTCAGCCTGTGCGGCCAGCGCATCCTGTTTTTGCAGGTTAGCCTGCTTCAGGCGCGCCAACTCAGCCATTTCAGCCGCCTGTCCCACGGTATTTGCCGGTGTCATCGCCATCATTCCGGCTGTCACAGGATTTATCAACGCCGCGCCACGTGCGCTCAGTAACCCCTCAGTGAGAACCCCTTTTCCAGCAGAAAGGACTTTTTTGCCGACCTGTGTACCCAATAGACCTCCGCTCACCAGGCTTTTACCGGCTGAGATGACTTTGCCTCCGGATTTTTTCAAAATGGTACCGATGCCCGTCGCACCCGCACCTTTCCCCAGCAATATATCAGCGCCGGTCTTGACGGCCGCGGCCGCCCCCAGCGCGGTAATGGCCAGCTTCGCCTGGGTCGCTGCTGTGGTGAGACCTGGGAATTCCTGGGCCAGCCGGGCTCCGCTTTCGGCAATGTCGCCCAGCACGTGAGAAACCGGGGCCACGGCGTCGTTGGTGGCAAAGAGCTTTTCATTCTCTGCTGCTGAACGCGAACCTGGCTGCCTTTTCTCACCAGGCTAAAATCCAAATAGGCCGAACGCGCCCCTTCCGGCGTCTCAAACTGTTTGACCACCTCATCGGTCAGCTGTAGGAACATCGCCCGGCTGCGCTCATAGCCATAAAACGCATTGCGCGATTGCTGATTGGTCAGCAGGGTCGAGACATGGGCACCGTGACGCCCTTCAATCGCCGCTTCCAGATTGGCGCGCTTTTCCGGATCCCCGTGTTGGCCAGCTCAGCGCGCAGTTTTTTCGTTTGCGCATCTTGCCTGTCCGCCAGTTGTATCACCCGGTCCAGGGTATCGAGCGGCGTCAGGCCGGCTTTCGCATCCTGGGTCATCAGCGCCTGGATATGGACACCCTTGCCCCGGATAAGCAGATTTTTCGCGTTGTTTTTCAGGTTGGTGGAGGACAGCTCGGCCAACAGGTCATTGGCGTTGGTTGCCGCCTCACCGGGCTCACCGGCAACCGAGCCGGCGGCTTCAAACAGCGCCAGGGTCTGGGCATAGCCCCGCCGGCCATGGAAGCCGGCCGACTTGGCGGCCTCGAGCGAGCGCGGCACCGCCGAGGCCAGCAACGGCACGTCCACCAGACCGTGTTGCGCCGCCGTGGTGGCCCCGCTCAGGGCGATGCGGCTGTCGCGTTCGCTGAGATTAAAATTGACCGCCGCATTTTGCAGCAGTGCCATCTCTTTGGGCTCCGCCCCGGTGGCCGTGGCGTTTTTCATCACCTCCGGCAAATAGGAAAAGGCTTTTTCCTTCGGCAGGGAGCGCAGCATGATTTCCAGCGCCTCCATGGCCGGGCCGGGGGTGCCGCCGCCGGCGCGCGTGGCGGCGCGAATGTGCTGGTCAATGACCTTCAGGCCTGTCTCGCGCACACTCGCGTTATCATTGCGGTAGGCAAAATTGGCCAGCTTGCGCAGGTGCGCATCGTAGTCCATCTGGCGGGTAATCGGCTGGCGCAGGGTCATCGCCCCGGCAACCAGCCCGGAGCCAAGGGACAGCGTCCCCTTCAGCCAGCTGCGCTGCTGGCGTTCGGCGCCGGCCATCTCCTGACGCAGCCGGGCAATGCTGGTCTGCATCTTGTCATAGGCGCGCACCTGCTCGCTGGCCGACAGGGTGCCGCTGCGCGCCAGGCGCTGATAGGCCGCCTGGGTGCGCTGGATTTCCCGCTGCAGCTGACGCTCGCCGCGTAGCCCCAGGGTTTCCCGCGCCTGGCTCAGGCGGCGAAATTCCGCCGACAGACGGCGAATGCCTGGCGTCGCGCTATCCTTGACGCCAAAGCGTAGCTGGGTATCAAATTCACGGGCCATGGGTTACGTCCGTTGGGCTGAGGGAGGGCGGCGGCGCAGGCTTTTGATGGTCCTGTTTTTCCGCCAGCCCTTGGGGTTTTCCAGACGCCCGATAGCGTCGAGGAATCCGCCCAGGGCTACAGCGTCAAGGCGGCGGGCGCGGGCGGCGCTGATGCCGTACTGTCCGAGTCGGACCAGGGCAAAACGGTAGTCGCGCAGGCGGGCTTCAGCGCGCTGAGCTTTTTTTTCGCCTCAAGCTGGGCGACATGAAGTACGGCATAATCCTCCGGCACCAGGGTGTCGCACAAAAGCGAATAGGTGATGCCTTCCGGTGCCAGGGTGCCCAGTTGGGTCAGGCAGCGGGCTAAAATACCGACCGCGGTGCCGGATTCGGGAATACCGTCCTCGATAACGGCGATTTCATCGCCCACGGTGGCCAGACGAACCGTCACCGCACGGTGCAGTACGCCGTCGTGGTAAATGCCCACCGGCAGGGTGGTGCTATGGGTAAATGCCATGGGTTACCCCTCAACCTTGTTCAGTGCAAAGGCGCTAATGGTGATACGGGCCTCATTGTCAACGGTATACTGCTCCCCCACCTCGGTGACAAACACATCCTGATAGGTGATGCGCTTGCCGCCGGTGAGCGGGTATTGCGTCAGTTTTGCGCCCGAGATTTTTTCCCAGTGCAGGGTAGTGTTGACCGGCACCACGGCGGTGATGGACAGCTCCCAGGTAGCAATGCCCTGGGTGTAACCTTTGGCGCGCCCGGTAGAGTTCATGGTCTTGACCAGCTGCTTGCCGGTGCTCTCGCGCGGACTAAACTCCGTCACCTCAACCTTGGTGCTGTTGACCTCCAGCACCACCGCGCCGGTGTATTCCAGTGCCATACAGGCCCCCTTTACAAAAGATAAATGGTGGCGGCAAACACATGCAGACCGCGCACCACCGCCGCCGGGATACTGGCATCGGCGCGGCTGTCATCCTGCCGACTGCGTGTGACCGTCAGCTGGTCCTTGTTCGCGTCCACATTTTCAACGATTTCCAGCTGCTCCAGGGCATAGAGCACATCGAGCAGCTCGGAGCGGATACGCTGCAAGCGGATATCGTTAAGCTTTTCGCGCGGGAAACGCTGGGTGATACGGGCCCGGCAGGCCAGGCGCACATAGTCCAGCGAGCGCAATATCGTGATATCCATTAGCGAACGGTCGGTCACGCCCATGCTGTTTTTCACATAGGTACTCACTGCCCGCACAATCTGCACCTGACTGCCGTTCACCTCAAACGGCGTCAGGCCGTTGGCCAGTGCGTTTTCCTGCTCGCTGCGCCCGGGCCATTTGTCCTGCGGCGTGATGTCCGCACCGGGTAACGCCAGGGCATTGAGCGGGCGCGCCGGGTCGGACTCGCTGGCGATGATGACGGCATATATCGCCGCCAGCTCGCCGTTCGGCAGCATGGAGCCGGGGTACCAGCCCATCGTGAGACGCGCCGCGTTGACGTCGGTCGTGAGCGCGGTGCCCCCTGCTAGCGTGCCATTCCAGCCGACCACCCCCAGTGCGCCGCGCTGCTCCAGCGGCCCGGACACCTTGTCCAGCCAGGCGGCAAGGGTGGTAAGCGCGGTTTTGCTGGCGTACGGCGACATCACCAGGGTATGCCCGGCGCTGAAAATCGCCGCCAGCGCCGCATCCAGTGCGGGGTCGCCCTCGCCGCCGCGCATCGGCGTCAGCGTAGCGGTGATACCCGGCGCGCTGAATGTGACCGCCACGCCAATCTGGTTACCGCAAGCGCCTTTGTTGCGTGCCGTCAAGACCAGCTGCTTGCCGGGGCTTTTACCGCCGGATGACGGCGGCGGGATATCCGCCATTGCCGCCGTCACCGGTAGCGCGTCCAGGGTGTTGATGGCCTCGACCAGGCTCACCATCAGCGCCCCGGCGCTATCGCCACTGGCGACAGCAATGGCGACGGTTTCGCCACAGACACCAATGCGCACCTGCCCGGTGCCGCTGGCGCTGCCCTTGAGTACCAGCGTACCGGTAGCCGCCACGCCGGCCTCGCTGTCCGGTATCCCCACCACTGCCAGCTGCAGGGTATCATTGGCGCGGATGGCGGCCCGCACCATGCGGTGCGCCTGGGAGCCACGACCAAACAGGCTGGCGGCGGCCTCATCGCTGAACACGTTGACCGGCGTCAGCGTATCGGTATCCGGCGTGGTGGTGCGCTGGGCCAGAATGACCAGCTTCTGGTCGTTGGTGGCCAGCGCCCGTGACGCCAGCGTGGTGTTAAACCCGAAGTAATAGCCGGGTTTATAGGTTGGCGTCGGTATCACGGCATCAATGCTCATGCGTCCCCCTTGGTGGATGGTTTGTCGCGCAGCCCTTGACGGGCCATCACGTTAATCATGGTCTTTTGCCCTGGTGGTGACGATGTCCTGCGCGACAGCCGTTGACGGGTCATCAAGGTGACAGGCCAGCCCGGTGCGCTCATGCATTGGCCACGGTCTGCCCAGCCGACCCTGATAGTCAGCAAACAGCCGGTCGGGGTCATTGTCGCCTTCCGGCGCGGGCCAGCGGCCGTTATCCAGCGCCTCTTCAACCCAGACCGTGTCGAACTCGCAGGCATAGGCCGCCAGGGCATCACTGTTCAGGCGAGTGCTGAACAGCGAGCGCACCCGGCCTGGCAGCAAGGGCTCAACAGGCAGCCCCATATCCTGCCGGCTCATCAAGCGCCGCACGGCGCGGATCAGCTGATTGCAGCCCACTTCATCGCGGGCCGGGCCGCCCTTGCGCTGGGCGGCTTCCTCACGCACCGAATAGGCCGCCAGCAGCACCGAGAAACGCCCGGTGGTGTAAAAACGGTGTTTATGGGTACTGACCGGGCGGGTTTGCTGCACGCCGACAAAGGTCACCCAGCAGGCGGGCAGCACACGGGCGATAGCCCCCACATCCTCCAGCTCGCCACCATAGCTGCCGACGCTAGACACCATGCGACCCAGCCCGTCTTTAAGCCGCGCCATCATGGCGTTTTCAATTTCGCTTATCATTAAAATCCCCCGCCGCCGGTCTGGTTGCGGCCCCAGATGCGACGACCGGAAAAGAACACCGCCCCGGCATTACCCTGCAGCGTGCCACCGTTCTGGGTGGTGGCCAGCGTGACGCGTCCATTGGCGACGTTTTCCAGAGCGGATGGCGTCGCGGTAGCGGTCACGGATTTCATCGGTGCAGACCCGCTCGGTGCCGGTGAGGCGGTAGCGGGCGATATCACAGGCAATGCCGCGCAGGTTGGAGGGCACCACCGGCAGCGGCAGGGTATAGCGCCCGCCGATATAGCCGTTAATCTCATCGACTGCCGCCTGCAACCCGCCGTCCAGTACCACGGCGTCAATCTCGCCGGTGTTGTCGCGGTCGGTCAGGGTGCACACCTCCCGCTCGCCGAAGCGCAACACCATATCCTCAAAGCTGGCGTACACGCTTATTTGCCCGTTGAGCCGTAGGCCATCTGCCAGAAGCCAAACCCGGCCTGGCCGCGCGCCTCTGCGCCAAACTTAAACTGCTTGCGCATAAACACGTCCGGGCTGTTGATATCGGTCATGGCGACAAACAGCGGAGCCTGGCGCTGCTGGAAAATCAGCGGCTTGAGCGGGCGGCTGGTATCCATCAGGAACCAGGCGCTGTCCGAGGTCAGCCAGGGCACGACCAGCACCTCAGCAGTACCCTTGTAAATATTGGCCTTGCCGTCATCGAGACGTTCGGCGGTGATAAGGGTACGCGCCACATCGTCGAGCGCCGGCGGCACGACCAGCAGGTTGGGCATGATATTCAGCGGCCGTCCCTCTTCGTCCTTCATCTGGCGCAGCTGCTTGCGCGCTTCGCCGTAGGACGCCTGCGCCTCGGCCAGTGACGCCGCCGATAACGGCTTTTTGCCGAGATTGGAGTAGCTGGTTTTGCCCATACTGTGCGTGTCGCTGAAAAACGGCTGGCCGTCATAGCCTTTTTCGCTAAAGCCTTTATTGAGCAGCTCAAACACCATCTCGTCCGGCCACTGCTTGGCGGCAAAGCCCGCATCCTGCGCCTGAGGCTGGTAAACCCCCATCTGGTCATCCTGGATATCGTTGCGGTCCACTTCCACCGTGGCCTCATAGTCATCATTGACCAGGGTGTAGGTTGACGCTGCCAGCGCCTTGACCTGCTTGTCGCCTATCCACTTGCGCATCCGCGGGAAGCGGCTTAACCAGGCGTAGGTATTCTCCTTGCCGGTGGACGGCACCAGGGTGGCGACTTTGTCCCACTGGGTGGGCGCAGCGTCAAACGCCTGGTTAAAGGTGAGTTTAATGTTGCAGAAAATCACCCTTAAATTTGTGGCATTCACTAACATGTGCAGTGTCTCCTTATTCGACCCAGACGCCCGCCGCGTCAAGCATGATGATGGTGCCTGCGGCTGACCGGCTGGCAGGTTTCCCCGGCTTGCCTTCCTGCGCGGGTGTGCCGCCGTCGCTAGCAGAAACCGTCTGGTTATCCACCACATAGGCCGGCTTGCCGACATGCGCCTGCTTAACCGAGCCGTCGTTCTCCCAACAAAACGCCTTGTGGCGGCGCACCAGAATGTGCTGGTCGCCGTTGCCGCCCTGGCTGTTGTCGATAGCCTCATCAGACCGCCCGGCATACACCAGGTCCTCAGCACTCTTACCGTTGACGGCATAGCCTTCTTTAAGGCAGACGATAACGCCGGCCGGGATGGTTTCTTTCGCCGCCACCGGATAGGGCGTCAGTTCGCCGTCCCGGTACGGGGTATTGCGGTCTTGCGTGGTGGCGGTCATGGCTGCCCCTCCTCTTTCATCATGGTGGCAATGGTCTCGGCGCTGTGGCCAAAGGCGTGACAGGCGGCCAGCGCCGGCGCATCCAGTGCACCCAGGGACGATGGACGCGCCTCGATGCCCTGCGGCGCCACACCGCCGGTCTGCAGCCCGGACAGCGCGGCAATCGGCTGACGGGTGGCCAGGTGCTCACGCAGCAGCGCCACGTCTTTTTCACCCAGTCGCCGCACCCAGTCCTCATCCGCCCCCTTGAGCACGCGGCCATCACTGAGGGCCGCGGTCAGCAGGGTAGTGACTTCGTTGCCGCTCAGCTGACGACCGAGTGCCGCCACCTGCTCGCGCAGCTCATTGACCACGCTGACCGGGGCATAGGCAGCCGGATCGGGTGGTGTGGTGGTCTGCTGTGACAGCGCGGCAATCTGGTTATCCTGCTCGGTAAGCAGCGACAGCAGATTGACGCGGGCCGCCGCTGTACCTTGTCCGCCCGACAGGCGGTCAATGAGTTTTTTCAGCTCAACCGTCACCTCGTCAGGCGTGGCCGACAGCGGCAGATTCAGCATCCAGCGCAGTTGTTCTAACAGTTCATCCACGTTGTTTTCTCCCGTGAGTTGTTGTGACGCCGCCGCCAGCAGCGCCGCCATACCGTCAAGCGCCGGCACGTTGGTCAGCGCGGCATTCACCAGGCAGGTCACATTGCCCTGCCTGTCGTAGCGAAACAGCGGAGAGACAAAGCGGTACTCCCCGGCGGTAATTAGGGCGCGGGCGCGCTCGGTCCATTCGACATCGACTGCAAACAGCCCCTGGCCCTCGACCCATTCCAGCTGCGAATACCAGCCGGCGGCTGGGGCCGGCTGGCCGTTCTCCCGGGCATGGATAGCCTGGTGCTCATAGTCAAAGCAGTACGGCGTCTGACGGGCCTGGGCGGCGTCAATTAACCGCTGGGCCTGGGGGGACTCCAGCCGCCAGTGCGCCACGTCGGTGGGACGTGTATCCTGCGAGCGAAAGGTGCCGGCCGGAAACAGCTGGACACGGGTGCTGGCGCTCTCCAGCGCCACGGTCAGTGCGGCAAGGCGGACGGTGTTTTTCACGCGGTGGCGGTCCCAGAAAGTGTTTTCATGGGAAGCAGCCTAACGTGAGCATCGGGGATCTCGTCGTGACGGGGGTGTAGAGGGTAATGGTGAGGGGAAAACATCGCAATAACGGGCTGCCGTCAGCCTACACCGCTAACGTGGGTGGCGATACCCCGTTTAAAACCCGTTTAAATCGCCTCAGAATCGCTTAACGCGGTTTCACCCGCATCATCCCGCTTGCCTGGCTATCAAAAACGCGCCACGGCCTTTACAGGGCGTCACTCGTCCAGCGCGCGCTGGAGGTAATCATTGATGGTGTGCGCCAGGGCCTGATAGTCCTGGTCGGCCAGACTGAGAAAGGGGCGCGCCGGTATCGTTGAGCCGGGGTGATTGACGCGTTTTACCACCCGGCCGTTAAAGGCCAGCGCCTTTTTATCGCGGGGGCGAATGACATGAGGCCGGGTGGTGCCGCCCTGCTGGTGAATACGCGCATACACCACATTGGTCCCCACCACGGCCTGGTCGTTATCGGCGTCGCTGTCAATGGAGGCGGCCAACCGCCCCGACTGCTGCAGGATTTTGCCGACGCGGTCAATGGGCAGCCAGCGCGGGCGGCCTTCCTGCTCGAAATTCTCCATTACCGCGTCATACATTTCTTCACTGAGGGCGCGCATTAACGGCTGGCGGTGGCTCAGGGACTGCGCCAGTCGCTCAAGGGCCTGACGCAGCGTATCGGGCACGGTGATCGTCACCTCTATCATGGTGATACCTCTTCTGACGGCCTGGGTCAGTGTTACGTTGGTGGGGGGAAGATTTCAATGGGCACTCACTGTCTGACCGGATGATCGTGCCTCATGCGAAATCATGATCGACCTTGGATGCGAATCGATGATCGGCTGAAATCGGGAGCCGTGATTGGTGCTGACAAATAGGGAGGATTATGCCAGCGTGCCCCACACGACCTCATCATCTGCCTGATATTTGAATACGTCCAGATCACTGACGATATCGACAGCACTAACCGTCAGTGAACCCACCTTGCTGTCGGCAGCGCCGGCGGATTGACCTGCGACCAGGCCCTCTATCGCCACCACGCCTTGACGGGCGCTCTCCTTCAGGTCGAAAACGTACAGCAACACCGGCGTCGTCGGATGCCGGCGGTAGAGGATGGCGCGCACATCAATGCCTGACAGCCGCACCAGGGTGGGCAGGTCGGCGACATCCCAGAATGACCAGGGGTAGCGGTCATTGCCCTGGTCGTCTTTTTGCGGGTCAACGCGGTCGAACCAGCTTTGCAGCAGGGCAATATCGAATACCGCGCCGTTACCCCAGGGTACGCGAGGTTTGGCGCAGTGGCTGGCGATAAACGTCCGCAAGGCGCGCGCCACAACATCGGGACGTGCTTTACCGCCAAAGGCCTCGTGACGTGCCTCATCGCTCTGTTTTTGCCACCACAGCAGAGTGCCTTCCTCTGGCTCACCGTATTGGAGAGCGGCCTGATAATCGATACGTTCGTAAAATGTTTGTCCAACCCGCCCCGTTGCCGGCGCAAACATCACCGCCGCCACCGACACTATCGGGCAACCGGCTTTTTACCCAGCGTTTCGATATCGAGCATCACGTTATTCATGGGTCTGTATTCATGGGTCTGTTCATGATTTTTCCTCAATGCTGTTTTTTATAGCGCATGACCGCCTGTTTCATTTGCTGGCGAATAGCGTCTGAATAAATCATGCATTGCCGCGCGTCATAAAAACGCAGGCTGAAGGGCACCGGGACGAGGCGTGACTTCTGCACCAGACTGCGGTCATTAAGATAATAAATACAGCGATTACCGTTATCCCTATATTCACATTTAATCACACGATATAACATGTTTATATCCTCCCGAGTGGGGTGAGAAAAACAGGCATGACGTTTATTTGGCGCAAGCCAGCACCGGCGGATTGACGCCATGCTAAAACAGAGTATTAATGCATTATTCATTCAGTGTTTCGGTGTTAGCCACAGAACATTCGCAAAATAAGGCGCGCAATTAATTTCAACCACAGTACAGGTGGTTAAATATTTTGCCCTGTCCAGGGTCCTTATTAAGGTGCCATTTTTTAAAATCCGGTTGGTTTGATAAATAAAAGTGGCACCGACCGGATAGCATTGATTAAACTGTTTGGCATTCATTCCTTACACCCCTGCGATATCCAGCGACAGCGGCCGATATTGCCCGGTCTCGTCGATACGCTCATAAAGGCGGATATAGCTCTTGCTGCTGACCACCTGCACCGCTTCCGCCAGCGCATCCATTGCCCGCAACCAGCGTGGGTCGGTAATATCATGGCGACGCAGCTGCAGAATACGGGCCGGATTAATATCTCCGTTCTTGTCGGTGGAAAATGCCTGGTCAATAATGGCCAGCAGCTCCGGGCGTGCATTCTGCGTCCACTCCGTCATGCAGTCATCAATCAATGCCTTGGCGGCCTGAATACGCTCATCAAAGGTAATGCGGTCCTGCAGGGCGCGGATAACCTTGTAGCGGCCATCAAAGGAATACAGCGTCACATTGCCTTTTCTGCCGCCACGTTTTACCCCGTACTGCTCAATCGACAGGTCAATCAATGCCTGGATATCGACAAACGCGCGGTGTTTAAAGTCTCGCAATGCCTCATGCAGCGGCCGGGCGCGCGCCACAATATCTTTAACCAGCGCGTCGCGCTCCTTATCAATGGGTTTTACCATGGCGTCGGGTATCAATACGCCTTTGGCGTCCTGCCAGTAGCCGGCGGGCACGGTATTGTCATGTGAGTTAGTGGACATGATGACCTCTCCTGTTAAATGTATTGGCAATAGTGCCCTTATTAATCGCCTCGAAATCAGCCCGGCACGATAATACGGTGGCAAGTGCATCGTGAATAAACTGGGCTTCCTTCTTTTCAACTTCACTGCCCATACCGCTGGCATCAATATTCATATCAATGCCGAGTTGTGTTTGCTGAACAACGATTTTAATTTCAATTGTCATAAGAGCCTCAATGTAATGACGTTGACCAAATCACCTTGCACCCACCTTTCATGAATGCCCCTTGCTTAAAATTACCCCGTGCGTTTTTGCCCACGGTGATATAATTCGCCTGACCCTGTTTTAATAACTGCTCACAGAGCGGATGGTGTTCAATACGGATAACGGGTTTGCAATTATGCAATATCATGCTTTTTACGCTCACGCCTCTTATCGTTAAATAATGAATAACGGCTCCTGCCTGCGTCATCGCGGCGATAAGATGATTGTTGGTCGATGCCGCTTTATGATGGACTGACATACTTTCCTCCTTCAATGAATTAGCATTTCCGCATAGTGGTCGATTAACGTCACGGACATCCCCTGATTGCCAATAGCGCTTGTCCGGGCCACCCCGCGCGCCAGTTTAAACAGGCAGCGATAATTGCCCCGTGAATGCTTGCGAAAGGCGGCGGCAATCTCCGGCGCAAGCGGCTCGCCCGTGGCCTCGCCGTTCGATAACAGGCTGCCCAGAATGGCACTGAAATCCTCGGCTTCACTGTCTTTCCGGCGAGACTCCAGGTCTAACGCCATGCCCACCCGGCTATAGAGCTGGGCGTATTCCCCGCGGGAGCCTTTCAGATTGAGCAGCAAACGCGGCATGCCCGCCAGCACAATGGCCACCCCGGAACGGTCGTGAATGCGGCGCAGGACCTCAAGCGCCCGGTAGGGCAGCAGCTCAGCCTCGTCAACCAGGACCAGCCAGTGCTTGTCGCGCAGCCCCTGTACGCACTCCTCGACCAGCTCGTGGATATTGCCGGTTTTCCGCAGACCCAGCCGGGCGCACAGCGCCTGCAATAACACCTTGGCGGTATAGCCGGGGTCAGCTTCAATCAGGATGACGCCTTTATTGGCGCTGTTGGCGCGCACATACTCTTTCAGCACCATGCTTTTTCCCATGCCGGCCGGGCCGTATATCACGCTGATATCGCCGAAGTCGTGCGTGGCACTAATCAGGTCCAGCGCCACCCTGGCCAGATGGGTCGGCACAAAATGCACCTTGATGTCCCGCCGGTGGGCGCGCTCTGTTTCGCGGTCAAGAAAATCCCGCAGCGTACCCTCGACGTTATCAATATTGCCGTTGTAAACCCCCTTTAAATATTGTGAAATGGTGGCACTGCTTAATCCGGTTTTATCGGCTACCTTGCGCTGGGTGTAGCCTGACCGTTCCATCAGCTGGAAAATACGTTCTCGCGTTGTCATACAATATATCCTTAGCGGTTATTACCGACCTGCTTGATATCGTGCTCATATTCGGATTCAAATAAATACACCTTCTCTTTTTCGGCTGCCGCTACCTTGGGTATCAGCAGGCTGTAATCGTTCTCCCTGGGCGCGTCAATCACCGGACGTAATTCGTCTTTCTC
This sequence comes from Candidatus Pantoea bathycoeliae, assembly GCA_031332935.1. Classification (GTDB taxonomy): domain Bacteria; phylum Pseudomonadota; class Gammaproteobacteria; order Enterobacterales; family Enterobacteriaceae; genus Pantoea; species Pantoea bathycoeliae. The sequence goes on along the minus strand of JAUHTP010000006.1, from coordinate 31,668 downwards.
ATCCTGAATCTTATTTTCAGCCAGTTTAATGCGACGTTTAGCGCGCGCTTCCAGGGCTTTTTCCACTCTGGAGACCGGCACCGGCGAGGCCGTATTGCCATTCCAGAGCGCGGTGCAAAGATAGGCCCCGTCCATCTGACGAATAATCACTTCATTAGGATTATGGATATCGTAGGCCACCCGCACGGTCTGGCGGTCTACCTCAATCAGCTCCCGGGCAAAATACTGGTTATTCAACAGTTCAACCCAGCCGCGCTGGGCTACCCGTTTCTCTTCTGGCATAAACATCTCGCGTAACTCGCCCGGCGTCAGGTATTCAATATTATCCCCCTCCTCGGCCAGCAGGGCTTTGCGGTAAGCAGCCGGCGTCATCGACTTGCCGTTGACCTTCGGCAGCGCGCTGTGCTCATGGCTGTGGTTATAGTGCTGCACCTCCTCCTCGATGGCGTCTATCAGCTGCCGCCAGCTGGGCAATATCGCCAGCGTTTTCTGCTGGACCGCGTTCAGCTCCTTCCCCTGACGCAGGGCATTCGACAGACTCAGCAGTTTTTGCCCCTGCACCCGCGTCCCGTTGGGGTCAGCGCTTAGCCCGTTATAGGTCTGAAAGCGCAGAGCCAGACGACGTGGCAGCACCCCATTAAGCCGCTCGATAATGCCCCGCGCCTGCGGGTTACCGGGGATACCGGTAATATGCTCAATGCCCAGCCGGGGGAAAATCCCGGTGATATCCGCATCCAGCATCTTGTTGGTCTCACCACCGCCGTTATCGGAGTAGGCAAACAGTGGCTTGCCGTGGTGCTGGATGGCATAACGCCACGCATCGGCCACCGCGATGGCGTTTTCCGCCAGAGACAGGCTCCAGCCCACCAGATAGCGGGTGCGCCCATCGAGCACCAACGTCAGCTCAGGGGTAAAGGGCCGCCCGTGTATCGGATGCGCCACTTTCATGTTCAGCGACTTGCCGTCAGCTATCCAGCAGCCGTTCACCGGCATCTGCGCCCAATCCCGCTGCTGGTACACCTGATACGCCTTGAGCGCTGAACCGGTGACACGGCCCTTGACCCTTCGGTTGGGTGCCACCCGCCTGACCATGCGATTGACCTTGTCATAGGTCGGCAAGGCCGCCAGCATGGCAGGCTGGTCATGGTATTTGCCCTGCCAGTCCGCCTGAAATGCGCGGTAGGCTTCCAGCACCGTCAGGCCACAGGGCCGGGCATAATGCGGCCAGAACAGGGCGTAAAACCACGTCATGTCTTCGGGACGCTGCTGCTTCTTCGGCTGACCGGGCGCCAGTATCGCCAGACGCTCCTGGGGCCGCTCAGCGCTAAGATAGAGACTCACCCATTCCTGCAGGCTGCTTTTGCCCACCCCTTGCCGGGTGCGGCCCTTTTTGGCGTTAGCCAGCGTGGCGGCGCGTTGCAGGGCCTCGGGCAATGTGCCGGCCTTTGACTCCTCGACGATAAAGGTCACCGCCGCAATGCGGGTCATGCCGGCCTGCTGCAATCGGATCACTTCCTGTGCCAGCATCATGCGCGCATCGGCGATCTGCTTCTGGTGATCGTTCAGGGCCTGCACCTTGCGCTCGAGCAGGGCGGGACATTGGCGCATGATCGCCAGCTCATCACGCGACTTGATGGCGGTGCTGCGCTTGACGGACTCATCAACCGGTAGGGCCGGGGCTTGCGCTATTAAGGATTTATAGTGCCGCTGTTTGATGATCTCGCGAGCTTGCTCTGGTAAACAATCGATGTGGTACTCGAAAGCCTTGGTGCCCGAACGCTTACGGACTAAATCGGGTGAATTTGCAGTCCGCTTATTCAATGAGCAGCGAAGTCCCTGCAAAGTGCCAGGCAATCCGGGTAAACCGACTCACTCACTCACCGTAACAAACATAATTACGACACCTTGCTCATATAACGACTCGGCCAAATGCTGGCCGGATCCACATTGAGTGCATTAGCGATAATGCGTTCACCTTTGGGATAGGGACGATATAGCGCGTTTTTTAACGTGCTGGACGCCAGCCCCGAGCCGCGGGAGAGATCTTGCATGGTGATCCCTTTCTTGTGCAGGGAGGCCACGATATCAATCCGGTGCCAGTCACGATGATTCACTTCATTTCTATCTATCATTCGATTACCCTAAAAAGTTAACCATGCGGGTAAGTCATGGGGCTTACTCCTATCGACAAGTATTGCTCTAAAAATAACCCAAGTAAAGCAAAATAGCTCTTTCTTTTCTTTTTTTAGCGCATTCTTGTTTTTCCTTTATAATTCAAAATTTTACATGGAATAGAAAAATGGGTACAAAAGAAAATAAATTTGCTTTTGGCTGGGAGGGAAAAGAAAGCTTCAGGGAGCGTCTTGAAATGCTTATTGGCGGAAGAAGTATTCGTTCAGCAGCTAAGGCTTGGGGGCTACCTGCATCAACAATAAATAACTACTTACATAAAGGCACTGAGCCAGCGTTAAAGGTAGTTTTGTCGATAGCTGAAGCTGAGAATGTTAGTCTTGAGTGGCTCGCGTCAGGGCTAAATAAATATCATGGAACTAAAAATAGCCCAAAAACACAAGAGCATGACAACTTAAAACATACATGGCTAATGATTTATGAGTCTCTTGATCGTCAGGATATAGAATCACTAATCCGTCTTATCCATAAAGAAGGAGCCAAAGGAATATTGCTTTCATCATCACGTATTGACTCCGTAGATAACGCCCTACTTCTACTCTCTCAGGAAGAAAAAGAGCGTCTTATGCGGCTTTATGACCAAATCAAAAAGGGGGCTAGTGAGGAGGGTGAAGTAGCATCAGAAGATAGCTTAGCAAGCGAGCGCAAAAGGGCCGTTTAACAAAAATATAAATTCTCTATTTATATTTAGCAACAAAATCGTTAATCAAAAATTGTTTAAACGGCTTTAAAACTTACTCAAACCACGACCAATCCAGTCCAGAATATAGTGCAAAAAACTCATTTTCTGCTCATTTTTTTTGCGACGAGTCCAGAATTCTTAAAATCGCTGTAAGCCGCGTCAGTAAAGGGCTTCCGGCTAATCCATCGTTCCCCTAGAGAGTCCAGAAATGATTGCAACCCCACAGAAACAAAGAAAAACGCCAGCCGGAACGGCTGGCGTGAGTTGGTCAGCAATGCAAAAAGCATTCGCGCCATGCCGCTTGCGACGGCACAGCGCCGGGATCAGCAAAGCTCGAGCTGAACTTCGTGCTGCTCAATCACCTTCATAATACTGGCAGGCGGCTGTTTGTCGGTATAGAGCTGATCGATTAGCCCCATATTGCCGAGATTCACCATGGCGTTGCGGCCAAATTTAGAATGATCGATCACCAGCATCACGCAGCGCGAATTTTCAATAATAGCGCGCTTGGTGCGGACTTCGTGGTAATCGAACTCTAGCAAGGAGCCATCCATATCGATGCCGCTGATGCCGAGAATGCCAAAATCCAGGCGGAACTGAGAGATAAAGTCGAGCGTCGCCTCTCCCATAATGCCACCGTCGCGCGTGCGCACCTCACCGCCCGCAATAATGAGCCGGAAATCAGGCTTGCTCATCAACAGCGTCGCCACGTTGATGTTGTTAGTCACTACGCGCAGATTTTTATGGTTCAGCAGCGCATGCGCGACCGCCTCTGGCGTGGTACCGATGTCGATAAACAGCGTCGCGCCGTCAGGAATTTCGCTGGCGACGCGCTCGGCGATACGCGCCTTTTCCGCCGACCACATCATCTTACGTTCCTGCCAGGCGGCATTTTCAGAACTGGAAGGCAGAGCTGCACCGCCGTGATGACGCTGAATTTTATTCTGATCGGCGAGATCGTTGAGATCGCGGCGGATGGTTTGTGCGCTTACTTCAAAATGCTCGACCAGCTCTTCGGTGCTGACATATCCCTGACGCCGGACCAGATCGATAATGGCGTAATGACGTTGCGTCTGCTTCACATTACTCTCCTGTTTTCTCTTCTTATCCGGCGCTAACGACGCCGTACTGCACGGGTATCGACAAAGGCCATTGCCAGACCGACCACCAGACCGGCAACGTGGGCGCCATTCGCGATGGCGAGCCCGAACGCGCCATACCAGCCGATCACCAGCCAGACAATAGCGAAACCAATCGGGCCGCGTTCCAGATAGACGCCGCTTTCGGGATCGCGCTCGCCGTGCAGCCAGCAGTAGCCCATCAGCGCGTAGACCACGCCCGACAGCCCGCCGAACCAGATACCGCTGAATTTGGCCTGAACAAAGCCGCTAAGCAGCGCCGAAATCAGCATAATGACAAACAGCTTGCCGCTGCCCAAGCGCTTTTCTACCGCACCGCCGAGATACCACCACCACATCAGGTTGAACAGAATATGCAGCAGCGAGAAGTGCAGCAGCGCATGGCTGAACCAGTGAAGATAATGTCCCGGCCCGTTCGGCCAGCTCAGCCACAGCAGCACCGTCTGATCGCCCAAAATTTGCATCAGGATAAAGACTGCGATGCAGATAAAAAGGACGGTCATGGTGAGCAGACCGGCACGTTCGCGGATATTTGACCCAAAATTGCTGCGCTCATAGAGCAGGCCGCTTTTGGTATTACCGGTATGCCAGCTGGCGGCTTGGTAGCGCGGATGTTCAGGCTGACGGACAAACTGCTGAAGTTCGTTTTCGACCATCGACAGCTGACCTTCATCATCCAGCAGGATCACATAATGGCCATCGTGCTCGATTCGCAGCGTAACGCCGCGCGTTGCCATATAGTCGACAAAGGCCTGCGCCATGCGCGGGTTATTAAACTGGGTAATGCGCACCATTTTCACTCTCCTTGTTCACCGCGCGTGGCTCAGAGGCCGCCGTTACTGATCTGCGCCGGAAAGGCAGCGCGCCAGGCGTCAAAGCCGCCGTCAATGCTGTGCTGCGCTGAATCCCTAGCTCAGCAGATACTATGTGGCACCTTTGCTGCTGTTGCCGTGATAGCACATCACCAGTACCGGCAGCTCACGGCTGGCACTGGCGAGGAACTCATTCAGGTTGCTGTTACTGAGGTGCTGCGCGTTGTCCGCATGGCCAAGGGCAAAGCTCTGCGGATCGCGAATGTCGACCAGCAGCGCGCCTTGCGCCAGATGCTCGCTGGCCTGCTGAACATTCTCGCTGGCCTGCTGAACATTTAATGCATTCGAAGGTTTCCATGGTTTTCTCATTACGACGACACAATTGTCACCTAGTGTAACCCGATAAGGAGCGCCGATAACCTGACAAAGGTTAAAGCTTTGTATTTTTTTCTCAACAGGAAGGTTATCTGTATAATGCTAAAATGTTTTTACCGCGTTAAACTTGGCATCAATGTTGGTTTACGATTATTATTATGCTCGAAAACGAATATTAATGAACTATTCCGAACATCGGAGGGGATGACGTGGAAACCAAAGACCTGATCATGATCGGCGGCGGCATCAACGGTGCCGGTATTGCAGCGGACGCTGCAGGACGCGGCCTGTCAGTGCTGATGCTGGAAGCGCGGGACCTGGCTTGCGCGACCTCTTCTGCCAGTTCAAAGCTGATTCACGGCGGCCTGCGCTACCTCGAACACTACGAATTCCGTCTGGTCAGCGAAGCCCTGGCGGAACGCGAAGTCCTGCTGAAGATGGCCCCGCACATTGCTTTCCCGATGCGCTTCCGCCTGCCGCACCTTCCACATCTGCGTCCGGCATGGATGATCCGCACCGGCCTGTTTTTATACGATCACCTCGGCAAACGCACCAGCCTGCCGGGCAGTAAGAGCCTGCGTTTTGGCGCGGATTCTGCCCTTAAACCGGAAATCACGCGCGGTTTCGAATATTCTGACTGCTGGGTTGACGATGCGCGCCTGGTGGTTCTGAACGCACAGGAAGTTGAAAAACGCGGCGGTGAAGTGCGTACCCGCACCCGCGTAACGCGTGCATGGCGTGAAAATGGCCTGTGGATGGTAGAAGCAGAAGACGCCGACAGCGGCAAAACTTACACCTGGCGCGCCAAAGCGCTGGTGAATGCGGCAGGTCCGTGGGTTAAGCAGTTCTTCGACGACGGCCTGAAGCTAAAATCGCCTTACGGCATCCGCCTGATCAAAGGCAGTCATATTATGGTGCCGCGCGTACACAACGAGAAGCAGTCTTATATCCTGCAGAACGAAGATAACCGTATAGTGTTTGTTATTCCGTGGATGGATGATTTCTCTATCATCGGCACCACTGATGTGGAGTACAAAGGCGATCCAAAAGACGTCAAAATCGAAGAGAGCGAGATCGACTATCTGCTCAAGATTTACAACAGCCACTTTAAAAAGCAGCTGGCACGTAACGACGTAGTCTGGACCTATTCCGGTGTGCGTCCGCTGTGTGATGACGAATCTGACTCACCGCAGGCGATCACCCGCGACTATACGCTGGATATCCATGACGATAACGGCCAGACGCCGCTGCTATCCGTGTTCGGCGGCAAGCTGACCACCTATCGCAAACTGGCGGAGCATGCGCTTGAGAAGCTGGTGAAATACTTCCCGAACGCGGGGCCGGCCTGGACGAAAAACTGCGTGCTGCCGGGCGGTGATTTTTCTGGTACGCGTGAGGACTATGCTGCTGGCCTGCGCCGTCTCTATCCGTTTATCAGCGAAGGCATGGCGCGTCACTATGCGCGCACTTACGGCAGCAATACCGAGCGGCTGCTGGAAGGGGCTGCTCGCCTGGAAGATTTGGGTGAGAACTTTGGCCATGAGTTCTATGAAGCTGAGCTGCGCTATCTGGTGCAGAACGAGTGGGTACGCGAGCTGGATGATGCGATCTGGCGTCGTACCAAGCAAGGTATGTGGCTGAATGAGGCTCAGCAGGCACGCGTGGCGGAGTGGCTGGCAATGCACGGCCAGAAACCCAGCCTGTCGCTGGCGAGCTAAAGTATGAGATTCGGGGCTTCGGCGCCGTTTTTTTTGCCTGCTGCGCAGGCGGGCTATGAGAAGGTTCCGCCCGCCAGGCGTCAGGGAGTTTCAGCAGCTGCGCTGCTGGCGTGCGTGTTAAGGGGCTCGCCAGCCCCTTAACAATCCCGGCTTTCGGCAGCCTCTGACACTACCTCGCCTGCAAGTCTTCTGTCTTTATATTAACTACTGTGTGGTCTGAATACTGGTTTGCGCTTGCAGCAATAAACGTGGCTTATTGAAATAAAAAAGTCACAGCGAGGTTTTGGGGGGACCATCCCATCAGCTGAGCGGGGAAGGATTTCAGGATGAGGCGACAGGACGTCGCTGAAAGCGCGGGCCAGGACGGCCTGTCCTGCGCGGTCCGTCAGAAATCCTGACGGAGCGAAGGCACCCGCGAAGCGGGCGGATGGGCTGGCCCGGAGCGCGGGTGCAGGGCCGGCGCTCACCGGCCTTGCTCGGTCGCCCGCAGTGGGCGGAATGAAACTCCCTCGCTGTCAGGCGAACGAAACCCGCACCACGATGCGCCCACCTGCACACCAAAAGCGGCTCGGCGGGCCGCGCACCCGCCCCTCTTACAATCTCACCGGCTTAATATTCCAGATCTCATCAGCGTACTCCTGGATCGTCCGGTCAGACGAGAAATACCCCATATTGGCAATATTCAGCGCCGCGCGGCGCTGCCACTCTTCCGGCCTGCGATAAAGCTCATCTACCTTATCCTGGGTATCCACATAGATGCGGTAATCTGCCAGCAGCTGATAGTGGTCACCGAAGTTCACCAGCGCATCGAACAGATTACGGTAGCGGCCCGGCTCCTGCGGGCTAAAAACGCCAGAGGCGAGCTGCGTCAGCACCTGATGCAGCTCAGCATCCTCTTCGTAATATTTACGCGGGTTATAACCGCCGCTGCGCAATGCTTCGACCTGCGGCGTCGTATTACCGAAAATAAAGATATTCTCTTCGCCCACATGCTCCAGCATCTCGACGTTAGCACCATCCAGCGTGCCAATGGTCAGTGCGCCGTTAAGCGCGAACTTCATATTACTGGTACCTGACGCCTCAGTGCCCGCCGTGGAAATCTGCTCTGAGAGATCCGCCGCCGGGATAATGATCTGCGCCAAGCTGACGCTGTAGTTGGGGATAAACACCACCGTCAGCTTGTTCTTCACCTGCGGATCGTTGTTGATCACGCTCGCCACATCGTTGATCAAGTGAATAATGTGCTTGGCGGTATAATAAGCCGAAGCTGCCTTACCGGCAAAAATATTGACACGCGGCACCCAGTCAGCGGTGGGATCGGCCTTGATGCGGTTATAGCGGGTAATCACATGCAGCACATTGAGCAGCTGACGCTTGTATTCATGGATGCGCTTGATCTGCACATCAAAAAGCGCATTGGGGTCCAGCACAATGTCCAGATTCTTCGCCACCCAGTCCATCAGGCGGCGCTTGTTATCAAACTTGGCGTCGGTCACTTTTTCAATAAATGCCGGGTAGTCGATCTGCTGGTTCAACTCAGAAAGCTGGCTGAGATCGGTGCGCCAGGTGCGGCCAATCTCCTCGTCCAGCAGCTCTGACAGCGCAGGGTTAGCCAGTGCCAGCCAGCGACGCGGCGTCACGCCGTTGGTCTTGTTGCAGAAACGCCCCGGAAACAGGCGGGCAAAATCGGCGAACAGCGACTGCACCATCAGATTGGAGTGCAGCTCAGACACGCCGTTGACCTTGTGGCTCACTACGACAGCCAGCCACGCCATGCGAATGCGGCGGCCGTCATTCTCATCGATGATCGAGATGCGCGACAGCAGATCCCAGTCGTCCGGGTAGTACTCCTGAATAGTCTTCAGGAAGTAGTCGTTGATCTCGAAAATAATGCCCAGATGGCGCGGCAGGATCTTACCGATCATATCCACCGGCCAAGTTTCCAGCGCCTCAGTCATCAGCGTGTGATTGGTATAAGAGAAGACCCGGCAGATCACTTCAAACGCGTCGTCCCAGGTAAACTTGTGCTCGTCGATCAGCAGACGCATCAGCTCGGGGATGGCCAGCACCGGATGGGTATCGTTGAGGTGAATGGCGATTTTGTCCGCCAAGTTGGCCCAAGTCTTATGCATCTGCCAGTGCCGTTTAAGGATATCCTGCACCGTGGCGGAAACCAAAAAGTACTCCTGGCGCAGACGCAGCTCGCGTCCCGAGTAGGTCGAGTCGTCGGGATAGAGCACGCGCGACACGTTCTCGGAGTGGTTTTTATCTTCCACCGCAGCAAAGTAATCGCCCTGGTTAAATTTACCCAGGTTGATTTCATTACTCGCCTGCGCGCGCCACAGCCGCAGCGTATTGGTGGCGTCGGTGTCAAAGCCGGGGATGATCTGATCGTAAGCCATCGCCACGATCTCTTCCGTCTCCAGCCAGCGCACTTTCGCCCCTTCATGCTGGATGCGACCACCGAAACGCACTTTGTAGCGCGTATTGTAGCGCTGGAACTCCCAAGGGTTGCCGTACTCCAGCCAGTAGTCCGGCGACTCTTTCTGTTCGCCGTCGATGATGTTCTGTTTGAACATGCCGTAGTCGTAGCGGATACCGTAGCCGCGCCCCGGCAGGCCGAGCGTGGCAAGTGAATCGAGGAAGCAGGCAGCTAACCGTCCCAGACCACCGTTACCGAGGCCGGGATCGTTCTCCTCTTCCATCAAATCGGCGAGATCCAGCCCCATATCATCCAGCGCCTGATTGAGATCGTCATAAATGCCCATCGCCAGCAGCGCGTTGCCTAACGTCCGTCCCAGCAGAAACTCCATCGACAGGTAGTAAACCTGGCGGACATCCTGCGAAAGCTGCGCGCGGCTGGAGCGCAGCCAGCGCTCCACCATACGGTCGCGCACTGCCAGCAGCGAGGCGTTAAGCCAGTCGTGCTGGTTCGCCACGGAGGGATCCTTGCCGATGGTAAACATCAGCTTATAGGCAATCGAGTGTTTCAGCGCTTCGACCGTCAGTCTCGGCGACGCATAGGTGAAAGGAGCATTCATGTCAGTTATCCCAGTCTCGTTACAGCAAACGTTGATAAAGATCGCGATAAGCCTGAGCGGCTACCTGCCAACTGAAATCCATGCCCATCGCCTGGCGCTGAACGTAGCGCCAGAGCGAAGGCCGCGACCATAGAACAAAAGCACGTCGAATCGCCCGTAACAAAGACCAGGCGTTACTGTCTTCAAAGCTAAACCCGCTGGCGATGCCGTCAGCCAGGTTCTCCAGCGAACTGTCGTTCACCGTATCCGCTAGGCCACCCGTACGCCTTACCAGCGGTAAGGTGCCATATTTAAGTCCGTAGAGCTGCATCAGGCCGCAGGGTTCGAAGCGGCTCGGCACCATAATGACGTCTGCGCCGCCGACGATACGGTGTGAGAAGGCTTCGTGGTAGCCAATCTGCACGCCAACGCTGCCGGGATGCTCCGCCGCCGCCGCAAGAAAGCCCTGCTGCAACTCGGCGTCGCCCTGCCCAAGCAGCACCAGCTGGCCGCCCTGCGCCAGCAGGCCTGGCAAGGCCTCCAGCACCAGATCGAGCCCTTTTTGCCGCGTCAGGCGGCTGATCACCGCGAAGACCGGCACGCTGTCATCCACCTTCAGCCCCATGGCGATCTGCAACTGGCGCTTGTTCTCCGCCTTCGCTTCCAGCGTGTCGCGGTTATAGCGCGCGCTGAGCAGCAGGTCGTGCGCCGGGTCCCAGATGCCAGGATCAACACCGTTCAGAATGCCGCTGAGACGCCCTTCACGCAGCCGCTGCTCCAGCAGCGACTCTATGCCGTAGCCGAACTCCGGGCGCGTAATCTCGTGCGCGTAGGTCGGGCTGACGGCAGTAATGTGATCGGCGAAGAAGAGGCCTGCCTTCAGGTAGGAGATCTGTCCGTAGAACTCCAGCCCGTGCATATCAAAGAACGACCTCGGCAGTTCGATTTCGTCCAGATGACGCGCGTTGAACAGCCCCTGGTAGGCTAGGTTATGTACGGTAAATACCGACTTTGCCGGACGCCCGCGCACTTCCAGATAGGCGCAGGTCAGGCCCGCGTGCCAGTCATGCGCATGCACGATGTCCGGCTGCCAGTACGTATCCAGCCCACAGGCAATTTCACAGCCCATCCAGCCCAGCAGGGCAAAGCGCAGATAGTTGTCCACATAGGCGAACTGCGACGTATCGTGATACGGGCTGCCGGGGCGATCGTACAGCTCCGGCACGTCGATCAGATAGATGCCCACGCCGTTAAAATGGCCAAACAGCAGTAGTGTCGGACCGGCAAAGGTCTGCAACTCGGCAACGACTTCCGTTTGGGGAATCCCTTTGCGCAGATCCGGAAACGCAGGCAACAGCACCCGCGTATCCGTTCCATCTGCAATCTGCGCCTGCGGCAATGCCCCAACAACATCAGCCAACCCGCCGGTTTTCAGCAGCGGAAATAGTTCTGAACAGACATGTAAAACCTGCATCCTCGGCCTCTTAATTAGTGATCGGGCGCGATCCTCGCGTCGATAATATGGTGCTTTTATCGCTGGGTTACGCGCTGGCCAGCCTGGCAAGCATGGCGCGTGTGACCAGAACGATACCCTCTTCTGAACGGTAAAACCGGCGGCTGTCCTCGTCGGGATTTTCTCCTATTACGATACCGTCCGGCAGCACACAGGCGCGGTCGATCACGCAGTTGCGCAGGCGGCAAGATCGTCCCAGTACCACATCGGGCAGCAGAACGGCAGAATCAATATTGCAAAAGGAGTTGATGCGCACGCGCGGGAACAGCACGGAATTTAAAACAACCGAGCCAGAAATCATGGAACCACCAGAGATCAGCGAGTTCATCGTCATCCCGTGGCTGCCCGAGCGGTCCTGCACAAACTTAGCGGGCGGCAGCGGCTCCATATGCGTTCGGATCGGCTAGGTATGGTCATACATATCCAGTTCCGGCGTCACCGATGCTAGATCGAGATTAGCCCGCCAGTAAGCCTCCAACGTGCCCACATCACGCCAATAGGGCGTCATATTATCATCCTGCTGCACGCAAGAGAGCGTAAACGAGTGGGCATAACCTTCGCCGCTCGTCACGACTTTTGGCAGAATATCTTTGCCGAAATCATGGTTGGAGTTGGGCTCCTGCAAATCTTCTTCCAGCAGCTGATACAGATAATCCGCGTTGAACACGTAGATCCCCATACTGGCGAGCGCCTGAGTATCATCGCCGGGCATGGCTGGCGGCTGCGGCGGCTTCTCGACAAAGTCGATCACTCTGTTCTTTTCGTCCACGGCCATCACGCCAAACGCGGTCGCTTCATGAATCGGTACGGGCAGGCAGGCGATAGTGCACTTCGCGTCTGCATCCACGTGGTCGAGCAGCATGCTGCAAATAGTCCATTTTATAAATATGGTCCCCGGCCAGAATCACGATGTACTGCGCCTGATAGCGGCCAATAATGTCGAGGTTCTGGGTCACGGCGTCTGCGGTGCCGCGATACCAGTGTTCGGTTGCCGTACGCTGCTGCGCTGGCAGCAGATCAACAAACTCGTTCATCTCCTCGTTGAAGATAGACCAGCCGAGCTGAACGTGCTGCGTAAGCGTGTGCGACTGGTACTGGGTAATGACCCCGATGCGGCGGATTCCAGAGTTAATACAGTTGGAGATGGCAAAATCGATAATGCGAAACTTACCGCCGAAGTGCACGGCTGGCTTGGCGCGTTTAGCGGTGAGGTCTTTCAGGCGCGTGCCTCTTCCCCGGGCGAGGATCAGCGCAACAGTCTGTATAGGGAGCTGGCGGGCCAGCATCAGATGTTCAGTTCTGTCTAACTTAACCATGTCTGACTCCTTATGATTGCTTTTGGAACACGCACACACCGTGTGCGGGACCATGCCAGACAGTCGACAAAATGGGGTTGTCATCCCCGGCGAAAGGAGGAACGGCACGCCATTCTCTGTCTGGTAAGGCGATGTCACTCACTGAATCCGTGGCGTTTATTGTTATTAACCAGCGGCCGGAGAGCAAAATCTGCATTCTGTGCGCCTTCTGTTCCCACTCCTCTCGCTGCAATGGCTTGCCGCTGGCATTGAGCCATTGCACATTGCCGTGGCCCTCTTGCCACCAGCGATCGGCAGTTAATGCCGGGATCTGCTGACGCAAACAGATCAGGGCGGCGGTAAAATCCACCAGACAGCTCTCTTCTTCCTACCAGTCGAGCCAGGTGAGGGAGTTACCCTGACAGTAGGCGTTATTGTTACCGTGCTGGCTGTGGCCGCGCTCGTCACCGGCGAGCAACATCGGCGTGCCCTGCGCCAGCAGCAGCGTGGTTAACAGCGCATGGGCGCTCAGGAGAGGACGTTCGATAATGTTGAAACTGGCGCGTAGCCCCTTCCCAGTCGAAATCCTCCGCAGCTACCAGTAATTTAGGCGCAACGGCGGCGCTGTCCTGCTCATCAGGGCGATCGATGCAGCCATAGATGCGCGCGTCGTCCGGCACATCGCCTTCTACCGCGCGGGCGCAGGGATCGACCAGCAGCTTGGCCGGATTAAAACGGTGGCCGCGCTCGGGAGAGCCCAAGGACCATGCACGCGAAAGCCGTAGCGCTGGCCGGGCTTTAACGCCGCTGCGTAGCCGTGCCAGACGTCACCGGTACGCGCCGGGAGATCAAGGCGACGCTCTTTGCCGTCGCTGAACAGACAGAGTTCTACACGCTCGGCATGCCGGGAGAAGAGTGTAAAGTTCACACCCTTGCCGTCGTAACTGGCACCTGGTGGCTCAGCACGTCCCGGAAGCAGCGTTATTCCGCCTCCTTCACCAGCCACAGGGTTGAGAACGGCGGCAGCGTCAGCGACAGCGACTGTGCCCGATTATGGCTGGGGATCTCATCGGTATGCACCACCGGGTTGCGCGTATCGCTGCCGTGATAGCTGTGCTGGTCGGTGTTCATCACCTCGCGCCAGCGTCCCGCCTGGTTAACGCCGAAGCGGTAGTGATGGCGCGGCACCGGCGTAAAGTTGCTGGCGACGATAATCTCGTTGCCGTCGCGATCGCGTCGGACAAAAACAAAGACCGAGTTCTCACGATCGTCAACCACCAGCCACTCAAAACCGTCTGGATCAAAGTCCAGCTGGTGCAACGGCGCATAGTGGCGATAGGTATGGTTGAGATCGCGCACCAGGCGTTGTACGCCGTGATGCCAGTTATCCGCCCCTTCCAGCAGATGCCAGTCGAGACTGACGTCGTGGTTCCACTCTTTGCCTTGGGCAAACTCGCCGCCCATAAACAGCAGCTTTTTGCCGGGGAAGGCCCACATCCAGCCGTAATAAGCGCGCAGGTTAGCGAACTTCTGCCACGCATCGCCCGGCATGCGGTCAAAAATTGATTTCTTGCCGTGCACCACCTCATCATGAGAGAGCGGCAGCATGAAGTTCTCGGTGTAGTTGTAAATGATGCCGAAGCTCATCAGATCGTGGTGATGGCTGCGGTAGACCGGATCGAGCTTCATGTAGTCGAGCGTATCGTGCATCCAGCCCAGATTCCATTTGTACCAGAACCCGAGGCCGCCCGACTCCGGCGGACGCGACACGCCGTCAAAGTCGGTGGACTCTTCAGCAATGGTAACGGTGCCTGGCGCAGCGCGCCCCAGCGTGCGGTTGGTGTAGCGTAAAAAGGCGATGGCTTCGAGGTTTTCCCGCCCGCCATAGTGGTTTGGCACCCATTCGCCTTCGGCACGGCTGTAGTCGCGGTAAATCATTGACGCTACCGCGTCGACGCGCAGACCATCAATGCCGTAGCGCTCCAGCCAGTACAGGGCATTGCCCGCCAGATAGTTGCTCACTTCGCGGCGGCCAAAGTTGTAGATTAGGGTATTCCAGTCCTGGTGATAGCCTTCGCGCGGATCGCTGTGCTCATAGAGTTCGGTACCATCGAACTTCGCCAGACCGAAATCGTCGCTGGGGAAGTGGCCCGGCACCCAGTCGAGCAGCACGTTAAGCCCTGCCTCATGCGCGGCGTTGATAAAGTAGCGGAATTCGTCGCGCGTACCGAAGCGGCGCGTGGGCGCGTAAATGCCGAGCGGTTGGTATCCCCAGCTGCCATCAAACGGATGCTCATTGATCGGCAGCAGCTCAATATGGGTAAAGCCCATCTCTTTCACGTAGGGCACCAGCTGCTCTGCCAGCTCTTTGTAGCTGAGCCAGAAGTTGTCCTCTGTGTGGCGACGCCAGGAGCCGAGATGCACCTCGTAAACGGAAATTGGCTGGTCGAATTCATTGCGCGCCTTGCGATCCTCGCTCATCTCCACCTTGGGTGGCAGGCCGCAGATCATCGACGCGGTTTGCGGACGCATCTGCGCTTCAAAAGCGTAAGGGTCGGCTTTGATACACAGACGGCCGGTATTATCGACAATTTGGAATTTATACAGCTGGCCGTTGAACGCACCGGGCACAAACAGCTCCCAGATGTCCATTTCACGGCGGAAGCGCATCGGATGGCGACGACCATCCCAGAAGTTAAAGTCGCCCATCACGGAGACGCGCTGCGCATTCGGTGCCCAGACGCTGAAGCGGGTACCGTGCACGTTGTCGATCACCGCGCCGTGTGCACCCAGGGTTTCATAGGGGCGAAGATGGGTGCCTTCCGCCAGCAGCCAGGCATCCATCTCCTGCAACAGCGGGCCAAAGCGGTAGGCGTCGTCGATCAAGTTCTGCTGGCCGTGCCAGTTTACCGCCAGCTGGTAGCGGAACATATTCTTGCGGCACGGCACGACGGCGCTGAAGAAACCGCGCGAATCGAGGCATTTCAGCTGGGCGACTTTGCGCCCGGTATTGGTTTTAATCACCCATACTTCTGAGGCGTCGGGCAGTAGTGCCCTGACTTCCAGCCCGTTGGCTGTCTGGTGCATCCCCAGTAACGAAAAAGGATCAGCATAATTACCCGCGAACAGGGCGTTGATCGCCTGGCGATCGGGAAGCTCTGACATGACGTTTTTCCTGTGATTATTTGACAGGCGAAATGGACGCGGCATTTACCGCGCATCAGGTGCGCTGCTCTTCATTGAGCCATGCGTACATCGGCAGAGAGAGGAAACCGCTCCGTGGGAAATTATCTTTGCCGTGTATAACAACTATTCAGTGCGTAATGCAAAACAGTCAACAACCGGCACATCATTGTTAAATGATAGCTTGGGCTTGCAAGTTGCCAGGGCAGAAAACGAAAAATTGTTGGTGGGGACGTAAAAAAGGGAAGCCGATCACTTACAGACCGTAAGTTGTTTGACTTATTTCAGAATAATGATGCAAAAGGCCGGGAAATCCCGGCCTCTCTTAGTTGTTTATCTTAGTCGATCAACAGTAGCAGCATGCGACGCAGCGGCTCCGCCGCGCCCCATAACAGCTGGTCGCCAACCGTGAAGGCTGACAGGTATTCCGGGCCCATATTAAGCTTGCGCAGACGGCCAACCGGCGTTGTCAGCGTGCCGGTTACCGCCGCAGGCGTCAGCTCGCGCATGGTCAGCTCGCGGTCATTAGGCACCACTTTCACCCATTCGTTGTGCGATGCCAGCAGCTGTTCAATTTCAGCCAGCGGCACATCCTTCTTCAACTTCAGGGTAAATGCCTGGCTGTGGCAGCGCAGCGCACCGACGCGCACGCAAAGCCCGTCAACCGGAATGGTGTTCTGCGAGCCGAGGATTTTGTTGGTTTCTACCTGGCCTTTCCACTCTTCGCGGCTCTGGCCGTTGTCGAGCTGCTTGTCGATCCAGGGGATCAGGCTGCCCGCCAGCGGCACGCCGAAGTTGTCGGTCGGCAAGGTGCCGGAACGGGTCAGCTCGGTGACGCTGCGCTCGATGTCGAGAATCGCCGAAGCGGGATTCTGTAGCGAGATCGCCACGTGATTGTGCAGCATCCCCATTTGCGTCAGCAGTTCGCGCATATGGCGCGCGCCACCACCGGATGCAGCCTGATAGGTAGCCACAGAGGCCCACTCCACCAGATTCTGCGCAAACAGGCCGCCCAGCGACATCAGCATCAGGCTTACGGTACAGTTGCCGCCGACGAAGGTTTTGATGCCCTTGTCGAGACCCTGACGGATCACCTGATGGTTGACCGGATCGAGAATAATGATGGCGTCATCTTTCATGCGCAGCGTGGAGGCCGCATCAATCCAGTAGCCCCGCCAGCCGCTTTCGCGCAGCTTCGGATAGACTTCACTGGTGTAATCGCCACCCTGACAGGTGATGATAATATCGAGCGCCTTCAGCGCTTCAATATCAAATGCATCCTGCAGCGCACCGGTCAATTTGCCGCCAAACGTCGGCGCGGCCTGTCCCAGCTGCGAAGTGGAGAAGAAGACCGGATTGATGACGTCAAAATCATGCTCTTCGCTCATGCGCGACATCAGCACGGAGCCGACCATACCGCGCCAACCAATAAAACCTACATTCTTCATTTTCTGTCCGTCTCAGTCAGAGATAAAAACTGACCTGCTTACCGAAGGGAAGAGCGAAATGGAATATTCCCGCCGCTCTGCGTCATAAATGGATTTACCTGTGACCAACAACTCTACAAAATGCTGCACTTCTGGCAAGTGAATTAATTCGATTGCGCCAACTTTTTAAGCAGTGCGGCTAATACCCCGCGCCCGAATGTAAGGGATACCGTAAAACAGATGACCGAAATGATTTCTGCGACCATTTTACTGCTGCTTATTATGGACCCGCTGGGCAACCTGCCGATTTTTATGTCGGTGCTGAAACACCTTGAGCCAAAACGCCGACGCGCGGTGTTAATCCGCGAGTTGCTGATTGCGCTGGTGCTGATGTTGCTGTTTCTGTTCGCGGGCGAACGCATTCTGACCTTTCTTAACCTGCGCACCGAAACGGTCTCTATTTCCGGCGGCGTCATCCTGTTTTTAATCGCCATCAGCATGATTTTCCCGTCGGGCGAAAGCAGCACCAGCGGGCTGCCTGCGTGCGAAGAGCCGTTCCTGGTGCCGCTGGCAATCCCGCTGGTTGCCGGTCCGTCGCTGCTGGCGACGCTGATGCTGCTGTCGCATCAGTACCCTAACCAGATGGGGCATCTGGTCGGCGCGCTGCTGATCGCCTGGGGCGTAACGGTAACGATCCTGCTGCTTTCCGGGCTGTTTTTGCGGCTGCTGGGAGATAAAGGCGTCAATGCGCTGGAGCGCCTGATGGGATTGATTTTGATTATGCTGGCAACCCAGATGTTCCTCGACGGTATCCGCATCTATCTAAAATTATGATGTAGCGCAAAGCGCGGCCTGTTTAACAGGCCTTCTCTTTGTGTGGTTTTGTCTTGATTGACTTTCAGCTGCGTATTATCGCGCGGCTAAGAGTGACTTCATACCAGGACCACATAATGAAAAACCACCAACCCGCTCAGCCTTCACGCCGTGCCATCCTGAAAAAGACGCTGGCTGTTTCTGCCGTTACCGGCGTCGGCACGCTGGCGCTGCCCACGCTCTCTTTCGCCGCTTCACTCAGTAAAGAAGAACGCGATGCGATGACGCCGGACGCGGTGATTGCCCATTTCAAACAGGGCAACCTGCGCTTCCGTGAAAACTGCCCAGTCAAACACGACCATCTGGCGCAGAAGCGCAACAGTATTACCGGTCAGTATCCCACGGCGGTTATACTGAGCTGCATCGACTCACGCGCGCCCGCAGAGATTGTGCTGGACGCTGGCCTTGGCGAAACCTTCACGCGCGCGTCGCCGGCAATATCAGCAACCGCGATATGCTGGGCAGCATGGAGTTCGCTGGTGCCAAAGTCGTGCCGGTAATGGGCCATACGCGCTGTGGCGCGGTACGCGGCGCGATTGATAATGCTGAACTGGGAATCTGACCGGCCTGCTGGATGAGATTAAACCGGCGATTGAAAAAACCGTCTACAGCGGTGAGCGCACCGGCAGCATGACGACTTTGTCGATGCGGTCGCGCGCAAAAACGTCGAGCTGACCGTTGAAAATATTTGAAAAAACAGCCCGGTGCTGAAACAGCTGGAAGATGAGAAGAAAATCAAAATTGTCGGCAGCATGTACAGCCTAGCTGGCGGATAAGGTGGATTTTTTTTGAGGTGTAGCAGAGAAGCCGTCACGCAGGCGTGACGGCTGTTATTTACGACAGCAGCGTAAAGGCAATCATGCCAACAACCGCGCCGGTGGTGCCCAGAATGGTCTCCATCAGCGTCCAGGTCTTCAGCGTTTCCCCTTCGGTGGCACCGGTAAAACGGCCAAACAGCCAGAAGCCCGCGTCGTTAACGTGGCTGATGATAATCGAGCCGCCGCCGATGCAGATCGACAGCGCCGCCAGCTGCGCACCGCTGTAGTGCAGCGGCTTAATCACCGGCATCACCAGCCCGACCGTGGTCAGACAGGCCACCGTTGCCGATCCCTGAATCACGCGCACCGCGCCGGACAGGATAAAACAGGCCAGCGCAATTGGCAGACCCGCGCCGGTCAGCGTATGGCACAATACCGGGCCAACGCCGGAATCGACCAGCACCTGTTTGAACACGCCGCCCGCACCGATTACCAGCAGAATAATGCCCGCTGGCTGTAGCGCGCTGCCGCACACCTGCATCACCTTTTCTTTATCCATGCCCTGACGGTACGCCAGACCGTAAATGGCAACCAAGCAGGCTAGCAAAATCGCGGTTAACGGGTGGCCGATAAACTCCAGCCATTCGTACAGCGAAGAGCCCTGCTCGGTAAAGCGCGCGCCGATGGTTTTCAACCGCACCAGCAGCAGTGGGAACAGGATCAGCGCCAGGCTGAAGCCGAACGACGGCAGTTTGGTCGCATCAACATCCGGCTGATGATCTTCCGGCGGCGCGCTGAAGGTCACGCGGCGCACAATCAGCGAACCAAACAGCGGCCCGGAGATCAGCATGCCCGGAATCGCCGCACACAGGCCCAGCAGGCTCATCCAGCCGAAGTCGGCGTGCATCTGCGAGGCAAGCAGCATCGGTGCTGGACCCTGCAGCAGAAAGGCTGCCGAGGCCGCCACACCCGCAAACAGCGGGATCACCAGTTTGACCAGATTGTCATGCGTGCGGCACGCCACCGCGAAGGCAATGCTAATCAGCAATACCACCGCGACTTCAAAGAACAGCGGCAGCGCGCAGATTAAACCAGCAATGCCCATTGCGTAGTGCGCGCTGCTTTCGCCAAAGGTTTTCAGCATACTCATAGCGAGTCTGATCCACCGCGCCCGTCTCGTGCAGGATTTTCCCGAACATCGCGCCCAGCGCGACGACGATAGCCAGAAACCCCAGCGTGCCGCCCATGCCCTTCTGCATGTTATCGGCGATCTTATCCAGCGGCATCCCCGAGCAGACGCCCGCGCCGAGCGAGACCAGCATCAGCGCGACAAACGCGCTTTCATCACCCAAAAAAGCAGTAGCAGGACAGAGCCTGCTGCGGTTAACACCAGCGTTGCGGTACTCATGACTAACCCTTGTTGATGGCTTCCCCGATAGCCGCAACCGTAGCCGCAACAACCTCGTCAACTGAATGATTGATATCCACCGTCAGCACGTCCGGCTCGTCAGCGCCCGGCTCTTCCAGCGTGGCGAACTGCGTCACCAGCATCTGCGGCTTAAAGAAGTGGCCTTTACGCGCCTTCAGGCGGGACTCGATGGTGTCGAAGTCGTCCTTCAGGTAGATAAAGCGCAGGTTATCGTTGCCCTGACGCAGGATGTCGCGGTAACGCTTTTTCAGCGCCGAACAGACGATGATGGAGATGGCCTGCATGCGCTGCATCGCGAATGCCGCGTCATTGAGCGCCTGTAGCCACGGCTGACGATCGTTGTCGCCCAGCTGGTGCTTCGGCCATCTTCATGATATTGGTGCGCGGATGGAGAAAATCGCCGTCGAGAAAGGCGGTGTTCAGCTGATGAGAAACCTGGTTGGCGACAACGGATTTACCGCTGCCTGAAACGCCCATCAAAATAAAGATGTGATGCGACGAAGATTGAGTAGTCATTTTTCTGCTCCGGCAGGTCAATATGCCAATGTTACCGATAATAATGCTGGTTGCCATTGTGTGAAGCCCATTACAGACTGGCAACCCTATTTAACCGGAAAAGCACTAAAGTGTGAACTGACTCATAAAAACGTCACATTAAGATGCTGCCGCCTTCGGTGATGTCAAAGCCGATATCCAGCGGCGCAGAAACGCTGAGATCGCCGCTGATACGCGCCAGCAGCATGGCGTGCCGGAGGCAAGATGCGAGGTCAGCGACAGCTTGATGTCGGCGTTGCCCTGCTTATCGAGGAACATATCGCGCGAGGCGCGGCCAAGCGCCATTTCACGGAAGTCGATAGAGGTGGCGCGGCCAGAGGCGGTACACAGCATAAAGCCACCGCCGCCGAGATTGCCTGCCTGCGGATGCGTGACCGCCAGCGCAAAGCCAACGGCAACGGTGGCATCCACCGCGTTGCTGCCCTGGCGCAGGATATCCACGCCCACCCAGGTCGGCGACGCTGACCACCGTCAGACTCATCATCACTACCCAGCCAAGCTGGCGCATATTTCCTCGCATCACCATCTGTCCACCCTTTTCAGTTTTTTACATTATGTTATTAAGCAGGCAAGTGGTTATGAATACAGCAAAAAAAGAGCAGCTAAGTCAAATTCGGTGAGTTCCTAGGGGAGAAGTTTGTGAGGTTGCTAAACTTACAGCAGCGGCCACGGCCGCGTTGACGGAGGAAGTCTGATGAAAAAATTGTTAATTGTCTTTACCGCGCTGCTGCCGTTGAGCAGCATGGCTAATATGCTGAATAACACCAATCAGCCTAATCAGCCTAATCAGCCGGGCTACAACCCAGGCCAGCAGCGTATGCAGATCCAGATCCAGCAGCAGAACCGTAATTAATGGAAATCGGGGCCGATGATGTCGATGCAGATGGCGTCAACGCCCGATTCCAGCAGCATCCTGGCGCGGTCGGCATCGTTTACCGTATAGACAAGAATATGCAGGCCTGCGGCCTTCTAAACCGTTGATCACAGGTTCGAATCCTACAGTGCGCGCCAATCTAATCAATAGATTACGCAGATTATCACGAATTTAAGTTAAAAATCAAGGTCAAGCAATGGGTCAAATTAGTTATTCTGTAATTCACCCCATCTGTTGTAACTTTACTTCTGACCAGCCAAGAAAAAGTCCACCTTTCGTCACATTAGGCTTGGGGAATTCACCCTTTTTTATCATCCTCCAGATTGTTGTTCTGCTTTTATTCAATTTTTTTCCATCTCTTCATACCCCATAAATCTTGTAGCATCAAATTTCGCCTCTGTTTGCTGTCTGTTAGCTTTAGCTGCGCATTGTGCAGCTAACCATACCTTTCTAGCCTGTTCAATGCGTAGATGGCTCCAAACATAGCGACGTTCTGACATACCGCCAAAACCGTCTGGTACAATTTCACTCAGAAAATCATCGAAGGTTTCAATCATTTCAAACCTCTCTTTTCATTGTTTCAAGCAGAATGTCCCGCAGTTCGTGTTTTAAGTTAATTCTATGCCACTCTAATAATGTGATGTGTGCCATAATGACCTCTGCTAAAATCAAGTTACTGCGTCGTATGTCATAACGGTAAGTAATCAGGAAGTTGTGAATCGCAGGAATGTGCTTTGTGGTGACCTTAATGAAGGAGGGTCAGTATGTCGCTGCCAATATATTTATATTGGCATTCTCACCGCCCTAATTTTTTAGCGGTAGTTTCGGCCACTCAATATCCTTTGCATGATGTCGTGGCTAGATTTAAAGCCCAAACGTGCGATACAAACTACTTTTGTTTCCATCAGTGCAACGAAATTACACTGTTATTTTTCATCAAAGCCATTTTGGCCTGTTCGAGCATTCCGGTTAACTGGACAATATTTGTAGATGCTGGCCAATGAGACCCCATACAGTAATGCAGGCTGTTTTCTACTTATTACCGGCCTCAAGCAACTTTCTGGCCTGCTGTTGCTGTGCAGAAGATAATGAGCAAGGTCTACCGCCGATACGTCCTCTGCTTCTCGCTGCGGCTAAACCTGCCTGAGTACGCTCAACAATCAGTTCTCGCTCCATCTGTGCTAACGCACTCATCACATGAAAGAAAAAGCGGCCCGCGGACGTAGAGGTATCAATAGGATCCGTCAAACCATGCAAATGGATGCCTTCATCTTCCAGTTTGGATATTAAAGTAATCAAATGTTTAATGCTACGACCCAGCCTATCGAGCTTCCAGACCACCAGAGTATCCCCCGATTTCAGGCAGTTTACCGCGCGTTTTAATCCGGGTCTCTGGTCTGTTTTTCCACTGATTTTATCCTCAAAAATCTGTTCACAATTTGCGCAAATCAAGGATTTTTGCTGTAAATCGGTGTTTTGGTCATTTTTTGACACCCTCATATAGCCAATTTTTGCCATTTTTAACCTTTTCTCAGACCCAGTAAGCCTTGTAATAGCTGGTTTAGGTCAATATTTTAGCTAATTTCATGATTTAAGAAAACCTTGGGCAGGTTGGCATATATGTAATGGTGAAAGCTTTGATAAAAAACAGTGTTCACTTCTGGCGCTTGCGTATCCTTCAGGCAGGCTCCCTGATTTGCGCGGGGAATTTATTCGTGGTTGGGATGCGGGGCGGAAGGTTGATGTCGGCCGCAAATTACTGTCAGCGCAAGGTGATGCGATCAGAAACATCACCGGGAAATTTGCAAATAATGGTTTGGCTTGGGCAGAGGGCACTTCATCGTCGGTGTGGGAAGGGGCATTTACCAGATTAGAGGGCTGTTTCCCATCTAATAATGATTTTGGGGGGCTTGGGTGTCAGTATGCATTCAATGCAGGGAATGTCGTACCAACGGCAAATGAAAACCGTCCGCGAAATGTTGCGTTTAACTACATTGTCAGGGTAACCTGATATTCAACTTTACTCTGGTTTCTGTGGTGATTCCGGCCACTCAATATCCGGCGTGATACTTATATCTAGCCGATTCAGAAGCACACGATATTTTTCCACGCCAGTAAGGCCGCTTTTCGGCGTCTGTCGCCATGTCGAGGTCTACGGCGTACTAAAGGGGGGTCATACACGTGTCGCTTCGTCCATCCGCTGCTGCGTCATGAATTCGACACCGCGCCTTGCTTCTTCAGGCATTGGTGGGGGAGCATCAACCCATGTCGGGTAACCCTGCGAGCCTGCACCACGCGTTTTTCCCTTGGATGGGTTCCGGCAATACTTCACGTATGTTTTATCGTTAGTATCGATTAAATCGTCTGGCAAAGAGCCCGCTTTTTTGTAGGAGTCGATCATTGATGACAAGTAAAACCGGCAGTTTTGGCGCTAAATTTCATTTTTTCCATTGTCAATACCCTACTGCCATCCAATACATTTTTCGTTCCCGCCAGCCATGAAACCATTCAAAACCGTCACGCTCATTGGATAAATCTTTGACCTGATGACTCCAGGTTGCGTCTGACTGCCCAAAGTCCATTGTAGTGATGGAAACATACAATAATCGATGTGGTAAACTGGCATGAAGATTCACTCGGCGATGTGTATTTCTATCACCTTCTACAAATCGCCCTGAGTAATAAATTCACTACCTGCGCGAAAATCCTTGCGCCACCAGTTATTACCATCTACCCAGAAAGCAGTGGATTCGTGAATACGTTTTTCTATCCAACTGTATAACGTTCCGCCCCTAATGGGACCAGTGACATCACCGTTTTCGTGAAAGGTTGCGCTGCGACCGCCCCGTGAGACGTGAATATTGCCGCCAAACGTCGCTGCTTTTGCATTGAGCATGCCGTCTATTTCGACATCTTTTACCAGTTGTAGACGGTCATTATTCCACGCTGCTACCTTGGTATTTTTAGCATAAAACGCCACATTGCCGTCGCCATTGGCTCTCAGTCCCGAGTCATTACCCCCGACATGCAACGCCTTGATAATGTGCAGGCTGCCATTACATTAACGGTGCCGCCAGTACGTTTATCGAGTGCATTTTTGCACAATCTACCGTTTCTGTTAACCCAATGTTTTTTATAAAAAGATTTTTGTCCGGGATGTCGGCTCCATTTTGATTTTTTGCTAATTTTTGATTTAATAAATTCATCACTGTTTCTGAAAATTTCGCATCATTGCCAAGGGCTTTTGCAAGTTTGTTTAGCGTATTCAAATCTACTGTCGCATCATCAACTAACGCGAGTTTCGCTTTATTCGCTTCTGCCTCAGACAATTTTTTCACCGCCTGATAAATCTACTGTCGCATCATCAACTAACGCGAGTTTCGCTTTATTCGCTTCTGCCTCAGACAATTTTTTCACCGCCTGATAAAGCTGGTCATGCTGGCTTTTATCCAATCGGATACCTGAACGCTCAACCACAGTACAAACTTCTTCCTGTAGTGCATCATAAATATCAATGTTCAATTTTGTTTACGGTGTGCCGGTAGTGGTATCGCCGTTGGTGAATCCGTTTTTCCTCTGACCGAATTTATCTTTTTGTGCGGTAGGGGTATCAATGCGATGCATCATTTTCTCCTTTATATGTAGGCAAAAAGTACTTGGGTATGCGAAGGACATTGGCGTTCAATAACGCATTCCACGGCACTATCTCCCCACGTCCGAATTGACTCATTGCAAGAACTGGTACAGTTAATCCAGCATACATTCGCTTCAGCAGGAATATTGACTCGCCAGTAGTAGCGCTACTTGTCACCCCAAGCCGGATCTGGTGTAGTATCAAGATGTTGAAACTGCTCTATTGTTGCTGTGGGATAGCCCAATATTTCCAACTGCTTTATTTTTCGTAACGATTAATTAATTCAACCGATTGGGCCAGATTAATTTCAATCATCAGACTATCGGCGTGTTGATGAGTTTGTGCCAGTGACGGTGCCAGCCCTTTAATGAGCGGATCTTCTTCATCCCGGGCCGGGCGGTAATAACATTCGCAACAATTGCGTATATTCGTCGTCCAGATTTGTCATAATGCTCACTCTTTATATTTTGCCCACGTCACCTCAGCCAGTATCGGCACTTCCGTCTGGGCCAATTCAATATCTCACGTTGGCGAAATAAGACGATGAGCGACTTCACCTGCCGCAAGACAGATGTCTTCAGTGAGTCTTGAAAGAAAAAGCTTGCTGCCTAGTTCGCCTTCTCGCTGTAAGAAGGCTTTGATTTCTCAGATGACAGCGGCTCGAATTTCGGAGGTATCCGTCGATAATGCAAGCGAGAGAGGGACGCTTTTTTCTGTTACCGCAAAAACCGTTAAGTCACTACCCGCAACGGGGGCAAGGGGTAGATGTGCTCTCTGACTTTGGTTAAGATTTCCTGTGTGGGGCAGGATGGTCTACATAATCACTGGCAACCATGACCCCAATCGTGCCGATACCGTTCTTGTTTCGATGTGTCCATGCTCGGCTTATTCCCAGGACTTCTTTCCCCCAGCGAACATAATCACTATCCGCACCACCTTGTGGCGTATTGTACCAGCGCGCCATAATGCGTTGTCGCCAGCTATCCAGGTGTTCAGTATCGGTGCCTGTCCTGATCTTATCGGCATAACCGGTCGATGATAAACCAGAAATAGGGGTAGCGAGTCGTAGCGCAATCGCGTCCTCACAATTGCCAGCCTGACCGCTGCTTTTTGCAACGACGGGTACGCGAAGTACACCCTTTGCTGATGTTGCTGAGGCCGTTGTGGTGTATATTTGACCATCATCACGGTGTATTGCAGTGTCAGCGGGCATCGATAGGGCATTTTGTACCCCCTCCCACCGAACAAATCCGCTCGCTTTGGTTGCCCCTTTTCGCGGACAACGCTTGATATTACTGTGTCCGGTCAACCAGTCTTCATCGGCTAAATCCGGCAAGATATTGAGCGCTAAATAATCGATATAGCCGTAGAGTATGAATGGCGGCAGCCTGTACTCTTGCGTACACTTCACATCGAGACAGCGCAACACGCTATCTTCATTAAATCGTGTGAGCAAATCGCCACGAATGGTGTCTATCAGTTGTGGCAGTGTCGGGCGCGAAAAACCGCTATTTTGCATGGATTACACTCCACAAATTGTTGATGGTCATCGTTTTTATGTTATGGTCAGGTAACGTCAGGATAACAGTTGCAATTAATCTATCGATGCCTGAGCGTACTACCTCAATATCAACCCGAAGCGCTACTCCGTCATCCACTTGAGCGCCTGAGCGATATATTCCTTCGCTTTTTGCGCCGTTTGATGGGTTAAGGTCGTGCGTTTCAGCAGATGCAATCGAGAGCCAATCCGGTCATTTTGTACGGTCGGCCATGTATCGCCCTATCACCCAAACTGCGTATCTGTGTCATCATCCGGTTCAGCGCGTCGCCAGGTGAAAAGCGATATCATAACTGCCCGCCTGAGCCGTTCTTGATCGGGTAACGCTGTATTCACTTTTTTATTCATCAGTATATTATTTACATCTGTTGATTGGGCTTGCCTGTTATGCCACCGCTATCACCTTTGTGATCGTGGGTATTGTACTGCGCTCGTATGGTGCTCAATGAGCCGGTTTTGTCCTGTACTTCTGCCTGTGAAACGATGGATTGTGCCGCCGTGATCTTTACTTGTTGTGTGTCCAGCACGATCTTGTTTTTGGCGTGAATAATAAAAGTGTCCGTGGTCGCTTCTATCAATCGTCCACGCTTGAGCATGATGCTGTCGCCTTCGTCCGTGTAGATCGCTACTTCACCGCTTTTTAGCCCTTATTATCCGGTAGCGCCGATCAGCAACGCTAATCACTACGCCATGCGAGCGGTCACCACCCAGGAACAGGGCAACCCCTTCCGCACCAGCATGCACTGTTGAGGTAAACCCGTAAGGCTCTAGATATTCCATTCCGTTTTTTGTTTCACCTGCCACTAACGAAATATCCACTTGCTGGCAAGCGAGGGTGCTGTTTACCCCTCGCACAACGGCCCTTGACCATACGCTCAACAAGGCCCGCTGTAGCATGGCTACGGCGTTTTTCATTAATAAATATCCTTGCTTATTGACATCCTCCCTGCCCTGAAGGACGGGGTTTTACGGCGCACCTGATAAAGGGTGATATCGCTTTAGATATCTGTTACCAATCCTCTTCTGCGGCCAGTACTTTCAATTCCTCAAGCGGCGGAATATACGCGGCTTCAGGTGCAACACGGAGTTCACAGCGAGTTCCGCCTTCATCCTGCCTTCATCCTGCGTATAAACAACTTCGCTAATGACCAGTTCCCGATTGTTAAAGCCGAGCACGGGATCAAACACAATCACACGCTGGTCAGGCTTCCACAGACTGCCGTCACCCTGCACCGTATAAGTGGTTTCCTCGGTTCTGGCTGCCCGCTGCTGCGCTTCAAATTGACTCCGAGCGCGACAACTGGCTCCGGTTGCATTGCCGGATTGCTGGATATGTTGCGGACGATAGGGCGTTATCTTGCTATCCTTGGCTCTGGCGCGGAGTGCTGTCAGCGTGGATTCCCCGAAATCGTCATCATCACCCGATCTTTGACCCGCAACCTGATATTCCGAAAAGCGTTCACGGATACTTTGCTCGGTATCACAGGTAAGAATATTTTCACCCCAGACCAGCGCGGTGGTGGCTTTGTCATTACCAACCAAACCAATTAACAAATTGCCATCTTCGTCATCCCAGGCGAGCGCCTGTTGGCTTCCTAGCGCCTTGTTTAATACTGCCGTAATCGGCCTGAAAAGCCTGTAGCGGCGTTTTGGGGGCCTTTTAGCTAATGACCTTAATGCTAAACGGTTTTGCCAGTTCTGACGCGATTTGATGTAAGGTTTTGCCCGTAAAAAGCGTAGTATTCGCAGCACAGTCGATTAAATCCGCCGTCTTGCTGCGACCACTGATACCGACATTAATTTTTGCGTCATAGCGTATCGGGGTCGCTTCAATCCAGCCGGTTAACACTTTATCCTGACCGATAAGGACTTCGACCAACTCTCCTTTTTTAATCCGCGGCTGTAACGGCACACTGCCTGATTCACCGGGCCACTGGCGAGTGATTTCTACATTGAAATCGCGTGAGAGCCGCTCTATGCCTGCTGAAATCTGTACCCGCGTCCAGCCACCCCATTCGCGCCCGTTGACGCGCAATATCACGTGATTACTCATCTTGCGGGTACTCTCAAAGGTTTAACTGGCATAAAGCCAGGATGATTAACGGCATTCCGGCTGGTGATATCGGTTTCCCGTGCCGCATTGTCATACCACTTAGCGGCCAGAACCAATACGGGTAACCGTTTTTTCAACTTGCGCCAGTCGTGTTGCAATATCACGGTTGGCATCGGTTTTTACCTGTTGTAAGCCGAGAAATAACGCATCGTCAAGCGTTGACGCCTGTTCGTGCTCGATAGACTGATTCAGCGTTTCTCGCACGGTGACCAACGCATCCCACGTAACTGC
Source organism: Candidatus Pantoea bathycoeliae (assembly GCA_031332935.1). Lineage (GTDB taxonomy): Bacteria > Pseudomonadota > Gammaproteobacteria > Enterobacterales > Enterobacteriaceae > Pantoea > Pantoea bathycoeliae. The sequence continues at coordinate 2,289 of JAUHTP010000006.1, read as the reverse complement.
CGCTACCCTTTCCATCGGGCTATCTGTCTGATGCAAAACAGCATGCAAGGCGGGATGGGAAATATTGATGTGTATCTGACGTTTTCCACGTTGATTAACCGGTAATAGGGCAGTATGTGGCGGTTGCAATTGTGTCAGTCGCCAGGTTGCCTCATGGATTGCCGTCATACGCAACAAAGCCGCAATCCTATTACTGTGCCTGCGTTCAGCCTGTACACTGGGTCTATCGCTTTTCCAGACTCCACGCGGTGCTAAATCATTCCCCAGCGTAACACCCGCTAGCGTTTTAATTTGCTGTGCCAGCATCAAGGCATTTTGCCCAGTACGTCTGCCCGCACGCCACATTCGTTGTATCGCTTCGACCATGCTTTTACCGGATGAGCCGGGCTTTAAGATCACTGAAATATCGCCATGCAGTAGCCTTGACGCGGCAGTAATGCCACTATCAATAGTGTCAAAGGCTTTGGTGACGTTGTTAATAATACTTTTAGTACGTGCTAACACGCCAGCCTGTGCAAAATCCGGTAAACTTTTTAAGCCCACGTTAGCAAACGTTTCACCAATGCGATCCTTCAAGGCTGAACTGGAAGAAGTTCGCGTTTGTCCCGTCGCAACACCTGCTGTTGGGAAAGAAAGCTCGCCAGCCTCAACTACATTAAAGCTGACGCGACACATCCTGCCATCGCGCCCGCTATGGCTTACTCTCACTTCACCGTCAATACAGACAGCTATTTCACCGTAGTAGGGATGTACCAGCGTTCCCGGCCCTGGCGTATCAATAGCCACAATGAGTCGATCTCTGTCCTCGAAGAAATCATTACCGATCAGATAGGCGTTGATAGTAAATCGTCGTGTGGCGCGTCCCAGATCTTCGGTATAGGGCTTATCCCTGTTGGGGTATTCATGAACCTGTACCCGCCGTCCGAAAGTCCCTTCGTCGTCTTCTACCTGAAACGGCACGCCGCGAAAAGACGCAGGACGCAGCTGCTCCCTCCAGTTCATCATCACCGCTCCTTAAAAAGAAAAACCGCCGAAGCGGTCATTGTCTGGCGAAGCGCGTATAACCCACGTCATAGTTAAACCACGATGGTGACTTACCTTCGGTTTGCACCTGCGTGCCGGTCGGCATATTGCGAAAATCCACCGTCAGTTGCAGGTTTCCTTGCTCATCTCGACGCAAGGGGGAGTCCAATAGGCCGACATTCTCCCTTTCTCGTGCTGACAGGGAGGAAGGGAGAGGGCCAGACGGGGGATTTTAGTGACTTTTTGCGGCATCAAGACCCGCCTGATATTGCTCATACCTGTCTTTGTTAAAGAACGGCGTCCAGTCAGAGGCGAGGAACAGGCCCGTGTTCTTCATCCACTTTCCAGCATCTGTTTTTCCCAGGGTACTGTCCGGTACGCTTTCCACGGGGTCATAGATCATGGCCCCTACTGCACCGTATAATCCTGCCTTGCTTCCCAAACCAGACAGACCCGTTGTCTTCGTCGCCTTCCCTAGCTGACGCATTTCTTTTGTGACGCTGCCAATAGAGGAAACCATATCGACCGCCCATTTTGTCGCCATAAACGCCACAATGCCTTTCAGAATGTTTTCCCCCCCCAGGGCTTGTGCTACGCCGTCAATATTTCGCCAGTTCTTTAACCATTGGACCCGTGGTTTCCCAGTTATCGACGATAAGTCCACCGCCTGTGACCATTAACGAGACCAGCTTACCCAGCGTCGACATTTTCATCACTCTGTTAAAAATCCTGAAAGCACGGGTAACAACACCGACTGCTGTCGCGGTTCCCAATAGATAAAGGCCCCACCTAGCGAATGATTCAATCAGTTCTGGATGTGCTTTTGACCAGGTGCGAAATTGCTCAATCAACGGCTGGATTTTCTCTATCGCTTCAACAACTGAAGGCAGAAAAATACTACCAATATTCACGCTGGCAACATGCATCTGATTTTTAAACAGTTGTATTGCATTTGCGGTAGTGGCTACCCGAGTAGCATATTCCTTTTGCATAGAACCGCCGTACTTTTGTTTATCCGCGACCCTATCCAGATTAACTTCCAGTAATTCAAGGTCGGTCAGCAGCGGGGCAATGGCTGTAAGTGATTCAGAGCCAAACAGTGAACTTAATAAGGAGGTTTGCTCTGCTTTAGGGACTTTTTCTATTGCCTTTAGCACCATCAACATCGCGCCTTTTGCATCTTTCTGCATCTGTGTCGCGAGTTTTTGGGTCTAATGAGATGGTCCCCCCCGCTCAGTGAGCGGTACGCCGGCAGGGTGTTTTTCT
>JAUHTP010000059.1:0-7966 GCA_031332935.1 Candidatus Pantoea bathycoeliae | reverse complement strand
AGCGTAACGTTTTCCATGATGGCCTCTCCTGAAAGAAAAACACCCTGCCGGCGTATCGCTCACTGAGCGGGGGGGACCATCTCATTAATCCCAAAGAAAATCTGCCAGCGCAGACGACGATAGAGCGGATCGACGCGATCCTCAGAGAGCTGCGGTCGATGCGGTGCAGGTTTAAAAATACTCAGCATACAAGGCCCTCCAGGGCGCACTGTCATTAGTAGAATTAGCGCTTTCGCGCAGATGCGAAGCGCGATATTCCTTTCCGCGTCTATTTTGTCCTTTTTCGCGCGCACTCCCTGTGATAATTGACACATTTGTTACACTTTTATGACAATCACGATAGGACAATTTTCCATTTTGACACTATTCGCTCAGCTGTCTGACATGGCGTAGTTGGGGGATGGTTTAAAGTCACTTGTAAACCAGAAAGCCCCACACGATTACGGCACTTTCATTACACTAGCGGTCTCTTATTTTTTCAGGATCGAAGCTGTGCTGTTACTGATCGTTACGACCATTCTCTGGCTTTTTCGTTTATGATCAGCTTTGAGGCCTATCTCTACCTGAGAGTATCGGAGTTTTTACTGTTTACGGTAATGACGCCGCTCTACGTGACGCTGATCTATGACTTGATTAGCAAACGGCCGCTGCGTATCGGCTGCGCTTTCAGCGCACTGCTGGCAGTGGCGGGTGCCGCCATCATTCGCTATGACAAGGTTAGCGATCATTTCTGGTTTGGCCTGCTGCTGGTACAGCTGGCAAATATCTGTTTTGCGGTGGGAATGGTCGGTTATAAACGACTCCAGGAAACCCGCCCGATGCCGCAGCACACTGCTGTTTCATTGTTTTATCTTGGTGCAGTGCTGATTGCGATCGTTGCCTGGTGTCTCTGGTGCAACCCCAGCAAGCTGCCAACGACGTAGCTACAGTGGGGCATTTTAGTCTGGCTGGGCGTAGCAGCCTCTGGCCTAGGCTATTTTATGTGGAACTACGGCGCAACGCAGGTTGACGCGGGCACGCTGGGCATTATGAACAATATGCATGTTCCGGCGGGGCTGCTGGTGAATCTGGCGATCTGGCAGCAGAAGCCGCACTGGCCCAGCTTTATTGCTGGAGCGCTGGTCATCTTCGCTTCGCTCTATGTACATAAGCGTTGGGTATTACGCCGTCGTTGAGGAAGACGATCAGTCAGGGCAGACGCCTGTCGGGTATTCACGCCCTGACTGATGCCGCTTGCTAAGCGACAAAATTATTTCGTTTTTGCCGCCTGCGTCGGGCGTTGTATCAGCGTCAGGCATTTTAAAAAGTTAAGCAGGATCTGATCGTCACACTCGCGATAGTTTTTATGATCCGGCTTACGGAAAATCGCGCCAATTTCCGCCTGAGAAACGACAAAGTTTGTTTTTGCCAGCACGTCTGGGATATCGCTGGTCTTGAGGTCAAAAGCGATACGCAGCTTTTTCATGAAAATATTATTGTTCATGCTGCGTTCAATGGAATGTGCAGGTGCATCCTCGCGTTTGCCGCGACGGAAGAAAATCAGGCCGTTAAGAAAATAACCTATCAGCACATCAGGCAGCGGTTTAAATGCCGCATCATCCTCTTTTTTCAGCCACGTCTGCACGTCACTCAGCGGCACTTCACAGTCGGCCAGCGCGAAAATCTCCACCACTTTGGCATCGCTTAAATTCAGCATAAAGCGCATGCTGCGCAGAATATCATTATTGGTCATGGTGAGATTTTCTCATGTCGATAAACAGGCTGCGCCTTATAGGGGAAATTACGCTTTAGCGTTGCAAAATCGCGCCAGGATGCGCTGCGTCACGCACGAACGGCAGATGTGCGCAGGCGTGCTGGCGCGCAAAACGAGTAAAAGCTTCCAGTACTGGCTGACGCTGCTCGCCGTCACGTACAGCGGCATACAGGCGACTCCACAAGCCATCACCGAGCGTTTTGGTCACAATTAGCCCCTGTTTTTCAAAACTTTCTACGACCCAGTGCGGCAGTGCGGCAATGCCCATACGCGCCGACACCATCTGGATCAGCAACAGTGTGTTATCCACGCTTTTCAGCGCGGGGCTAACGCCTGCGGGTTGCAGAAAGTGACGCCAGATATCCAGCCGCTGACGCTGCACCGGATAGATCATCAGCACTTCTTCCGCCAGATCCTCAGGGGAAATGTGCTCAACCTGCGCCAGCGGATGATCCGGCGCCATCACCAGCCGTACCTCGAAGTCGAACATCGGCGTGTAGTGCAGGCCGCTGCGCGGCAGGATATCCGAGGTCAACACCACATCCAGCTCGCCCTGCTGTAGCGCGGGTTGCGGATCAAACGTCACGCCTGATTTGAAATCCATCGCCACCTGCGGCCAGTTCTGGCGGAAATTATCCAGCGCGGGTGTCAGCCACTGAATGCAGCTGTGGCATTCAATCGCAATGCGCAGCGTGGCCTGATGCGGCTCGTGACACGCCTGCAGCGCCTGCTGGATTTGCGGCAGCACCTGCTCTGCCAGCTGCAACAGGACTTCGCCCTGCGGCGTGAATCGCAGGGGCTGGCTTTTGCGTACGAACAGGCGGAATCCCAGCCGCTGCTCGAGATCGCTGAACTGATGGGACAACGCAGATTGCGTCTGGTGAAGCTGTGCGGCGGCGGCGGCCAGCGAGCCGGTATTACGCAGAGCCTGGAGCGTCCGCAGGTGCTTGAGTTCGATCATGAGAGTCCTTCACATCGAGATTGAACAATTTGCGCTTGAAGAACATACAGTATCCGCAGAATATAGCGGTGTAAACATCTGGACGGCTAAACATCTTTGGCTTCCAGGCGAAGCCAAAGAGAATACATATCTGGAGAAGCGCAAATGACCATTCTGAACCATACCCTCGGCTTTCCCCGTGTTGGCCTGCGTCGTGAACTGAAAAAAGCGCAGGAGAGCTACTGGGCGGGAAAATCCTCCCAGCAAGAACTGCTGGCCGTAGGCCGCGAGCTGCGCGCCCGGCAATGGCAGCAACAGAAAGAGGCGGGTGTGGATCTGCTGCCGGTTGGCGATTTTGCCTGGTACGATCACGTGCTGACCACCAGCCTGCTGCTGGGCAACGTACCGGCGCGGCATCAGAATAAAGAGGGCGCTGTGGATCTGGATACGCTGTTCCGTATCGGACGCGGTCGCGCACCGACCGGAGAACCCGCGGCCGCGGCCGAGATGACGAAATGGTTTAACACCAACTATCACTACATGGTGCCGGAATTTACTAAAGGCCAGCAGTTCAGGCTGACCTGGACGCAGCTGCTGGATGAAGTCGACGAAGCGCTGGCGCTGGGCCATAAAGTGAAGCCGGTACTGCTCGGCCCGGTCACTTATTTATGGCTGGGCAAAGTGAAGGGCGAGCAGTTCGATCGCCTGTCGCTGCTGAATGACATTTTGCCGGTCTACCAGCAGGTGCTGGCTGAACTGAAAAAACGCGACATTGAGTGGGTACAAATTGATGAGCCCGCGCTGGCGCTGGAACTGCCACAGGCGTGGCGTGGCGCGTTCAAACCGGCTTATACCGCGCTACAGGGCAACGTAAAGCTGCTGCTGACCACCTATTTCGACAGCATTGGCCAAAACCTTGATGCGATCCGCGCGCTGCCGGTGCAGGGGCTCCATGTTGATCTGGTGCATGGCGATGATGATATCGCCCAGCTCAATGCGCAACTTCCGGCTGAGTGGCTGCTGTCGCTCGGCGTGATTAACGGTCGTAATGTCTGGCGCGCCGACCTGAGCCGCTGGTTTGAACGTTTACAGCCGCTGGTCGGCCAGCGTGACCTACTGTGGATCGGCTCCTCCTGTTCGCTGCTGCACAGCCCAATCGATCTGAGCGTCGAAACCCGTCTTGATGATGAGGTGAAAAGCTGGTTCGCCTTTGCGCTGCAAAAATGTGGCGAGCTAAAACTGCTGAGCGATGCGCTGAATAACAACGATGCGGCTTCGCTGGAAGCGTGGAGCGCGCCGATCCGCAACCGCGCCCACTCCAGCCGCGTGCACAATGCCGCCGTTGGCAAACGTCTGGCGGCGATCTCAGCGCAGGATACTGAACGTCAAAGCGCCTATAGCGAACGCGCCAGCGCGCAGCGCAGCCGCTTTAACCTTCCAGCTTGGCCGACCACAACTATCGGTTCCTTCCCGCAAACCACGGAAATCCGCAGCCTGCGCCTCGACTTTAAAAGAGGCAACATTGACGGCGGCAGCTACCGTACCTGCATCGCAGAATATATCAAACAGGCAATCGCCGAGCAGGAGCGCTTGGGCCTAGATGTGCTGGTGCACGGTGAAGCCGAGCGTAATGACATGGTGGAATATTTCGGTGAGAACCTCGACGGTTTCGTCTTCACCCAGAACGGCTGGGTGCAGAGCTACGGCTCACGCTGCGTTAAGCCGCCGATTATTATTGGCGATATTAGCCGTCCACAGCCGATCACCGTGGAATGGGCGAAATATGCCCAGTCGCTGACCGACAAGCCGGTCAAAGGGATGCTGACCGGCCCGGTCACTATTCTCTGCTGGTCTTTCCCTCGGGAAGATGTATCGCGTGAAACCATCGCCAGACAGATAGCGCTGGCGCTGCGTGACGAAGTCGCGGATCTGGAAGCGGCAGGTATCGGTATCATCCAGATTGATGAGCCCGCGCTGCGCGAAGGTCTGCCGCTCCATCAGTCGGACTGGGCCGCATACCTGGCTTGGGCCGTTGACGCCTTCCGTCTGACTGCCGCCGTAGCGAAAAATGACACGCAGATTCATACCCATATGTGTTACTGCGAATTCAATGACATCATGGATTCTATCGCCGCGCTGGATGCAGACGTGATCACGATTGAGACCTCGCGCTCCGATATGGATCTGCTGGACTCCTTTAAAGAGTTTGCCTACCCGAACGAAATTGGTCCTGGCGTTTACGATATTCACTCGCCAAACGTACCGAGCGTGAAGTGGATAGAAGATCTGCTGCGGAAAGCGGCGCAGAGCATCCCGGAAGAGCGTCTGTGGGTGAATCCGGACTGCGGCCTGAAAACGCGCGGCTGGACGGAAACCCGTCAGGCGCTGGCGAATATGGTGGAAGCAGCGAAGAAACTGCGCGCCGAAACAGCTTAATCTCTCTGTATCGTTGGTAGGGGGGCGCTGCGGTGCCCCTTTTTATAGCTGTTTATTCCACGCCAAACTGTTTAAACCACGCCAGCATGCGCGCCCAGCCATCCTGCGCTGACTTGGCGTGATAGCTCGGGCGGTAATCGGCATTAAAGGCGTGGCCCGCGTCCGGGTAAACCACGATTTCTGCGTTGGCAGCGTGCAGCGCCTGACGCATCTGCTTCACGCTTTCCAGCGGAATGCCCTCATCTTGGCCACCGTAGAGGCCGAGCACCGGCGCGCCTAAATCTACGGCGATATTGAGCGGATGTTTCTGCTGCTTCATGGTTTTCTCTCCGCTCAAACGGCCATACCAAGCGATAGCTGTGCGCAGCTGCGGGTTGTGCGCGGCGTAAAGCCAGCTGATGCGGCCCCCCAACAGAAACCGGTAATGCCCATACGACGAATATCGCCGCCGTTGCGTGCGGCCCAGTTAGCTGCGTGATCGAGATCGGAAAGCACCTAGCTATCCGGCACTTTGCTCACCAGTTCACTGAACAGCGTCGGGATATCGTTATGGTCATTAGAATCGCCTTCGCGGAAGTAAAGCTCAGGCGCGACGGCCAGGTAGCCCTCCAGCGCCAGCCTGCGGCAGATGTCGCGGATATGCTCGTGTACGCAAAGATCTCCTGCACCACCAGCACAACCGGCAGCGGGCCGCTGGCCTCTTTCGGTTTTGCATACCGGGCATATTCTCGCCCTGGCTGGGGACGGAGGTTTCGCCAGCATGAATCGCTGGGCTGTCCGTATGAATCGTGGTCGAGGCGGTTGGCTGCACTGCGGGTGCAAAGCCGCCCGTCGATGATTTTTGTGCCATATTGTCTTCGGTTTTCATTTTTCTCTCCGTGCTGGTAGTAGCGTAATCACGTAACTATAGCCTGGCTAGATCGCGTCTGGACCATAGACCGGGAACAGAGTAGGGAGCGAGCAAAAACACTCTTCTCTTTAACATTGCTGCAAACCCTGACGCACACTGCTTGTAGCGATGAGACTCTGAATGGGTTGGCTATGTGATAGAGATACCATTATGTTACTGATTGAATGTAGCATTCATTTTTTTAGGTGACTGTTATCACATAAAATTGCACTGCGCTCGCGTAGAGTGGCGCGCTTCACTTCCCTCTTCAGGAGTCTGCTATGTCTGACGTTTTCCACCTTGGCCTGACCAAAGCCGATCTGCAAGGCGCAACCCTGGCTATCGTTCCCGGCGATCCGGAACGCATAAAGAAAATTGCCGGACTGATGGAGGATGCCCAGCCGCTGGCATCACATCGCGAATTTACCTCCTGGCTGGCGAAGCTGGATGGCAAACCTGTGGTGGTCTGCTCGACCGGCATCGGTGGCCCTTCAACCTCTATCGCGGTAGAAGAGCTGGCGCAGCTTGGCGTGCGTACCTTCCTGCGCGTCGGCACCACCGGCGCGATCCAGCCGCACATTAACGTCGGCGACGTGCTGGTGACCACCGGCGCGGTGCGCCTTGACGGTGCCAGCCAGCACTTTGTGCCGCTGGAGTTCCCGGCCGTGGCGGATTTCGCATGCACTACTGCGCTGGTCGCGGCAGCAGAAGCGAGCGGCGCGACAACCCATATCGGTGTCACCGCCTCTTCAGACACTTTTTACCCGGGCCAGGAGCGTTATGACACCTTTTCCGGCCGCGTAGTTAGCCGCTTCAAGGGTTCAATGAAAGAGTGGCAGCAAATGGGCGTGCTCAACTATGAGATGGAGTCTGCTACGCTGCTGACCATGTGTGCCAGCCAGGGACTGCGCGCGGGAATGGTGGCGGGCGTCATTGTCAACCGCACCCAGAAAGAGATCCCGGATGCACAAACCATGAAGCAGACCGAAAGCGACGCGGTAAAAATTGTAGTCGAAGCGGCGCGCCGTTTGTTATAACGCTTTTCAGGCAGCGTGCGCGCTGCCTCTGCTCTTTACAGTAAAAGCGAGGACCGCCTGATGCGTTAGAAACCTGCTTTAATCCACCAGTCCCGCCGCCATGCAGGCGCGCCTTACTGAGACCGCCGCACGCTTCCGCCAGCATATGGCACAGCAGGATTACGCTGCTGCCGCGAAATGCTGCGAGGAGGTGTTGCGCGCTATGCCTAACCAGATGCAGGTGCTGAGCGACTATGCGCTCTGTCTGCTGCGTTTGGGCCACTACAGCAAGTCTTACAGGGTCTATCAAAAAATCTATTCACCGCCTGCGGTGCGCGCCACCGCGTCGGAAACCTGGCTGGATGGCCTGGCGGAGCTGTGCGGCTGGATGGGTAAACAGGATGAGCTGGCGAAATATGGCCTTGAATAATTAACTCATTCAGACGCGCGTTTCCGTCAGGGGCCGCGTTACGCCTTTCCTACGCAACAGCCTGAGCCGATCGATCTCAGCAAACCGGAACAGAACATCATCGCTTTTATCCTGTACGGCGGTCATCCACGCTACTGTGAAACGTTGCTCAAAAACGTTGAGGTGGCGCAGGCGTTTTATCCTTGGATCTGTCGTATCTCTCTTGACGAGAAAGCTTCCATGTCGGCAGCAATGCCGGTTTCGCCAGTATGGCGGGCAAGGCAACGGTAAAAAAGGGCGAGACGCAGTCCGTTGAGCTGACCTACGGTGGCAACGCCTTTGTTTATCCAGCGCGGGTAAAAGGCAATGAGTGGATAATGCCGATGCCCTTCTTACTGACGGATGCCTGGAGAGCAGGTGAGCTGACGGTGAAAGCGCTATAACATGGCGTTCAGACCTAAAATAGTCGTAAGCGTCTCATGCAGACCGTATTGACAGGAAAATTCAGAGTCGCGGAAGCGGC
>JAUHTP010000058.1:0-8320 GCA_031332935.1 Candidatus Pantoea bathycoeliae | reverse complement strand
TCGATATCACCGGAAACAGCGCCGTCCAGATTTTGCGGCTGTCGGCATGAAAGGCAAACTCATCGAGAAACACATTGGCGGCAAAGCCGCGCGCCGTATCCGGGTTGGCCGGGAGTGCGGTAATACGCGAGCCGCCGGGCAGCACCGCCTCTAGCATCGTATAACGCTCACCTCCACTGCCCATCAGGTAACCTTCAAACTCACGCGCCACCAGACTATAAGCCTGGCAATGCTTTTTAACGCCTTCTTCCATCGCCTCTTTGGCCTGTCGTTCCCCGCGCGAGAGAATGACCCAGCGGGTACGACCGCCACGGGCCTCGGTCTCAAAGCAGTCGTCAACCAGTTCCAGCGTGGTGGTAAAGGTTTTGCCGGTCTGGCGGGCAAACTGGCCGATTTTAAAGCGTGACCGGTCAAGTAACCAGCGCTGCTGGTAAGGGTAAAGCGGCAGGGCAGCGTTCATTGGATAATCCCGTAAATCTGTTGACGGACACGCTGCACGGTTTCCAGGCTGACGTGGCCGTCGTTGTTTTTGACTTCCTGCTCCAGCGCATCCAGCTGGGCGGCAATTTTATCGCGCACCTCGGCCTGATAGCGTTTGAGGCTGACTGACGAGCGGGTCAGGGTGGCAATGCTTTTGCCCACCTTGGCCAAGAGCGACGCGCGCTCTGCGGGCTCCATTTCGTCATCACTGGCTTCTCGTACGTCGATGAGCGCCGTCAGGATATCGGCCTGGATAGTAGCGATAATCGCCTCTGAGCGTTTGTCCTGGTCGTCTTCCGCCCCTTCGGTAATGACGCGTGCCATCTCGGTAGCTTCACGAATAGCGGCAAAGCGGCGCTGCACTTTCTGGCCGTAACGGGAAATCTGCGCCCGACCGATGCTATACCCTTTATCACGCAGCAAGGTTTCCAGCTCACGGTAGCCACTGAAATTGCGCTCGGTCAGCGCACGGTCGAGCCATTCACGCACCGATGGGGGCAAGACCTCGATATGACTGCGCGGTGCCATGCTCACTCTCTCCAGTATTTGGCCGGGCGGGCAATGCCGGGGATATCGTCGGTCACGTATTCCACCAGATTGACCCCCTCCGGCGTCAGCGTGGCCGTCCATGAACGTGCGGGCGGTCGGGTCAGGCGAACCAGACTTAAGCCCTCAAGGAACAGCAACTCTTTTTGCAGCTCCAGCATGGTCATGTCCGGGTAAAGCGAATGGCCCACATCCCACAGCAGCCGGTCATTGGCCGGATAGGGCCGTGCCTTGTTGACCACCTGCAGTAACACCCAGCGCAACCCTTCGCGGCGCGCCTGTTCGGTCTCTATCATCCTTATCCTCCTGCCACCTGACGCAGTTGTATGGTTTCCAGCTTCTGGTAAATCGCGTCAAGCCGTGACTCCACCACCTGCTGATAATGAATAAACTCGTCGCGCCGGACATAACGCGCCGGCACCTCCACTTTGAATTCCAGCACTTCACGCTCAAGGCGCGACCACTTATCAGCGGAATCGCGCATTAACCGCTCCAGCGAAGCAAACCGCTCGGCCTGGCGCTTTTCGGTCTCCCGGATAAACCAGCGGGCCAGCCCACCCAAAAAGCCGGCCAGTCCGAACAGATAGCTCACCAGTACCCAAAAATCGACCTGTAATGTCATGGTGTTAATCCTTCAATGTAATCCAGTAGTCCGTTTACCTGTGCCCGCCAGACCTGACATTGCTGCCCGTTGTCGGTGATGTTGGCGAGGATATCGCGCTGGGTGACCGGGCTGGGGCGGAGTTGCTCACCAGCGGACGCAGTGGCCCTGGACGTGTTGCCAGCGCCGCCGGGAGCGGCGGCAGCGCCTGAATCATTGGCGTCGGACACACCGAGGGCGGCGTTGTAGTGCTGCACGAAGCCACGAGTAAATACGCAGGACACAGCATGAGGCTCGCCTTTTTCATCCAGCCAACGTTGGGTAACATCATCTATCCGCCGGGTTAATTGTTGTGTTTGAGTGCGAAGCTGCGCTATGCGTGTCAGGTAGTCCTGTTCAGCCTGATGGGCGACCCGCAGCTGATGGGTAAAACGTTGCTGCTGGGCGTTTAGGGCTTGTGCGGTCTGCTCGGCGCGCTGTTTCTCCTGCATGGCAAACGTCTCGCGCAGCTGACTGATTGTTGCGTCGCCCCGTTCCGTTGCCCGATTGCTGCCTTGCGTATAGCCGTGCCACCAGATGCCCGACAGCAGGGCCATCACCAGCAGCCCGCCGAGGCTTTTTAGGCTAACTACACTAAACACAGCTTGCCCCTCCCCAGGTCAGGTAACGCGGTGCCAGGGCTTTTAAAATGCGGCGGGGATAATGGCGATTCTCGCGCCAGGCGCTCATACTCCGTCCGGCATTGACTCGCTCAATGCTGTCAAACCAGCGACTGCCATCGTACCCCTGACTTTCTGCCAGACGGCGGTCACGCTGCACCCAGCCCAGGCCACCATTGTAGGCCGACAGGGTCATCGCCATGCGCTCACAGCGTTTCACCGCCGACACGCGTTGCCATAGCCAGTGATCGAAACTCACCACCGCACGTAAACTCCAGCCGGGATTGAGCGGCGCTTTGGCCGCCAGTGCCGGCATTATCTCCCCAATCCATGCCGTGGTCGCGGGCATAAACTGCCCCAGCCCCTGCGCGCCGATGCGATTGGTGATACCCGGCTGCCAGCCGCTTTCGTGCTCAATCTGCGCGGCAAAATCCGCCACCGGCGCATCAAGGCCCCACACCAGACGGGCGTTGCGTATCAGCTCAGCCCGGTACGGGAGTGCGGCTTTCGGAGGACGCGCGGCATCCGCATCAAACGCACCACCGAGCAGCATCAGCAAGAGAAATAACAGCCATCCGGGATCGCTCTGTGGACGTTGATAGCCGTTCATGGTTATAACCCGATTGCCACACTGAGGCACACCGCCGCCACAATCACTGCCCGACGCAGTTGGGCTGCCGCAAACACCTGATGGCAGCCCCCGCGCACAGGATGACGACCCTGTGCTACCTCAGGGTGGTCATGGTGCAGATATTGACCGGGGCGGGCCTTGGGGAACAGCGAACGGTCAAGCCAGTAACCCACGACTGCCGCCAGGGTGATCAAGGCCAGCTTGTAGAGCACCACCGGCAATTGCTGCGGCGAGACCAGGCCAATCACCAGCAACAGACCGGCAGCGGTGAGCAACCAGCCGCCGAGGCGTGGGGTTTTAAAGGGGGGTAACATCAATTTTTTTCGGGTTTTCATGGCGGTCTCCCTGAGAATCAGGCAGACAGTGTGACAAGGTAGTGCGCCAATCGCTTTTAAAGCGGTTTACTAGTGGGGATAGCAGATAGTCGTTAGATTACGCTCAGCAATTGCCCCGAATGGGGCAAGGGAAAAAGCGCGACCCGCCCAGTGCGAGCACACCGGACAGGCCGTCAACACACAGATATCGCCTGTGAGTCAACCGTGGCGCTTTCCGTCCTCGAGGACAGAAAGAGCTTACACGAATTTCCATTAGTGAAACAGGCTTACAGACAATGCAGCAACATTTTTTACCGATACTGCCCTGGATAGGCGGTAAACGGCGGCTGGCAAAACAGATTTTACCGCGCTTCCCGGCGCATACCTGCTACGTGGAGCCGTTTTGTGGCGCGGCGGCGCTCTTCTTTATGAAGTCACCCAGCAAGGCGGAAGTGATTAACGATATCAACGGCGAGCTGGTCAATCTCTATCGGGTGCTGAAACACCATCTGGAAGAGTTTATGCGCCAGTTTAAATGGGCGCTGGTCAGCCGGGCGATGTATCAATGGTTAAACATCACGCCGACCGAGACCTTAACCGATATCCAGCGTGCGGCCCGCTTCTATTACCTGCAAAAACAGGCGTTCGGCGGCAAGGTGGCGGAGCACACCTTTGGTGTGACCACCATCACGGGGCCACGCCTGAACCTGTTGCGCATGGAAGAAGAACTGTCGCTCGCGCATCTGCGACTGTCACGCACCACCATTGAACAGCTTGATTGGGCCAGCTGTATTGCCCGTTATGACCGTCCGCACACGCTGTTTTACTGCGACCCACCGTACTGGGGGACAGAGGGCTATGGCGTGGATTTTGGTCTGGAGCAGTATGAAAAACTGGCGGGTATGGGACGGGATTTAGCCGGGATGATGATTATTTCCGTCAATGATATTCCCGAGATGCGGGCAGTGTTTCAGGGGTTCGAGATGGAGAGCGTACCGATTCGGTATGGCCTTAACAGTAATCAGTCCACCCAACGACGTGAGCTGATTATCACTGTCAAATAACCCTCTCCGCTGCCACGGAGAGGGATGGGTCATGCGCGGCTGCGGGCGGCTTTTTTCTCTGCCATTGCGGTCAAGGTGCGTTTAGCCACTTCGCGGGTTTCACTGGGAATATGGCGAAATGCGGTCAACATTTCTGCCTCTTCTTCATCCCGCACCACATCGAGCGCACTGGCTTCATCGCTGCGCTCCCCGGTAATAAGAAAGAGTAAATCTACCCCAATAGCTTTTGCAGCAATCAAGTAAGCGGTATCAGGATGCCGCTCACCTTTTTCGTAATTATACTGGGTGAGTTTTTTGACTCCACACTGCTCGGCAAAGTTCTCCTGACTGAGCCCCAGTCGCAGGCGCTCGGTTCTCAGGCGTTCGCCCACCCCTTCCAGCGTCAGCGTGACCCACTGCTGGGTATCGAAGGGAGCCTGCTTATCGCTCGCGGTAGACGGAAAGGTTTTATCGGTCA
The DNA here is from genome assembly GCA_031332935.1 of Candidatus Pantoea bathycoeliae. GTDB lineage: Bacteria > Pseudomonadota > Gammaproteobacteria > Enterobacterales > Enterobacteriaceae > Pantoea > Pantoea bathycoeliae. Next base: position 3,568 of record JAUHTP010000058.1, on the reverse strand, counting down.
GCTGCTGACTTAACTGTTGCAACTGCTTCTCTTTTTCAGCCACCAGTTGCTGACTGCGTTTAAGCGCCGCATCGTCTTTACGCAATGTCGCTCGTAATTCCCGTACCGACATCCTGTCAATATCGTCCAGCGTCAGGCCAGCAATGGTGCCGCCTTCGGCAAGTTCGGCAATGTCTTCGTCGTCTTCTGTCATCAGTTCAAAGAGCTTAGTTTTTCCTAGCATTCCCAGCGCTGGGAATGAAGAACTCAGCCTAGGTGATAAAAATTTCACTGCGGCCTGTACTAGGCGATAGGCAGTTGTTTTAGGTATACCCAGTTGGTCTTGCACAAGGTTCTCAAACTCTCCTCGTGGTTCATTTTCTTTTAAAATTAATAAGCGTTTCCCCGCCTCCAGCATGGCTTCGGCACTCTGCGCCATATAGAAGCGCGTCTCATGCACAATCCTCTCCCGCTCATAGGGAAGCCCATCCCCAAAACGTGCCATCACCTCCTGTTTGGCGCTGTTTTCTGCATTTTTTTTAGGGTATTCAATTGCCCCCCCCCCCCCTCCCAATCGTGATATTGTCCGCCGTATTCATAGACAGAGTAGTTGCGGTTTTTTTCTTTGCCATACAGGTCTCCTTTAAGGCCGATAACGGCCCATGATGTTTAATCGTGATAAAAAATATACAAAAACAGACAAAAAGACTTTACATTATTTTGTATACTAATGTATATTTATTTTTAACTTTTTATGACGGAGATAACACCATGTCACTGCAGCACCCCGCCGACTTTAAGCGCTGTTTTTATAATCGTGTCTACCAGCACTATCGCTCTATGAGGGCTTGGGCCAAGGCTAACGACTTTAACCACAATCATGTATCCATGCTACTGAATGGCCGTTGCCAGGGCTGGCGCGGGGAAGCCCGAAAAATAAAACAGGCGATTGAACAGATAATGGGTTCCCCCATGCCATCAGGCAAAAAGCGCCATAAAAAATAACATTCGCCCGTTTCACTGACGGTAACACAATTTCCATTAATGAAAAAGAGGCATTCGATGAAAAACACCTTATTACTGCACCCCTCTTCACGCACACGACGGGCGCTGCGTATTTTAAAAGCCATGAAAGGGCATTACCGCGACGGCCTGTCCAATAAAGCCCTGGCGGCGCTAATCAATGACTCTGCGGCCAATATCAGTCGCACCCTGCCATTTTTAGTGGAAGAAGGGATGGTTGAGCAGCGCATCAATGGGAATTACGGCCTCGGTGAAGAATTGATACAGATTGCCTTGGCCTTTTTTGATGAAACCGAACGGGCACAAATTAAGATGGCAGAACGACGTGGCCGCTGCGTAACCTCACCGTCAAAACCGTAAGAGGAAAAAATAATGGGTAGAAAAGCGTTACCGATGACGGCTGAAATCGCGCCCGAACAGCCTTTAAAACCGGATTTAATGAACAACCTTAACGCCCTGGCTGAACATCAGCAGGCCATTATGGAGAAGTACGGCGAGGGATTGCCCTATCAGCGTGAGCGCATTGTGCACGAAGCGCGCTTCTATATGGCACAAAGTGCCGAAGCCATGCTGGAGGCAGGGAAACGCTTATTAATTTTAAAAGAAAATGAACCACGAGGAGAGTTTGAGAACCTTGTGCAAGACCAACTGGGTATACCTAAAACAACTGCCTATCGCCTAGTACAGGCCGCAGTGAAATTTTTATCACCTAGGCTGAGTTCTTCATTCCCAGCGCTGGGAATGCTAGGAAAAACTAAGCTCTTTGAACTGATGACAGAAGACGACGAAGACATTGCCGAACTTGCCGAAGGCGGCACCATTGCAGGTCTAACGCTGGATGAGATTGATCGCATGTCGTCGCGAGAACTTCGCGCAAAACTGCGTGATACAGAAAAATCACTTGAAGCCAGCCGCCGCCTGGCCAGCGAGAAAGATCAAAAAATCAATGAACTGAGTGAAAAGCGCTTGCTCGATCAACATCGCCCGTTAGGTGAAGAGGGAATACGCCAGCTCCGCGAAGAAATTGGTCTGGTGGGCTTTGATGTCAAGGCCATATTAATGGGGCGCTTTCGTGAAGGGCTGGAAAAACTGAATGGCCACAGTGGCGATATGACGTCTCACGCCGACTACTTGGCGGGGCTACTTAATGATATTGAGTTTGAAATCAATGTGTTACGCAGTGATTTTGCACTACCCCATCACGCCCCGTCAGAGAGCGTACCAGACTGGGTAAAGAATGATGCCGAAGACGCGGACTTTGAGTTACCTGAACATTTACGCGGTACCGGACAGGATAGCGGCGAGGAGGTGGAGTAATGAACCCCATCCTGACCGAACGCATACTGGCCATTGCACAGGCCGCCGAAAAAGCCGGGCATGGCGGCAAAGACGCGGTTTATCAGACAGGTTGTCAGACTCTCGGCATTTCCAGGGCTACGCTGCTGCGAAAAATCAAACAGGTAAGCTATAAACCGCCGCGCAAGCAACGGGGAGATTATGGCACCAGTGCCCTGACCCGTGAGGAAGCCCTACAGATATCCGGCGTGATGATGGCTTCGCATCGCAAGAACGGCAAACGCCTTTACAGTCTGGAGCAGGCGATTAATGACCTGCGGGCCAATAACCTGATTAATGCCGGGTATATTGATAACGAAACCGGCGAGTGGTTTCCCCTGTCGGTGGATGCCATAAGCAGGGCGCTGTACCGTTATCGCCTGCACCCCGGCCAGTTAGGCGCACCTGCCCCCTGTGTACAGGTAAAAAGCCAGCACCCCAATCACGTCTGGCAGCTGGATGCGTCACAGTGTGTGCTTTATTACCTGAAAAATCCCACCAAAGGGCGTACCACACGCGATAGTGGCCTGCGCATGATGCGTGAAGAAGAATTTAACCCTAACAAACCCAAAAATCTGGCCCGTATTGTTAATGACAGGGTCTGGTCATTTGAGCTGACCGACCATACCAGTGGCTGGATTTACGCTGAGTACCGCTTTGGCGGCGAAACGACACAAAATTTTACCGATGTGCTGATTAATGCCATGCAGGAGCGCGGTGGGGCCGACGTACTGCATGGCGTGCCGCGTATCCTTTATACCGACCCCGGTTGTGCCCTGGTCTCGTCCACGATGCGTAACCTGTGCAAAACCCTCGGTATTCAACTTATCGCCCATAAAGCCCGCAACGCCCGCGCTACCGGCTCAGTGGAAAAGGCGCGCGACATTCTCGAGTGCCATTTTGAATCTGGCCTGCGGTTTGTGCAAGTCGATAATATTGATGAACTGAACCGCCTGGTCGGGTTGTGGCGTAAAAAATACAACCGTACCGCCATCCACCGACGTACCGGCATGACCCGCACCGACTGCTGGCTGCGTATTACCCCTGGACAGTTAATCAAGGCACCACCTGTTGACGTATGCCGCGAACTGGCGGTGAGTCTGCCGGAAAACCGTAAGGTTAGCACCCACCTTCGCGTGTCGTTCAGGGGGAGTGAATATGATGTGCGGCAAGTCCCCGGCGTTTGCGTGGGCGACACCGTACAGATAGTGCGTAACCCCTGGCGCGACAG
>JAUHTP010000057.1:0-8645 GCA_031332935.1 Candidatus Pantoea bathycoeliae | reverse complement strand
ATTGAGGATATAAGGCATGGGACGACAAACAAAAAATAAAGTCGGTCGCCCGAGTGAGCTTGCAAAAAGTCTGGAAAAGGCTAAAGCGTATTTGTTAGGGGACTATGAAAATCTGGGTGATGTTGTCCCGAGCATCGCCGGATTGGCTTGCTATCTCGCCGTATCGCGCTCATCGGTGTACGACTGGGCCAAACAATCCAATGAATTTTCGTACATCGTAGAAGGCATTCTTGCCCTACAGGAAAATCGTTTAATTAACAAAGGATTGCAGGGCGAATTTAACGCCACGATTGCCAAGCTTATGCTGACCAAACATGGCTACTCCGATAAGCAGGAGCTGACCGGAAAAGACGGCGGTCCGGTCAAAACAGAAACAACCAATTTAACCCCAGAGCAAGCCGCACAGGCGTACAAGAGAATGATGGGTTAGCCATGCCTTTGCCATTTGACTTCGATTTCAAAAACCCTGATTACCAGATAGTTTTTGAATGGCGTATGGAGCGTTTACAGCGCATTCGCCAGAACTCTGAAATGCTGCCAGCACTCAAGCAGTTTTATCGCACCAACCCGGCACAGTTTATTATTGACTGGGGAATGACGACAGACCCGCGTAACATCGATTATGACCTGCCGGTCACTGTTCCTTTTCTGCTGTTCCCAAAACAGGAAGAGTGGATCCACTGGATTATGGAACGGCGCGAACGAATGGAGAACGGCATCACCGAAAAGAGCCGCGAAATGGGGCTCAGCTGGACAGCGATCGGGATGGCCTGCTCACTTTGCCTCTTCAACAAAGAAATAGTCATCGGCTTCGGCTCCCGAAAAGAGGAATACGTCGACAGCACCGGTGACCCGAAGGCGCTGTTCTGGAAGGCGCGCAAGTTCGTGGAGACGCTGCCCGTTGAATTTCGCGGCGCGTGGGATGAAAAGAAGCACGCGCCATACATGCGCGTTGAGTTTCCCGACACTGGCGCGGTTATCAAAGGTGAGGCTGGCGACAATATCGGACGTGGTGACCGTACCACGCTTTATCTGGTCGATGAGGCTGCATTCCTCCAACGGCCGTTGCTGATTGATGCTGCGTTGTCACAAACTACCCGTTGCCGTATCGATCTGAGTTCGGTTAACGGCATGGCTAACCCCTTTGCGCAAAAACGCCATAGCGGGCGTATCCCGGTATTCACGTTTCACTGGCGGAACGACCCGCGCAAGGATGATGAGTGGTATCGCAAGGAGTGCGAGAAAATCGACAACCCGGTGGTTGTGGCACAGGAACTCGATTTGAACTACAGCGCATCAGCGGAAGGCGTGCTGATCCCCTCAGATTGGGTGCAGGCTGCCGTCGACGCGCATATCAAACTGGGCATTCAACCGACAGGCAAGCGATTAGGCGCGATGGACGTCGCCGACGAGGGTCGAGACAAAAACGCCTTTTCCACCCGTCACGGTTTCCTCCTAGAGAACGTCAGGGAATGGTCCGGCGTCGGCAGCGACATTTACCAGTCGGTCGAGAAGGTTTTCGCCTTCTGCGAGGCGGACAACCTTGAAGAGTTCCGCTTCGACGAAGACGGGCTGGGCGCTGGCGTTCGCGGTGATGCGCGAGCTATCAACGAGCTGCGAAAAGCGGCACGTCGGCCCTCAATACTCGCCACCCCGTTCCGTGGTAGTGGTGCGGTATTCGATCCGGAGGATGAAGCCGTTCGCGGCGACAACGGGCAGGCGGCACGTCTGAACAAGGATTTCTTTGCCAACGCGAAAGCGCAGAGCTGGTGGCATTTGCGCAAGCTGTTCCAAAACACCTACCGGGCAGTAAAAGAAGGCATGGCCTACAACTCCGACGAAATTATCTCCATCAGCGGCACCATGGAGAGCAAAGACAAACTCATTATCGAGCTTTCACAGCCGACCTACTCCATTAATGGCGTAGGGAAAATCGTTGTGGATAAACAGCCTGACGGCACCAAATCCCCTAATTTGGCTGACGCCGTGATGATCTCCTATGCCCCGATGAACACTGCACTGGATGCCTGGATGCGACTGTAACGAGGATTTATGGCAAGAAAAACAACGGCACCGGACATCATGAAAGCCACTGCCGACAGTTACGATAACTTCATGGCACGCGTTGGTATGCAGCAGCCGAACCAGCACGCAGTGTCAACCTACAGAGCCAACTTCACCAGCCGCAACCGCCAGCAGATTGAATGGGCTTACCGTTCTTCATGGGTAATAGGCAAGGCGGTGGATGTGGTGGCCGATGACATGACGCGTAAAGGTATACGCATCACCTCTGAAATCGAGCCCGGCGCACGTGGCGTGATTGAGTCGCTTTTTGATGAGCTTGAGCTGTGGGACAAACTTAACGATATCATCAAATGGGCGCGGCTGTATGGTGGCGCGGTTGGCTTCATCATGATTGAGGGACAAGCTCCGTTTATGCCGCTCCGTATGGAAACCATAGGGAAAGAAAAGTTTAAGGGCATCCTGCCGCTCGATCGCTGGATGATTAACCCAAACCTGACGCGGCGCATCAAAGAGATGGGGCCACATCTAGGCAAGCCCGAGTTTTATGATGTGGTGACCACGGCAACGGGTATTCCGGCGTGGAAAATTCACCACTCCCGACTCATCCGCTTTGATGGTGTGACGCTGCCTTATCAACAGGCCATGACCGAGAATGAATGGGGCATGTCTGTGATAGAGCGCATCTGGGACAGGCTCACCGCGTTCGACAGTGCTACGTTGGGCACCGCGCAACTTGTCTATAAGGCACACCTTCGCACTTACAAGATTGAAAAACTCAGGGAACTCATTGGCATGGGTGGCCCAGGGCTGGAAAAACTGCTTAAACAGATGAATATGATCCGCCAGTTCCAGAGCAACGAAGGTCTGACGCTTATGGACAAAACGGATGAGTTTGAGGCACACCAGTATTCATTTGGTGGCCTTGATGATGTGCTGGGGCAGTTTTCTCAGCAGATCGCAGGCGCGGTCGATGTGCCTCTGGTGCGCTTTTTCGGCCAGTCTCCCAAAGGCTTCTCGACCGGCGATGCCGACCTTGCCAACTACTACGATGGTATTGGTACGCAACAGGAAAGACGCCTGCGCCAGCCGCTACGCAAGCTCTTTGAGGTGATGTATCGTTCGGAGCTGGAACAGCCCCTGCCGGAGGATTTCACGTTTGAGTTTAACCCGCTGTGGCAGATGTCGGATGTTGATCGCTCAACGGTCGCGGTTAATACGGTCAATGCCATCACATCGGCGGTTGATGCGGGGTTAATGACGCTTAAAGCGGGGATGACGGATTTACGTGAAACGTCAGATGTGACCGGCATTGGTGCGTCAATTACCGATGAGGATATTGAAGATGCGGAAGACGAAGCGCCGCCAGGGCTCGGTGAACCTGACCACCCGAAGCCGGAGCAGACAGGCGGAGAACCGTTATCGAACCAGCCTACGGCAGATAGCGCGGGCGCTCGGGGACATCGTCAATGGCCGTTACGATGGTTCAAACGATAGCGTCACTGAAATAATGGACGCGCTGGAACGCTACAGTGAAATCATCACACCCTGGGCGACGAAGGTGGCTGAAAACTTCACCTCAGATATAGCGCGCCAGAATGAAAAACAGTGGCGTCAGCACAGCAAGAATATCAGCACAAAGCTGCGCAACATGGTTGATAACGCTCCTGTGGGGCAGGTTATGAAATCCATCGTTGCCGAGCAAATCAAGTACATCAAATCGCTACCGCTTGAGGCTGCCGATCGGGTATATGACATCCACAACAAAGCTATTGAGGCTGTGGTGACCGGTGGCCGCGCGGAGCCATTCGCGAAAGAGATAGCAGCGTCTGGTGACGTGTCACGCTCACGAGCGAACCTTATCGCCCGTACCGAGCTTGGACGCGCAACCGGCGCGCTGGATCAGGCGCGAGCGCTGTCAATTGGCTCGAATGGTTATATCTGGCGTACAGCCGAAGATGGCGACGTCCGGCATTCTCATCGGGAGATGGAAGGCAAATTCGTTACGTGGGGAAAACCGCCAACGCTCGACGGCATGACCGGACACGCCGGTGAGTTGCCGAACTGCCGCTGTTACAAAGAAATCGTCTTCCCAGCCCCGCACTCTTATCTCGCCTGAACAGCAGGTAACCCATGAAATATCTTTTTAACTCCCGACTGGGTGATACGCGCTATCGCATATCGGATGGCAGTCTGTTGTGCAAGGACGTGCCGATAGCCCGCACCGGAAAACAGCTCTACGGCGCCGCCGACTTCCCTGAGCTTGAACCCGACGCTGACGGAGAAATCGTCGTCGAACGGATGGCCGATGAGGTTTTCAGTCCAGAGGCAATGGCCTCGTTTGAAGGCATGGCCGTCACTCTGCTTCATCCTGAAGATGACCTCGGCAATATTCTGTTCGTTGATACGGAGAACTGGCGCGAACTGGCAGTAGGACATGTAAGCAATATTCGCCAGGGGGACGATGAGCAGTCAGAGTTACTGATTGCCGACCTCATTATCAAGGACGAGATAGCGATAGAGGCCATCGATAGCGGCCTGCGAGAGGTGTCCTGCGGCTATGACGCGAAGTACAGGCAAACCGGACCCGGTAAGGCAATGCAGTACCAGATCACCGGTAATCATGTGGCTCTTGTCCCTAAAGGCAGAGCCGGAATTATCTGCTCGATAGGAGACAGTTTCACAATGAGCAAATGTCATCAGAGCTGGTATCAGAAGCTCAGAAGTGCCATCAAAACGGGCGACGCCGACACCACGGCTGAACTAATGCAGAATGCGCCTCGCACCATCACAGACGATGCAGACGATCAACCAGGCGTCATCAACATTAACCTGCCACCTCAACAGCCTCTGCCGCCCGAGGCGAAAACCAGTGAGGAGCCCACGGCGGACGACAGTGAAGCGGTGCCGTCTTACATAAAAACCATCATGGCCCGCCTGGACAAGCTGGAAGGCCGCACAGGCGATAGTGATAAGGACGATAAGGGCGTCATAGGCGATGCGGATGACGAGGACGACGAGACAGAGGAAAAGGCGACCGGCGATGCAGCTTATCAAGCTGAACTTATTCAGCCGGGGATTAATCTGGATCGCAAAATGAAACCGACTGATTTCAAACGTGACGTACTGGCCTCTGCGGATCAGGCATTAGTACGCCAGATTGTCGGAGATGCGGACATCCGTAAAATGAACCGTCCCACCGTCGATATGGCGTTTAATGCCATTGCCGAGCTGGCTAAAAGCCGCAACCTGAGTGTCAAGACCGCTGATGCTCACCGCAGTACAACCAGTACCATTGAAGCCATGAACGCTCGCCACCGCGAATTCTGGGAAAAACGGAGTAAATAATCGATGAGTAATGCAATTCTGACACGAATGGGCGTGGGCTTTGCTGGCGCCGTATCACGCCCTCAAGATCTAACTACTGAACCTGCCGTACTGAAATCTGACGCCAACAGTGCGTTTCCCTCTTACGGTCTGGCGGGCAAGTATGATGGCGCGTTCTTCGTGCCGCTGGCTGCGGGGGACGCCGCTGACAAAATCCAGGGAATGTTCGTCCGTCCTTATCCTATGCAGAGTGTGCCGGACAAGGCTTATCTGCTGGGCAAAGGGTTTGGCTATACCGGTGACATCCTGAAACGTGGGTATATGACCGTCAATGTCGGCAGTGACGCTACGGCCATTACCAAAGGTGCGCCGGTCTATATCCGTAATGCTAATCCGAGCACAGAAAGTCCTCTAGGCGCCGTGCTGGCGGCTGAAGAAAACACCGGCACTGCCGACGCGCCGGTGATTAATACCGTTGTCATGCCCTACGCCTTTTTCACCGGTAACGGTGATGCGGACGGCAATGTAGAAATCTCGTATAAGATTTAAGGGATCCTTATGCAAAATATGCAGACATTCGACCGGGCTACCCACGACAGTACCGGCATTTTTCTTGTTGGTGAATTGGAGCGACTGGACCAGACACTCAATGAACCTCTGGTTCAATATACCTGGAGCCGTGACATTGATTTGCGCACAGACGTGTCGATCGCCGATGAAATTTCCAGCTGGACCAATACGCAGTTTGGTGCCGCGGGCAGTGCCGCTAACCCGAACGGGAAAAACTGGATTGCCCAGGAATCCACGGCCATTGCCGGTGTTAACGTCAATATTGAACGCAGCTTCCGTACACTGAATCTGTGGGGAATGGAGCTTGGCTGGACGGTCATCGAGCTTGCTGCCGCACAGCAGGCCGGACGGCCGATTGACACGCAGAAATACGCAGGCATGCAATTGAAGTGGAATATGGATACGGATGAGCAGGTCTACATTGGCGATAAGACGCTGGGGGCCAACGGGGTAGCGGGTCTGGTCAACCAGAGCGGCATCAATACCGTGACGGCGGCAAAACGCTGGGCGGGCGGATCTCCTGATGATATCCGAAACAGTATCAATGATCTGCTGAATGCGGCCTGGAAAGCGTCGGCCTACTCTGTGGTGCCGACCGACCTGCTGCTGCCGCCAGAGCAGTATGCGTATCTGGCCAGCGTGATCGTGTCCTCCGCGGGAAATCAGTCTTTGCTGACTTACCTGACCACCAACACCATCGCCTACCACCAGAACGGTGTACCACTCAATATCCGTGCGGTGAAATGGCTGAAAGGGGTGGGTGCGAAAAACACCGATCGCGCCGTGGCCTACACCAAAGATATGAAGTTTGTCCGTTTCCCGATGGTGCCGTTGCAGAGTATTCCTATCCAGTACCGTGGGCTGTGGCAGATTGTGACCTACTACGGCAAACTGGGTGCAGTGGAGCCGGTTTATCCCGAAACCCTTGCCTACCTGGACGGTCTTTGACAGGCAGCCCCTTCCGGGGCTTTTGATGGTGGCTTATGAGCAGAAACAGCACGCTACCCTCGCTGACCGACTTCCGTACCGCTTTCCCGCGGTTTTCCGACACCACCCGATACCCCGATGCTGAAATTCAGTTTCGCCTGAATTTGGCTGATGTGCTGCTCAGCGAGAAGATCACGGGTAAGGATCTGTTTCCTTACTTTGTTGAGCTTTTTGTCGCGCACTACATGACGCTGTGGGCGACTGACAGCAGAGCGATCGCAGCGGGTGGATCCGGGGGCGCATCGGCAGGTGTGGCTTCATCAAAATCTGTCGATAAAGTCAGCGTCAGTTATGACACGGGAACCACGTTAAACCCCGATGCGGGCTTCTGGAACTATACCCGTTACGGGGCTGAGTTCTGGCAGTTGATCATGATGTTCGGCGCGGGGGGCATCCAGCTATGAAAAGCGGCGTCACGATGAGAGTTGACAAGGCGCAATCCCTTCTGGATGCGCTTAAAACGCTTGGTAACAGAGAGGTGTTGGTGGGCATTCCCGCCGCAGACTCTGCGCGGGATGATGTGCCTTTCGGCAATGCTGGCATTGGCTATGTCAATGAACATGGCTCTCCCGCGCAAAATATTCCGGCCAGACCCCATCTGCAACCCGGCGTTAAATCGGTGCAGGATAAAACGCTACCCCTGTTGAAACAGGCCGCGCTTTTTACGCTTGACGGCAATATATCGGGTGCCGAGAGGTTGCTTAATCAGGCGGGAGCAACCGCGGCGGATGGGGTAAGGCATTTTATTACCGCCTCTCACTTTACACCACTGGCCTCCAGTACGCTCGCGGCTCGCGCTCGTCAGGGGCGAAAGGGGGCGCAGGCAGAACTGGCAAGCCGTGCAGCAGGCAATGCACCTAATAATGCAAACGCCAGACCACTTATCGACACCGGGCAGTATCGCCGGTCGATCACTTACGTCGTGAGGGATAAAAATGCCAAATCTTGATGTAACAGACGTCCTGTTTGATCCCGACTTCTGTGATCCTCATCTCGTGCTCACTCGCCGGTTTCAGCAGACGGATGCAGATGGCATCACGACCAGCGTGGAAAAACAATCCGGCTTTTCGGGTGTGGTGACGGTTGATCGCTCACTGGAAAACCGCCGAATGCAGGCGGGGCAGGTTATTGGCGGGGCGATACTGGTGGTGACGACTGAACGCCTGAGTAACGGCGAAACGGGACGTGACGCTGATATTGTCACGTATCAGAATCGTGATTACCGGGTGTCCTTTGTCGATCCTTATACCGCGTATGGCGCAGGATTTGTTCAGGCTCACTGCGAATTGCTGCCCTTTGATGGAGGAATACCGGTTGAGCAATAACTCCAGCACTGAACGTGGCTGGCTGACACCTGTCAGGGGATCACCGGTTTATGGTGAAGCACTGGACAGGCTTCTTAGCCGATGGCTACGCGGTGTTTCCGGTCTGCCTGAGTCTATGGTTCGTCCCCGCTGGCAGCCCAAACAGCCTGCGCTACCGCCACCAGAAACGAATTGGTGCGCTTTCGGTGTAGTGGATATGCCGTGTGACGATAATCCGGCTTTTGTTAACCAGAGTGAAGAGAACACCGCACTCTGGCGGCATGAGACGATTGAATGCCTGGCGTCCTTTTATGGTCCGGCAGGACAGCAGTACGCTACCCGTTTTCGTGATGGTATTACCGTCAGTCAGAATAACGCGGAACTGAACACCCAGGGGCTGTCGCTCGCGGGCTACAGCCACATTATTCCTTTTCC
>JAUHTP010000056.1:0-8826 GCA_031332935.1 Candidatus Pantoea bathycoeliae | reverse complement strand
TGGATGCATTATGTTCAGTTCAGCGCAGAGGGAAGAGGTAGTCCATACCATTATATGACGAAAATTTTTATTAATTACTAAAATTAAAAATCCCTGAGGATAAATTTGGTTCAAAATTCACTCGTTTTAAGTCTTTTTGAATTGTTATTAACGACAAACGTATTATTGATTGAGGGCTGAAAAATTTAGCAGCTCTGTTGATTTAGAGCTGCTAATGAACATTTATTGATAGTATATGGTAATACTCCCGAAAAACCGGTGTATTCATAAGTAGAAAAATTTCGTAGTCTGAACCGTGGAGAACTTTATGAAGAAATCACATTTTACTGACAGCCCGAGCATGGTCATGCTTAAACAGGCCGAGGCCGGAACGCCGGTTTCTGAGCTATGCCGCGAGCATTATAAGAGCACTAGCCCATAAAGAATCGCCAAGTTACAGCCGAGATAGATAGAAGCTATGTCGGCCAAATTGAACGAGGTGAAGTTAATATTATGCTTGATGATTTTTCTGTATCATCGCCTTTGATACAAACCTGCTCTGTACAATTTACGCAATCTCGGAATTTCTCACAGAGACTCATGGTGTAGTCATGCACACAATAGCCATACTCCGTCACATTGACTGAGGCATGCTCTAATGTATTGAATTCCTGCATAGTCACGGGCAGATACTTTGCCACCTCGCCGACAGGCCCAAACAGTGCTTTGGTGGGGTCTAGGCGTTCAGCCATGCCAACCAGCTCGTATTCGGTCATGTGGTTGTAAATTCGATTCTGTTTAACGTCTGCCCGTCCTGCCCATTTGGCAATTTCCAGATTTGACAGTCCGCCGCGCTGGGCAATTGTGTTGAGTAAGTGCCGTGCTTGATGCGAGGTCAATTTAACCCGTTCTCCATTTTCAGCACTGTAACCATGGCGATCAAAGATACTGGCATGTTTTCCATCCAGTGCCTTTCGAGGCGTGAGATCATTATTGAAGAAGTTATTGGTTGGTTTATGTAATTCAACAGGTAGGCATCCTCGGTTTCCGTGGAGCTGATTAGCATTTAGTGCAAACAAGGCATTGCTGTACTTAATTTGCTTGTCTTTATCAAACCACGGAAAGTCAGCAGGCAAACGCGCCATAGTATGCTGCCACAGGATGTTTAGCGTATGTGCATCATCTTCTTTAGTTAAACACCGATACCCAAGAGACGACCTAGACGTCTTTTGTGAGTCATGTGCGAAGCCTAGCGCCATACAAGCCTGCTCCATCGACAATGGCTCATCATCAGCGACATCGGGGCAGCTAGCATGCCGATAAAACTTATTCGGGTTTTTCTCAATCCACTTGGCCAACTGGCGAGCATTCTCTGACAACTTTTTCGCTCTGGCGATGGCTGTTTTAGCGACTGATACCATCACCGTTGGTATCCATTTGATATCGCCTTCGTAGCCTTTTCCTGAGAAAAAACGCCAGCCGTAGCGTTCTATCCCTTCACGATCTGTTTCAAACACCTCGCAATCCACAGGCAGGGCTAAAACCTCAGTAATGGGTGAAGGTTCTGACATCAACATAGCAAAAACCGATGTTGTAAAAATGTCTCGCTTATGAATTGGGTCATTGTCATAAATTTCCGCCAACGCATTAAGAGCAATATCACTCGGTAATTTCTCTTCCCTATTCTTCTTAGCAGCTCGGCCTGTTTTGTTCTTGTCATCTACACGCTTAATTGGATTGACCCAATTTTGCATTGCACTTGATATAAGCTGGTTTTCAGTTAAAAACTTAGCCAGCTGCTCAATCTCACGGCCGCAATGATATGCTGAGCCATCAGAGTAGTGCTGCCTTGCCAATTCAGCTGCTTCATCCAGCACAGAAATGGACATGCCATCAATATTTGCGTTCCCGTTAACTTGAAGCAAGGCCGCCTCAACCGCACGGAGGGCCTTACTTTCATTCTTTGTTCCTGTGAGATGATGCCCCTGCTGGTAACGAAAATAGGCTTTGGCGAAATCAATGAACTCAGGATCTTGTACCTCTCCCTGCATGGGGTTTCGCGTAATAACTCCTAACTTGGCAAAAACAGTTATATTTGACCAAACAGGTTCTTGCCAATCTAGATCGGAGCCGAATACAGTCAATTGATCGCGGCACTTGGAAATGAATGCTTCAAGGTTTCCTGCTGCTGTCAGCGTAGCCTTTGGCTTAAACTGGAAAATCTCAGCCATTTGTTATTGCTCCTTGCTGACTACACTCTCCACGACGTTTTGCACAACGCATGATCACATCTGCAACCGCGATAATGCTGCGATCAAGTACAGCAGCAATCTGGATGTCACCAGTTATTTCTTTCACCCGTTCACGCTCGTTGAGCAGTCCCTGATAGACATCCTCATGTGGACCCCAGCCAAGGCTGGAAATGCATGCAGGTGTAGCAAGGAATAGGAACATTGGCGCCACAAAAGCCATGTTCTCCACAAGTACCAACGCCCAGCCCCTTCTCGGTCCGAATAAGACTAGTAGGGTCGTTACATCGATACGCGTCCCTGTCTGAATCGACAAGTACCCCGACAAAGGCTTGCGCGTATGGTGCCAATTGGAAGCCAACCACCTAATCAAGCTTTTTCACATGTTCGGGGATATTCTTGATGTAAACGCCTGCGTTTTGGGTGTCCGAATGGTCAAGCAGCTCCGCAATCACCAACTCGCCAAAGCCTTCCCGGGCAGCTCGTGTGCCCGTGGTATAACGAAAACGACGAGCATTGATATGCAATAGCTCACCGGTCCGTTCCGACCGGATATCGGACTTTTCTACGATGTACTAGAGTGTCTCGGTTATCTCTGCTGCCGGTATATGGAGTTTGTCGGTAGCAAGCAGCTGGTGGAATTGATAAGGAGAATTGACAGCAGCTAACACACCAAGATCCGGAAACAGAGGGATTTGCTGCCGATCATCTTCCTGCAATTCAAACCTCATACGCTTCTCAACAAGTGCAATCGCATTCCTTGCCTGAGCGCTCAGGATAGCCCATAGTTCAAGGTATATCGCAAAGGGCTTGAAGTTTGTTCGGAAAGAGCTACTGCGTTGCTTAGCTCTCGGCACATTCAACACATAAAAGGGTTCTCCCTTTTCATTTTTGCCACAGAGAACATAGACCACACGAAGTAACGAGATTTGGATGGGACGACGTCCCGTATGATTGATACCAAGTGTCATAGCCAACTCGGCTATCGTAATTAAGCTCTTTTCATAAGCCCGAACAGCCCCCTCATTAACTGCTTTCAGCTCATAATCCGTCGAGGCCCCTCTCTCGAGGATCCATGCGCTTAACCGCATCACCCTTACGATTTACCCTTTAGCGTCCAGCCATCAAGCAGACGGATCACCTCCTTAACTGATGCCGGGATAGCCTAGCTCGTGCCAGGATCGAAGAAAACCACGGATAGTTGCCAGATACCATTCTGTTGCAGGCGACAGCATTGACTGATAATTAACCAATATCGTATCAGTAATTGCTTCCGCTTCAGTCTCACGCAGCATGTGCTGAAACCGCATAATAATGTTCAAAGTATGAGAAGCAGAAAGACTAGAAGCATAAAATGCTAGTGTGCATAGGCAGCCATCTAGTACCTCGCCTGACAAGTAATGGTGAATATCTGCAAGAGTAACAGTTGTATTTTTATCCAAAACCCACGATGGATCATACAATTGAAAGAAGTAGCCATTGGCCTTGGCACGGATTTGCTCAGATGCTAATGCAGGTACAGATTTATTCGTCATCATTCTTCATGTCCTCTGGCAAACGGGTGCCGCTGCCTTCTTGCAATGCCAGAGCGGCCTCAAAACCTTTTGCCGAATGAAATGTTTGTTGTAAGTAGCTGCGGTTCCTGAGCCATCCCTCCAGCCCATTAAATACGAACGGAGCTGTTCTTGGCGTTCCTCGCTGACTTTCTCATCCATTGCATCCATTCTTTCTGAAAACTTGCGATTCCAGGTATGACGGAGCGAATGCCCTGTCGCTGCATACAATTGTGGCGAAACAGTCCTGACCACGGAAAAAATTTTGTGATATCCCGCCTTAGAAATAGGATTTCCCACAGCTGGCCCAGACTTGTATGTCACAAACAGGTAGTCATTTTTCTTACCATTTAGGACTTTACGCCGATCTTGAATGATATAACTATGTAGTTTTTGAACTAACGATTCAGCCAACGGTAGAGTCGTTCTCTGGTTTTGGCATTAGGCTCATTGGTTCTAGAGCCCGCTCATCTGCTCTCCTAACAATACTGATCCTGTTAGTACTAAAATCAACATCCTGAATCCTGATATTCAATAATTCACCACCTCGAATACAAAGATAAAACAGAAGCAAGATCATCAGCCGATTCCGGCACTGCACATCTAATGAGAAAGGATTTGACTCTGATTCTGGCCGGATGACTTCAAATAGCGAATCCAATTGAACATCACTCAATGACCTGTCTTGCAACTCACTGCCTCTGCGCTTTTTAGACGGTCGGCGCTTCTTTAATCTGCTGCGCCATAGTATTGATCTGTTCGACAACTTCCAGTTCTGTCGTCTTTAGGATATGCATCGCATACCTGTGTAAATAGTTGGCAAACGTTGTCAGCCGGGAATGCTGTGTCCCGTTATCAACGGTATCTATCATCGCATTTTCCAACTAAAGGGGAGAGGACGCTATTAGTGACTCTTTACTTGTTTGCACTGAGCAAAATCTCGCAGATCGTCTAGCTCATGTGGTCTTAAGAAGTCTTTGGTCAAAAAACGCTGCTCAAGGTTAATGTCGCGACTCTCTACAAAGCGTAACAACATAATAAGGTTGCTAGCCGCCGCCAATATCGTTGAAAAAGCATCCCCTCTATTGCGGATTTGAGTTGTTAGAAACAGAATGAGGTAATACACGGGAAGGCCAGAAGAACGATCCGTCACAAGTCAGTATCGCTCACCACTGTCCATTACAAATGTTGTAACCCTGTAGCTCTTCTTCATGCACCGACTATCCATGAATTTTACACAATTACAAGGTACGCAATATGCTAAAAAGATGTCAATTGACACTTTTGGGGAGTAAAAAAAACAAAAAGCCCTTGTATTAACAGGGGCTTAATAGATAATTAACTACAAAATGTCTTAGTTAAATCCTAGAACGGGATATCGTCGTCGAAATCCATCGGCGGTTCGTTGTTGTTGCTCGCCGGTGCGCTCTGCGGCTGTGGACGCGACTGCGCGCCACCGCTGAACTGGTTTCCGCCCTGCGGCTGCGGCTGGCCCCAACCGTTATTGTTGTTGCTCTGACCGCCACCCATCGGTGCGCCGCCTGCATTCGCGCCCTGTTGACGGCCGCCCAGCATCTGCATGGTGCCGCCGACGTTAACCACCACTTCTGTGGTGTAGCGCTCCTGGCCACCCTGATCCTGCCATTTACGGGTACGCAGCTGGCCTTCAATGTAGACCTGTGAACCTTTACGCAGATATTCGCCAGCGACTTCAGCCAGCTTGCCAAACAGCACAACGCGGTGCCATTCAGTAATCTCTTTCTTTTCACCGGTCTGCTTGTCACGCCAGCTCTCCGACGTGGCCAGCGTCATGTTGGCAACCGCGCCACCATTCGGCATGTAGCGCACTTCCGGATCCTGACCCAGATTCCCGACAAGAATCACTTTATTTACGCCACGACTGGCCATATTGCTGTCTCCCGATGGTTTAATGCTGATAAGTCTAAACGATCAATTCTATCACGTCCTGCCCACCGATCCCACTTTCGAGCCGGCTCGCAGAAGCGTACATTTTACACCCTAAAAGCAAAAAATACTGGATATTTAATCAGTCTATTTTTTGTGCCATAATAACGTGTTTACGCTCATTCGTGTCGGCAAGACACAAGCGTGCTGCTTAATCCGGGAAAGGTGAATGGATAAGATCGAAGTTCGTGGTGCCCGCACCCATAATTTGAAAAACATCAACCTGCTCATCCCTCGCGACAAACTCATAGTGGTCACCGGCCTGTCAGGCTCAGGTAAGTCCTCTCTGGCGTTTGATACGCTCTATGCGGAAGGTCAGCGCCGCTACGTAGAGTCGCTCTCTGCTTATGCGCGTCAGTTTCTCTCCTTGATGGAGAAGCCGGACGTGGACCACATCGAAGGTCTGTCGCCCGCCATCTCTATTGAGCAGAAGTCCACTTCACACAACCCACGTTCAACCGTTGGTACGATCACTGAGATCCACGACTATCTGCGTCTGCTGTTTGCCCGCGTAGGCGAACCGCGCTGTCCGGATCACGACATGCCGCTGGCGGCGCAGACCGTTAGCCAGATGGCAGATAATGTGCTGGCGCAGGAAGAAGGCCGCCGCCTGATGCTGCTCGCACCGGTCGTGAAAGATCGTAAAGGCGAGCATACCAAAACGCTGGAGAACCTGGCGGCGCAGGGCTATATCCGCGCGCGTATCGACGGCGAAGTGTGCGATCTTTCCGATCCGCCGAAGCTGGAACTGCAAAAAAAGCACACCATTGAAGTCGTTATCGATCGCTTCAAGGTGCGCGAGGATCTGTCGACGCGACTCGCCGAATCGTTTGAAAACGCGCTGGATCTTTCTGGCGGCACGGCGATCGTCGCCGATATGGACGACACCAGTGCGGAAGAGCTGCTTTTCTCCGCCAACTTCGCCTGCCCGATCTGCGGCTATAGCATGCGCGAGCTTGAGCCGCGACTCTTCTCGTTCAACAACCCGGCAGGTGCCTGTCCGACCTGTGACGGTCTGGGCGTGCAGCAATATTTCGACCCCGATCGCGTGGTGCAGAACGGTGAGCTGTCGCTGGCTGGCGGCGCAATTCGCGGCTGGGATCGTCGTAATTTTTACTATTTCCAGATGCTGGGCTCGCTGGCGGAGCACCTCAATTTCGACGTCGAAGCGCCGTTCAATACCCTGAGCGACAAAGCACAGCAGGTAATTCTGTACGGCTCCGGCAAAGAGAGCATTGAGTTCAAGTACATCAACGATCGCGGCGATACCTCTGTGCGTCGTCATCCGTTTGAAGGCGTGCTGCACAATATGGAGCGCCGTTATAAAGAGACGGAATCCGCCGCAGTACGTGAAGACTTGGCGAAATTTATCAGCAACCGCGCCTGCGCCAGTTGTGAAGGCACGCGTCTGCGTCGCGAAGCGCGCCATGTGTTTGTGGAAAACACCAACCTGCCGACCATCTCGGATATGAGCATTGGTCATGCGATAGGTTTCTTCCGCAACCTCAAACTGAGCGGCCAGCGTGTCAAAATCGCTGAGAAGGTGCTGAAAGAGATTGGCGATCGCCTGAGCTTCCTCGTCAATGTTGGCCTGAACTACCTGTCGATGTCACGTTCTGCGGAGACCTTGTCCGGTGGTGAGGCGCAGCGTATCCGTCTGGCGAGTCAAATCGGTGCGGGTCTGGTCGGCGTGATGTACGTACTGGATGAGCCCTCTATCGGCCTGCACCAGCGCGACAATGAGCGCCTGCTGAGCACCCTTATCCATCTGCGCGATCTCGGTAACACCGTGATCGTGGTTGAGCACGACGAGGACGCCATCCGTGCGGCTGACCATGTGATCGACATCGGTCCCGGCGCGGGTGTGCACGGCGGCCAGATCGTCGCGGAAGGCACGGTTCATGAAATCATGGCAGTGGAAGAGTCGCTGACCGGCCAGTTCCTCAGCGGCAAGCGTCAGATTGCCGTGCCGAAAGAGCGCGTGAAAGGCGATCCGGCGAAGACGCTGAAGCTGAGCGGCGCGCGCGGCAACAACCTGAAAGACGTCACATTGACGCTGCCGGTTGGCCTGTTTACCTGTATTACCGGCGTCTCCGGCTCAGGTAAATCGACGCTGATCAACGATACGCTGTTCCCTGTTGCCCAGCGCCACCTGAACGGCGCGACCACTGGCGAAGCGGCACCCTATCGTGAGATCAACGGGCTTGAGCATTTCGATAAAGTCATCGACATCGACCAGAGTCCGATTGGCCGCACACCGCGCTCCAACCCGGCGACTTACACCGGTATCTTTACGCGAGTGCGTGAGCTGTTTGCTGGTGTGCCAGAGGCGCGCTCGCGCGGCTACAACCCTGGCCGCTTCAGCTTTAACGTGCGCGGCGGCCGCTGTGAGGCCTGTCAGGGCGATGGCGTACTGAAGGTAGAAATGCACTTCCTGCCGGACATTTACGTGCCCTGCGATCAGTGCAAAAGCAAGCGCTATAACCGCGAGACGCTGGAGGTCAAATACAAAGGCAAAAGCATTCACGAAGTGCTGGAGATGACCATCGAAGAGGTGCGCGAGTTCTTCGACGCGGTGCCTGCGCTGGCACGTAAGCTGCAAACGCTGATCGATGTTGGCCTCTCCTATATTCGCCTCGGCCAGTCAGCGACCACGCTCTCTGGTGGTGAAGCACAGCGCGTGAAGCTGGCGCGCGAGCTGTCGAAACGCGGCACCAGCCAGACGCTCTATATCCTTGACGAGCCGACCACCGGCCTGCACTTTGCCGATATCGCCCAGCTGCTGGAAGTGCTGCATCAGCTGCGCGACCAGGGCAACACCATCGTGGTGATTGAGCATAACCTGGACGTGGTCAAGACCGCCGACTGGATTGTCGACCTCGGTCCGGAAGGCGGCAGCGGCGGCGGCGAGATCCTGATCGCCGGCACGCCGGAAACCGTGGCGGAGTGTGAGCGATCGCATACCGCGCGCTTCCTGAAGCCGTTGTTGAACAAGTAAAAGCGCTAAGGCCAGCCATGTGCGGGCCTAATGAGATGGTCCCCCCCGCTCAGTGAGCGGTACGCCGGCAGGGTGTTTTTCT
>JAUHTP010000055.1:0-8831 GCA_031332935.1 Candidatus Pantoea bathycoeliae | reverse complement strand
GGTGCTATGATCGGCATCGCTCAGTCCGGTTGGTGATTTGGGATATTTGGCGATTTAGGGTGACAAGCATTTTCCGCCAAAACGAGCATGGTAAAACAGCACGATTCACTATTATTCAACAAAGCCCCTTCAATTAAGAAAAAGGACGTCGTAGTGATTTGCCGCTGCTGCACATACACTTATATTGGTGAACCTGTACCCTGGATAGATTGAGTGGCAACACCTCTATCCTGCTACGGGTGCTGCTGTCATCAGCAATGAGAGCGATTGCCAATTTCCGCTTCTCGCTCACAGCGGACCGTAATCTCCACCGCGGTGAACCAGAAGCGGGCTTTATCCCTGCGGATCCACCCGAGCATCCATGAGGATGTACTGCACCGCTTTACGCGCGTACCGATCAATCAAAGGCACAAGCCGGGTGAAATGCTCACTGGCGCAGTGCGCATCAAGTGCTGCCCGATCGGGCCACTCTTCAATGAAAATAAAATGCCCCGGATCCTTTTCATCCCGGTACAAATCATAAGCAATACATAGGAGCTCTTTCTTCGTTGCCGCGACGAGTTCGCGGTAGAAAGGGAGAACGGTGTCAACGTACTCGGGTTTGATAAAATCCTCGGCGATGACCTTAAGCATACAAACTCCTTTATTTAAACAGATAGCCATACCGGCAGGGTGATAATCAGCGCTTTCGTTTATGTTTCAGCGTCTGCCGCATGCCCGGCAGACGCCGGGCAGAGCAGGGTAGGACTTAGAACAGCAGGGAGTAGTTCAGACCAAAGGTGCGGCCACGCCCTTTGTAGTTGTACAGCGACTCAGGACCGTAGCCCGGGCTGTAGTACAGCGGCGCGCGCTGGCCCCAGACGGTGGTGTAGTCGCGATCGAAAACGTTCTCCACGCTGAAGCTGAGTTTACCCACCGGCAGCTCATAGCTACCGAGCAGATCAACCGTGGTGTAACCATCGATTTTGTAGCCCTGAGCGTCGCTGACGTCGAAGGACGTGGTGCTCTGTACGCGCAGGCTCCACGGATCCGGCGCCCAGCCGATGTAGGCCATCGCTTTTGACAGGCTCGCCACCTTCACATCATACTTTTCCCAGCTGCCGTTCACTTTAGACTCGGTTTTCAGCACGTTGAAGTTCGCGCCGGTGCTCCAGTCGGTGTCCGGGATAAAGTAGTCTACCGCGCCTTCCACGCCGTAGATACGGCGCTTGTCATCAACCACGCTGATGGTCAGGTCTTTATTCGCCTGCACGCTCTTATCGGAAATCGAGTAGTAGGCCGCGATTTGCGTACGCAGGTTATCGCCGGAGTAGCGCCAGCCCAGCTCGTAGGAGTTGACCTTCACGCCTTCCAGCTGGCTGTCGTTCACGTTCACGCTGTTGGTCAGCGGAAGGTGCCCGTTCACCGCTGCGCCATAGGCGCCGCGCCCGTAGTATTTACCCGGGTCCGGCAGCTCCACGCCCTGGGAGAAGTTGAACCACGTCTGCTGGCGTTCAGTCAGGTGAACCAGCAGACCGGCGTTAAACAAGAAGTTGTCGTAATCGACCGCCCCGCCCGGGATCGCATCGGCGGACTGCACCTTTCCGGCAGCAATCTGCTGTTGCTGCGCGTAGCCAATGAAATCATCAATCTTGTTCTCGGTGTACTGATAGCGCACGCCGCCGCTTAGGGTAAAGATATCGTTGATGTCATAGCTGGACTGCAGGAAGGCCGCCAGGTTAGTGATGTCGTACCCCGGATAGCGCCCGGTTGTGTAAATCCGCTGGTTGTTCATCCCGCCGGAAGCGTTTGCCTTGGCCGGATCGAAGAACATCTGGCTAGAGGTAAAGCGCTCGTGATCCGCATCCAGCCCGTAGGTCAGCTGCAAGCCGTCAAGCGGTTTACTGTTGAGGGTCAGCTTCGCGCCATACTGGTCCGTGTCCTGCTGCGAGGAGGAGAACGCGGTAGCCTGCTTGTTCGCGTTGACGGTCGGGAACGGATAAAACAGCAGCGATTCGTCGCGGTAATAGACCTGGCCGACCAGCTTGTGACCGAGGAAATCGCTGTTCGAGTATTGCAGGCTGATGAGATGACGCTCGGTGCCCGGAATACGGTCTGAATTCAGGCCGCTGCTGACGTATGGCTTGGTCGCGCCGCTGATTGCCGAAAAATCTTTCCCGAGGTTCAGCCCGTAATCGTCGTCACCCTGGCTTTTATAATATTGGGTCACCAGCTGAAGCTGTTGGGCATCGTCGATATTCAGCGTCCCGGTGCCCATCACGTCCAGACGGTCGGAATACTGTAGGCCGGTCTGGGTGTTATCGAGCAGCGTCGCATCGCCGTTACCGTCAAACCAGCCGCCGAACTTCTGGTACGCTACCGATGCGCGCCCGGAGATATGGTCGTTGCCGCCGGAGATGGCGCTGGCAACGCGCTCATCGTGATCTTTGCTGCTGTTAAAGCCGCTCTTAATCCCCGTATCAAACTCCACCTGGGTATCCGGCTGGCCTTTTTTCGTCACAATATTGATCAGGCCGCCGGTGCTGCCGCCGCCGTACAGCGCGGTGGCCCCGGAGATCACTTCAACGTGGTCGATATTGAACGGGTCGATGGAATCGAGCTGGCGGCTGTCGGTGCGCGACGAGTTCAGACGCAAGCCGTCTACCAGCACGACCAGCGGACGGCCACGCACGTTCATTCCGTAGTTGGTACGGCTCTGGCTGCTGACGTCAAGCCCGGGGATCAGCTGGGCCAGAGCGTCTTTCAGCTCTTTACCGCCCTGGATCTGCTGCTCCAGTTCGGCTTTTTCAATCACCCAGGTGGTTTGCGCCATTTCCGCTACCGTATGGTTGGTCCGGTTGGCGGAAACCACTAGCGTGTCGTCGCTGCTCTGCTGAGCGACCGCGGGCTCCATCATGGCGAGCAGAAGCGGGTTAAGAGCCCAGAGCGTATGCTTTTTGGTTATCATTATCATTCCTTCACACGGGCGGAAAATATCAGTCCAAAGATGCTGTGTAGCGAGTTAGAGGAGCAGCCTCCGGCTGCGGTTTTTCCCGGCTGCCGCTGCGCCACTGAATCAGCGCGGGCGGCTTACTGAGATCGAACAAATCACGCCCCATCGCGCGATTCAGAATACGGGCGGCGCGCCACGCCATCAGGCTAAGCTGCGGCTCGGCAATACCGTGAGTCTGCATGCTGGCGTTAACGGCGAACAGGTGATTCTCTTTCGGGCCGTCCCACTCAACGGTGAAATCGTCCCGCACGTTAAAATTGCATTCGTCGCGCAAAGCAATGCGCAACATCAGCGGCAGCGCAGGGCGGTAGCCGGTGGCGAAAATCACTACGTCGCTCTCCAGCGTGTCGTAGCCTTTATCCAGATGATGCTCCAGAAGCAGCTGCCAGCCCTGGCTCCGGCTTTCGAGACCGATGACCGACCTGCTCGGCATCAGACGGGTGTTACGCGGCAGGCCGAGCA
This sequence comes from Candidatus Pantoea bathycoeliae, assembly GCA_031332935.1. Classification (GTDB taxonomy): domain Bacteria; phylum Pseudomonadota; class Gammaproteobacteria; order Enterobacterales; family Enterobacteriaceae; genus Pantoea; species Pantoea bathycoeliae. The sequence continues at coordinate 5,377 of JAUHTP010000055.1, read as the reverse complement.
CCTCGAAGCGGTGGTACAGCTCGCGATAAATCGTCAGCAGCGACTCGGCAGTAATACCGTCAGAGGTCATTTTCTGCTCGTCGAGCATCTTCTGGCGCGCGGCGTGATTCAGCCCGACGAAGCCGGACACGTACTCCGGAGTGAAATACTCATTGGCGAACGCTGCTTCATCCAGCGCGTTAAAGTTATTGCGACGCGACACCCAGCTAATCTCTGCAACGTCGCCCCATTCCCCGCGCAGGGCGTTGAGGAACAGGTCCGCGCCGCTTTGCCCGCCGCCGACCACCGTCACCCGCTTACCGCTCAGGTTGGGCTGGCGCATGCTCATTTCGCTGGCGTGGAAGCAGGTTGGCGAGGCGCTTTTCACGCAGGCCGGCAGGTGCGGCTGCTTGCCAATGCCCAGGCAGACGTGGCGGGCGAAGGTTTCGCCTTGGCTGGTTTGCACGGCGAAAAGCTGGCGGCGATCGTCAAACGCGATGCGCTCCACCGTATTGTTGAAACGCAGGTTATCCATCCCTTCGGCGGCCCAGCGCAGGTAGTCTGAGAACTCATCGCGGGAAACGGTGCGCAGCTCGGTGGTCAGGAAGCGATAAAATTTCTTGCGCTTCACCAGATAGTTCACAAAGCTGTACGGGCTGGTCGGCGCGACGGCGCTCACCAGATCTTTCAGGAACATGGTTTGCATATGGCAGTCCGGCACCAGCATACCCGGATGCCAGGCAAACTGCGTGCGGCCGTCGAAGAAGCAGCTGCTGAAGTCTTCCGCTTCATGAGCTAACGCCGCGATGCTTAGGTTAAACGGACCGATGCCTACGCCAATGAAATCTACAGTGTTTGTCATAATTTAATCCTTTGTCGCCAGCCACAGCGGGTTTTGCAGATCCTCGAGGTAATTTGGCAGCATGCGGCTGCCGCCGTCCTGGTCAGGGAAGGTCAGTTTTACCGGGTTCAGCACGACGCGAATAATTTGTGGCTTGAAGAGTGAGAAAAGCGCGAAACGCGCCGACAGTTGTGGGTGTTCCTGCATGTAATCACTCAACACTGCCGCCAGCAGTTGATAAAAACGTCTCTCCGGCACGCCGAGGCCGGCCATAAGCGGCGAAACAAAGCGCAGCACCGTCACAAAGTGGCCGGTTTGCAAGTCATGAATCAGATAGTCGGCGCTCAGGCGGGCGGTTACATCCCGCACTTTCTGAGGCAGGGAGTCCATCTCCGGGAACTCATCCTTCACCAGCCGCATGTCGCCCTGAAAATCCTTCAGCAGAACGCGCTGCGGCACGCCATTTTTCATGGCGAGGGTAATATTTTGTCCGTGAGCGATCAGCGCGACGCCGTAGCGGCACAGCAGGTGGTAGAGCGGCACCACCACCACGCGGAACATCTGCGACAGCCAGGCCTCCGCGTCCATCCCGGACTGGGCGATGTACGCGCCAATCAGCGGCCGGTTATGCTCGTCGCACTCCATCAGGGTCGCCATCAGAATCGGGGTTTCATAAGGCTTCAGCCAGCGGCACGGATTCTCGCGCCAAATAACGCCGAGCATCTCCTGATAACGGTACGGGGCCTGCGCCAGCGCGGCGTAGGCCTCGTGGGAAACGTAGCCCGCCGCCGGTTCGCCGAGGATCACCGCGCCGCTTTGGTGCAGCGTCGGGTCAGCGGCAAACACCTGCTGAAGCCAGCGCGAGGCCAGCGGCCCGGCGGCAATATATTTGCCCGGAATGCCGCGATAGCAGGAGGTGTTGTAAATCGTCAGCGGCAGTTTGATATCCAGCCCGGCCTGGCGGCTGGCGTTGGTCAGGGTGCGCAGCGACTGCTGGGCGAGCCAGCGGTCGCCAAATTCTCCCAGCGACACCATGCGCCCCTCCGCCAGATCGGCGACGAAGTCGAGGGCGATTTTTTGCTGCCACTGCCACGGATGCACCGGCAACGCGAGCCAGCTCTCGTCCAGCCTGCGCGCCTGCCAGGCCTGATGGAAACGGGCCAGCTCCTGCGGGTCCATCGCCGCCGTCAGCAGTTGCTCGCTGTCCAGCGCGCTGTCGCAGCGCCAGACCATGCTGTCGCGTTTCACCGCCAGCCAGTGAAGCTGGAAGGTATTAGTGTACTCCGGGGCATAGCGCGTCAGCGCGTCCTGTCCCCAGCCGCGGCGGCCCTTATTAAAGGCGAATTTTGGATGACCGCTGAGCAGGCACTGCAGCCGATCGGCGTCCAGCGCGATAAGGTCTTCCGCGCTCAGGCCGCGACGCGCGTTGCGCAGCTGCAGGTCACCCAGTAGCGTGGCGTAGAGATCCTGCATATGCTCGGCAACGGTGGCATCGCTCATCGACAGCACCGGCTTTAGCTGCATCAGCAGCGTCTGTGCGACAACGGGCTCATCGGCGCAGCGCAGCGTTTCAGGATCGATCCACAGCCAGCCCCAGATGCCGCGCTGTGCGCTGAAGTGCCACTCCGCGCCCGGCAGATTAATCGCATGACGGTCATCCCCCAGTGACTCGGCGTGAAAGACCTGTTCGTATTCCAGTTCAGACAGCATTTTCGCCACCAGCTGGCGGTTAACAATTTCCCAGTCCGTACGGTTCATCACAGACCCACCTCCGTAAAGAAGCGGGTGCGATCCGCCATCACCAGGCGCGAACGTTTATGCGGGAAGTCGAACTCTTTCAGCGTGCGGTAGCCCGCCGGATCGAAGTGGCGGAACAGGCGCTGGTTGTCGGCGCGCGGCTCCAGCACCGTGCGCTGCGTGCGCGGTTCATCCAGCAGCAAATAGTGCGTCAGCCCGCGCAGCCAGCTTTGAACGTAGTGCGCGCCGCGCCAGGCCTGTTCGCCGACCAGCAGGTGCAGGCCGCGATCGTAGGGCTGCCAGGTATAGTGGCGGCCGATACGGTCTTCCGCAGCCCAGTAAATTTCAAAGTAGCTGAATGGCCGATCGTCAAAACAGCCAATCAACGGGAACGCATGTTTTCCAGTGAGCTGGCGTTCGAGATAGGCGGTCTGGAGCTCAAGGGAACCGCCTTGCTCCCAGAAATATTCCACGCGCGGATCGTTCATCCAGCAGGTAAAACGTTCGGCGTCCAGCGCCGGGTCTGCCACGCGGAAGCTCAGGGTTTTACGCACGCGTGGGTCGTAGCGACGATAAACCTCACCCTCCGGGCGCGCAGGGCGGGAAGGGAAGTAGATTTCCCGTTCTGCGTCAAAGATCATTTCGCCGGAGGCCTGTTTTGACGGCGCATTCAGCCAGAGCGGGAGCTGCCAGAACGCGGCGCGATGAATAATGTCGCTGTGCGTCTGCGCAAAAAGCGCCAGCGCCTGCGGCTCTTCGCGCCAGTTGGGGTAAGGCAAAATCAGCGCGGAGATGTGCGGTGCGGCGATGAAAATCTGGTCCAGCGCGTCGCGCAGCCAGCCTTCCGGCAGCGGACCCGGACAGCGCAGCACCGCGCTGTTATCTAGACCCCAGCTGAGAGTCAGCTGTGCGTCGAGTTTTTCACAGCGCAGGCCGTGGCCGCTGTGAACGATATTGGCCATAGACATTCATGACTCCTGCGCCAGCAGCGGGTTGGTGAAATCGAAATAGATAACCGATGGGTCGACGATGGTGTTTTCGTTATGATCGTTTAGGTAACAGAAGAAGTTGCCTTTCACGTTCCAGAACGGGCTTTCCAGCACGTAGTCGAGACAGGTCTTGTGCGTCACCTGCTCGCGCGCCGCGCTAAGCTGCATGCGTACCCGCGCCATCAGGTTAACTTCGCTGTCCAGCCCGGCGACGCCCAGCGCGGCGGTAACGGCGAAGGTAGAGTTCACCAGCAGGTAGTACGGGAAGTAGCGCAGTAATTGCTCGCGGGTGAAGATGTTTTCAGCCTGCGCTTCGCCGATAACGTCGAGCCAGCCCGCCGCATGTGGCATAAACGCGCTGCCCTGGCAGTCGCGGTAGATAAGCCCAACGGGGAGATCCTGCTGCATCTCCACCAGGATATTTTGCTGATGCGCCAGCAAGACCAGACCGTAATCCGCTTCGGCGGTGAACAACGGCTTCAGTACCTGCTGGCAGTAGGCATCAACCCACGCGTGGGCGGCCTGCTGCGGCGCGATCCCCAGACGAGCGCTCAGGCGTTTGACCGCCGCGACCAGCAGCGAATCGCCGCCATCCGGTGCGGCCTGCGTCAAAGACACCAGGACGTTGGTCTGGCTTTGTGGCCGATCGATCAGCAGGTTTTCACGCAGGGAAAACAGGCTTTCCGCCATGATATTGCCGTGCAGATCGCGCAGCCCGCTCCAGCCGTCCTCCTGCATCACCTGGAACGTAGGGAAACGGGTTTGCAGCGTCTGCCAGCGTTCCGTTTGCGCCAGGCGCGCCAGGCGCATGCCGCGCGCCACTTCTTTCACCGACAGGGTGCGCACGGAGTTGGTCAGGCGCACGCTGAGCGAAAACTTGATCATGTCGCGGCTGGTGGCGCAGTAAAGCGAACGGGAAGAGGTGGTCGGCAGCCACGGCGTACCGGCCTCGCCCAGATCCCGCAGCAGACCCTGTTCCGCCAGATGCTGGCACCACGGCTGTTCCAGTAGATAGGCTGCCTGCCACGGATGCAGCGGGAAAAGCCACTGGCTATCGCTTAGCTCACTAAGCAGCTGCGGGGCGTTTTCGGCGGCAAAGCGCGTCAGGCGCTGTTGCAGATTTAGATGCAGGCTGTCGCCCGCAATGTGCGCTTTATCAACCGCAAACCAGCGCAGCGAGAAGTGAGGCGCGAAGTCTGGCAGGTAGCGCTCCGCCTCCTGCTGGGTAAAGGGTTCATGCGATTTTGGTGCCGGATGGAACGCGTGGCCCACCAGCAGCGCCTGTTCCGCTTCGCCAAAGTTCAACGCGTGCTCGCGCAGGGCGGCCCAGTCGTGACGGGCGTCGATGGCCTGCTGCGTATGCATATGGCTTTGGGTGACGCGCTGGTAAAACGCGTCGGCGTGAGGCGCGGGCAGCGACAGCGTATGCCGGAGCGAGTCCACAATAAGACGGGAAAATGTCGGGAAATCGACAGGCTCGCGACCCGAAGCGCTCACTAACTGAGCCGGGAAGGCGAAACGGTGGTGCTGAGTCGGTGAGAAGTAATCCACCGTAAAGTGCAGCGCCTGACGATTGTCGAGGGGGATAATCAGTTCAGCAGGCTGGCTTTCGCTTAGTCGCCAGGTTTTGGTTTCACGAATAAGCGCGTTCAGGAAGCATTGCGCAGCGACATCCCAGTCCGGAGTTTTCTTTGGCAAAGTCATAATCAAACCGATTCCACATGTTATGATAATGAGAATTCTGACGATAATGCTTCTAATTATTAACATCAATTGCTAAATAGCTGCGCAGAATAGTAGATCACTTTAAGGGAACTCAGCGCGGATTGTG
>JAUHTP010000054.1:0-11821 GCA_031332935.1 Candidatus Pantoea bathycoeliae | reverse complement strand
GAAAAACACCCTGCCGGCGTACCGCTCACTGAGCGGGGGGGACCATCTCATTAGCGCCGAGTTTTTCATGGTCAATCAGCGTCTGAATCTGCTGAAGAATGTTCTCAGGATAATCCTGTGATAGATGAGTGAGTACATTAGGGATTCCCGGCGACAGTATACTGCGCGCCCCCTTTTGGGGCGTAAAACAGCTAGATTGTACCAGCCGGAGAATTCATGAGCCAACTTGAACTAGTCGATCGCACCCTGATCCTGCACCGTTTCCCGCAAATGCGCGAAGAGAGTCCGCTTCAGGCATGGGATGCCGCTGATGAATATCTGCTGCAACAGACGCTGCCGGAAGGGCCGATTGTGGTGTTCAACGACAGCTTCGGCGCGCTGACCTGTGCGTTAAATCCGCGTCCGGTGTGGCACGTTAGCGACTCCCGGCTGAGCCAGCAGGCGACGCAGCAAAACCTGCGCCTCAATGCGCTCGACGACGGCGAAGTACACTTTCTCAGCAGCCTCGATGCGCTGCCCGCCGCTGTGCTGATTAAGGTGCCGAAAACGCTGGCGCTGCTGGAGCAGCAGCGATCGCTGTGCGAAGTGGTCACCGCTGATACGGTGATCCTGGCGGCGGCGCGTGCCAAAGAGATCCACAACGCCACGCTGCAGCTGTTTGAAAAAGTTCTTGGCGAAACCCGCACCTCGCTGGCGTGGAAAAAAGCACGCCTCATCTATACCCATTTCAGCGCACCGGCGCTGGCACCGCAGGCGCAGACCACCGTCTGGCCGCTGGATGAGACGCCGTACCAGATCCACAACCATGCCAACGTCTTCTCCCGCACCTCGCTGGATATTGGCGCGCGCTTCTTTATGCAGCACCTGCCGGAAAACATCGAAGGCGAGATCGTCGATCTCGGCTGCGGCTGCGGGGTGATTGGGCTGATGGCGCTGGAGAGCAACCCGCAGGCGGAAGTGCACTTCCTTGATGAGTCCTTATGGCGGTGGCGTCGAGCCAGCTTAACGTCGAGGTGAATCGTCCGCAGGATCTGGCGCGCTGCCTGTTCCCCGTCAATAACGTGCTGAGCGGCTACCCTTCAGATCGTCTGTATGCGGTGCTGTGCAACCCGCCGTTCCACCAGCAGCATGCAGTTACCGATCATCTGGCGTGGCAGATGTTCCGTGATGTCAAACGCTGCCTGCAATATGGCGGCGAGCTGCGCATCGTCGGCAACCGCCATCTCGACTATCACCACAAGCTGAAAAAACTATTCGGCAACTGTACGCTGGTGGCCTCGAACCAGAAGTTCGTGGTGCTGCGCGCGGTGAAAATGCGCTGATCAGATTGTCAGCAGCCAGCTGCGTGGCCTGTGCGATGGCTCGTCGCGCATCCAGCTCATAAGCTGGACAGACTTGCCGTGCGCCCGCAGCGCCGCCTCCAGCTCGCGCTGTAGCTCCTGGCCTGCGCAGATAATAATGTTATCTACCGGCAAGACCTCCAATGTCATTCGTTTCCGCTGGCTGCGACAGGTACATCGCGGTGTCAAAGCCAATACCACCTGCGCCAATAATCGCCACGCGCTTGCCGACCGGCTTTTTGTCGCGCAGCACGTCAAGATAGCTGAGCACGCTGGCATGATCGATGCCCGGAATATCTGGCGTGCGCGGCTGGATGCCAGTTGCCAGCACCACATCATCGGCCTCATCCAGCATCTGCGGCGTTACCCGGCAGCCGGTGCGCACCTCAACCCCAGCGGTGGCGAGCTGGTGGCTAAAGTCGCGCAGGGTTTCGCTGAACTCCGCTTTGCCGGGGATCTGCCGCGCAATGTTGAACTGGCCACCGATGGCATCAGCGTCGTCACACAGTGTGACCCGATGGCTGCGCTGCGCCGCCTGTAGCGCAAACGCCATGCCTGCTGGCCCGGCTCCCACCACGGCAATCTGCTTAGACGCGGTGCATGGCACGATCGGCATCGGGGTTTCATGGCAGGCACGTGGATTCACTAGGCAGGAAGTGACCTTGCCGACAAAGATCTGATCCAGGCAGGCCTGGTTGCAGGCGATGCAGGTATTAAGGCTTTCGGGTGCGCCGTGCCGCGTTTTACTGACGAAAGCGGCATCGGCAAGAAAGGGGCGGGCCAGCGAGACCGTTTCTGCGCAGCCGCTCTGCAACAGCTGCTCGGCGACCTGCGGATGGTTAATGCGGTTAGTGGCGATCACCGGTACGGTGACATGCTGGCGCAGCCGCTGCGCCGCCCAGCCAAAAGCGGCGCGCGGCACAGAGGTCGCGATAGTAGGAATGCGTGCCTCATGCCAGCCGATACCGGTGTTAAACAGGGTGACGCCGCATGCTTCCAGCCCTGAAGCCAGCGCCAGCGTTTCATCGAGCGAGCTGCCATCCTCAACCAGATCGAGCATCGACAGCCGAAAAATCACAATAAAGTCATGGCCTACCGCCTCAGCAATCGCTGCGCTGGTTAGTGCGCGCCGCCAGAAACTGGTTAATCAAATAGCCCTCGGAGCCCATGATCTCGACACCGTCATAGCCCGACTGCTGAGCCAGCCGCGCGCAGCGGGAAAAATCGGCGATGGTTTGCAGAATTAGCCTGCTCATCCATGGCCTGCGGCTGGAAAGGGGGAATAGGGGCCTGAATGGCTGACGGTGCGACCAGATCTTTCTGGTAGCTGTAGCGGCCGGTATGCAGGATTTGCAGCGCAATTTTGCCGCCTTCAGCATGGACCTGGCGGTGTCAGCCGCATTGCTCAGGTGAGGTCAACATCGCCCCATGCGCCATCGCCACGCCCTGCGCGTTGGGTGCGATGTCGCCGGTGACAATCAGCGCTACGACTTCGCCATAAAAGGCGGCAAGGCGCTGCGCGCCGTCAGGATGTCTTCTAACCCGGTATGCATCGAACCCATCAAAAAGCGGTTACGCAGCTGGGTAAATCCCAGGTCCAGCGGGGCAAAGAGGGCAGGGTAAGAGTGGCTATTCACGGCGGCATCACTCAACTTAAGTGGTCGGATGAGTGCAATGTGGCCACCATGATATTAAACAAAAGTGAACATTTGTCGCGCTGTGAGGCGCATCAACTTTCAGCCGCTGCGCCGGCGTATCCATGAATAGCGTGACTGGTAGCAGCTGTTGAAATGGTTGTTGCGGCGATAGCTGGAGCCAGGTTCCGTCATGCAATAAGTGCAGAAGCCGACATTCTCGATGCTGGCCTGCGGCACGCCCGCCTGCACTAACATCGCTGTGGCCAGCTGCGGCAGGTTAAACCAGATGCCGTTTTGCGTGCCGTTTGCCTGCGACCTGACAGCCAGCGGATTATGCGGCTGCTCGCGATGCCAGCAGTGCGTCAGCGGACCAGACAGGCTTTGCGCGATCGGCGTCAGCATCTCCTCGCCCAGTTCATAGCAGCAGGGCGCGATCGCCGGGCCGATGGCGACACAGAGATGCGCTGGTATGGTCCCGGTTTCGCACAGCTGCTCGACGGCGCAGCCCAGCACGCCAGCCAGCATGCCTTTTAGTCCTGCATGTACCGCGGCCACACGCCGGTGCTGCGTATCGGCGATCAGCACCGGCAAACAGTCAGCGGTGTAAACTGCCACCGGCCGCACGCCCAGGCCGATCACGCCGTCCGACTCGCAGCTCTTGGGTGGCACATTAGCTTCGTCATTGACGACCGTTGCGCTGTGGCGCTGATGGCCGTAGGCAGCGTCTTCCGGCGGCGCTTCGCCTGCAGCCTGGAAGGCATACTCAACCCACTCCAGAGCATCAAGCAGCGTGGAACGTACGCGGATAGCCATATGAATCTCCTCTGAGGCCTTTGGCTGCTGCCAGCTTACGTTAACTGCTACATGTTGACAGTGCTACCGCTTCCCACTCTACCGGATAAAGGATGACAGAATGAAAATGACTGCAACGCTGCTCAGCAGCAGCTTGGCCAGCAGTCGGTGCTGGATATTAACTGGTTTCAGCAGTCCGGCGAATACCAGGCGCTGACCTGGCAGGCGTTTAACGGCGCGCAGCTCGCCTTTGATGCAGCGCCGTCGCTGACCGGCAAGCCGAAGGCGGTGATTGTCGATTTCGATGAAACCATGATCGACAACAGCGCCTGGCAGGCAAAAAACGGGCAGCCGTTTAGCGCGAAAAGCTGGTCGAGATGGACCCAGGCAAAGCAGGCGCTGGCGGTCGCCAGGTACGGTCGATTTCGCCTACTATATGTGACATCGCACGGCGGCACGCTGTTTTACGTCTCGAACCGCGACCAGCAGGATTATGATGCGACGGTCGCCAACCTGACGCAGCTCGGCTTTCCGCAGGTTAATCAGCAGACCGTGCGTCTCAGCACCGGTAACTCCAACAAGCAGGCGCGCTTCGATGCCATTAAGGCGGGGGGCTATAATGTGGTGCTCTACGTGGGCGATAACCTGAATGACTTTGGCGGCGCAACCTAGCATCAGGGCAATGCGCAGCGTCGCGCCTTTGTCAGCCAGAACCACCAGCATTTCGGCACCCAATTTATCGTGCTACCTAACCCGCTGTATGGCGACTGGGAAAGCGGGATGGCGGAAAACAACAATAAGCTGACGCAGCAGCAGCTTTCAACGCGCGATGCGCAGCTGAGAGCCTGGAACGGTAAATAATTTATCAAGCGAAAGAGCCTGCTGCCTCAGGCTCTTTTTTTAAATTGGTCTTTACGTTCAGTCGCGATTATTTCCCTGCAAACCAATTTAATTATCTCTTACTCTTAAAAGCGCGTTTAATAAGATAAATAAACTGCCTTTGTTCGCTGCTTCCAGTTTTTATCGCTATTGATTAAATATGTAATTCAGATTTATCTGTATGAATGGGCCGCTTTTAAATAAGTGTGGCGATAAAATGAAATCTTTAAAACGTAGTCTTTTGTCAATGATAAATTTCAACTTAACAAGCGTGGTTTTATCTTTTTGATTTTAATAAAATTAAACTTCGTCTTTAAAGTTATTATTCTAAGTGATGAATAGAAATATTTACCTATAGTTTACCTTCGCTGAATTACATCTTACAAAAATCGGGAAGAGCTGGCCTGCATAAAATTTATGGTCGCGGAATTAATCATAAACGTCTATAACCCTTTTCTGTGATCGGCACCGTTATTGGGTTGGCAATCGATGATTAACTGTGAGCCGGTTCACTGTCTTCTTTCCCTGAATACGCGATTCCCGGTTGTTGAAAGAGATGATTGTTACGACACTGAAACCCTTATTAGCGAAAAATCGCAGCTGGGCGCTACAGCGCCGCGAGCGTAATCCTGATTACTTTTAAAAATACCTCCATCAACAAAAACCGCATTCACTCTGGATTGGCTGTTCAGACAGCCGCGTACCGGCTGAAGTCCTGACGGGCTCGCATCCTGGCGAACTCTTTGTGCACCGTAATATCGCCAATATGGTGTTCTACGGTGACGATAACCTGATGAGCGTGCTGCAGTACGCCATCCGTTATCTGGGCGTGAAGCGCATCGTGCTGTGTGGCAATTACGGCTGCGGCGGCGTCCAGGCGGCGCTTAACCTGCCGCAAAGCCCGCTGGCGTAGAAGGAGTCGGCGCTGGAACGGCGCATTACCATGCTGCGTCAGGCGCTGGATGCAGATTTGCCTTCAGGCCAGGAAACCGATGACGTGCTAAACCGGCTGGTGGAAGTGAATGTGCTGGCGCAGTTCTCACATCTGGTCGCCACCGCGCCGGTGCGCGACGCATGGCGTGCAGGTCAGGCGTTAGATCTGTTCGGCTGCGTTTACGATCTTCAGTCAGGCCATCTCAAAGAGTTAATCCAGCAATCAGCAGAGGAACCGTCGCCATGAATGTGAAAACGCTTCGTCAGGATATTCCCGCCGGTCTGGTGGTTTTTCTGGTAGCGCTGCCGCTCTGTCTGGGCATTGCACAGGCAAGCGGGCTGCCGCCTTTCGCCGGGCTGGTGACTATCGTCGTCGCCTCGATTGAAACGCTCGGCAGCTTCAGCGCTTTTCTGACCGCGCTGGTGCTGGCGGGCCTGATGCAGTGTGCTTTTGGCCTGCTGCGCGCCGGTCGCTTTATCTCGCTGGTGCCGGGTAGCGTGATTAAGGGGATACTGGCGGCAATCGGCATTCTGTTGATCATCCAGCAGATCCCGGTGGCGTTTGGTATTGAGGGTGACGCGGGGCTGGCCGGATTTGCCAGCGGCGCAACGGCTTTCTCACTGCCTGCCATGCTGGTCGCCGCTGTCAGCCTGTTGATCCTGTTGCTGTGGACGACGCCGCTGGTGAAAAAGGCCGGCGCGCTGGCGTGGATACCCGGCCCACTGATTGCGGTCCTGTTCGGCTGCGCCGCGACGGTATTAGGTGGACGCCTGATGCCAGAAGATGGCAAATTAGCTGTCACGCATCGCATTACCGGCGTTTGAAAGCGTCTCTGCGCTGGTGGCGAGCCTGGATACCTTGCTGAGCCAGGAGGCGCTGAACAAGCTGCGCCCGCAGAACCAGCCGCCGTCGCACAACCGGGAGATGTTTGCGCAGGGCATTGGCAATCTTAGCGCGGGCCTGCTGGGCACAATGCCCATTACCGCGGTGATTGTGCGCAGCTCGGTAAACGTCAGTACCGGCGCGCAGACCAAACTCTCTATTCTGATCCACGGCGTGCTGCTGCTAATTTGTGGACTGTGGTTCAGCGTCTGCTCAACGCCATTCCGCTGGCCAGCCTGGCCGCAGTGCTGCTTTACACCGGCTATAAGCTGGCCGCCGCGCCTGTTCGTCGAGCAGTTCCGCATGGAGGCGCAACAGTATGTGTCGTTCCTCGCCACAATTGGCGGCATTATTGTCTTCGGCATGCTGGCGGGTATCGGCATTGTTCTGGTCACACAGATGCTGTTTAGCCTCTATAAGAAGAGCCATCGCAATGCGCTACAGCTAACGCGCTATGACGACCACTATGTGCTGCGCTTCCAGCAGAATCTCACCTTCTATGCATAACCCTAAGCTGCAAGGGCTACTGGCGGAAATTCCTAAGAACAGCGTGGTGATTGTCGATCATGCGCGGATAAGCGCGGCATTCGCCTCAGCCAGTGGCCTGTCGCGGTGAACTAACCGTACCTAAAGCCTCCTTGCTGGCAAAGATAAAAATCGGTTATCTCGGATAGCTGATTTTTTTATTTAGGGCATAATTGCCGCGCCAAAAGCTAGGCGGTGCGGCCCAGCTAACGAGTGGTGCTGAACAGTGCCGTTTATTCGCGGGATTGCCGGGCAGCGAACAGGATTTAATAGCTGGCGGCGATCGTCTAGGATGGTCAGAGTGCGGGGAATTTTCAGGCTACAGGGTTCAGACCTATGCGCGTTAAACTGTTTGCAGAGCACCATACAAAAAAGAATGCCCTCTCGCTGTTTGTGATGACGCTGCTGTTCTGCTTTTTAGGCAGCCATTTGCGCATTCCAGCCGAACTTTCGCTGTTCTGGCCGGTAAATGCAATCGTTGCCGCTGTTATTGTCCGCCATCCTTATCTTCACCGCATCGGCTACTATCTCGCCAGTTTCGCCGCCATGGTGGTAAACGACACGGTCTTTTCCGGCTGGGCGTGGATTGCTGTCACGCTGAACGTCGCCAACCTGCTGTTTATCATTATTTCCGTTTCCATGCTGGTGAAGCACTACCTGCGCACTCCGACCGGCGGCAGATTAGCAATGCGCTGCTCATTTTTCCGGCCTGCCTGCTGGCCGCTTTCGCCTGTACCACCCTGGGCCGTGCTGGGCAAGATGTCGGTTTTAATGCCAGTTTAGCGACCGCATGGGACGACTGGTTTAGTGAACAGTTCTCTACCGGGCTGATGCTGCTGCCGTTTTTACTGACGCGCAACTGGCGCAGCCTGTCCTTTTCAGCGCTGCTGTCGCCGGGCAAATGGCTGCCGCTGCTGAGCGTGGTGCTGTCGCTGGTGGTCGGCGCCATGATGGGTGGCGCGGGTAGCCTGACGTTTCAGGTCCCGGCGCTGATCTGGTGCGCGATTGTATTGCCCATCCCAGTGACCAGTCTGGTGATCCTGCTGACCGGCATCACAGCGATTGTGATGGTCTCGCACGGCGTCATGAACATCCAGGGCAACGATAACCTTCTGCCGTTGAGCCATCTCACCTCGGCGCGTCTTGGCGTCGCGACTATCGCTATCTCTCCAAACGCAACGGCGGCAACCAGACGTCACCCGCCTTCAGAACGCTGGCACTGGCCAGCGACGTGGCGTGACCCCCCACGTCGCACCTGCCATTACACGCTGCTTTTTAACTGGCTGGCCTGCTGGTGCCGATCCAGCGCCAGCTCGATCAACCGGGTGATCAGATCGCGATAGCCTAAGCCCGCCGCCTGCCACAGCTTGGGATACATGCTGATGTTGGTGAAGCCGGGCAACGTATTCACTTCGTTAACGATAATCTTGCCTGCGTCCGTCAGGAAGACATCAACGCGCGCCATGCCGCTGCACTCCAGCGCCTGGAACGCTTTGATCGCCACGGCACGGATAACGTCGCTGGTCTCCGCGTCAATAGCCGCAGGCACCTGCGTCTGCGCGCCGGTTTCGCTGATATATTTAGTTTCGTAGGAGTAGAAGGTGTCGTGCACCACGATCTCGCCGCACGGGCTGGCCTGCGGCTCGTCATTGCCCAGCACCGCGCACTCGATTTCACGGCCTTTAATGCCTTTTTCAATCAGCACTTTGCGATCGAAAGTAAAGGCAACATCCAGCGTGCTATCGAACGTCTCTGCACTGTTCACTTTGCTGACGCCCACAGAAGAACCCTGATTCGCCGGTTTGATAAACAGCGGCAGGCCCAGCTGCGCAATCACCTCTGATGCGTTAATCCGCGACCGCTGCGTCTGCGTGACGCTGATCCAGGGCGCTACCTCTAATCCGGCGTCACGCAGCAGACGTTTGGTGACGTCTTTATCCATACTGACCGCAGAACCGAGCACGCTGGAGCCGACAAAGGGCAACGCCGCCATGCGCAGCAGCCCCTGCAGCGCTCCATCTTCGCCAAGCGTGCCGTGCACGATAGGGAAAATGACATCGATCTGCGACAGCGCATTGCCGCTCTGGCGGGCAATGATCTGGTGCCGGGATTCGCCCGGCACCAGCGCCACGCTCTCGCCCACGTGGTTGAGCGCGATAAGCGCGGGATCCTGTGCGTTGATCAGGAAATCAGAAGCGTCATTGAGATGCCACTGACCCTGTTTATCAATGCCTAACAGCACCGGCTCGAAACGCGTTTTATCAATCGCATCGAGGATGTTTTTAGCCGACTGTAACGATACTTCGTGCTCGGCTGATTTGCCGCCAAACACAATGCCTATCCGCAGTTTTGTCATTAGAGCTTGCCCGAAAGATGTTGCCAAACACACAAGATAACATGCGCATTTCGCCCTGTAACGGCATCGCGTAAGGTCAGTTGAGGGCGGCAGAAAGAAAGTTGCGGCACTGTGTGGCATCGGCGCTGACCTGCGCTTTTTGTTCGGCGCTCAGGCCCTGCCAGCTCTCCACCACATGCTCACCGAGGCGCGGCTGAAAATGAATTTTTTGCAGCTCATAGTCAGAGTTGCCGCCTTCGATGACGGTGCGCATATCCGCCACAAAGCGGCTGCTGTCGTCATGGTGAATGGCGCAGAACACCGAGACGTAATAGGCATCGTCCTCTTGGCTGTAGTGCGGCGTCAGCCAGTACCAGGCAGCGGATGCGAGGATGAGGAGAAGGGGAAGGCGCTCCGCCGCTCAGTCGTGGCTGAAATCCTGGGCTCAGACGAACTGAATGCCTGCCTGCGCGACATCGGACGCATTCAGCGCGTCTTTCCTGCAGCAGACTAGTACGAAGACCAGGCTGCCGCTGTCACGCGGCTCTGAGGGCTTTGACGCCCGTCAGGACTATGTTATGAGCATATCCGGCCCGCGCAGGCTTGTGCACATCTATGGTCCTAGCGGCTCTTTCAAAAGCTTTCTCGCCGTCTCCTGAGCCTGCCATATTTCGGCGGGCATTCCCTGGGCGGACCGCAAGGTAAACTGTGGCGCAGTGTTGTATATCGTGGGTGAGGACGGCATTGGCATACCGCGCCGTATCCGCGCTTGAGAGCAGGTTTATCAGCAGCGCGTGGCAAACGTCTGGCTGGTGAACCGTCCCGTCTTTCCAGTGAGTTAGTCAGAGGTGCAGGAGGTTATCCTGGCGGCGAAGCAAATTGAGTCAGATGGTGGTCTGCCGTTACGCCTGATTGTCATCGACACTCTGGCGCGCTGCTTTGGCGGCAATGACGAAAACGATGCCCGTGGTATGGGCGCGTTTATCGAGGGCTGTGACGTTATCAGGCTGAAGACCGCCGCCACGGTGCTGGTGGTTCACCACTCATGAAAAGACAAGGCCAAAGGGGCGCGGTGCTCCAGCTCGTTTCGTGCGGCTCTGGATGCTGAGTTTCAGGTGGATCGCGAGAGTGAACAAATTGCCTTGATACTGACCTGCACGAAAATGAAGGATGCGGAGTAGCCGAAACGTCGGGCGTACGACCTGTAGCCGGTAAAGCTGTTCACCGATGAAGAGGGCGAGGAAATCCATTCGCTGGCCGTGCGGGACGTGGCCCGCGAGGTTGATGAGCATGATCCACATTTATCCAGTATCCCGAACCTGAGTGAAAACCATGCCACTCTGTGGGCGCTTATCCGCAGTCGGACTGAAAACGGTGATGCCTGTACCCGCGCATTACTGCGTGATGACATGAAAGCCATGGGCATAGATGTCAGCAAAAACTTCAGTCGCTGGCTGGCCAAGCTTGAAAGTCACGGGATGGTATAAATCAACGATGAAGTGATAACAATTATCAGTTGCCGGAAAAGTGAGGTAGAAAGTGAGGAGAGGTGAGGGAGTAGTAGCTGGCTTGACGTTAGGGCTCACGCAAAAAAACTCGTGCGAACGTCCGCTTTGTGCCGAAGCGGATATTAGCGATTGTACTTTAATTTGAAAACCGCCGCGAGGCAGATTTCTCAGGCTGCTCACCCGGCATTCGGCAAACGCCCATATAACCGAATAGCGCCCTCTACCCCGTCGTGAAGTCCGGGAAAACTATAAACTCCTTTTTTATGCCAGTCACGGTGGCGCACACCAGTGGCTGTATGATTTTGCCAAAAAAGACTGAGTCCCCTATCTGGATCTCGTCCCTGTTGAGGTCAAAGTATGGCTGCTTGTAGCGTTCAAGATGCGCAATGGAAGGGATCGGAAGATGCACTTTGGAACCAACAATAAGCTCATCCCGCTTTTTGTTCCAGTAAATATGGGTCTTACCATTTTTTACCGGTGTTGTTTTTAGATGAACAATTTTATTATATTTAAAATATGGATCGTTCAAATGGAACACATTATTCGGCGTTTTTATACGCTTTTTCATTGTTCAACATCCTATTTTCTGACTAACGATGAAAAGCCCACATACTGCGGGCTCCTGCATTAAATAGCTAGAAATATGATTGCTGAAAGCGGCTCAGATAATCAACATGAGAATAATAATATTGCCTAGTCATAATGACCACTTTTCGCTCAGAGCGACCTCTAACCATCAAGGCAGCCGACATTCTCAGCATAATCAATCAGACCTAGGAATATCCGGCCGTATTTCAGGTATCGCATAATCCATGTCTGACACCAGAGTAAAATCTCGCCGTTCTGTAGAACGCTTGGCTGGCTACGACCATTCTCTATGGACCGCGCCAGCTTCAGCGCCCACTGTACGCGCATCCTCAAATGAATTACGATAGTCTGCTTCTGGCACAGGCTGTGTGAAAACGGCTGATCACTTTTTGGTCTAAGCA
>JAUHTP010000053.1:7906-12526 GCA_031332935.1 Candidatus Pantoea bathycoeliae | reverse complement strand
AAAAATCAGTGTTGCAAAAATGGGGGGGACCATAGATTTTTTCGTGGCATCTTCACTCGCTGGAACCGTTGATGGTGCGGCAGATACCACCAGGGTCTGATCGCTGGCTGGCTGCGTAGCCTGCGCTTGCAGGCTTGAACAAATCAGGAGGCTAAGCAGGCTGTGTTGAAAAAGCACGCGGGGAGTAAATTTCATTATTATTTTGCCAGTTTGTACGGGTGATATTAACTTATTGCAATGGTGTATCAATGAAACCATTCTCGTTGTGTTTGTGATTATATAGCGAAAAGATAAATAATGAGTAGCGGCAATACGTTATGGCGCGATTAGTAGGGTCAATGGTTAATAGAGAAAGGGTGAGGGCCACTATTAGAAACTCTCACTTCCCTGAATCATAAAGTTGTTTCAAAATGATGCACCACCCATTTATCCTCAATTCCGACCGCAAATGGAGTCGTACATGACAGGCCTCAAAAGAATCAATTATCCCGCATTAGGCGAAGTTAAAACGCCTTATGTCCATGCGGTCAAACAAGATAAAATTTTTTATATTTATCGACTTATGACATTTGGCAGCGTAGCGCAAAAAGGAACGCTTGCTGAACAGGCAGAGGTGATATTCCAGCAAATCCATAAAATCGCCGAAGCGGAAAATATCACCCTGAGCGCTTTAATTAAGGTGACAATCTTCATCACGTCATTTGAAGATATCGATGCGCTGCGCACCGTACTCTTTCATTATTATGGCGACAATTTGCCAGCCAGTTCTCTGGTTGAAGTCAGCAGATTATTTTCCCCCGATTTGAAAATAGAAATTGAAGCAATAATGACACTTTGAGCAGCGACTATTATTTTTGCCATTACAGAAAGTAATCTACCCATTAGCTGGGTTCATGCGGCTAATTTCAGCGGTTAAAGTCAATACGGGCAGGGCGTATTTTATGCAATTTATGATGTATCTCAAGGAAATGAAAACTAATAATAAAATTCATTTATGCAACTTCCATGCAACATTACCATATTTTTATTCATTGTAATCGACTCACCTGCGTTATTTATGCACTGCGCTGCACCAAAATGTGGCAGAAACGTTCTTTTCTGCGGCGTAAGAAAAATTATCTTTCTTCGGTAAGTGGTAAATTATCGGGGAGCGGTCAGATCCGCTACTCATCCACGGCAACACATAATAAACGACTTTAAAAAAGAAAGGTCTTTATGGAAAAGTTATCCTACGCGTCTCAAAACAGTACATCTGCGTGGTCCACTTATCTCCAGCAAATCGACCGCGTCGCGCCCTATCTGGGTGAGCTGGCGCGCTGGATCGATACGCTGCGCCATCCCAAACGTGCGCTGATTGTCGATATTCCCCTGCAAATGGACGATGGCACCATCCGCCATTTCGAGGGCTATCGCGTGCAGCACAACCTCTCGCGTGGGCCGGGTAAAGGTGGGGTTCGCTACCATCCAAATGTGGATCTGAACGAGGTGATGGCGCTCTCCGCATGGATGACCATCAAGTGTGCTGCGGTCAATCTGCCCTACGGCGGCGCAAAAGGCGGTATCCGCTGCGATCCTTTTGCGCTATCTGAAGGGGAGCTGGAACGCCTGACGCGTCGCTATACCAGCGAAATCGGCATCATCATTGGCCCGCAGAAAGATATCCCTGCGCCGGACGTAGGCACCAACAGCAAGGTGATGGCGTGGATGATGGATACCTATTCCATGAATAACGGCACCACCGTCACCGGCGTCGTTACCGGCAAGCCGGTCCATCTTGGCGGCTCGCTGGGACGTGAAAAAGCGACCGGGCGCGGTGTCTTTATCACCGGCCGCGAAGTGGCGCGCCGCGAAGGTATTCCTGTTGAAGGCGCGCGCGTGGCGGTACAGGGGTTCGGTAACGTCGGCAGCGAGGCAGCCCGACTATTCAGCGAAGCGGGCGCATTTGTGGTAGCGATCCAGGATCACAGCGCGACTATTGTGAATTCAGACGGCATCAATATGGCTGAGCTGACGCGCTGGCAGCAGGAACACAAACAGATCCTCGGCTTCCCTGGGGCGCAAAAGGTTGATGAGAAGGCGTTCTGGCACACGCAGATGGACATCCTGATCCCGGCAGCGCTTGAAGGCCAAATCACGCGCGAACGCGCCGCCACCCTGAGCTGCAAGCTGGTGCTAGAAGGGGCAAACGGCCCGACCTACCCGGAAGCGGATGACGTACTGGCCGAACGCGGCATCATCGTCGTGCCGGATGTAATCTGCAACGCAGGCGGTGTGACGGTCAGCTACTTTGAGTGGGTGCAGGATATGGCAAGCTTCTTCTGGAGCGAAGAGGAGATCAACGCGCGCATGGACAAGATCATGACTGACGCGATGGTCCACGTCTGGAACAAGGCGAAAGAAAAGAGCTGTTCGCTGCGTACAGCGGCCTATATTGTTGCCTGTGAACGCATTCTCATGGCACGTAAAGAGCGCGGTATCTACCCAGGGTAAGCGCTTAGCGGGCAGCGCAGGCTGCCCTAGACTTCAATAGCGTACCAGTCCGCCATCCACCGCATACTGGCTGCCGGTCACATATGAGGCGTCTCTGGAGAGCAAAAACAGCACTACCGCCGCCTCTTCCGCTTTCCCGGCGCGCTTCAGCGGTACCTAGCTGACGATAAAATCCTCAAACTGTAGGCGCGCCTTTTCCGGCAGGAAATCGCGGAAATGTGTCTCAATGGGGCCGTGAATGACCACGTATCACCCGGATACCACGCGGTGCCAGCGCCAATGCCCAGCTGCGCGCCATTGCAACGATTGCCCTTTTGGTCGCGGCATAGAGACTGGTGGTTGCGGCACCTTCATAGGTTGATGATGAGGAAGTGACGACTACCGACGCGCCGGGATTCAGCAAGGGCGAAAGCCTCGCCAGCTGTAACATTGGGCCGCGCACGTTGGCATTCATCATGGCATTGAAGGCTTCCGCCGTGACGGACTCCAGTTCGGAATAGCCTGCGTTCAGCCATAAACCATCCAGCTTGCCCCACTTCCCCACCGCCTCGCCTAGCGCCTCAATATCTGCCTCCAGCGAGCCATCGTTACGCAGCACCAGCGCATTGTCGTGCAGCACGCTGTTGGTATATTGCAGCCGGCTGGCGTTGCGTCCGGTCACCGCCACGCGTCCACCTTCAGCCTGGATACGCTGCGCGCCAGCCAGCCCCATCCCGCTGATGCCGCCTGTAATCAAAATTAGCTTGTCGCTAAATCGAGCCATATCGTTTTCTCCAGACAGGCCGCATGCCGTGGCAGCGACAGATTGAGAATGAGCAATATTCCTGAATGTTCGCTGCCGGTAGCAATAACGCGGCATTTTGTCCGTAACGATTTAATGACACTTTATTCTAAGTTAAAACCACAGGATAAGCACGGTTAATCTTGCTGACTTTAAGAGGTCAGGGCCAGCTAAATTATCCACACTGCACGTCATGTTATTTTTAAGTTTGTTTATTACATTGCCGTGTAATAATGAAATAGCCTTTTGGTCGGTCAGTTTTTATCAGGCGTTAACCTCCTGAGATATAGCGATTAATGTCAGAAAATAGTTCCCCTGTGGCACCAATTTGCTGGTATGCCCGCTATACCAGCGTAAAAATCTGCTAATTTGTAAAGGAGGACGTTTTTATAGTAAGGTAGATTATTGTAAACAAGCTGTCGTAATTTAATTTGACAGGCTGCTTATAGCTTTCTTTCCCTTATTTGGCAGTTCGGCGACGAAAGCTATAAGATCCTCATTATGTTGATGAGGAAAATATGAGCACCAGGAATCAACCCACAGAGAAAGCTAAAAAGTATTTCTGGCAGAAAAAACAGAAAGAGCTAACGGCTGACGATATTACTATTGTCGACAAAGAGATGCTGAAATGCGCCGTTGGCGCTGCAGCGCTAATGCTATGGAGTGGTTCGATTTTGACGTCTATAGCTACCTGGCCGTGACCATCGGTAAAGTCTTTTTTGCGAATGCCAGCAATACAGCCCAGCTCATTGCTGCATTCGGTACTTTTGCCGCCGCCTTCCTGGTACATCCGATTGGTGGGCTGGTATTTGGCCCGCTCGGTGACCGCATTGGCAGCCAGAAAGTACTGGCTATGACCATGATTATGATGTCGATCGGGACCTTCTGTATCGGCCTGATACCCTCTTACGCCAGCATCGGCATCCTTACGCCGATACTGCTACTGGTTGCGCGCCTGTACAGTGCTTCTCAACTGGCGGCGAATATGGCGGTGCGGCCACCTTTATCGCGGAATACTCGACCGATAACCGCCGCGAATTTATGGGCAGCTTCCTTGAGTTCGGTACGCTCGGCGGCTACCTGCTGGGCGCAGGGTTCGTTACCGCGCTCACCTCGGTTCTGCCTGAGCAAACCATGCTCGACTGGGGCTGGCGTGTGCCGTTCTTTATTGCCGCGCCGCTCGGTCTGTTTGGCCTGTACGTGCGCCTGAAGCTGGAAGAGACACCCGCGTTCCAGCAGCATATGGCGAAGCCGGAGGCGCTGGAGCACAGCAAGCCCGCGCTGACGGTGATGCTGATGCTGATGCTGATGCTGATGCTGATGCTGATGCTGATGCTGATGCTGATGCT
>JAUHTP010000053.1:0-7806 GCA_031332935.1 Candidatus Pantoea bathycoeliae | reverse complement strand
GAAGAAGAAGTACCACAAACCGATGTTGAAATGTATCGGGCTGGTGCTGCTTTTTAACGTCTCTAACTACATGTTGACTTCCTATATGCCAAGCTACCTTACCGGCATCCTCGGCATGGGCGAGCTGAGCAGCCTGCTGCTGATCATGGTAGTGATGTTTGTGATAATGCCGCTGACGCTGTTCTGGGGACACTGGGCGGATAGCCTGGGCCGTCGTCCTGTCATCGGTAGCGGCGGGCCTGATTCTGCTGGCAATCCCCGTCATGATGCTGGTGACCTCAGGCAATATGTGGCTGGTGTTCGCCGGTCTGATTGTGCTGGGCGTGCTGCATACCTGCTTCAGCGGCACCATGCCTGCTACGTTGCCTGCGCTGTTTGCGACTGATATTCGCTATAGCGCACTGGCGATTGGCTTTAACCTTTCGGTATCGCTGTTTGGCGGGATAACGCCGCTGATCACCGCATGGCTGGTGGATACCACGCATAACCTGATGATGCCAGCCTACTCCTGATGGGTGCTGGCGTTATCGGCCTGCTGACCGTACTCACGCTGCATGAGTCAGCCCGTAAACCGCTGCGCGGCTCGTCGCCTGCGGTAGCCAGCGAGGCTGAAGCGCATCGGCTGGTGAAAAAGCTACGTTCGCGTAACAAGCAGCAGACAGCGCAGTAATCTGCCTGACTGATGAGATAAAAAAAACCGCCGCTGGCGGTTTTTTTTATCAGAAGCGACATTGCAGACTAACAGTAACGGTGTAGTTCTTGTTGGAGATGCCCGCTGCATCACCGCCATAAGAGGCGGATTCACCGGTTGGCGTATAGATAACCTGGGTGCCGCCCTTACCTTCTTCGTATTTGCTCCAAGTAAACTCAGCAAACACTTTCGTATGTTCGGTCACGTAGTAGCCCGCATCAACCGCTGCGCCGTAGTAGCGTGAGTTAGAGGTTTTATCACGGTACTTCAGGTCACGCATATAGTGCTCATCGTTGTCGTGCGCGCGCACCCAGTCGCTGAATTTGAACAGCGCGTTGAACTCAAAATCATTAATACGGTACTGACCAACCAGCCCGATATAGGGCATTGAGAAACGCTGGCTGTAGCCGATGCCGCGCTCGCCGTCTGCGAAGTTGCCGATAAAGTTGGCATTATCGTAGTTGAATGAGCCACCGTAAGCGGTCCAGCTAAAACGCGTTTCCTGGTAGCCCACAACCGCGCCTACTTTATAAGCGTCATCCTGCAGGAACCAGCCTTTGACGTTCAGATCGTATTCGTTGGCATAATTCACATCGGTGCTGGTATGGGAAGAGTGATCGGTCCAGCTGGACTGGCGGGAATTCTGCCAGTCATAGTCATCCATATGACCAGAACCAGAAGCCAGCGATGTCCAGCCGCGCGCGTTCAGCGTCAGGAAGGAGTACGCATCCCATGAAAAATCGCCTTTCAGAATCGCGACGTTTTTAATTTTCCAGTCCAGCTGGCTAACTTTACGTGCGTTGCTGGCGTCATAAACCAGCTCTTTCGATTTTCCGCCCAGCATGCCTACAGAGGTTGATACGCTGACGCTGTCGGCAGAGAAGTCAGGTGTAAATGAGGAGGACGCGGCGAAAACGCTTCCAGGAAATGTGGCCATCATCATTACCGCAAGTGTGCTCTTTTTCATTAAATATCCTGCTATAAAATTAAGTGATCCCTGAATTGCGGGTACAGACTAAAAGGCAGGATATTGTCAGGCAAGCGGAATTTTTTCGCTAAAAAACAGGACCCGGAGAGTTAATTAATTAATATTTTGTTTAATCCTGTCGATAACAGCTAACTGGCTGCTGGTTATCGCCCACTGTTTATCTTTTCGCGAGCTATTCAGAACGCCATCATCAAACAGCCCGCCAGTAGCGTGATCATCCCTGTCAGACAGGCTTCATTAAAATTTCCTGCGTTAAAAATAACCCTTTTTTACCCACCAGCTTTATTTGACTTAAAAATATATCGCTTACTTTTTCAACAAAAATAAAGTTCCCTTGCACAACACGAAATATTTTCATCTCTTTACTTAAGGCAAAAATTTTCCCGCTGGCTTTATCTTTTTTGCCAGGTAGATTACCCAATGCTGAGCAGACGCATCGCCCGAAAAAGAGAGGAAAATAACGCTTTTATTTGTCCCGCTCTGGCTTTGATCTGCTATATGCAGGTTTTTTGATCCAGAACAAACCATGCCATCACGCCTTCTGTCAGTTTGTGTCAACGATAAGCAAAACCGCACACACTGGAGACAGGCTTATGACAGGTAAAATCGCGTTAACAGGTGGACTGGTGGTATGGCTGGTCTACGTTACGTGGATAGCAAGCTACTACTTTCGTACCTTTACCCGGTTCGCTCACTAATAAAAAACAGGACCTTCGGGTCCTGTTTTCTTTGGCTCTAAAGCGCTGTAAAACAAAAACGCGCCGCAAGCGTAATTACTGCGGCGCGTTTTTATTGCGCTGAATCAGGCGGCTTTAACGGCGCGCATTTCTTTGTCAGGGCGGCTTCGCCTTCAGCGTTTTCCTCGGCAACATCCGCCACGCGCGCCTTTTTCGCTGCGTCTGCGGAATCCGCTGCATCCGGAAGCTTGCTGGTACGCAGAATATGCTGAATGGCATCTTTCTGTTCGGCAAGCAGCAGGCCGAGGGTTTCCGTCTGGGATTCATCCATATCGGGCTGATGCTGCGCTAACCAGCCGGTAAAGGCCTCAGCAATATCGAGCATCTTGTCGCAGGCATCCGCCTCTTTTTTGCTGGCAAAAGTCATTTTCTCTTCACCCTTCTTGACGACTACGTATTTAATTTCGACAGCCATTTTTGCCTCCCCAGCACTGTTAATATATACAGTACACCTCTCCTGAGACGGGATTGCATCCTTTTTTCAAGTCCTCTGTCACACCAGGCGAAGATAAAATTTTGCTCAGGAAATCAGCTCATTAAGGAAATCGGCAAGCGCTTTACGCGGGTCATCCTCTTCCGAGACGATCATATCGATACCCCATTGCCCCAGCACCTCACATGCGACCGGATTGTTGCGGTTGGTGAAGAGATAGGATTTGGGCCGTGCGGTGGCTAATCCGGTTCTGCCCCACATTTTCGTCAGACGGTAAAACAGCAGACGAATATTGAAATCGCTAATGCTGTAGCCAACAAACAGCACCGAGTTGCCCATCACGTCATGGGTAAGTTTGATATCTAGCGGTGAGTCAAAATAGAGGCGCTCGAAATAGCTGCTCTCATCAAGCACGATTGAGGTGTCATCATCGAAATCGCCATGCAGCTTGATGATATGGCGTTTGTCTTCGGTTAGCGCCACCAGATCCGCTGCGTTAGCAACCTTACTGTAGGGCACGCCGTGCGCCTCATGCGCCGCTTCCAGCCAGCGATCGTAGTTGGTGGTATAAATGCGGCTGAAGTTGCCCTGGGTAATCATGGTATGGATTTCAGACGACCGTACATCGATATCGGGGCGATGCCATTCGCGATCCATCCAGCTGCGCAGCGGGCCCAGCGAGCCTTTTTTCTGCTTGTAATACTCCGCCAGCGAAAGATGGGTGCCGTAGGTGTTGAATATTTTAGGATCGTAGCCAAGCTCGTTGGCCAGATGGGCAATTAGCTCATGCCATTCAGGCAGGCCCAAATTGCGTGAAATACCCGCACCCGCGAACAGAATCAGCTTGCCAGAGTCGTAAGCGCGTTTGAGTTCAGGTTTCATGCCACTCCTCGGGCAGTTTTCAAAAAATCGGCAAAACGGTCTAACGCCAGCTTGCGCATAGAAATTTCATTTTTCAGCTCACCCATTTCCGCAAACGTCTGGCTATGCCCTTCCGGGATAAACACACAGTCCCACTGAAACTCACGCGACCCGGCTGGTTTTGCCGCAATAGTGCCGCGCAATTCGCCATGAAACTGGTACATCTTGCGCCCGTCGCAGTAGCCCAGCACGGTTTTTGCCGTCACTGCCTGGCTGTCGAGCCCCTGTACCAGCTTAGCGAAGCGTTCCGCGTCAAGACGGTTCCATAAGATGCGCGTCAGACCGGCCGGCAGGCCATTAAGCCCATCGAGATAGAGGCCGGTATGTTCGACAAACAGCGGACGGCCGATGATGGAGAACGCTTTGGTGAGTTTTTCACGCACCAGCTCCAGCTCATTTTCGGTCTGGATCTCTTCAATACGCCGCGCGATGGGCAGGACATTGACGCCGACCGGCTCGAGGATTTTTCGGACCTCAGCAAGCTTATGCTCATTGGCTGACAGAAAACGGATTTTCATCACAACCCTATGTATAGAATGATGTTTTTAGTGAAGGGTAACAGATATTGTCCTGCAAATTACTGGCTGGTGCAAATTTGCTCAGCAACGGGCGGGACGGATTGAGTAGAGTTTAGCCCGTGAGCGCGCGGGCTGAAAAGTAATTGTACTGTCAGCAGGGTTTGGACAAAAAATGTTTGTCGCGTGGTTATTGCTGTCCACCTTCCTGAACATTAAACACCTGAAAAATCCGCCCTTCTCCCTCCTGCGTAGAGACGTCACGGAATATTGTTGTATGGTTCTCTACCAGATATTGGCCTGTTTCAGAGTAAAATGCCAGTCCAGCCGCGCCAGTTCATTAACAAAATCACCGGTGGTAACGGTATAGCGTCCCTGGTGGTCACGTTTGACAGCATTTCTGAATGCGGTTTCTTTCTCATCTTCGCGCAGCATGATGATCTCCATGTAAAAGACTGTACTTATATACAGTAAATCTAACGCGGGTTTTGAGCAAGCTGATGCGATGGGAATTTTTGTAAAGCTGTCGGGCAGCAAAATTCCTCCGCTTAACGGGCGGTATCTGGCTGTATCAAGAGCGGCAGGTTTCAATGGAAAAGCCCGCGAGTGCGAGCCCTGATTTACTTTATTTTAAACGCTCGGCCGCTTCCTGCGCCTGCTTAAGGTCATTTTGGGCGGACTGAAGCTTGCGTTTTTTCTCGTCGACCTTATACGATTTTTGGGCAATATTCTCGGTACGCCCGTCAGCTTTCGCCTCTTCTAAATCCTGCTGTGCTTCCTGAAGCTCCAGCTCTGCTTTTTCACTTTCAGCTGGTGCTGGCTGACATCTTCGCTGGCACGGCTTGCCTGGCGTTCATCGGTGCAATAAGTTTTAACTTTGGTCAGCGCATAATTCAGGCGGGAAACCTCAGCGCTGTTACCTGCGCTAGTAGCCGCCGCAATTTTGGCATTTAACTCAGCCACCTGATCGCCGCATGAGCGCGTCGTTGCGTAAGACAAAAAAGACGAAGCCGCCAGAATAAAGGTAAAAATGATTTTTTTCATAAGCCAGTTAATCCTTTGTTATAAAAAAACCACACAGCCTGTATGGTTACGCGCTGAACTATAACCCAGCACCCTTCAAAAGGAATCCGTCGCTAGTGTAAATTCCTGTACAGATTGTGTAGCTAAATTGTGTAGCTAATGAGAGGGTTTAACTGGCTGATCAGCCTCTGACCCGCTCGAGCCTGCAAGCAAAATTGCACACTCTGGACAGGCTGAATTTTAATACACTATCCCCAGGCGGCTCAGCACCTGCTGATACTGACCGCTGGCGATAGTGCCGTTCACCGCAGTCTGCAACGCTTCAGCCAGCCCGTTGCCTTTCTTCGTCGTGACGGCGACCCAGGAACGCACCGGCCCATAACCCACAATCTTCGTGTCGCCACGTGAAGCCACCTTCTAGGCCGCCATCGACTGCGGGCCAAACAGCGCGTCGGCGCGTCCCGAAAGCAGCGTCAGCGTCGCCGCAGCCTCATCGGTGAGATAGACCGGCGTGACCTGCTTTAACCCTTTCGCGCGGTTCTTCTCATCCCAGCCGAGCCGGATGCGCTCTTGGTTGGTGCCGGAGCCAACGACAATGCGCTTGCCCGCCACATCCTCCGCTTTGTTAATCGCGCTAATCGGGCTGTTGGCCTCCACCAGAAACGCGTGGCCGTCGGCGCGGTAGGTAGCAAAGTCAAACTTCTTCTTGCGCTCCTCCGTCACCGCAATATTAAACATCGCCACGTCATAGCGCCCTGCAGTCACGCCAGGCTGCCAGTCTTCCCAGGCGGCGGGCACCAGCCGCAGCTTCAGCCCCAGGCTGTCTGCCAGCAGCCCAAGTGGCGGCGAATTGGTATTGGCGGTCGCCACGGTAAGATAACCCGGCTCGACGAAATGAAAACCCGGTGGGATCGGGTCGATCGCCTGCGGGTTTGCCGGTGCCTCTATCGTTGTGTCATTTTTCAATACATCCAGACGCTCCACCGCCAGCACAGGCTGCGCGGCGCACAGCAGCAGCGCGGATAACAACACTTTTCTCATCACACTGTCCCTATAAAACGGGCGCAAGAAAGCGGCGCGTACGCTCATGGCGCGGATCATTCAATACCTGCGTCGCGCTGCGCTGCTCAACAATTTTGCCGTCGAGCACCTCACCCACCAGCTCGGGATCCAGAGCCGAGGTGTGCTCGTCAAACAGCATCACGCGCGGGCTGAGCATTAGCGCACGCGCAATGGCGATACGCTGCTGCTGACCACCGGAAAGGTGGCGCGGCCAGGCGTCCGCTTTATGCCGCAGCCCAACGATATCCAACAACTCACCGGCGCGCGTAATGGCGTCGCGCTTTGAGAGCTGACGGTGGGCGATCGTTGCTTCAATCAGGTTCTCCAGCACCGTGAGATGCGGGAAGAGATTGAAGTTCTGAAACACGTAGCCGACGTTAATGCGCTGGCGCAGGATCGCCTTCTCCTTTAGCTCATACAGCTTGTCGCCACGCCGCTGGTAGCCAATATAGTCGCCATCGTTCTGGATAAAGCCCTCATCCACGCGCTCCAGATGGTTAAGCGTGCGCAGCAGCGTGGATTTGCCGGAGCCGGACGAACCGACTAACCACCTCGATCTCGACGCGGTCATCTGGCTGGAGCGCTGGTTAAAAGCTACGAAGGCACGCTGATCCTGATTTCACACGACCGCGACTTCCTTGACCCTGTGGTAGATAAGATCATTCATATCGAGCAGGAGAGCCTGATCGGATACACCGGCAACTACACCTCGTTTGAACAGCAGCGCGTGGCGAAGCTGGCGCAGCAGCAGGCGCTGTTTGAGAGCCAGCAGGAAAAAGTGGCGCACCTGCAAAGCTATATCGACCGCTTCCGGGCTAAAGCTTCTAAAGCGAAGCAGGCGCAGAGCCGCATCAAAAAAATGCTGGAGCGCATGGAGATGATCGCCCCGGCGCACGTCGACAATCCGTGCTGAAGATGGAGAAAGTCACGGCAGGCTACGGCGAGCGCATTGTTCTGGACGCCATAAAGCTCAACCTAGTACCGGGTTCGCGCATTGGCCTGCTGGGGCGTAACGGCGTGGGCAAATCGCCCCTGATAAAGCTGCTGGCGCAGGCGGACGCTGCGCCGAAGCAGGATAACGGCAACAGCGCACAGGCGCGCAAAGATTCAGAAGCGCCGCGACGCTGAGCTGCGCACGCAGACGCAGCGGCTGCGTAAAGAGATCGAGAAGCTGGAGAAGCAGATTGCAAAATGGCAGAGCCAGCTCACCGAAGCGGAAAGCCAGCTGGCCGACGGCGACATTTACGACTCGAGCCGTAAAGCGGATCTCACTGCGGCGCTACAGCGTCAGGCAGAGAGTAAAGCCGCACTGGAAGAGGTCGAGATGGCGTGGCTGGATGCGCAGGAGCAGCTGGAGGCGATGCTCGCCTCCTGACTTTTAGCTTTTAGCTTTTAGCTTTTAGCTTTTAGCTTTTAGCTTTTAGCTTTTAGCTTTT
>JAUHTP010000052.1:0-12606 GCA_031332935.1 Candidatus Pantoea bathycoeliae | reverse complement strand
CGTGTCAGTGGAGGCGC
The DNA here is from genome assembly GCA_031332935.1 of Candidatus Pantoea bathycoeliae. Taxonomy (GTDB): domain Bacteria; phylum Pseudomonadota; class Gammaproteobacteria; order Enterobacterales; family Enterobacteriaceae; genus Pantoea; species Pantoea bathycoeliae. Next base: position 12,589 of record JAUHTP010000052.1, on the reverse strand, counting down.
ACTAAGGCAGTCGTTCAGAGAGCGCAAGACCCTTTTTTTCGATCTTTTTTCCGTATGGCGAGAAAATAATCTTATTGCGGAGATCTTCAACGATCCCGGGTGTTATTGCCTTGTCTGACGCCCAATCCGCCTCAGTCTGTAGACACAACTAACAGGAGAAAGCCATGTCAGCCCTTCGTCGTTATAAAGAGAGTTATCCGCAATGTGGTCAGCGCGTCATGGTAGACGCCTCCAGCGTTGTGGTTGGAGATGTCATTCTGGCTGATGACGTTAGCATCTGGCCACTAGTGGCGATACGTGGCGATGTAAATCAGGTGCGCATTGGCGCACGCACCAATATTCAGGACGGCAGCGTACTACACGTTACCTATAAGTCAGCCAGCAATCCGCTGGGGTTTCCGTTGACTATCGGCGACGACGTTACTATCGGACATAAAGCGATGCTGCACGCCTGCACCATTGGTAATCGCGTACTGGTAGGAATGGGATCTATCGTGCTGGATGGGGCGATTATCGAAGATGATGTGATGATTGGCGCGGGAAGCCTGGTGCCACCGGGCAAACGCCTGGAGAGTGGCTACCTCTATCTCGGCAGCCCGATTAAACAAGTACGTCCGCTGAGCGAACAAGAGATAGCTGGCCTGCTTTATTCAGCTAATAACTATGTCAGCTGGAAAGATGATTATCTGGCCGAGGCGAGCCAGATCCAATCCTGAGCGTCGAATGCTTCATTAAGGAGGCTGTCTCTGCTTCTTCTATTTCTATGTCCCAGCGATGAGCAGTGAATAACGTTATTACTTCTCCATGACCGAAGCGCTGATGCAGGGCTTCGGCAGAGATGGCACAGGTCAATAACATGCCATTGACCAGCGCGGGAAAACAGACAGCTTCTTTTTCAGCGTTCCACTCTTCACGATCCGGGAATTGAATAGCCTGGTTCATTACTGCATTGCCCGTTTAAGCTGAGCGATAACGGGCGCAATATCTGGCATGACATTGTGCCATAGATAGAAAGCGTGCGCGGCCTGACCGACCAGCATACCCAAACCATCCGCATATTGATGCGCGCCATGATCTCCGCACCATTGCAGAAACGGCGTTGCGCCAGCCTGATAAAACATGTCGTAACAGCGTACCTGTGGATTGATCAATGAAACGGGCAGCGGCGGAACCTCGCCACTTACGCCACTCGAAGTTGCATTCACAATCAGATCAAATGCGCGTGCCCCCAGCTGGTCAAAACTACAGGCGTCAATCGTTCCGTTCTGGCCGAAAAGCTGCGCCAGCTCTTCAGCCCGGGCTTGAGTACGGTTAACGATAGTTACCGCACAGCCTGCGGAAAGCAGCGGGAGGATCACACCACGCGCCGCACCGCCTGCACCCACCAGCAACACGCGGTCGCCAGACTTAATCAGCGCCAGACGCTCCAGATCGCTCAACAGGCCGATGCCATCAGTGTTGTCACCCAAAATGCGTCCATCGCTGCATTTTTTTAGCGTGTTCACTGCCCCGGAAAGCGCTGCTCGCTCGCTCAGCTCATCGGCAAATTCGCAGGCCTGCTGTTTAAAGGGCAAAGTCACATTTGCGCCGCGCCCGCCCTGCGCGAAGAAAGCAGCAATAGTCTCCGGGAAACTGTCTAGCGGCGCACAGACACGACCATAATGATGCGTAATGCCGGTCTGTTCAGAGAAAGCCTGATGAATCAAAGGAGATTTACTGTGGCTGATGGGATTACCGAATACCGCAAACTGATCCATGAATTATCCCTGACGAATAAGATTGCCGGTTAATACATCACGAATTTCCGATGGATTTTGTCGTCCTCCGGTTTCGCCCACCAGCACTGGAAATGCCTCGCCGAATTGTGTCCTGACCGCATCAACCGTTCGGCACGGCTCTTCACCGGACAAATTTGCGCTGGTCGAGACCAGTGGCTTGCCGAATGCGTGGCACAGCGCCTGTACGTCAGGATGATCGCTGACGCGGATCGCCAGTGAATCGAAACGTCCCGTTAGCCAGCGCGGCGTTTGCGGCGTAGCTGGCACAACAAAGGTCACTGAGCCGGGCCAGTGAGCAAACATCCGTTCACGCTGCTCAACAATCAGTTCGCGATCGGAAATATAAGGCTCCAGCTGAGCATAGTTGGCAGCAATAAGGATTAGCCCCTTATCAACGGGACGCTGCTTTAACGCCAGCAGCTCCATGACCGCGCTTTCGCTATCAGGATCGCAGCCCAGACCGAAAACGGCTTCGGTAGGATAAGCAATAACGGCCTGCTGACGCAGTTGTTCGACGCACGCATCCAGTGAGCCAGAAAAGTGGTTATTTGGCATAGTATGATCTTAATTCTCTGATGCGGCGGCCTTGCCGCAACTTTTACTAGCGCAAAAGCGTTTCACGCCCTGCGCGGTTTTCTTCTCTACCAGTAATGGGAAATGGCAGTGCGGACATTCACCTGCGATCGGCGTAGCGTTAACGGCGAACTGGCAGGCCGGATAACGGTTACATGAGTGAAAAGTCTTACCGTAACGCGAGCGGCGCTGCACTAGCTTGCCCTCACTACATTGCGGACAGGCAATAATTGTTTCATCCGGCTTATCGATGGCTTCGCTATAGTCACATTCAAGATAATGGCTACAGCCGATAAACATGCCGTAACGCCCTTGGCGTAAGGCTTTATCTGCGCCGCACTGCGGGCAGGCGTGCCCTTCCAGCACTTTGACGATGTGGCCGTCAGCCTGACTTTTCAGCGAGCGGATATAGTCGCAAGTGGGATAATTTGTACAGCCTAAAAAGGCTCCGTGTTTACCGCTGCGTATAACTAAATCTGCCCCGCATGCGGGGCAGAGATCGTGTTTACGCACGGTGAAAAGTGCTGATTTGTTCATAACGATGGCTGCAAAGAGTAATTAATGCAGCATGCCTTCATTGACGTCGAATATTAGTTCTTCCATTTGCTGATAAGCGTTCTCACATCCCGGAAGATTAAACAACACCATCAGCACCACCCATTTGAGATCTTCCAGATCAAACTCGAGCGTGTCGAGTGCCATTACTCGTTCGATGACCATTTCGCGAGTTTCCATATTGAGCACCTGAATCTGCTCCAGGAACAGCAGGAAACCACGACATTCGGCATCTAAACGCTGGCCTTCTTCTTCCGTGTAGATGCGCATTGAAAGCGGATCGTTGGCTAACAGAATCGGATCGACCAGGCCGTCCTGATAATCTGCCAGCTTTTCTAACCAGTTCAACGCATTGTAGATATCTTCACGATGAAAACCGGCATCGGTTAAGTCATCAGTCAATGTATCCTGATCAACCTGCATTTCTGCTTCGTTGTGGATATACGTCTCAAACAAGTACATTAGTACGTCGAACATGGCATGCCCTCCTCAATCGGACATAGCCGCCGGGTACAGCTGCGATCCATCCTGCTAACTCCAGCTCCAGCAGTTGGGCTGTTATTACTGGCACAGGTTGGCCGGCACGTTCAGCGACGACGTCAACAGGTGTAACCTCATCACCTACGTTAGCCAACACCTCAGCAAATGGCAATGGCACATCATCGCTGGCCCCAGAATATATTCCTTCAGGCTGTGTAAAGGGCAGCCAGTTAAGCGCGGCGCGAAGATCGTCGACAATTATTGGTAGGATGGGCCACCAGCAACGCGCCCTGCTGGATCAGCCAGTGCGTTCCTGCGCTGCCGGGATTACCTAGCGCGTCAGGTAAAGCATAAACATTACGATTTTGCTCAAGCGCATAACGAGCAGTGACCAGCGAACCGCTTTTAATGGTTGCCTCTACGACCAGTACGCCCCGGTTTAAGCCGCTAATGATACGATTGCGACACGGAAAATTAAGCGCATGGGGCGGCATACCAAGAGGGAACTCAGAAATTACCACACCGCCCTTTTCCACAATCTCTTCCGCCAGCGCGTAATGATTTTGGGGATAGAGGTGCTGCAGCCCACTATCGAGTACCGCAACGGTCTTTCCCTGCACATCCAGCGCTGCACGATGCGCGACGCCATCTATTCCGCACGCCAAGCCGCTGGTGATCGTTAGGTCGCTTAGCGCCAGCTGTTGAGTAAACCACTCGCCCCATTGCCTTCCATAGTGCGAACAACTACGGCTGCCAACAACCGCCAGCTGCATAGAGGAGAGTAAAGCGGGATCGCCTTTTATATAAAGTAGCGGCGGAAAACGGTGAATCTCGCGTAGTGCCGCAAGATAGCCGTCGTCTAATGCTGTTAACAGATGGTGAAAGTCTTTTTCGGCAAGCCACGCTTCGGTACGAGCAATCTCGCGTGACTATAGCTGGTGAAACTGCTGAATTTGCTCGTCGCTTAGTCCAGACAACTTAAGCATTGATGCCGCATCATCTGTTTCATTAAGTGCAATCACCATCTCAAGCCAGCGTTTTCCGGTCATGCCGGTTACGGCTAAAAGCCGCAGATAGCGCTCGATATTTTCCATATTTGCTCCCTGCTTTACGCGCCGCTTCGTGCGGGTGAATGCTGTCAATCAGCCCTTAAAAAGTCTACAATATGAATTAATAATCTTTTCTTAATCGCACATACATCTGGATATTTATGTCAGTTTTGCAGGTATTACATTTCCCTGACGATCGTCTTCGCAAAATCGCGGCGCCAGTGAAAACAGTTAACGCTGAAGTTCAGCGCATCGTCGACGATATGTTTGAAACCATGTACGCCGAAGAAGGCATTGGCCTTGCGGCGACGCAGGTGGATATTCATCAGCGCATCATTGTTATTGATGTGTCAGAAAACCGCGACGAACGTCTGGTTCTGATCAACCCGGAACTGCTGGATAAAAGCGGCGAAACCGGTATTGAAGAAGGCTGCCTTTCTATTCCCGAGCAGCGCGCTTTTGTTCCGCGTGCCGAACGCGTGAAGGTGCGCGCGCTGGACCGCGAAGGCAACAGCTTTGAACTGGAAACTGACAGCTTGCTGGCTATTTGTATTCAGCATGAGATCGATCACCTCGACGGCAAGCTGTTTATTGATTACCTGTCGCCGCTGAAGCGTCAGCGTATTAAGCAAAAGCTGGAAAAACTGGCGCGTCAGAACGCGCGCACTGACAGCTAAAGAAGGATCACCGTGTCTGCTCCGCTAAAAATTATCTTTGCTGGCACACCTGATTTTGCAGCGCGTCACCTTGACGCGCTGTTTGTTTCTGAGCATCAGGTTGTTGGCGTCTTTACCCAACCCGATCGTCCGGCTGGTCGTGGCAATAAGCTGACACCCAGCCCCGTGAAAACGCTGGCGCTCTCTCATGACATACCGGTGTTTCAGCCGAAATCACTGCGTCCTGCTGAAAGCCTGCAGCTGGTTGCCGATTTACAGGCAGATGTCATTGTGGTGGTAGCCTATGGTCTGATACTGCCGCAGGCGGTGCTGACCATGCCGCGTCTTGGCTGCATCAACGTTCATGGTTCACTGCTGCCGCGCTGGCGCGGTGCCGCGCCGATTCAGCGCTCGCTCTGGGCGGGCGACAGTGAAACCGGCGTGACCATTATGCAGATGGATGTCGGCCTCGATACCGGCGATATGCTGTATAAGCTCAGCTGCCCTGTCACTGCGGAAGATACCAGCGCGTCGCTGTATGACAAGCTGGCGCAGCTTGGCCCGCAAGGTCTGCTGGAAACCCTGTCGCAGCTGGCGGATGGCCGCGCGCAGCCGGAAAAGCAGGATGATACCCAAGCCAGTTACGCCGAGAAGCTAAGCAAAGAAGAAGCGCGCCTCGACTGGCAGCTTTCCGCTGCTCAGCTTGAGCGCTGTATCCGCGCTTTTAATCCCTGGCCAGTGAGCTATTTCCTGATTGAGGATCAGCCGATCAAAGTGTGGCAGGCAAGCGTATTGCCACACGTTGAGAAAGAGCCAGGCGAAATCATTGCAGCGGATAAGCATGGCATTCAGGTTGCAACTGTTAAGGGCGTATTAAATCTTCAGCTGCTGCAACCGGCTGGAAAAAAAGCAATGTCGGCGCAAGATCTGCTTAACTCGCGTCGCGAGTGGTTCACGTCAGGCCGCGTTTTAGCCTGACTCCAGCCCGGCTCTGTCCGGGCTTTTTGTTTAATGACGTAACCCGAATGACTAAATCAACGAATCTGCGAAGCCTGTCCGCTCAACTGATTGAGCGCGTGATCGATAAAGGCGAATCCCTCAGCGCCATTTTGCCTGGCGCGCAGAAAAAACTGGCTGATAAAGATGGTGCGCTGTTGCAGGAACTCTGCTTCGGCGTATTGCGTACACTGCCACAGCTTGAAGCCTTAATCGGCAAATTAATGGCTCGTCCGTTAACCGGCAAACAGCGCGTGCTGCATTACCTGATTATGGTCAGTCTTTATCAGCTGCTCTATACGCGCGTGCCTGCCCATGCTGCGCTGGCTGAAACCGTTGCCGGTGCCGAAGTGCTCAAGCGGGCCAACCTTAAGGGACTGCTCAACGGCGTGCTGCGCCAGTTTCAACGCCAGCAGGCGGAGCTGGTAGCCGAGGTCGAGCAGGGCCCGCAAAAACATCTGCATCCGGCATGGTTGTTACAGCGTCTGCAAAAAGCCTGGCCAGAAAACTGGCAGCAAATTGTAGACGCGAATAACCAGCGTCCTCCAATGTGGCTGCGCGTGAATCGCCAGCATCACAGCCGCGACGCATGGCTGGCGCTGCTGAACGAAGGTGAAAGAACGGCCTTTGCTGCCGACGATGCACCTGATGCGCTGCGGCTGGAGTCGCCTGCGCCGGTCAACCAACTTCCCGGCTTTGCCAATGGCTGGGTAACAGTGCAGGATCTTTCAGCTCAGCGCTGTGCCCTGCTTCTGGCACCGGAAAATGGCGAACAGATCCTAGATCTGTGCGCTGCACCAGGCGGTAAGACAACACACATTCTTGAGATTGCTCCTAAAGCTCAGGTGATGGCGGTGGATGTCGATGCCCAACGACTAACGCGCGTGAAAGAGAATTTGCAGCGCCTCAATCTGCAGGCAGAAGTCAAACAGGGTGACGGACGCAAACCTCAAGAGTGGTGCGGTGACCGCCTGTTTGATCGTATTTTGCTGGATGCGCCCTGCTCTGCGACCGGCGTGATTCGTCGTCATCCCGATATTAAATGGCTGCGCCGCGACCGGGATATCGCCGAACTGGCAACGTTGCAGCGTGATATTCTGGAAGCAGTCTGGCCGCATCTAAAACAAGGTGGTACGCTGCTTTATGCAACCTGCTCTGTCCTGCCGGAAGAGAACGAAGCGCAGATTAATGCTTTCCTGACGCGCCATACGGATGCGCGCGCTGAAGCCTTACCGGGCGGTAAAACAGACGGGCTACAGGTTTTCCCGGCTGTCGAAGGCGGTGACGGATTCTTCTACGCTAAGCTGGTAAAAGCGCACTAACTAAAGAGCACGACACGCAATGAAAATTATCATTTTGGGAACTGTGCAGGTTGGCGGAACGCTGGCAGAAAACCTGGTCGGCGAGAACAATGACATCACGGTGGTTGATACCGACTCTGACCGCTTGCGCCAGCTGCAGAATAAATTTGATTTGTGCGTCGTTCAGGGGCACGGATCGCATCCGCGCATTCTGCGTGAAGCCGGTGCGGAAGATGCGGACATGTTAGTTGCGGTTACCAGTTCAGACGAAACGAATATGGTGGCGTGCCAGATTGCCTACTCGCTTTTTAACACGCCTAACCGTATAGCGCGTATTCGAGCGGCTGATTATTTGCGCGATGCTGAGAAGCTGTTTATTCCTGAAGCTGTGCCGATTGATCATCTTATCTCGCCGGAACAACTGGTCATAGAAAACATCTATCGGCTGATTCAATATCCTGGCACGTTGCAGGTGGTGAACTTTGCGGAAGGCCTCGTCAGCCTTGCCGTAGTAAAAGCCTATTATGGTGGTCCATTAGTGGGCAATCCGCTCTCTATTCTGCGCGATAATATGCCGCATATTGATACTCGCGTGGCGGCGATTTTCCGTCAGGATCGTCCCATTTGCCCGCAAGGTTCAACCATTGTGGAAGCGGGTTATGAGGCATTTTTTATTGCTGCCAGTCAGAATATTCGGGCGGTAATGAGCGAAATGCAGCGACTAGAGAAGCCTTATAAACACATCATGCTGGTCGGCGGTGGCAATATAGGTTTTGGTCTTGCGCAGCTGCTGGAAAAAAATTACAGCGTGAAGCTGATCGAACGTAATCCTCACCGCGCGGCTGAACTGGCTGAGCGTCTACAGTACACTATTGTCTTTTATGGTGACGCTTCCGATCAGGAGCTGCTGGCAGAAGAACATGTTGATCAGGTCGATCTCTTTATTGCCGTCACTAACGATGACGAAGCGAACATTATGTCGGCGATGCTGGCGAAAAAGATGGGCGCAAAAAAGGTTATGGTGCTGATCCAGCGTCGCGCCTATGTCGATCTGGTTCAGGGCAGCGTTATTGATATTGCGATCTCGCCTCAGCAGGCCACAATTTCTGCGCTCCTTGGCCATGTGCGTAAAGCGGATATTGTTGGCGTATCTTCCCTGCGGCGCGGTATTGCCGAAGCGATTGAAGCGATCGCACACGGTGATGAAACCACATCGCGTGTAGTTGGCCGTCTAATCAATGAAATCAAACTACCGCCGGGTACGCTTATTGGCGCGGTAGTGCGAGGTGAAGATGTGTTAATCGCCAAAGACAATTTGCGTATCGAGCAAGGCGACCACGTCATCATTTTCCTGACCGATCAAAAGTTCGTGCCGGATGTAGAACGACTATTTCAGCCGAGCCCCTTCTTCCTATAAGCGCAACGTCGGACAGACTATTCCGACAATTACTGCCGCTTGGATGGCAATTGCCCAAAGGTTTGTTAGACTTTAGGAATTGGCTAGGGCAAGGAGATAAGTATGAGTTTTTTCAAAGAGTTTCGTGATTTTGCAATGCGCGGCAACGTAGTCGATCTCGCTGTTGGTGTGATCATCGGCGCTGCGTTTGGCAAAATCGTCTCTTCACTAGTGGCAAATATTATTATGCCACCGCTGGGACTGCTGATCGGTGGCGTCGACTTCAAACAATTTAAATGGGTACTGAAACCCGCTGTAGATGCGACACCGGCAGTTGTGATGGAATATGGCGTATTTCTTCAGACTGTGTTCGACTTTATCATCGTGGCGTTTGCCATCTTTATAGCTATTAAGCTGATAAACAAACTGCATAAGAAAAAAGAAGTCGAAAAACCCGCGCCTAAGCCTTCTAACGAAGAAGTGCTACTCAGCGAGATTCGTGATTTGTTAAAGCAGCAGAACAATAAGATTTAAAACAGCGCCGCCGTCAGGCGGCTTTTTTGTGCCCATAAAGAAGAAGGCCAGTGATAAGAGCCTTTCTTATCACTGGCCTCCCAGCCACCACGTTTTGCATGTTTATCTTTACGCCGAAAGCTACTTTTGCCTTTTTGCTCTTGCTCTATCCGCTGGCGAAACAGCGGGTCGTGCAGAAGAGCCTGAATCGCATTGTCGCGAATCTCACCCTTTGTGTGTTGATATTTACTCATTACAGCCTCCTCATTTCAGGTGCAATAAATATAATCTCACTGCGCCAAAATTCAATGCTGATGGTGTGAATATTCTGGTCGCGGATCGGTGCCCTGCTCAAGCGCTTCAAGTATTGAACAACAATCACTGCTGTGCGCTTCGCCGCAGCATGCATTAGATAACCTTTGTAATGACCGCTGCATATTCTGCAATTCTTCGATTCGGGCGTTAACCTCATCCAACCGTGCCTGCACGATCGCCTTCGACTCGAGACAGGTGTGATGTGCGGGATCAACGCGGATCTACAGGAGATCGCGGATAGCGTCGAGGCAAAATCCAAGCTGGCGGGCAAAGCGGATAAATTTCAGTCGCTGAAGATCGCTGTCGCTATACAATCGAAATCCACCTCCTGTACGGATCTCATGGCCCATCATCTGCTGTTTTTCATAGAAACGAATAGTGTCGACAGTAACGTTCGTCGCTTAGCCAGCTGTCCGATGCGGTACATTACTCCTCCTTTAAAAGACGATTGCGGATAACATCGCCATATCGGCCTTGCAAGAATTCGGTGCTCAAGCCTGCCTGCCGCAGCTGAAGTTCCAGCACGCGCAGCTGCTTACTTTGTTCGCGGTAACGTTGATCCCCAGGATCCAGATTGCGCAATAGATCGCTAATCTCCATAGCTTCGCGGCGCATCTCAAGTCTCAAGTTCAGGTGGCAGAAAGCCCGCATTTTTCAGCAGCCGATAGCCGCTACGTAACTCAGGGGAAATGTCATCATCCAGCTCAAGCGGGGAACCTTCGCCGGGCAGGTTGCTGAGTTCACCTTTTTCCTAGGCTGCACGGATATGCTGTTCAGCTAGCTGGTCAAGTAACCACATAAGCGCCTCCTGATTTAGCCAGATAACTGAGCTTAACGGACGGAATAAATTTCAGGCAATAAAAAACCCGCCGAAGCGGGTTTTTTACGATGCTACAGATTACTCTGCGGCAGCTTCTGCTTGAGCTTCTGGACGATCAACCAGCTCGATGTAAGCCATCGGAGCGTTGTCACCAGCGCGGAAGCCACACTTCAGAATACGAGTGTAACCACCGGCACGGCTCGCGAAACGCGGGCCCAGCTCGTTAAACAGTTTTGCCACGATCTCGTTATCACGAGTACGGGCGAATGCCAGACGACGATTAGCTACGCTGTCGGTCTTGGCAAGAGTAATCAGCGGCTCAACTACGCGGCGCAGCTCTTTAGCTTTCGGCAGAGTCGTTTTGATGATCTCATGAAGAACCAAAGAACCAGCCATGTTGCGGAACATAGCCTGACGATGGCTGCTGTTGCGGTTCAGTTGACGACCACTATTACGATGGCGCATGACCTTATCCTTCTCAGTGAAACCTTAACCTGTGATCGGGTTATTCATCAGCGATGCTTGCCGGCGGCCAGTTCTCGAGGCGCATGCCCAGAGAAAGACCACGTGAGGCGAGCACGTCTTTAATCTCGGTAAGAGATTTTTTACCCAAGTTAGGCGTTTTGAGCAGCTCAACCTCGGTACGCTGTACCAGATCACCGATGTAGTGGATAGCTTCTGCCTTGAGGCAGTTAGCAGAGCGGACAGTCAATTCCAGATCATCAACAGGGCGCAGCAGGATCGGATCGAATTCTGGTTTCTCTTCTTTCACTTCCGGCTGACGTACATCACGTAAGTCAACGAAAGCTTCCAGTTGTTCTGCCAGGATGGTTGCCGCACGACGAATCGCCTCTTCAGGATCGATTGTACCGTTGGTTTCCATTTCGATGACCAGCTTGTCCAGGTCGGTGCGCTGTTCTACACGCGCTGCTTCAACATTGTAGGCGATACGGTCTACAGGGCTGTAGCAAGCGTCGACCAGCAGGCGGCCGATTGGGCGCTCATCTTCTTCCGAATGAATTCGGGCAGAAGCCGGCACATAACCACGACCACGCTGAACTTTGATACGCATGCCAATAGATGCGTTCTCATCGGTCAGGTGACAGATCACGTGCTGCGGCTTGACGATTTCGACATCACCATCATGGGTGATGTCGGCTGCAGTCACAGGGCCAATGCCAGATTTATTCAAGGTCAGAATGACTTCATCTTTACCTTGAACTCTTACCGCCAGCCCTTTCAGGTTGAGCAGGATTTCCAGGATATCTTCCTGTACACCCTCTTTGGTGCTGTACTCATGCAGTACACCATCAATTTCAACCTCGGTCACCGCGCAACCCGGCATGGAAGAAAGCAGAATACGGCGCAGTGCGTTACCAAGAGTATGGCCAAAGCCACGCTCTAAAGGCTCAAGGGTCACCTTGGCGTGCGTCGAACTCACTTGCTCGATATCTACCAGGCGCGGTTTTAGAAACTCTGTCACAGAACCCTGCATTGTGTCCTCTCTTTGGTACTAAGCTTTACTTGGAGTAAAGCTCGACGATCAGGTGTTCGTTAATGTCCGCAGACAGATCGGTACGCTCAGGAATACGCTTGAACACACCTTCCATCTTAGTCGCATCAACTTCCAGCCAAGTTGGCTTTTCACGCTGCTCAGCCAGCTCAAGAGCGGCCTTCACGCGAGATTGCTTTTTGGCTTTCTCACGGATGCTTACGACATCATTCGGAGATACCTGATAAGAAGCGATGTTAACAACGCGGCCGTTAACCATTACAGACTTGTGGCTGACCAGCTGACGTGCTTCTGCACGAGTGGCACCGAAGCCCATACGGTAAACTACGTTATCCAGACGACCTTCCAGCAGAGCTAACAGGTTTGCACCGGTGTTGCCTTTCAGACGTGCCGCTTCTTTATAGTAGTTGCGGAACTGACGTTCCAGCACGCCGTAAATACGACGAACTTTTTGTTTTTCACGCAACTGGCCGCCGTAATCAGACAGACGCGGTTTACGCGCACCATGCTGACCAGGGGCTTGTTCAATTTTACACTTGGAATCAATCGCGCGAACGCCAGACTTCAGGAAAAGGTCTGTGCCCTCACGACGGCTCAGCTTGAGCTTAGGACCCAAATATCTTGCCATTTTCTTTCTCCAACTA